>JAEYCB010000047.1 GCA_023404345.1 Bacillota bacterium
TCTTTTTTCTTCGTCCGCACCTGCGCCAGCTCATCGCTGAATGCGGAAATCGTCATCTGCTTATCCATACGTCCATTATATCATATTGGCCTGCGTTTTGCTTTTTTTATGCGGTATTGCCTTAGAAAAGATGCACACATAACGGTTTTCTAATAGCGGAATATAAAAACCGGCCAGTTCATCCCGCACATCCAGCTGTTCAAGGTTGCCAACCATGATCAGTGCATATTCCTCGTCCTCTTCAAAGGCTTCCTTGCCACCCGGCAGGCATATTACATCGCCGTAGAGTTCCGCCATGAACCGATCCTCATCAGCCCAGTCCGTAAGCGGACTTCCGTCCGCATTATTCTCATTGTACTGGATATACATATGTGCGCCCACATACCCTTCGCGGTCCAGTAGTTCCATTATCGCTGCCTGATAGTGATGAGTATTGGTCGCCGTGGTGACGGTTTCGATATTCCGCCAGATCCCTGCGGTACACAGGACAGCCGCGAACACCAGCAGGGCCATGCCCGTCCTACGGATGCTGCTCCGGTGGCCGTCAGCCATCAGCGACGCCAGCAGCACCCCCAGCAGTACAGCCAGCGCTGTGTAGCTCGAAAAGACATACCAGTATTTTTTAAAGCCAGAAAAGGAAAACAGCACCGGTGGCACCAGGAGCCAAAGCAGACAGCCGATTGTAGCCGAACGAGCCCCCGGAGACAGGTTCGTCCGTGAGAGGACAAGGCCAAGCGCCGCTGCCAAACACAGCGCAAGGGCGATCACAAAAGCGGGATCAGACAGCAAATATTCAAAGTACATCAGTGGTCCGGCATCGCTGGCTGAGGCCATCCGTTGCGCCACATCTACCGTGATCCCGGAGGCCAGAAAAGCCCACCCATCGTACAGATAGCGTGCCACAGCCCATGGCAGCACCGGAAGAACCGCCACGGCGAACAACAGGCCCACACGCTTCCAGGTCAGTTCCCGAATGCGCCTCTCGCATACCAGAAATAACAGACATATGACCGGTATGCACAGCGCAGCCAGCTCTTGGTGAGGAAAGCCAGCGAGAAGCACACTGCGCTCCCGTAAAACCAGCGAAAGCTTCGCCCACTGTTGAGCATGCACAGCATGGCGATCGTGAAAAACAACTGATAAAGTGCATCAGGATCCCCATTTCGGGCATAATGACCGGCAATCAGTACCTCAAATGACGTCATTGCGCCCACGTACACCAGCGACGCAATAAAACCCTGACGGCGTCCCAACCACACAGTTCCCACCACAAGCATTAAAAAGGAAGCGATCGCACTTGGCAGACGCACTGCCGTCAGCGTAAACCCCACAAGGCGATAGCTCAGTGCTATCGCCCACATGCTCAGCGGCGGTTTAAGATTGAAGTAATCTGTCTCACCAAAATAGGTGTTGACCAGATAGTCTTCGTTGACTACCATTTCATAGGCATTTACAGCATGTCGCAGTTCGTCATACATTTCTACCCAGGCCGATTCCAAATTGGCAAAAAGAATAACCGCAGCAGCCCCCAGCAGAGCCAGCAGAAGCACAGCATAGCATATGCGCCCTGTCCAGCTCCTGCGCCTCACCGTATTTTCCATCATCTTTCCACCCCTGCTTGTTGCACCGGATTCCATAGTTCTTTCGTCCCGGCAGTGCGCTTCTGTTACGACCTCTTAGCATCGAAAAAGCATACCATCCAGCCCCATAAGTGTCAATGTATTCCACTTTTCCGTGCTGGGAAAAGGCTGATTGGTATCTTGCGGCGAACTGGAAACTATGCTACAATGCAAAAGCGAACGTGTTTTCGCATTCTGTTGGAGGTGGCTATCCATGGAAAAATCCAAGGTTTATTTTACTAATTTCCGCGCAAAACCAGACCGAAACATTCTTCAGAAGTTGCGGCATCTTATTGAAGCAGCCGGAATGACCAGCATGCCGCTGGACGGCAAGTTCACCGCCATCAAGATTCACTTTGGCGAGCCGGGCAACCTGGCCTTTCTGCGTCCCAACTATGCCAAGGTCGTGGTGGACACGCTCAAGGACATGGGTGCGCGTCCCTTCCTGACCGACTGCAATACCCTGTATACCGGCATGCGCCGCAATGCGCTGGATCATTTGACTGCCGCCTTCGAAAACGGCTTCAGCCCCATGCAGACCGGCTGCCATGTGATCATTGCCGACGGATTGCTTGGCAATGACCATGTTGCCGTCCCCATCGACGGGGAATACTGCAAGGAGGCGCTCATCGGCCGGGCCGCCATGGACGCCGACGCCATCATCAGCCTGACCCATTTCAAGTGCCATGAGGGCACGGGCATCGGCGGCGCGCTGAAAAATCTGGGCATGGGCCTGGGCTCTACAGCTGGCAAGCGCGCCATGCACTGCGACGGCAAGCCTGTAGTGGATCATAATAAGTGCGTTGGCTGCGGTCTTTGTGCCCGTCAGTGCGCGCATGGAGCCATCAGCTTCAGCGGGGAGAAGAGCCAGCGCCGCGCCACCATCGACCACAACAAGTGCGTGGGCTGCGGCCGCTGCGTGGGTGCATGCCGCGACCGGGGTGCCATTCAGGGTCCGGACAGCTCCAACGACGTTCTCAACTGCAAAATTGCCGAATACGCCTGGGCCGTCATCAAGGACCGCCCCAACTTCCATATCTCGCTGGTGATGGACGTATCTCCCTACTGCGACTGCCATGCTGAGAACGACACCCCCGTCATCGCGGATGTAGGCATGTTTGCCAGCTTTGATCCCGTGGCGCTGGACGTGGCTTGCGCGGATGCGTGCAACCGCATGGAGCCGCTTCCTGGTACCTTCCTGACCGACCGCAACAACCGCACCGGCGACATCTTCAATGATACGCACCCCTATACCAACTGGCGTTCCGGCGTGGAGCACGCGGCCAAGTTGGGTATGGGCTCGCTGGAGTACGAGCTGATCGAGGTGCGTTGATCCCAGCCCGCCCATCACGGCAGAGAGGACGATTCATTCCTTGCAGGACAAGCTCATCGTTCGCGGAGCGCGCGAACACAATCTGAAAAATGTCACACTGGAAATCCCACGTAACAAGCTGGTGGTGTTCACGGGCCTCAGCGGGTCCGGCAAGACCAGTCTGGCTTTTGATACCATTTATGCCGAGGGGCAACGCCGTTATGTAGAGAGCCTGTCCTCCTACGCGCGCATGTTTCTGGGGCAGATGGAAAAGCCGGACATCGACTCCATCGAGGGCCTGTCCCCCGCTATTTCCATCGATCAGAAAACCACGGCCCGCAATCCTCGCTCCACCGTGGGCACCGTAACGGAGATCTACGACTATCTGCGCCTGCTCTATGCGCGTGTGGGCGTGCCCCATTGTCCCAAGTGTGGCCGCGAGATTCGTCAGCAAACCATCGATCAGATGGCTGATCAGGTGATGGCCTATCCGGAGGGACAGCGGTTGCAGTTGCTCGCGCCCGTAGTACGTGCACGCAAGGGCGAGCATACCAAGCTCCTGGAGGACGCTCAAAAGCGTGGTTTTGTACGCGTGCGTATCGACGGTGAACTCTACGAGCTGGATGATACGCCCACTCTTGACAAAAAGAAAAAGCACGACATTGAAATCGTGGTGGACCGCCTGATCGTGCGCCCTTCGGATGAGTTCCGTCAGCGCCTGGCTGACAGCATGGAGACCGCCGCCGCAGAAAGCGGCGGTCTGGTGCTGGTGGATCTGTTTGACAAGGGTACGCTGCTGTTCTCCCAGAACTACGCGTGCCCGGAGTGCGGCGTATCCATCGAGGAGCTCTCGCCCCGCATGTTCAGCTTCAACAGTCCCTTTGGAGCCTGCCCCGAATGCGGCGGTCTGGGCACGGTGATGCGCATTTCTCCGGAAACCGTCATCCCCAACCCGGACCTGAGCCTCAGTCAGGGCGCACTGCAGGCCATGGGATGGAACACCACGGATAAGACCAGTATGGCCAGCAGCTATTTCCGGGCGCTGGCCGAGCTGTACGGTTTCAGCCTGGATACGCCCGTGCGTGACCTGCCTCCCAAAATTCTGGATATCCTGCTCTACGGGTCCAACGACAAAATCACCATCGAATACGAGAGTGCTCATGGAAAGGGTCAATACCAGACCACTTTTGAGGGCGTGATTACCTCCCTCAACCGCCGTTACCGCGAAACCACCAGCGAGTCCATGAAGGCAGCATACGAGGAGTACATGGTGGCCGACAGTTGCCGCGCATGCGGCGGCCGCCGTCTGCGTCCCGAAGTACTGGCTGTAACAGTGGGCGGCATGAACATCAGCGATCTGTGTGACCTGAGCGTGTCGGCGGCACGCGCCTTTTTTAAGGACCTGCAGTTGAGCGAGAAGGACAGTATGATTGCCTCCCAGATTCTGCGCGAGATCGACGCACGCCTGGGTTTTCTGGACAGCGTAGGACTGTCCTATCTAACGCTATCGCGTGCAGCTGCTACTCTCTCCGGCGGCGAAGCCCAGCGCATCCGCCTGGCTACGCAAATCGGCTCCAGTCTGATGGGCGTGCTTTATATCCTGGATGAGCCTTCCATCGGCCTGCACCAGCGCGATAACGCAAAGCTCCTGGCTACGCTCAAGCGCCTGCGCGATCTGGGGAACACGCTGATCGTTGTAGAGCATGACGAGGACACCATGTACGCCGCCGACTACATCGTGGACGTGGGCCCCGGCGCAGGTATCCACGGCGGCGAGATCACCGCAGAGGGCACCATCGACGAGATTCTGGCCAACCCCCGTTCCCTCACGGGTCAGTATCTCAGCGGCAAGTTGTCCATTCCCGTGCCGAAAAAGCGCCGCAAGCCATCAGGGTGGCTCACGGTGCGGGGTGCAAAGGAAAACAACCTGAAAAACATCGACGTAAAGCTGCCCCTGGGTGTATTTTGCTGCGTCACAGGTGTAAGCGGGTCGGGCAAGTCCAGCCTGATCAACGAAATCGTCTACAAGCATCTGGCAAAGGTGCTCAACCGTGCCAAGACGCGTGCAGGAAAGTTCGACCGCATGGAGGGCGTGGAGCAGCTGGATAAGATCATCGCCATTGATCAGAGCCCCATCGGCCGCACGCCTCGCTCCAACCCCGCAACCTATACCGGCCTGTTCGACCTGGTGCGCCGCGTCTTTGCCATGACCCCCGATGCCAAGGCCCGCGGTTACAAGGAAAACCGCTTCAGCTTCAACGTCAAGGGCGGCCGCTGCGAGGCCTGCGGAGGCGACGGCCTGCTCAAAATCGAGATGCACTTCCTGCCGGACATCTATGTACCGTGCGATGTATGTAAGGGTGCGCGTTATAACCGCGAAACCCTCGACGTGCGCTACAAGGGCAAGAATATTCATGAAGTGCTGGAGATGACCGTGGAGGAGGCGCTGGGCTTCTTTGAAAACCACGAGCCCATCGTTAAAAAGCTCCAGACCCTCTATGATGTGGGCCTCGATTATATCAAGCTGGGCCAGCCCAGCACCCAGCTCTCCGGCGGCGAGGCCCAGCGCATCAAGCTGGCGACGGAATTGAGCCGCCGCGCTACGGGCCGCACCCTCTACCTGCTGGATGAACCCACCACGGGGCTTCACATGGCCGACGTGCAAAAGCTGATTGATGTTTTGCAGCGGCTGGTGGATGCAGGCAACAGCGTTTTGGTCATCGAGCACAACCTTGATGTTGTCAAAACCGCCGACTATCTGATCGACCTTGGCCCTGAGGGGGGCGACGGCGGCGGGACCATCGTGTGCCAGGGCACACCGGAGAAGGTAGCCAAGGTGCCCGAAAGCTATACGGGGCAATTTCTTGCGCCAATCCTGGCCCGCGCAGGAAAGAAATAAGAAAAACCAAAGGAAACCCCGGCAGCACGTAAGCGCTGCCGGGGCTTTGTTTTGGTTCAGCCAAGTCCGTCAGTCCATTTCAGGCTGAGCACCTCGCCCGTGTCCATGGCCACGCTGATCTGACACACGCAGTTGTCTCCATCGAACGTGTCGACTGTTCGAGCAAAGATGTAAAGGGTATAGCAGTCCGTATCGTTATACAGCCACACATCCGGGTCGCGGTAATAGGCGATGAACTCCGCCTCCGTCATGCCGGTGTCTTCCAATGCCGCCTGGCGGCCAATGGACGCAGCCTCCATGACGCCGATGCCCGTCCTGGATTGCTCAAAGGGTGCCGCCTGCTGCTCACGCGCAAAAAAACAGGAGACGCGCCACAGCCAAGTGCTTCCCGTGCCTGCTCCAGCGGATGTGGCATACAGGCGGCAGCTCGCATGATCGTCGCCCGCCACCAACCATAGCACATTGGAAATCTTGCTATCCAGGCTCCAGTCCCGCCGAAGCGTGTTCCAGTCCGGCAGACCGTCGGGGCCGCGCTCCGAGCGGTGGGAAATGCTCTGATCGTTATGCACAGCCGACAGATAGACCCGTTTGATCGTCTGCTCGCCGTATTCCTGCAGAAAGCGGCCGTAGAGCGCCTGATACATCTCCATGGCAGCGTCGAAATCCATATCTTTTCCTGCCGCAACATCAATGGCCACCCATGAAAGACGCAGCGGCTCTCCCGCCAGCTCATCCATCGTTACGAATGCGACCCGGTCCCGCTCCTTTCCCCCCGTCAAAGACGGCCCGGCAGCTCACGCTATAGTCTCCGCAGGGGACGGTCAGGTCGATCTGCACGCTTCCGTCCCTCAGCGCGGCAATCGTGCAGTCCTCCCCCATGTTGGCTTCCAGTGCCTGCACATATTGCGCGGGCGTGGTCTCCCACGTCATGGACCAGGGAAGCGCCGCCTGCTCCTCGGAGGCGGAACCGCATATTAACAGCAGCGTGATCATCCATCCAATCATTCTGCGCATCTCGTCTTTCCTCCTTGCCGGATAAACCTGGTTAGGTCGTTTAACCACATTTATCCAACGACTAGGAGACGGCTTTTCTTGCCATGCGCCGCGTGCTGTACATCTTCCCACCATTTCCTACGAAAAAAGGTCGGTTCCCGTGCCTCCTGCAAAGTGGAACGGGAGCCGGCCTTTTGCTTGTATAAAAGCCAGGAAACCAACATTGTCAAAACGCTTCACACGCTCATAAGCAAATCCTGATAGGTGGGCATGGGCCAATAATTCTTACCTACAATGCCTTCCAATGCATCGCCAGCAGCACGCACATCATTCATGGCGGTAATTACCTGGTCGCGGGTATAGCGGGCGCGCGCCAGCATATCTGCGCCTGTGTCGCAATCTCTGAGCACAGCTTCCAGCCGGTCAGTAGCCTTATACAGCGCGTTCGTCTGCACGGTCAGGCTGGAAAGCAACGCCTTTTCTGCCTCCGCTTCCAATTCAGGTGCAACGCTCTTTTTCACATTTATTGTACTGGCCACATCCTTGGCATAGGCGATAGCGGCAGGCAAAATCAGATGGCGGGAGATGTCGATCATGCTCATGGCCTCAATATCGATCACCTTAATATAGGTTTCCATCTTGATTTCGTAGCGGCTTTCCACTTCCTGGCGGGTAAAGACCTTCTGCCGCTCAAAGAGCGCGATGTTCTTGGGGTCCACATAGTAGGGAAGGGCATCCACAGTGGTGGGCAGGTTGAGCAGACCGCGGCGCTTGGCTTCCTCCACCCACGCCTGATCATAGCCGTTGCCGTTAAAGATGATGCGCATATGCGCACTCAGCGTCTTACGAATCAGCGCATCCACTGCGGCAGTCATGTCCTCGGCACCCTCCAGCTCATCGGCCATTTTCATCAGAGTGTCGGCGATGGCGGTATTGAGGATGACATTGGGTCCCGAAATAGACTGTGCGCTGCCCAGGCTACGGAACTCAAATTTGTTGCCCGTAAAGGCAAATGGCGAGGTACGATTGCGGTCGGTGGAGTCTTTGGGGAAGCGGGGCAGGATATGTACGCCCAGCTTCATCTGATCTCGTTCATGGGCCTCATACTTGCTGGCATTGACGATGCTTTCGATGATCTCGTTGAGCTCATCCCCCAGGAAGATGGAAATAATCGCAGGCGGAGCCTCGTTTGCACCCAATCGATGATCGTTTCCCGCGCTGGCAACGGCTACGCGCATCAAATCCTGATAGTCGTCAACCGCAGCAATAACGGCGCTGAGGAACACGAGGAACTGAGCATTTTCGCTGGGCGTGTCACCGGGGTCTAGCAGGTTGACTCCGGTATCGGTGCTTAGCGCGTAGTTGTTATGCTTGCCGCTGCCATTCACGCCCTCAAAGGGTTTCTCGTGCAGCAGGCACACCATGCCGTGACGGTCCGCCACCTTCTTCATGATATCCATGGTCAGCTGGTTGTGGTCCGCAGCGATGTTGACAGTTGTATAGATGGGGGCCATCTCATGCTGCGCGGGGGCCACCTCGTTGTGCTCCGTCTTGGCGAGAATACCCAGCTTCCACAGTTCGGCATCAAGCTCCTTCATGAAAGCCTTCACACGGGGCTTGATAACGCCAAAGTAATGGTCTTCCAATTCCTGACCCTTGGGGGGCTTTGCACCAAAAAGGGTACGCCCTGCCACCATCAGATCAGGCCGCTTACGGTACACCTCTTTATCCACCAGGAAATACTCCTGCTCAGGGCCCACGGTAGGATAGACGCGCACGGCTTCCGTATTACCAAACAGCCGCAGGATGCGCAGCGCCTGCTTGCTGAGTGCCTGCATAGACCGCAGCAGAGGTGTCTTTTTATCCAGCGCCTGTCCGCCATAGGAACAAAACGCCGTAGGAATACACAGCGTCCCCTCTTTGATGAAGGCGTAGCTGGTGGGGTCCCAGGCAGTATAACCGCGGGCCTCAAAGGTAGCGCGCAAACCTCCGGAAGGGAACGAGCTTGCGTCCGGCTCTCCGCGTACCAGTTCCTTGCCGCCAAACTCCAGAAGGACCTTGCCATCCTTAAGCGGCGTGATGAATGCGTCATGCTTTTCCGCGGTCACACCTGTCATGGGCTGGAACCAGTGCGTATAGTGCGTTGCGCCCATCTCCAGCGCCCAATCCTTCATGGCATTAGCTACCACGCCCGCCACCGCCGGGTCCAGGGAACGTCCCTGCTCGATGGTGCGCTTCAAGGCTTTATAGGTTTCTTTAGGCAGACGCTTTTGCATCATGCTGTCGTCAAAGACATATTCGCCAAAAAGGTCGCTCGGATTTTCCATAAAGACAGCCCCTTCCCTCTGAATAGTAGCATCCCGGACCGCTATGCAAAAACGGCGCCGATGGATAACGGTTTATCCACAGCGCCGTTGCTGTATGCTGGGATTATAAACCGGCCCCGCCGTGTTGTCAATCCCCCGGCCCTGTTTTTGCAATGTATTTGTGGCAGCCTATGGCGCGGGCGTTTCACCAGTCTGCGGTGCAGGCGTCTCCGTTGCAGAAGCCTCAGTCGCGGGCGCAGGCGTATCTGTTGCGGCTGCTTCCGTCTCTGGCGTATCTGTTGGGGCCGCCTCCGCCGCACCCGTTTCCGGCGTGGCAGACGTTTCAGGCGATGCAGATGCCACGGGCGCCGAAGCCAGATAATTGTTCACCAGCGCAGCAAACCGCACGGCCGCTCCCGGCAGAAGGGCTGCCACATCCGCCTCGGTCATCTGGTTCACATACACGCGGTCCGGAGATAAAGGTTCGGGTTCCCACTTCTGGCGGCTGCGGCCTGTAATCGTAGCGGTATAGGTCTGGTCCCAGCCGTCGCCGCCCAAGGTAATCGTCGCTTCCATATCGGTCGCGGCGGATTTGAGCTCCTTGCTGATGAAGGTGGAGGACACCGTAACCTCCGTAGCCGGGATGGCTAGATATGCGTCGCCCTCACCCTCACTTTCCAGGTTCAGCGTTGCGTCGTAGGTGTAAACGTCGCAAAGCTCATCATCCTTGGTTTCACTTTCCTCCTGTTTTAGGCTGAAGGACAGTGCCAGCGTTTTTTGTGCATCCGACGTTGTACCGTCTCCCACGGTGAAAGCATCCGCTCCGCGCGGCTCACTGGTCAGGTTACCTTGAATCACTCGCACGCCGGTGATACTGCTGTATTCCTGATATGTCAACGAAATTGCCCGCAAACCACTTTCAAGGGTGATGGTATTGTCATCGGGCAAGTCGCCCTCACCGCGTGTACGGTCATAGCGCAGGGTGACTTCTCCGCCCTCTGCATCATAAAGAGGCAGGCTCAGATGCAGCTCCAACGTGTCTCCCTCCAGGCTGACCGTGCGGCCGATCGTCAGGTTGGAGGCCAGAGGCAGTGCATCAATGGCACTGAAGTAGTAGCTCTGCAAATTGGGATTGAACAGCAGCTGGGAAAGCTCCTCCCCTGCCGCCTCCTGCAAGCGGGCAAGGGTGACCTGATCGTTTAGCAGATCCAGCACCATCTGCTTGGCCTGCGACTTGATAGCCGCGGGCGGCACGTCATAATAAACCGACATGGTGGTAGTTCCATCATCCAGCTTGTCCAGCACCGCATTTTGCCGGTAGCCTTCGATCCATAGGTCCATACGGATGAGATAGCTTTCCAGCACATCCTCCAAGCCTTCCACGCCCTGCATAAGCCCAGCGGCCTGCGCTGCGAAGGAAGCGAGCGCTGGCATGCCCGTCTGGGCTAGCAGGCTCTCGCCCAGCTTTCCAAGCAAGTCGCCGCTTTGGGCAGCCTCTTCATCTTGCGCAGGCGCTTCTCCGAAGCTGTACCAGTCGGGGCTGATGACATCGGCCTGAACGGCCAGCGCGCCATCCTTCAACTGTGCATGTGCCGCACTGAGGGCGCTGTCCCCATCCATGAGAACCACGTCGGCCCGGTGCTCTGCCGTTTCCGTGGCGGTGGGGCGCACATAGATATAGCTCAGGTCCATTACGATGGGCTTAAGGGTGCTCATCGCCTGTGTGCCATCCTTGGCCGCAACCTCCACCGACACGGTGGCGCTGAAGCCGCTGCCCGCCCACAGCTGCTTAAGAAGCTTGCCGGCCACGGTATAATCCTCCGCCTCCGCCCCGCTGGCATGAGCGGTGGGCAGAAGCAGGCATGTCAGGCACATCAGCAGGCAAAGAAACCGTTTCATGCACGGGCCTCCTTTTTATTTCTTCACGGTTCTACCAGGTCAAGAAACGCCGCATAGTCCTCTTCGGACATGTTGTCCGCAAGCAACGCTACATCCTCCGCAGGCAGCTTGGCCAACGCAGCGAGCAGCCGCCCAGCCAGGTTCTGATACATCTCGCTCCGCAGCGCTTCCAACTGTTCTGCTTGGGCGGAATCCAGATCGTATGTCTGCATGGTGTCAGGCACTTCATAAATTTGGTAGCCGATTGGCGGCTGGCCTACGAGATAATCCGCATCCACACCATCCACGGGCGTTTCATTCTGGCTCAGGCTGCTCTGAGGCATGGGATCATAGACAGGCTCGTTGACATTCCCTGTGGAGTTCGTCTCTTCGGTTTCCTCAAGTTGTGCCTCCACTTGCACGGGTTCTTCGTCAAAAGCAAAGGTGAGGGCCTTGGTCACGTTCTTGCCGGTCATCTCTTCCAGCGCTACCGTTCCCGTAATGATGTTGCCGTCCTGCCCGGAGACCAGCTTCACAGCAGGGGTCAGCGTGGTGGTGATGGTTTCGTTCTCGCCATCAGCCGCTGTCTTGACAGCAGTGACAACCGTGCCCTCCAGCGTCCGCTCACCGGCGTTGGCCGCGCCGGTCAGGTCATGCTCCACAGTGGTGGTTACAGTGGAGGTGCCCCGCTTGATGGCAGCAGACCATTCCCCCTTGACCGAGTAAGAACCTTCCGCCTCCCCGCGTTGATAGCTGGCAGAGATCGTGCGGTTTTCCGCGTCCCCCTTGCCCTGGGTCAACTCAAATTTATAGGTATCCTTGCGGTCGGCTGCATCACCGGTAAAGGCCCACTGATAGGACAGCTGACGCGTAGTGCCGTCTCCCATGGTGACAGTACCCTTGATATAAACAGCCAGGTCCTCGCCGTTTTCCTCGGACTGATACAAGCCTACAATGAACCCCTTGCTATAGGTCATCTTTTCCAGCTCTGCACGGAAGGCCGAATCCATACCACAGCCCAAAACCTGCGCAATCAACGGCGCGAGCTCCGCGCTCTGCTCGGTGGTAAGCCGCGCGATACGGCTCCATCGGGAGGTAGCGATGTCTTTGATTTTGTAGTTGGCCTTCTTCTGCTCCGCATAGGGTAAAATGGCGTCGGTCAGGCTCTGGTAGCAGCTTTCGACCTCTTGAATGGCCAGCAGTGCGTCAAATTCCGCTTCCTCCGTCTCGGTTTCCATCAACAGGTCCAGAGGGGATGCGCCGCTAACCAACGTACGGTTAGGCAGAAGCGAGGTCGTCAACGAGGTGGTCTCCCCCGACGTATGCTGAGCGAGGTCCATCACACTTTCACCGTCCACAGACAGAGCGATCGCACTTTCGACCCCTCCGTCCGTCTCGGAAGCAGCGACGCGGATATGCCCCAGCACACCATTGATCATCTGCAGCGTTTCCTCGCCGTAAGGCAGCAGCGTTCCCACCTGGAAGGTAAAACTGTAGCGCGTGCTGCCTTCCGCATCCAAATAGCCAGAAAGCGTTTCATCCAGACCTGCGATACTCGCGCATGCGCTACCCAACGGCAGCATCAGTGCAAGCAGGAATGCCGCCAGCGCCTTCCACCCTTTTGTCATGCATCTCACTCCTTTTCGATGGTTCTCAAGCCATTCAGAAGGTCGATCAATTCATCCAGCCTGGTAGCAAAATTCACCTGCCGCCGGATGGATGTCGCACCCCTGAGGCCGCTGATATAATGTCCCACATGTTTGCGCATTTCCATCACACCCAAACGCTCACCCTTGAAGTCCACCATCCAACGGGCATGCAGCACCGCCGTCTCGATGCGTTCATTCAGGGATATGCCCTGGGGCGTGCCACCCTCCAAGTCTATTCGCGCATCCCGGAACAACCAAGGGTTACCCATCGCGCCGCGGCCGATCATCACGCCATCCGCACCGGTCTCAGCCAGCATACGCTTGGCGTCACCGGGAGCGAACACATCGCCATTGGCAATCACGGGAATGGTCAGACGGGCCTTCAGTTCTCCAATAGCCGCCCAGTCTGCTGTGCCGGCGTACTGCTGCTGCCGCGTACGGCCATGAATGGCGATCCACCGCAAGCCCAGCTCCTGTGCCGCACGCCCCAATTCAAGGGCATTCATGCTATCCGCGTCATATCCCAGGCGGGTTTTGACGGTAACGGGCAGGTCGGTGCTCCGCTTGACCGCCTCCATCACCCGATATGCGCGGTCCGGGTCCAGTAGCAGCGCGCTTCCCTCGCCGGAAGATACCACCTTACGGGCCGGGCAGCCCATGTTGATGTCCAACGACTGAAAACGTCCCAACGCTGTTACCTTTGCAGCGGCCTCGCTCATCACGGCCGGGTCCTTACCAAAAAGCTGGCAGGCAGTGTTGCCTTCTTCGGAATGTACGGCCAACAGACGACGATAGGCGTCGTTACCAGGTTTCGCGCACAGATAGCCAATAGCGCTGACCATCTCGGAGCACGCATAGTCCGCACCCATGCGGTAACACAGCACGCGCATAGGCCAGTCCGTAATGCCCGCCATGGGAGCCAAACATAATACGGTTCGAGTCAATTGTCCCATCCCGTCAACGCTCCACCACGCAGGGGAAAGAAGCGATCCGTCCACCCGTGCCTGCAAAGGGGATCAGTGTCAGTTCATAGGCCGGGCCCGCCGGCACGCCCTGGGGCGGCGGCAGAATAAAACCGGCTTTTTCTTTCCACATGGGCGCCTCGCATGCGGCGGCCAGCGCATATGGTGCCCCGTCCTCCTCCACGGGTGTGATAGGATTCCCGGAGTGGATGGCATAGCGCCACGCCACATGCTCGTCCGGCAGCGGCAGCGCCATCAGGCGCGCACCCACATACATACTCACGCTGCCGCGGTAACCCGTTTCCAAGCGAGGAGACAGGCCCAGCCGCAGAGTGACCACATCGCCGTTTTGGAAAGTACGGCGGAGATTGTGCCATTCACCCTGAGCCACAGCCTGCGGCCGGGCGCCGTTTACGCTGATTTGCGCGCCGTCGGCATAGCCGGGTACGCGCAGGCGCAGCGTAGCGGTGACTGCCTGCCGGCACTCCACTCGGATGGAAATTTCCCGCTGGAACACACCCGAAGCCACAGCGGTAAAGCGCACAGGCACACCGCCCAGGCGCGTGAGGCATCCGCCCTCCACCGGCAGCACATACGCCAGCGTGTCATCATCCGGACTCATCCAAACACTGCGGCGAATGGCGTAAAGCGCACGCAACAGCGCCGATATTTCCTCCGGTTCGGGCGACTGAGCCAGACAGCTCTCATTCCCGGCCAGGCGATTGATAGGCGAAAGGGGCCGCACACCCTGTGGCGTGAGCAAGTCCGGCAGCACATTTAGCAGCAGCATTTCCAGCCGGTCGGCCATAGCGGCATCGCCCGACTGACACAATGCATCAAAATACGCCTCCGCCTGCGCACAGGCAGCAGGCAGCTCGACCGCACGGGCGGGGTCGCGCCCTGCCAGAAATGGGTCAGCTGAAAATGCACCGCTTGGCATGCCGTGGTAGCGGGATAGTGCGGTCAATCCCGCCTTACCCGCCGCTGCGTCGCGCCCCGATCCGCTGTACTGCGCAATCAGCGCAGTCATGGCCAGCGCGTCGGCCGTACCCTTGCCGGTAGCAAAACGCTGCATACGGGCATAATATGCCTCCTCATCCGGCGTATGCGCACCTGTTTCGGGACGATATTCCCGCTGAAAAGGGAACATGTGCATCAGTCCGCTCACATCCGGCAGCCGTGAGCGCAGGCTTTCCATCAGGTTCAGCAAAAAAGGCTGACCCGTGCGACGGTACAGGTCCACCGCAAGCCGCAACATGTCCGCGCCGCACAGGAACAGCTTTTCCTCCGTCATTTCTCCCAGCGTGTCAAAAAAGGCGCGCATACCACCCAGCACCCGCAGCATGGCCTGCTTATCATGTCCCATGGCAGCCAGCATCGATGCCGCCCGAAGCAACGCTGCAAAGCGTTCGGGCTCTTCGGGCAGGAGGCGTACCGCCTCCTCAACATCCGGGAAGGGCGGAGTTTGCGAATATCCTCCCAGCTTGGTGGCCAGCGCAGCATCTAAAGATGACATACGGTTGATATCCACCAACCCAAGGGCCAGATCAGTCAGCTGCTTTTGCAGGCCGTCGACATGCACGGCCGCATCCGACAGCGGCACAAGCGCAGGGTCCACCAAGGGCGCGCGGCGATAAGCGATTGCGGTAGGCATAGTACCTCCTTATGGCATCAGCGGCATTTGCCGTTACTTAGCTCCATTCTACCCTATTATATAACAAAAATCCCGCAGGTCAAGCAAAGTCCGCGCCCGTCTTGCATGCAGGCCCTCCTGCGTGTATAATGGCTGTACGCTGCGAAGGAGGGAACCATATCATGGACCATACCGCCCCTGGCCGTCTGTGGGTACGCCTGATGAAACGCCACCGTGTGGAACGCGACGCCACCGTGCCCTGCACGCGTGACGACCCGGAAGCCGCCCTGCGCGAGCTGCTGCCCAAGCTGGACCTGAGCCAGCCGGTCTGGCTGCCCCGTCACCATGCCGATTGGGACGAATATGCCCTGACCCGTTTCCTTCCGGAGCATTTTATGGAAGCCATCCCCTTTGATTATATGGAGATCAGCTATATCTTCCCGGAGGACGAAAAAAAGTCCGCCCGCCCGCGCGATCCCCGTTGGGACGTATAGCCCCGCATCTGTGCATGACCGCCGTCACGCCGCCATATCATTGGGCGGAGGTGATGGGATGAATAGCATTGACAAGGCTTTTTTCACCCTGGTAGACGAAATCCGTTCGCTGGATGAAAAAGAGCTGTATTATCGTATGCGCAAAAGCTTTGACGCTGTGCCTGAGGCAGCCAAGCGCGGACTGATGACCTTCTTTTCCCAGTATCCGTATTGGGGAAAACTGGATATCGACCGCGGCGAATACGACGAAATCGCGCTCAAGCAACAAGCGCTTTTTCATCATATCGATGATTTTGCCTGGCTCTATCATCAACTGGCCGATTACCGGTCAAAAAAGACGCTGTATGCCATTATAAGCAACTGGTACCGCTATGACTTTGTCACCACATCCCAGGCCAGGGAATATCTGTTCAGCGGTTATTTTGACCTAGATCTGCTCACATGCGATAAAAACGAAGTAATCGTCGATCTGGGCGCCTATGTCGGCGACACGGTGCTCGCCTATCTTGAGCACTACGGAGAAGATTGCTACAAAAAGATTTACTGCTACGAAATGACGCCCGACACCTTTGAACAGCTCAAAAAAAACCTGGCCGGATATCGGGACATTGACCTGCGCCAGAAGGGTGTAAGCGATGTGGAGGGATTCATGTCTCTCGCAGTCAACACAGCCAGTTCCTCAGCCAACACTCTCAGCGATGAAGCGGGTGGCGAAATTCCTGTGACCACACTGGATGCCGATATTCAAGAACCTGTTACCCTGATCAAGGCAGATATTGAGGGACACGAGCAGCGGGCGCTGCTGGGGGCCAAGGGCCATATTCTGAACGATCATCCCAGGCTATTGATTTCGGTTTATCACAACAACGAGGATTTGTGGAAGATTCCCCGCATGATTCACGACTGGTCCAGTGATTATCAGTTTTATCTGCGATTTCAAAGTTCTGTGGTCTACCCCACAGAAATCACGTTGTTCGCATTGTGACAGGACAGCTGAGGCCGCGCCGGAGCATACCGGCGCGGCCTTCATGCATTTCATCTTTCAGCGTGCCATTCCCTTCGCCTCATCGCCCGGGCGCTCCAGGTCACATACGCACTCCGGCGTAAGGACCGAAACCGGCCCTCCGGCAAGCAGGCGCACGCGGTAGTGCTCACCCTCCATCTCAAAACGGAGATGGCTTCCTCTGTACTGGAATGAAAACTGAAGTCCCGTCCACCCCTCCGGCAGGAAGGGGTCCACACGCACGCCTTCCTGACACAGCCGCAGGCCCGCAAAACCATTGACTACAGCCATGTAGCAGCCGCCCATGTTGGCAGTATGGATACCGTCTTTGCTATTTCCATGGGTGTTGAGCAGATCCGTTTTTACACTGTCGCCAAAGTAGACTCGAGCCTCCCGGCGCAGACCCAGGCGACATGCCTCAATACAGAAAATGCAGTTGGACAGGGAGGAATCATGCGTGGTAATCTTCTCGTAATACCGGAAGGAGCATTCCCGCACATCCTTGCTGGCCAAATCCTCGAAAAGCACATGGGCAAGCACCGTATCCGCCTGCTTGCATACCTGATAGCGGTATAGCTGCAGGGGATGATAGTTAAGCAGCAGCGGGAACTTGTCCCGAGGCGTAGACGCCAAATCCCATACCGGTTTGTGCAGAAAGCTATCGTCTTGAGGATTGATGCCAAGCTCTTCATCATAGGGCAGGTACATGGCCTCAGCGGCGCGGGCAAAGCGGTCCAGCTCCTCCTGCGTAACTCCCAGCTTGTTGGCCCATGACTCATACGCGTCCCACTCCCGCAGAAGCTGCGCCGTGTGCACGGCCCATTCCAGATTGTTTTTGGCACAGGCATTGGTATAGTAGTTGTTATTAACCATGCAGGTGTACTCGTCGGGGCCGGTTACGCAGTTGATGCAAAAACGCCCTTGTGCCATATGCCCTACATCCATCCACAGGCGTGCGGTTTCCAGCAGCATTTCTGCGCCCTCTGAGATCAGGTATTCCCTGTCGCCGGTAGCGTTGTAGTAAGCGCCTACCGCATAGGCAATATCGCCCACGATGTGATACTGAGCCGTACCTGCCAGAAAATAGCCGCTGCACTCGCGGCCATCAATGGTACGCCATGGATACAGTGCGCCCTTCAGATGACCCAGCAGCCGCGCGTTTTCACGCGCCGCATCCAGCGTGCGATAGCGGTAGCCCAGCAGCTTTCTGGCAAGCTGCGGCATGGTAAGAACGAAAAAGGGCAACATGTACATTTCTGTATCCCAGAAATAGTGTCCCTCATATCCCTCTCCGGACAGGCCCTTGGCCGCGATGCTACAGAGCCCATCGCGCCCGGCGGACTGAAAGAGCTGATAGAGGTTGAACTGCATGGAGAGATTGGCGTTGTCGTCTCCCAAAATAGTGGTATCAGCATTTTCCCAAAAGGCCGCAAGGGTGTCCTGCTGGGCCCGGTAGAGTGCCTCAGCCCGGCCAAAGGCCCCGGCCAAGGCCTGCCGTGCCGCCGCAAGGGTGTCGCCGTACCGCCGCTCATCGGAAAAGACACAGTACTTTTGCAGCCGCAGGGTTTGCCCTTGTCTTAGCGTTACGCTGGCGCGGAATGTGGCCGCGTGCGCGGTGCTGTTGTAGGTCGTGCGCGCGTCCTGCGCGGGGGGCTCCATCGCATGCCGCACCCCTGTAGTGAGCGAGAGCCCACTCACGCGGGTGCGCACGCTTAAATAGCTTGCTCCGTCCTCTATCAAACTTCCAGCAGGCGCCAGGTGGCACTCACTCTCTCCCGCCAGACGGGGATCGTTAGGGTTGGCGTAGTTCTTCACCAGCGCCAGATGGGTGCTTTCCACCTCCACCTCACCCGCATAGTTGAGGGGCGTGATCTCGCAGTCGATCAAAAACAGCGACGGCTGTGCAAAGCTGGCCATGCGCCGGAAACACAGGGCGGTTTCGCGCCCTTGAGGCGACCGCCACGTCACGCGGCGTTCGGTGATTCCGCGGTCCATATCCAACAGGCGCTCACAGCGAAGCAGCTCGCCCGTCCACTGGGCAAACCATTCCCCCGCCAGGCACAGCCGCACTCCCTGCACATCCGCGGCGTTAATCATGCTTTCCTTTTCTTCGCGCACATGGGTCAGCTTCTCGGCTTGCTTCATGGGCACGGTTTCATAAAAGCCGTTCACGTAGGCGCCGCGCATGGTGTCCATGCCCTCAGGCGCCCCTTCCTCCAGCGTGCCGCGTACGCCCAGATAGCCGTTGGCATTATGGAACACCGTTTCCTGCAGGGCGAGCTGATCGTGCGTGGGTTTTGCAGACTGCACCGAATAGACCCTTTGCATGTTCGCCCCTCCTTAGCCCTTGACCGCGCCGGCCATAATGCCCTTGATAATGTGTTTCTGTGCGCTGAAATAGAAGATGATCACCGGGATGATGGTCATGGTCAGCGCAGCCATGGCCATATTCCACTCGATGGTATAGGTGCCGAAGAACAGCGAGGTCATCACAGGGATGGTCTTGTTGGCGTTGCTGGTCAGGGTCAGCGAGGGCAGCAGATAGTCATTCCAGATCCAGATTACATCCAGAATGATCACCGTCACGGTGGTGGGCTTGAGGATGGGGAACACGATCCGCCAGAACACCTGCCAGATATTGCACCCATCGATGATGGCAGCCTCCTCCAGCGAGACGGGAACGGACGATTTGACAAAGCCATGGAACAGGAACACGCCCATGCCCGCGCCAAAGCCCGCGTACATGAAAATCAAACCGCCCAGCGAATTTTTCATGGGAATGCCCAGCGCCTTGGTCAGGGAATTCATCTCCTGCATCAAGGGCATCATGACCGTCTGAAAGGGAATGAGCATCGTCACGATCAGAAAGCTATAGAGGAAACGGCTCAGCCGCGTGCGCGTGCGCACCAGCATCCAGGCGGCCATGGAACACAGAACCACGATCACCGCCACCGAACACAGCGTCACGATGAGCGAGTTTTTAAATACATTGATAAAATCCATGCGCTGCACCGCACCTGCGTAATACTCCCAGGTGAGGGTTTCGGGCAGAGCGAGTACGTTGGTATACATCTCTGCGCGGCTTTTGAAGGAGTTGACCACGATGATGTAAATCGGGGACAGGTAAATCAGGCAGAATACAAGCAGCGCCGCATTGGCCAGCACGCTTCGCGCGCCCTTCGCGCCGTTTTTGCTCATACCTCCACCTCCCGCTTGGACGTGAGCCGGACCTGAAACATGGTAATGACGCCCACAATGATGAAGAACACAATAGCTTTGGCCTGGCCGTAGCCGTAATTGCTCTTAGCGAAGATTTCGTTAAAGATGTTCATGGACACCATTTCCGTAGCATTGGCAGGGCCGCCGCCGGTCAGGGCCAGGTTTACATCGTAGATTTTGAAGCAATTGGACAGCGTCAAAAACAGACAAATGGTGATAGAAGGCATCAAAAGCGGCAACCGGATGCGGAAAAGTGTCTGCCAATAGCTGGCTCCATCCACATTGGCGGCCTCCATCACATCATCGGAAATGGATTGCAGGCCTGCGATATAGATGACCATCATATACCCGGCCATCTGCCAGGTGGCCACCACGATCAGGCCAATGAAAGCGAATTGCTTGTTGCTCAGCCAGTAGAAAAACAGGTCAGAGCGCCCGGTCATCTCGCCCAAAGTGGCCATGCAGTCGCCCAGGATGAACTGCCAGATATAGCCCAGTAGCAGCCCACCAATCAGATAGGGCATGAAAATCATAACTCGGCCCACGTTGCGCAGCCTCAGCTTTGACGTCACCACCAGTGCAAAGCCCAGCGCCAACACATTTACTGTGACCATGGTAATCAGGGTAAAGACAGTGGTGCGCTCCAGGGAACTTAAAAACCGTGTGTCCCGGAAAGCTTTCGCATAATTGGCAAAGCCCACAAACTTCATGGGGTTTTTGGGCAGGCCATCCCAGGAGACAAACGAATAGTACACGCCCGTCAGGAACGGCACGATCACTACCACGATAAACACAAAAAACAGCGGTACGGTAAACAGCGCAAACCAGCGCTTTTTCATGGACATGCGCGTCCCCCCCTCGTTAAACGACACAAAAAGCGGGAGCCGCCCAACGGGCATCCGGGCAGCCCCCGCTATCGGTCGGCGAATTACTCGGCCGCAGCCGTCACAAACGCGTCATTGAGCGCGGTGAGGAAATCAGCCTCGGTCATATCGGTGGTAAAGAACTCTTCAGCCACAGGCACCAGGTCGTTCATAATCACGCTGGCGGGCCACTCGGTGTTGAAGGTCCAGTCCACGATGTTGCCGCTGGCGATAGCATCAGCCACGCTGGCGGAAATGGGATCCAGCTTCTCGCTGGTCATGCCATCGACAACCGGCAGGAAGCCAAACTTGTTCATCAGGTAATCAGTGCCGGTTTCGGAGGTGTAGAGCCAGTTGAGGAAGTCCTTGCCCAGCTTCTGCTCTTCTTCGGACGCGTCGGCGTTGACGAACCAGTAGGAGGGGATACCCACCGCGATAGCAGTGCTGCCGCCCACGGGCACGCCCACCATGCCCATTTCGAAGCCGATGTCATAGCTGGAGAACATGGTGTAGCACCAGTTGCCCTGATGGATGGCCGCGGTCTTGCCGGTGGCGAAGTCGCCGCAGTTACCGTCGTAGGTCACCTCAAGGGGATTGACCTGGTTTTCACGGATGGCCACAAACAGCTTGGCGAACTCCTGGAACTCCGGCACGTCGGCCAGCTTGACTTCACCCGAGAACACCTGCTGGCAGAAAGCCACAGGATCATCCTGCACGGCGAAGGGGAAGTTGAGGATCTGGCCAATGAGAAAGTAGCCCTCCTGTGACAGGCCCAGGCCGGTGATGCCAGCGGCCTTCTGCTCTTCAATATAGGCAATCAGTCCGTCCATGGTGGAGATGGCTTCCGGGTCCACCAGATCCTTGTTGTAGATGATGCCGAAACCCTCGGCCGTCATGGGCACGCCGGTCTTTTTGCCATCCACCATGGCAATGAGGTTTTCCTGCACCTTGCCCATCACTTCCAGATCGCTCAGGTCAGCCAGGTAGCCGCTCATTTCAGCGATTTCGGAGGCAGAGTTCAGCGTAAACACGGTGGGGCCGGACTCGCTGGCCATGTAGGTCTTGAGGTTCTGGTAGTAGTCGTCGCCGGCGATGGGCCATACCTCGACCTCAACGCCCGTTTCTTCCTGATAGGTCTTGGCCAGCTCGACCAGCTGGTCATAGATTTCGGTCTTCTGCTGGAAAACGACGATCTTGCCGACGCTTTCCGCCTGTGCGCCTGCCAGACCCAGGCCCAGCAGCAGGCTCAGCGCCAATACGATACAAGTCAGGGTTTTCATCCGCTTCATGAATAGAAACCTCCCTTTTTTGTTGTTGATACCCCGGAGTTTTTCGAATCGGTTTAACGATTTACAAAGATTATAGCCCGAGGATGTATATTCGTCAATACTTTTTGTTCAAAATATGCAAAGTTAAATTATTTTATTTGTAATTAACATAAATATTTTATTTATTTATATGAAATATTGCGTAAAATATTAACCGGCATCATTGCTTGATGCCGGCTTTCTTTCATTGCAACAGCTGCTATGCGCTTAATCCCTTGCCTCCCCGCCGCCTGCCGAGGTCCGCCATACCACCCGTGCCTGAATCTTGAAAGTCTCGTAGCTCTGGGCCCCCTCGATGTTGGCGATAAGGTGCTGCGCCGCAAGATATCCGCGCTCGTAATTGGGGATGGCCACAGTGGTAAGCCCCAGGAGCTCAGCCAGCGGCGTATCATCAAAACCCGTTACAGCCACATCTTCGGGAATACGCACACCCGCCTCGCGGAAGGCGCGCATGGCTCCAATGGCCATGTTGTCGTTGGCGCAGACAAGCACTTGCGGCAGCCTCTCGCCAATCAGCAGCAGCTTTGCCGCCTGATAACCGCTTTTTTCGCGGTAGTCGCCGGTCAGATAGCTTTCCGGGTGGAAAGGGATGCCGTTTTCCTCAAGCACGTCCAGAAAAGCCTGATAGCGCTCGCGGTTGTCCAGCGTGTTTACGCCACCCAAAAAGGCAAAGTTACGGTAGCCGCGGGCCACCAGCCCCTTCACCAGCTCGCACATGGGGGGATAGTTGTTGACCAGCAGGCATTTAACGTTGGGCTCGTCCAGAATCCGGTCCAGAGCTACGATGGGATAACCCTTCTGCGCCTTGCGCTTAAGCAGCTGATCGTTGCAGCTCTTGTCCAGCATAATGCAGCCGCTGGTAAAGCTCTTAGACATGAATCGGTCGCACGAGCCGCTGGTGCAGATGATCAGGTCATACTGGCGGGAATAGACGTAATCGCTGATGCCATGGATGATCTTGAGGTAGAACTCGCGGTCAAAGTCGCTGAAATTGAACAGGATGGTCTTGCTTTCGCCGCTTTTGAGGGCGCGGCCTGCGTGGTTGACCTGATAATCCATTTCCTCGCAGATGCGAAGCACCCGCTCGCGCGTTGCATCGCTCACGTTCTTGCGGCCGTTGAGCACGTTGGAGACCGTCGCCGTGGAAACGCCCGCCGCCCTGGCGATGTCCTTAATGACCACATTCATTCGTACGCCCCCTTAGCTGGGCAAATTGTCGCGCAGGTACTCAAACACCTGACGGGCCACCGGCGCGGCCACGCTGCCGCCGCTGCCGCCGTTTTCCACCAACACACTCACTGCATAGGGATACTGATCACTGTCGATGTAGCCCACAAACCAGGCGTGTGTCACGTCCATGCCATTGTCTGATCCTTCCGCGCTGCCGGTTTTACCGGCGATGGTGAGCCCATCCACCTGGGCGCGTGTACCGGTGCCACTCTTGACCACGTCCTTCATGTACCCGTCAATAATCTGCGCCATCTCCGGGGAGCAGGCGGTGCGATACACCTTCTGCGAATAGCGAAGGCGCACATTGCCCGTAGGGCTCTCCACCAGGCTGAGCAGCCGCGGTTCCATCATGACGCCGTCGTTGGCGATGGCCGCCGCCACCATGCACATGTGCATGGGTGTAGCCACCACCTGGCTCTGTCCCGCACCGCTCCAGGCGATTTCCACGCTATTGCGGTTTTGGGTGGGATAGACGCTGTTTTCCACCACCAGGTCGCGGAAAAGGAAATTGTCGTTGAAGCCGAAGGATTCCGCCGTACGCCTGAGCGCAGTGTCGCCCATCATCAGTGCCGCCTGAGCGAAAGCGTTGTTGCAGCTGACACGGAAGGCTTTATCCAGCGTTATATCGCCATGCTGGTCCATGTTGTAGTCATGCACCACATGGTCGAGCACCTGCGTGGCGCCCGTGCAGGTAAACACGTGGGTTTCAGCGTCGGGCAGGTTCTCCAGCGCCGCCGCCGCGGTGATGATCTTGAACGTGGAGCCGGGGGGCAAGGTGCCCTGCAGGGCCCGGTTCCAGAATGGATGCTGACTGGAGTTGCGAATCTGGTCGGTGATGTTCTGCGGATCGTACACCGGCAGGCTGACCAGCGCCAGCACCTCGCCGGTCTTGTAGTTCATCACCACCACCGCGCCGCATTTACCCTTGAGGTTGGAGGTATTACGGAAGATGTTGACGATTTCGGTGCACAGCCGGCTGTCTGCGGTAATGGTCACGTTGTCGCCCCGGCGGGTTTCACCGTTTAAAAAGGCGGTCACACGCTCGCTCAGGCTCATCTCAAATCCCAGCAGATAATTGGCCTGGAACGAATCGACGCCGTTGGCCACATTGCCCTCATCGTCGCCCAACAGATGCACCATACTGGAACGGCTCAGGATGTTGCTCTGGTAGATACGCTCGCCATTTTCGTCGGTGGTAGCCACCACCATGCCCCGGCGGTCGATGATGTCACCGGGAATGACACTGCTTTTGGCGCTGCGGTACCGCGTGTTGCGCGTGCTGGAAATCCAGCGGCTTCCATAGGTGGATACAGAATACACACCATACACGCCGGCCAGCGCCAGCAGACCAATTACCACAAAGGCCAGCACGCGAAAGCGCAGTTTTTGCTGTTTCATATGCCCCTCACTCCCTGTCGGCCTCCGGCATCATGGCCTCCTCCTGTAAAGTATGGCTAATTTCGTAGTCGTAGGCCAAATCGTCCTGGTTGATGCTGGCGACGCCCTGAATCAGGCCAATCAGCCCCATGCAGCTGACCAGCGAAGTTCCGCCGTAGCTGACGAAGGGCATGGTTACACCCGTGAGGGGAATGAGCTTAAGAACGCCGCCGATGATAATAAATGTCTGGATGCCCAGCATCACAGTAGCGCCCATGGCCAGCAGCGCGTGAAAACTGCTGCGCGCCGCCGAGGCGATGGACACGCCCCGCAGGATCAGGATCACATACATCGCCAGCACCAGTGCGCCGAAGATAACGCCAAACTGCTCGCAGATAACGGCGAAGATACAGTCGGTAAAGTACACGGGAATCACGCGCGGCGCGCCCAGCCCCAGGCCCACGCCGAACAGGCCGCCAGAGGCGATAGCCATAAGCATCTGCACAATCTGGTAACCGCTGGTTTCATAATAGATCCATGGATTGCGCCAGATAGCCACGCGTTTTTTCACATGGGCAAACATCGTATAGCCCAGCACTGCCGCCCCACCCGCGCCCACCAGTCCAAGGCCCGTCAGCGGCAGGTTGCCCGTAGAAGCATAGAATAAAAACAGCGTGGTGGTATAGTAAATCAGCGCTGTGCCCAAGTCCTGCTGCAGCATCAGCACCAGGAGTGAAAACACCGCGAACGCAAACCAAGGCAAAAAGCGCCTGCGCGACATGTACCAGCTTAAAATCAACAGAAGGGCCAGCTTGACCAGCTCGCTGGGCTGCACACTGGTACCTCCGATATTGATCCAGTTGGTTGCGCCGTTCTGCTCGGTGCCGATGGCAAGCGGCAGGGCCAGCAATGCTGCCGCGCCCAGCATGACCACCTTGATCAGAAATCCCCAGCGCCTGATGTAGCGCACCACGAAGATGCATGCCAACATGGCGATGATGCCTGCGCCGTAATAAATAGCCTGCTGGATACCGCGCGAGGTACCCGCGCCCCGGTCGGTGGTATAAAGGATGAGCACCCCCAGCGCACACAGAAAGTTCGCAATGGCCAGAAGGAGCTTATCCGCGGGAAAAAAACGCGGCAACCACATCGTGGACAGGCGGATGAGCACCGGTACGATCACCGCCAGTGCAAATCCCTCCCATTCCAGCTCCCCGTTAAAAGATACCAGCAGAAACGCAGTAAAGAAGAACAGCATGATGGCCGATACCAGCATGCGGTCCGGGCGACGGCGGTGCCTGCGCGCGGACTGCGCAGCCCTGCGCGCCTCAGCACGGGCCTGAGAACGTCTGCTCATCGTCCGCGCCCTCCCCCGAAGTACTTGTCCCAGACCTTGCGCTTGGCGCGCTCAGCCTCGTCATGGCCCACGTAAGCGCTGCGGGGCGGGGCGGCAGCGTCGGTCAGATCCTCGTCCACCTCGTCGCCAAAATAAGCCAGATCATCCCACTCCGCATCGCTGTGCGGGCTGGGAGCATAAGGCCAGTCACTTTCTTCCATCTGGAGTTCGTCTGGCGGCCCGGCGTTCTCCGGTTCGTCGGTCTCAGGCTCCTCCGGCAGCGCGGGCTCGGCCTCCCCGGGCGGGCGCATGAAGATGCTGTCATCGCGTACGGGCGCCGCCTCTTCATCCCCGTCAGCATCGTCCTCCGTCTGCCGGCCGTTCTGTCCGGCAGCATTCTGCAGGGCGGCCTGCTGCATCAGCCATTGCTGATAGGCCTGCTGCTGCCAGAGCTGCTGCTGCATCATATACTGCTGCTGCGCCATCCACTGCTGCATGGCCTGCTGCTGCGCCATAGCGGCGGCCTGTGCCTGCTCGGGCGGCTCGTCCTGTTCCCGTCCGCCCGTCCCGGCGGCCTCGCCGTCACGGCGCGGAGCGTAACCCGCCCCCTCAAAGCCCGCGAACAGACGCAGACGTAGCTGGGCCTTACCCACATACAGCCGCGATCCGTGTGCCATGTACAGCGGCTCGCGGCGGTTTTTGAAGACCTCGCCGTCTACGCTGACGGTCTGACCGCGCATAGGCTCCACGCGCAGGCCCTCATCCTCATCAAAACGAAACCACAGGTGCCGCCGGGCTACCCCCTCCACAGGAACGCACAGATCGTTGGTGCGCAGCGTACCCAGCGTACCCTCGCGGGGCACAGGCAACGCCTGTCCCCGTTTGAGCGTCTCTCCCCCCTCGATGACCACCATCTCGCCCACAAAGCCCGCGTCCGGCAGCAGTTTCAGGCGCTTCTTGGCCTGCCGCCTGTCGCGGCGGTACCAGCGAAAGCTGCGCCAAACGATGATCGCCATCAGCAGCAAAAACCAGTACCGCGCCGCCTGGGCGATCAGCTCATAGACCTCAGCGGGCACAGAAAGGTCGCTGGGCAACGTGATGCTGCTTAGAAAATTGTTGATCTCGCTGGGCAAAGCGGAGCTCCTTTCCGGCGGGTGCGGCATGCCTTAGTCGTCCTGGGATTTGGCTTCCTCCAGGAATTTTTCCATCTTGCGCTTCACGCGCTGCAGGGCGTTGTCGATGGATTTGACATGACGGCCCAGTTTATCGGCAATTTCCTGATAGCTTTTGCCATCCAGATAGGCGTTGAGCACGTCCTGCTCCAAACCGCTAAGCACGCGGTCCACCTGATCCCGGAAGGAAACCAGGTTTTCGCGGCCGATGATCAGTTCCTCCGGGTTCTGGGCACGCCCCTCCACGATCACGTCCATGAGCGTTCGGTCGCTCTCCTCGTCGTAGATAGGCTTGTTGAGGGACACATAGCTGTTGAGGGGTACGTGCTTCTGGCGGGTGGCGGTTTTGATAGCCGTGATGATCTGACGGGTGATGCACAACTCCGCAAATGCCCGGAAGCTGCTCAGCCGCTCAGCCTGATAATCGCGGATGGCCTTGAACAGGCCAATCATGCCTTCCTGCACAATATCCTCATGATCCGCCCCGATGAGGAAATAGCTGCGTGCCTTGGAACGTACAAAGTTCTTGTACTTGCTCAGCAAGTACTCCACGGCCACGCTGTCGCCCTGCTGTGCCAGGCCCACGACCTGCTCGTCGGCCATATCGGCAAAGCGCTTATCCAGCATGCTTTCCCAGGAGCTGTCCATCTCCAGCCCATCGCTCTGGTCCGCCTCCTCGCGTCCGTACTCCACCTCCGGCTCCAACTCGTCCGGGACCCGCCCGTTTCGGGATTCGGTCATGGGAATCTCACCTGCCTTTATTTTTGCCTTCTCAGCCTGTCCAATGCAGCGTACTGCTCCTCAGTGAGCGCTGCAGAAAGCGGAGTGCGCCGCTGCGCGCCAGACGCCTGATGCCTGTCCCTGCCATGGGAACGCTCTGCCGCCAGTTCGCGCCACAATTCCCGCGCGCTCAACCGTGTAGCGCCCCGGCCCAGGATAAGCGTCTGCTCAGTATAGTCGCTCGTAGCCACGCGTGCTTCGCGGTAGCGGGGAAGCAGCTGGCACATGCGCTCAATGTAATGGTCTGCTGTCTCCCCGTGGCGGGTATACACCACGGTCAAGCCGTCGCGCTCCTCCACGCTGCGCAGAGGGCGCTCCGCCTTGTAGCCGTCAAACACCAGCCATACTTCCTGCCCCGTATAGCCCGCGTAGTCCTGCAGAAGGTGAATCAACCGGTCTCTGCATTCATCCAGCGGCCAACCCTCACATTGTGCCTGCGGCCATGCCCCGATGATGTTGTAGCCATCCACATACAAAAGCGGCTTCATCGCACTCAGCGGGCGCGCAGCACCGCGTACATCAACACGCCCGCTGCCACGCTGGCATTAAGGCTGTCCAGTTTGCCGCGGATGGGCACAGATACGGTACGGTCGCAGCTTTCCAGCACACGGCGGCTCACTCCCTCGCCCTCCGCGCCGATTACCAGCGCGATGGGACCGGTCAGGTCCAGAGCGGCGTAATCCTCGCCCGCCATGTCGGCAGCATAGGTCCAGATCCCCTCGCGCTTGAGGCGTTCAATGGTGCTGGTAAGGTTGGTCACGCGCGCCACCGGCAGGTATTCCACCGCACCCGCACTGGCCTTCACAGCTGCAGGCGTCAGGCCCACAGCACGGCGCTCCTGCACGATCACGCCGTGCGCCCCCGCGCACTCCGCCGTGCGGATAATCGCGCCCAGGTTATGCGGATCGGTAATACCGTCCAGCAGGACCAAAAATGGCGCTTCGCCGCGCTCGCGCGCCAGATCGAGCATGTCCTCCACAGTGCTGTAGCGGTAGGCTGAGGCAAAGGCCAGCATGCCCTGATGATTACGGGTAATAGCATCCAGTCTGGCGCGGTCCACTTCCTTGACAGGCACGTGGCGCTCCTTGGCCATTTGGACAATTTCACGGGCCGATCCGCTCAGCTCACCACGCGCAACGAGCAGCTGTTCGATATCGCGGCCGCTCTTAAGTGCCTCACGGATAGGGTTGCGCCCGCTGAGCAAGTTTTCCATGTCCTCGTGCACAGGCTCCTCCGCGCGCTCCGAAGCTGTGGGCGGCGCATAGCGGAACTGCTCGTAGCGCCTCTCCTGCGCGGCCATGCGCGCCTGGCGCTGCTCGCCGTAAGGACGCGGGGTGGTATTCTCGCCGCGCGCAGTGTAGCGGCTGGCCGTACCAGTGGCAAACCGGAAGCCACTGTTCTGCCTTTCGCGCCGCTGCGGCTCGTGTCCCTGCGCCGGCCGCTCGCCACCGGGGGTCTGGCGCACCACATTTTGCCGGTACCCCGCCGGACGTGCCTGTTCCGTTCGACGCGGCTTGTCCGCGCCTGTGCGGCTCTGACCCCGACGCGCCTCCTGCGCGCGTCCGGCCTGCTCACGCGCGCCGCTGCGGCCTTCCGCAGAGCGTCCCCCACGCGCCTTTTGCGCTCCGCCCTTGCGGTAACCGGCGCCTTCGTCTTCAAAGCCGCCGCGCGCAGCAGCCTCTACGCGTTTTTCCTGCCGGGTTTTATGCTTCATATCTTTGTAAAATGCCATTGTTCCTTCTCCTATTCCTTATTGCAGCCCTTGCCGCTTAAGATACTCCTGCCGCGCTTGACGAATTTGTGCCTGCTTTCCACAGGACTTTTCCCCCTCCGGGCACGCGCCGCGCAAGCATCCGGGACCCGCGTCCCTGAACAGGGCAGGTGCCTCCCGGCAGCACAGGTCGAACATCGTGCCGGCCAGCTCCCGGATTTCCCACTGGGCGCGGCTGCACATGCGCAGCGAGAAAAAGTGCCTGAGCTCGCGGGCATTCATGGTTAAGAGCACACGCGTCTCGCACGCACCGGGCAACACAAAGCGGGCGTCCTCATTGCTCTTTTCCCCCGCATCGCCCAAACGCTTCTGCCAACCCTCATACCATGCCTGTATCTGAGCCATCTGAGCGTGATACTCGGCTTCTGCATCAGGCCCCAATGCACGAATGGCGGGAGGAACGATGTAGCCGAATCCCCCTGCGTAGCTGACATAGCGCTGACTTTGCACGCTGAAGCTGGCGATGCGGTGCCGCGTAAGCTGTGCCAACAGCACACGACTCACGCCCTCGATGAGGAAGGTAAAGCTTACATGCTCCAGCACGCTTTCGTGGCCCATACCCATCACGCGTTCCACAAAGGCCCGCTGGTCCTTTTCCTCTATGGTTTTTAAGAGCCTGTCCACATCGCCTCCGGCATAACACAGGCGCGCGCCCAACGCAGTCAGCGCCTCGGGCTCCAGGGTATGCCTGACCAGTACCACGCGCTGGCTTCGCTCCGGCATGAATCATCGCCCCCATTCAGTAGCTTAACATCTTATTTTATAGGATTGGTACGCCAATGTCAAACAATTCGGCAATCCTGGCGGTTTGTCCCGTGAGATAGAGGTAGCCCATGAGGGCCTCCAGCCCTGTAGCGCGACTGTAATTGACCGGGTCCTGATTTTTGGGTGCGCGGTGATGGGCGTGCGCGTTCTGGCCGCGGCGCAACACATCCGTCTCCTCCGGAGAGAGAAAGGGCTCAATGCGCGCGACGGCTTCGGCCTGCGCACCCGCGTTTGCCAAAAGAATGGCCCTGCGGTGCAGTGCACCCGCTGGAAGCCCACCTGTCAGCAGCCTTTGCCGGATCAGCAGATCCCAAACGGTATCGCCCAGATATGCCAGGGCAAGCGGGTTTTTCAGTTTTGCTGCCTGAATAGAAAAGGGTTCTGGCAAAAGGGAATCCGACATATCGGCACCTGCTTTCGTATGGCGGTCGTACCTCTCCATGATAGCATGGGTTGCGAATGGATACAAGCTATCTGCACCCGTCAGGCAGCATTCTCCTGTCCGGTTCGCGTAAGCAGCTCCAAATAGGCCTCCAGGCCGTTGGCAATGGCCTGACCAATCTTTTGCTGATAGGTCGGGTCCAGCAGGAGCGCCTCCTCCCTGGGATTGCTCAAAAAGCCGCACTCCACCAGTACGGAAGGCATCTCTCCGCCCAGCACGTAGTAATCCCCAGCCAGTGCCGCGCGCTCTCTGGGAGGCTTGAGTCCCTCCAGCAGCGCCTGCTGCAGCGTTCCAGCCAGAAGCCGCCCCCGATCGCTGCCATGCTGGTAGAACACCTGCGGCCCGCTTTCTTCCCAGCTGCGGTATTCGTTGAGGTGGATGCTCAATAGCACATCCGCACCTGCTTCCTCGGCAATGTCGATACGCTTTTGCAAATCCTCTCGCTTGCGGGTTTTGTTAGCTGTATCTCCGTCCGCCAGGCACACATCCTCCCGCCGAGTCAGGACAACCTGCGCGCCACGAGCCAGCAGCGCCTTTTCCACCTCCAGGGCGATCTCAAGAGCCACTTCCTTTTCCCAGCGGCCGCTGTCCTGGGCACGCGTACCACCGTCATAACCCCCGTGCCCGGGATCCAGCGCTACGGTCAGGCCGCTCAATGTTCCCATTTCGGGCGCCTCTGCCGGTGTAGCGGGGGTGAGCGGTGCCTCCCTGCCACCCAGCAGCAACCCTCCCGACACGATCAATAGGGCCAGCAGCAGGCAGGCACGCAGTCTTTCCGTCTTTTTTATTACAATTTTATGTATCAAGCGACCCATACAGCATTCCTCCTTTACCCTTCTGGGAAGGATATGCGCTCATGTGCCAAAAAAGAGCCAGAACGGACAAGTGTTCCAATCTTCTGGAAACTGTTTGAAGGTTCTGCAGCTCGCTCCCATAATGATTTATGAGCCGTCCGCCGGTTCCAGTTCACAAAACGAGGCTGCCTCAGACCCGTCGGTTTTTTTATGCAGCCCCGTATGTACTTTAGCAGAAGTTTCCCACACTTTCCACATAGTTTTCCATGCAAAAAGCCCTTTTCCTGCCTAGAAAGGGTTTCGTATGTGGAAAACTCAACGACTGTATCCAAATGAATATTAACTTTTCCACATATGGCTCAATTGTGGATTTTCAGGCCTCTTTCAAGGAGAAAATGTGGAAAACTTGAGGAAAAGCATGTCGTCTTTCAAACAAATCTATTACAGAATATTTTCCAGCGTAGCAAAATCACTGCTTTCCACTTCGCCCAAAGCGTCAATCACCTCATCCAACGCCCGCAGCGTCTCATCGCGCCAGCGCTGCTCCAAAGCCGTGGACAAGTGCAGCATGGCGGAAGTAACGGCCCGCGTGTGATGATGCCCTATGAGGAAGTTTAGCCATCCGGCGTCATACTGCCACCGGGCATGCAGGTATGCCTGCTCATGTGCCGCCGAATCCATTCGGTTTTCCAACACCTCTGTACGCACTACATCCAGTGCATCCAGATATTCGCGTGCCGTGTGCTGTTGGGTCAAATCTAGCCACAGTCCCAGGCTGAGGCACAGCGTCGTGAGCAGCACAATCAGCGTAACGGCCCGGCGCATTACCAGCACACCTCCTCAGGTTTCAGCGCATTGCTGTGAGCGGGCGGCGTTTCGCCAAAGCCATGAACAGTCATCTGTCCATCGGTGTCCAGATAACATAGAAGCACCTTGCGTACATCCTGATAACCCATCTTTTTCAACTGAGCGAGCAACCATTTCTCATCCTTGCCGCATAGCGGCAGGTTGTTCCGTTCCACCTTGCCATCCATCACCAAGGTCAGAGGAATGCCCTCATATTGCGTTTTCAGCCCCATGTCAGCAGGTGTGACGGGGCGCTGGCTTGACCGGGGAAAGACGCTTAGTTTTCCGCTGGTTTCCATAATGGCTGTACCCACGTCCGTGGGCGAGAGGATGCCGCCGGTGCGCAGCTCTTCCAGAAGATCATTGAGGTTAAAGCACAGCCGTTCCAGTGCTTTGGCATCGATCTTTCCCTGACGGATGACCACCGTAGGAGTGCCGCTGAAAAACGCGCGCATACGCTGGCTTTTGAGTGACAACAGAGTAAAAAGCTGATGCAGCGTGACCGTAGCCGCCAATGGAATGATTCCGCGCCACAGCGGAATATCCAGGCTTTCCATGGGAGTGGAAGCCAAATCCGCGATCATGATGGCCACCACCAGTTCGAAGGGCTGAAGCTGCCCCACCTGTCGCTTCCCCATCAGCCGCATGGCCAGCACAGCAAAGCACACCAGCACCAGGCTTCTGATATAAATAGCAAGCATGGCTTATGACTCCACGCTTTCCAGCCACTGTTCCAGCTCCGAAAGCGTAGAGAACCCCATGCCGTGGCGCAGGTCCTCCTGTACGGCGCTGGGTAGGGCACTCAGCTCCAATGTCAGTTCATTCACCAGTGCCAGCCCATCTCCATATTTATTTTGAAACACGCAAAGCACGCCCGCACCATTGGGCATCAGCACCATGTGGTCCGGGCAGAACATATCCGGTTGCTGCTCCATTTTGATTAGCTTGGCCCCAAATTCGGTAATGCGCCATTCGGGATAAAGTGCCGCCACCTCGTCCAGCGTCTTACCGTAAAGCTCGGCGGGGGCCGTAACCCGGCGGGTGACCACATGCTCGCAGCGCGTGTAGGTCAGGGTTTGCAATAGTTCGCACCCTTCCGCCACGCGCGCTGCATCGCCCGCATCCACAGCCTGTGCCGGAGGCGTCTCACCTGGTGCGGTAGAGCTACCCGGCAGCAGCAGCGTGGCCGCAGCAATGGTCAATAGCACCGCTGCACTCAACAGCAAAAGAAGGGTGTTTCGTTTCAAGGGGTTGCGTTCAGCATTCCTGTCACTCATAGGGCGCGCTCCTTTACGGCATGATAGGAGCAGTATGCCCGGACAGGCAATTTTTCATGTCAGGAAAAAGGGCAAGCCATCACGTTCTGGGCGACGCTTCTTTCAGGCGGCCGTTAAGCTCCCGCACGTCCTCAGCATCCAGCTTGACAACTCGTCTGTCATAAGTCACCAGGCCATTGAGTTCATCCTCCACGTCGCTGAGCTGCGTATAAACTGCTGCGCACAGTCCCCGCGGCACGGCAGGCAGAATCTCTCGCTCATAGAGGTGGGCAAAATCCCGCCAGAGCGCAGCGGCGTTTGGCAGGCGGCGGTAACCATAATCCTTTTGATTAAAGCAATGGCCATCCACGCGCAGATTATAGCCCCCAAACTCACTCAGAGCCAGCGCACGGCCGCGCCGGTCGCGCTGGAAGCGAAAGGGCTTGAAATATACATGCAGGCTTCGCAAATCGCCCGCGCCCTGATCATGCCAGCCGCTGGCCGGGTCCACGGGGCGGGTGGGGTCCAAAGCACGCAAGCGCGCCATCACACGAGTGCTATCAAACTGTCCCCAGCCTTCGTTGAACGGCACCCACAGCACCACGCTGGGCGCGTTGAAAAGCTGGTCCACCATCTCTTCCAACTCGTCCATATATTCGGCGCGCCCCTGAGAGGAGGCCCGTGCAAATGCACGATAACAGTTATCGCGCCGGTGCAAACCGGTGATCAGTGGCAGGGTGATGGTGGAAAAGCGGTATTTCCCACCGCCGGAGGGCATGTCCTGCCACACCAGCATGCCCAGACGGTCACAATGATAGTACCAGCGCATAGGCTCGACCTTGATGTGCTTACGCAGCATATTGAAACCCATGGCTTTGGCAGTTTGAATATCGTAGATGAGCGCTTCGTCGCTGGGAGCAGTATACAGGCCGTCGGGCCAGTAGCCCTGATCCAGCAGGCCGCTTTGAAAATACGGCTCGCCGTTCAAAAACAGACGTTTCACTCCACCGCAGTCTGCCCGCACCTCGACTTTGCGCATACCGAAGTAGCTTTCTACCCGGTCCTCGCCCATGGTGACGGACAAATCGTACAGGAAAGGGTCCTCCGGACTCCAAGCGCGGAAATCCGGCATGGGAATCCGTGCCGGCTCTCCACTGGTAAAGGGCACAGTCCGACCATCCACGGTCGCTTCACACTGCAGGGGTTGGGCGCAGCGCACCGTTACTTCCACCGCTGACTGGTCAAACAGCGGCACAATGCGCAGTCCTTCGATATAGCGCCCGGGCACCGCCTCCATCCATACCGTTTGCCATATGCCGCTCTGCGGTGTGTACCAGATGCCGCCGCGCCGGGTCTTCTGCTTGCCACGGCTGTGAAAGCTCGCGTCCGTATCGTCATGCACGCGTACCGTAAGGGTATTATGTGTGCCCAGCGCCTCTGTCGCATCCAGCGCAAAAGCGTTGTAGCCACACGTGTGCCGTCCCAGCAGCACACCGTTCAGATACACGGCAGCCTCCTGGTCCACTGCACCAAAATGCAGTAGAAGCCGCCCATTCTGTGGGATAAATCCTTGCGGCACATTCACTTCACGGCGATACCACAGCGTCTGCCCCGGCCCAAGGGTACGGCCTACGCCACTCAGAGCGCTTTCGGGTGAAAAAGGCACCAAAATCATTCCATCCCAGCGCTGGGGCGGTTCGTCATTGTCGGTAATAGCATATTCCCAAGGGCCATTGAGATTAAGATAACTGGCACGCCGCATCTGCGGGCGTGGATATTCTGTGAGGATGCGGTTCTTGTCCAAATGTTCACCCCAGGGGGTTGTCAGCATTAGGCATCCTCCTTCCTGCATTGATCATACCGCTTCATGCGCAGCATCTGGTCCGTCAATCCAACCAAAACCGACGGCCTCCATGCACGGCAGTCGAGCTTATCCATTTCAAAACAGTTTTTTCCTTATTTTTATGCCATGGCTATTATATCACCTTGTCCGTCTGCGCACAATCAGACGCAGGCCAAAAACCCCGGCCTACGGCCGGGGACAGACGGGCAAAAAAATATCGGAGGCTTAATGGTCCCAAAAAGAATTGGTATTGCCCGGCTTTGGCGGGCAGGACATTTGCGCCCTCAGGCGTAAACACAGCGTGCCAAAAAAGCTCGCCTGCGGCGATCTTTTCTGCCATACTTCCATTCCCCCGGCCTGTGCCGGGGGAATGGAAGTGTATCATTAACCAATCTGGGGCAGGCTCGCGGCAGCCACGCTCTGACCTACACGACGGCTCTTTTCATCGGGCAAGTTCACTTGCATCTTCAGTTCAGGGTATTCGCTGCGCAGCACCTCCTGGGCTTTAGCCAACACCAGATCTCCGCCCTCTCCGCTGGTGACGCGGCCCATAAGCAATACGTGGTTGATATCATAGAACATGGCATAGAAGGCCAGCGTATAGCCCAAATACACGCCGATCGTCTCGTAGATGGCGCGCGCGCCCTCATCGCCCTGCTGCATTTTGCCCTGCACCACCTTGAGCTTTTCGGCGGGGCTGAGAGCGGAATCCAGCTCAATGCCTGCAGCAGGCGCAAGTTTGATGACCGCATCCTGCGAGAAATACTTCACGCCACAGCCAATGTCGCCGCTCCACTCATCCACCATGGCGTCCGGGGCCAGATCGCAGGGCACGAAGGCGAGCTCGTTGAGCCAGCCCGTGATGTTGCCCTTGGTATCCACATACCCGCCGGCTTCGCTGGTGCCCATGGCAATACCCAAAATGCCATCTTCACCCAAGCTCATGGCGCCGGCCAGCGCGGTCACATCGCCATCGTTGCACACGGTCAGGGGTACATCCCCGATCTCCTTTGCGGCGCGGATATAGATATCCTTGACATACTTTTCATAATCTTCCGCGCCCACTTTGAGAAACAGCGACGCGCTCATGGTGTGGTTGTTGATATATACGCCCGCGCTGCTCACGCCGATCGCATCTACTCGCGGCATTTTGGAGGCAGCAGTCTTCATAGCGCTGACGATTCCATCGAAATGATATGCGGGATCAGACTGGGTCTTAGGGAACCAGACGACCTCCTCGCTATAGACGCTTTCACCGTTGATAACGGCAGACACCTTACGGTCACTTCCACCCGCATCAAAGCCAATGCGGCAGCCATCCAGATGGCGGCCAATAGGAGCAGAGGCATCCTTGCGCTGCGGAGCTTCAGCAGGCGTGGCGGCGTAATGTACTTCGAAATCATGTTCGTAAACATGCGCCATGAAGTTTGCGTCAAAGGCGCGCGCACCGCCCTCGCGGTACTGTCCCTTCACGCCTTCGTACACAGCTTTGCTTCCTGCGATGGTCACGCGGAAGCCGCCATATACCCACAGCATGCTTTTCACCATGCGCTCCACCATACGCAGGTTAAGCGCGTCATCCTCCCCCTCCGGAAGGATGTGCATATCGTGCGTGGCAACCAACCCATCATTGCGTTCCACCGCAATGCGGATTTCCGGCCCTTTTTCCGCGCGTGCGGCAAAGGCTTGCAGTCCCCGATAGATGGGGGTAAAAGCCGGGTCGAGCGGAGCCGTTACTTTCATTTTATCCATGTTTTCGTGCCTCCCAATTCATCAAATAAGTATGTTGTATTTCTTTGTATTTCTTTGTATTTCTTTTATACCTTCAATTAACATTATATCGTATTATTCTTTTCTTGTCCATCCCCTTGACAATAAGAAAAGCCCGACACCTTTTCAAAGGCATCGGACTTTTTAAAACGGCAGCCAATCCAGCCGCCATAATACACATCCAACGGCAGTCAATGCAGCCAACGCGCTCAGACATACCCAGCGTGTGCGCCTGCGTGTTGGAGCAGGCAGGACCATCTCCAGAGGCACAGGCACAGGTACGGGCATCTGATCCGTAGGCACAGCGTCCTCGTCATTCTCCTCCAGCTCCTCCGCGTCACCGGAGGCTTCCGCCTGCAACCAGTCCAAATTTTCCCACAATCGATCCAGCTCATCAGCGTGTTCAGGCGGACTTTGCCGTACCGAAGCAGGTCTGGGTGCAAACACAGGGGGATGCATCAGAGGCGAACTGCTTACCTGCACTGGGGCGACAGCATGTTTTTCCACAGCAGAAACCGTCCAGGGCGCATCCGGGCGAAGCAGGCTGTCTGCGCGCATGGGTTTAAGCAGCGCGCTGCCCTGTATCTGTGGCATTCCTCCAGCCTCCTCCTGTCCTGATAGGTTCATTATACCATAATTACGCATGGATGTCTTTGACCATTTACGCGTTTTTTTGACGAATCATTCGAAATAGACACATCTGCTGCGAAAACCATTTACGCCAAAGGGCCGCCCCGAAGGGCGACCCCGGAAAAGCGATTATTCGGCCAGGCTCTTATACTTGGCATACTTGGCCATGGCATCAGCCTCGTTCTTCTTGAACAGGTCCTGCGCCACGTCGGGGAACATCTTGGCCAGGGACGCATAGCGCACCTCGCCCTTGATGAAGTCCTGATAGCCCTCGGCCTTGGGCTCCTTGGAGTCCAGGGTGAGCGGGTTCTTGCCCTGCTCGGCCAGTTCGGGGTTGTAACGGTACATGGTCCAGTAGCCGCACTCAACCGCCTTCTTGATCTCAGCCTGCGCCATACCCATGTTGATACCATGGTTGATGCAGGGCGCGTAGGCGATGATGAGGGACGGGCCGTGATAAGCCTCGGCCTCAACCATGGCCTTGACAACCTGAGCAGGATTGCTCATGGCCACGCAAGCCACGTACACATAGCCATAGCTCATGGCCATCATGCCCAGATCCTTCTTCTTGGTCCGCTTGCCGCTGGCAGCGAACTTGGCGATGGAGCCGGTCGGGGTGGACTTGGAGGACTGTCCGCCGGTGTTGGAGTACACCTCGGTATCCAGCACGAGGACGTTGACATCCTGGTTCTGGGCCAGCACATGGTCCAGTCCGCCGTAGCCGATGTCGTAGGCCCAGCCGTCGCCGCCGAAGATCCAGAAGGACTTCTTGGTCAGCAGATCGGCGCTGTCCACAACCTCGCGGGCCAGCGTGCAGGCCTCGCAGGTGCAGCCCTCAACGATGCCTTCCTTGCACTTCTCAAGCAGCGCCTTGCCGGCGGTCTTGGAAGCCTTGCCTTCGTTCATGTTGTCCAGCCAGTTCTGGCCCGCGGTCTTGATCTCATCCCAGCAGTAATCCACGGCGATGAGGGCGCGCACGGTGTCAGCCAGCTTGGCGCGGCGCTGATTGTAAGCCAGGTTCATACCGAAGCCAAACTCGGCGTTGTCCTCGAACAGGCTGTTGGCCCAGGCGGGACCATGGCCTTCTTCGTTGGTGGTGTAGGGGCAGGTGGGGGCGGAGCCGCCGTAGATGGAGGAGCAGCCCGTCGCGTTGGCAACGATCATACGGTCGCCAAAGAGCTGGGTAACCAGCTTGACATACGGGGTCTCGCCGCAGCCAGCGCAGGCGCCGCTGAACTCGAACAGGGGCTTGAGGGCCTGGCTGTTCTTCACGGTGGCCACATTCTCGATGCCCTGAACCTCGGGCACGGTCATGGCAAACTCCCAGTTCTTCTCCTGCTCCATCTGGGAAGCCAGAGGCTTCATAACCAGCGCCTTCTCCTTGGCGGGGCAAACCTGGACGCAGTTGCCGCAGCCGGTGCAATCCAGGGGGCTGACCTGCATGCGGTACTGCATGCCGGCGAACTCCTTGCCGGTGGCGGGCTTGGTCTGGTAACCCTCGGGCGCGCCCTTCATCACTTCTTCGGAAGCATAGATGGGACGGATGCAGGCATGCGGGCACACCAGCGAGCAGGTGCCGCACTGGATGCACTTGTCGATCTGCCACTCAGGCACAGTCACGGCGATGCCGCGCTTCTCAAACTTGGTGGTGCCGGTGGGAACCACGCCGGAGGGATCGAAGGCGCTCACAGGCAGGCTGTCGCCTTCCTGAGCCAGGATGGGCTCAACGAAGTTCTGGAAGTACTCGGTGCTCTTGATCTTCACAGGCTCGGCGCCGGTGGTGGCATTGGCCCACTCCTGGGGCACCTTGATCTCGACCAGGCCGGAGATGGCGATGTCGATGGCATCCCAGTTCTTCTTGACGATGGCGTCGCCTTTCTTGCCGTAGGTCTTCTTGGCGTAGGCCTTCATATATTCGTCGGCCTGCTCGTAGGGGATGACCTCGGCCAGCTTGAAGAATGCGGCCTGCATGATGGTGTTGATGCGGTTGCCCATGCCCACCTTCAGGGCCAGGTCAATGGCATCGATGTTGTAGAAGCGCACATGCTTCTTGGCCAGCTGCTGCTTCATCTTGGCGGGCAGCTGCTTGTCCATTTCCTCAGCGCTCCAGGGGCTGTTGAGCAGGAACACGCCGCCATCCTTGACCTTGCTCACCATATCATACTTGGTGACGTAGCTGGGGTTGTGGCAGGCCACAAAGTCGGCCGCGTCGATGAGGTAGGTGCTCTGGATGGGCGTCTTGCCAAAGCGCAGGTGGCTGACGGTCAGGCCGCCGGACTTCTTGGAGTCATAGCTGAAGTAGCCCTGCGCGTACATATCGGTATGGTCGCCGATGATCTTGATGCTGTTCTTGTTGGCGCCCACGGTGCCGTCGGAGCCAAGGCCATAGAACATGCAGCACACGGTGCCGTCGGGCGCGGTGATGAGCTGCTCGCCCAGGGGCAGGTTGGTGCCGGTCACGTCGTCCTCAATACCCACGGTGAAGTGGTTCTTCATGGCGCCGGCCAGGTTGTCATACACGGCCTTGACCATGGTGGGGTTGAACTCCTTGGAGCCCAGACCGTAGCGGCCGCCCACAACCTGAACGTCGGTCTTGCCATTTTCGTAGAGCGCGGAGCACACATCCTCGTAAAGAGGCTCGCCCAGAGAGCCGGGCTCCTTGGTGCGGTCGAGCACAGCGATCTTCTTGCAGGTGGCAGGAATAGCCTCCAGCAGGCGCTCGGCGCTGAAGGGACGGTAGAGGTGCACCTTGACCAGGCCCAGCTTCTCGCCCTTCTTGTTGAGGTAGTTGATGGTCTCCTCAATGGTCTCGCAGCCGCTGCCCATAGCGATGATGACACGCTCGGCGTCGGGCGCGCCAACATAGTTGAAGAGCTTGTACTCACGGCCCACCAGCGCGCTGACCTTCTTCATGACCTCTTCCACGATGGCGGGAGTGGCATTGTAGAACTTGTTGGCCGCCTCACGGTTCTGGAAGTAGATGTCGGGGTTCTGCGCGGTGCCGGCCTGATGCGGATGCTCGGGGTTGAGGGCGCGGGCGCGGAAGGCCTTGACCTTGTCCCAGGGCACCAAGGGCTCGATGTCCTTGTAGTCGATGGCGTCGATCTTCTGCACCTCATGGCTGGTGCGGAAGCCGTCGAAGAAATGCACGAAGGGAACGCTGCTTTCCAGCGTAGCCAGATGAGCAACCAAAGCCAGATCCATGGCTTCCTGCACGCTGTTGGAGGCCAGCATGGCAAAGCCGGTCTGACGGCAGGCCATCACGTCGGCATGGTCGCCAAAGATGCTCAGGGCATGGGCAGCCAGCGCGCGAGCGCTCACATGGAACACGCAGGGCAGTAGCTCGCCGGAAATTTTGTACATATTGGGGATCATCAGCAGAAGGCCCTGGCTGGCAGTGAAGGTGGTGGTGAGCGCGCCAGCCGCCAGGCTGCCGTGCACAGCGCCCGCTGCGCCCGCCTCGGACTGCATCTCGCTTACGTGAACGGTCTGGCCGAAGAGGTTCTTCGTACCACGCGCCGCCCATTCATCTACCACTTCCGCCATGGGGGAGGAAGGGGTAATGGGGTAAATGGCCGCCACGTCGCTGAACGCATACGCAACGTGGCCTACGGCAGTATTGCCGTCAACGGTCATCTTTGTTGCCATTGGGGTTCCCTCCTAAAATTCTATGTTTTGAAAGAGCCGCCTGACTGTTTTTAGGCATGACAAACAGACGGAAGTTTCCAACATGCATATTATAGTTTGTTGCCAAATGCTTGTCAACCGCCGAAGTGCCCGAAAACGCGGAAATTGCACGAAAGGGCGCGGATCAGGAATTCTTTCCCCCGCGCCCAACACCCGTCGTCTCCAGCAGTGTTACGAAATTTTGTCCAGCGTTTTGAGTACGCCCAGCACCTGCTGACGCGGCACACGTTCAGAGGGGCGGTTTTCTCTTGCCCGCTCCACAAAGTGCGAAAGTTCGCGTAGGAACCACCCGCTGGGCGGCAGGTTGGCCCCGCATTCTACCTTCACGGGATCTTCCACGTCAAAGTTGGTAACAGTACCATCTGCACCGTAGCCGGTCAGACCGTCATCACACACCAGAAGGCCACGTTCAAAGTAGACACGCCACCGGGCCGTGAAGGGCAGGCAGGCGTTAAACCATGCAGCTTCGGCACTGGCGGTGACGCCGCCAGCAAAGGCATAACGGAAGCGATACTGCTCCCGGCAAAGCGCATCAGGGCCGCCGCAGCTGGTATAATCCATGCTTTGGGGCTCTCCGAACACACTGACCATCACGTCCAGGTCGTGAATATGCAGATCGAAAGGCAAAAGGCCGCTTTTTTCCTTCTGGAACAGCCAGCTCCCCTGCACCCAGCCCGGCCGGGCGGAGAGCCGTTCGAAGCAGGCATCCAGCGGTTTGCCATATTGCCCATCCTCAATCACCTGATGAAGCGTCTCCACTTCACGGGTAAATTGCAGAACCTGCGCCACATACAGCTGCACACCTGCGCGGTCCGCCGCCTCATACATCTCCTGTGCATCTGCCAGCGACAGTGCGACAGGTTTTTCGGTAATTACATGTAAGCCCAGTCCGATCGCTTCCAGCGCCAGTGTCCTGTGCAAAAAGGTGGGCGCGCAGATGTCTGCCAACTCCACCTGCTCTGCGGCGCACAGCTGCGTCAGCGTAGCGTACAGAGGTACGCCCCATTCAGCGGCGCGGGCGCGATCCTGCTCGCTTTGCCCCACCGCCGCCACGACCTGTGCGTCCGGGATGTGAAGATAGTTAAGATAGTGCGTGCTACCCATGCCGCCAAGGCCTACCAGCGCAATCCTCATGCCTTCGCCTCCTTACAGCTCAAAGCCATGTGCGCGCAGATAGTCCGCGCTGTCCAAAACGGCCTGGTCGATCTCAGCCAGATTTTTTGGTCCAGACTGAGTGAACTCAATTTCGATACTGAAGGGGCTTGGGTTACCCGTCTCCTCCAGCGTGCGGAAGACGCCGGGGAAATCGACCCAGCCCTTGCCCAGTGCCGGAAAATCCCACACGTTCGCTGCACCGGCCTTATCTTTGAGGTGCAGGTAGGCTACGTCGCTTACGCAAGCCCACAGATCCGCTACCGGGTCCACACCACCATAGAAAATAACATTTGCCGTATCATAGTTGATTTTGACCCGGTCGGACCCGACGAGTCGCACGATGTCGGACAGCACGGCACCCGTGCCATGGTCATGGCCGTGCGTTTCCAGCACCAGCGTCAGCCCGTAGCGTTCCAGATAAGGCACCAACGCGCGGATACTTTGCGCCACGGTGGGATTGTCCGCGACGGCGTTGTCCTTGAGGTGCGCCTCTCCGATGGAGGAGACGATGTAGTCGCAGCCGAAGAACGCGGCCAGGCGGATGTTCTTGACAAAATCCGGGATGCGCTCCGGGTCCATGAGGTTGCAGTGCCCGCTCATGGCGAAGGGACGAATCTGCGCGGCTTGCAGCTCGTCCTGAATGGATAGCAGGCGTTCGAAGGACATATCGGGAAAGACGTGCTCGGTCCAGCCCTTGGTAGCCGTCAGCTCAATGTAGTGAAAGCCCGCGCGCCGGATACCATCGATGGCCTCCTCAATGGAATAGCCATGATAGCAGTTGGAATTGACCGCGATAATACGCTTTTCCATGGCCGCACCTCTCACTCGTTGACTCGCACGGCACGCCCCGTCTCGGACGACTGAATGCTGGCGAACACCGCGCGCATGGCGGGCAGTACGCTTTCGGCGCTGATGCCCTCGCAGGACGGGTCGTTCAGGCAGTCCACAAACAGGTCGATGATGCCGGACTTGGTCTGGTTGTCGTTGGTCTGGATCTGGTCCACGTCATAGTTTTCGACGGTACCGTCGCGGTGAATGAGCACCAGCGTATGCGCCGGGTCGTCGTAGATGCGCAGCACGCCCTCCGTGCCGTTGATCACGGTCGAATTGTCCTCCGGGCCATAGTTGGTCCAGGAGGCGCTCATGGTTCCCATGGCCCCGCCGCTCATGCGATAGATGCACACAGCGTTATCGTCCACGGTGATGGGGCTGCCGTCGGCGAATTTCTTATCCAGCGTGGTCAGGCTCGCCGTAGTTTCCACCACTACCTGGTCCAGCAAAAACTGAATCAAGTCGGTTTTGTGCACGCCCAGGTCCGCCATGGCGCCCATGGCTGCGCGCTTCTTGTCAAAAAACCAGGTACTCTGGCCTGGGTCTACGCTCCACGTCTCCGGCCCACCATGGCGAAACGCCGTACGGAAGGTGAGCGGCTTGCCGATAGCCCCTGCGCGAATGAGTTCGCGCGCCTTCTGATGCGCACCCGCCAAACGCTGGTTCTGATCGATCATAAGGTACTTGCCGCTCTTTTTAGCGGCGGCTACCATGCGCTCGCAATCTTCCAGCGTGGTAGCCATAGGCTTTTCACACAGCACATGCTTGCCCGCCTCCAGTGCTGCCACGGTGATTTCCGCGTGGCTGACGTTGGCCGAACACACGCTCACCGCGTCGATGGCCGGGTCGGCCAGCAGCGCCTCGTAGCTTTCATATGCCTTCGCGCCGTACTGCGCGGCCAGCGCCTGCGCGCGCTCCTGGTTCAGGTCGTATAATCCGGCGATATGTACACACGGATTCTGTTCATATTCGGGCAGATGGCGCACCTGCGCAATCTTGCCGCATCCGATAATTCCGATATTGAGCATTCTTTTTCCCTTCCTCTCTTGCAGACCGTCAGGCAGTGGCTTCCTTCTTTTGCAGGAGCACCGCGGCGATTACAATGAAGCCTTTGAACGCCTCGCGCAGGAAGGGCGGTACACCCATAAGGTTAAGCAGGTTGTTCATCACTGCGATGATGAGCATACCCAGCACTGTACCCAGAATGGAGCCGCGGCCGCCGCTCATGCTGGTTCCGCCCACCACAACTGCGGCAATGGCGTCCATCTCGTAGCCGCTACCGGCATTGGCATAGTCCATGCTGCCGATGCGCGACACCTGAATGACGGCCGTCACTGCCACCAGCGCGCCCATGAGCACATAGATCAGGCCCTTGACGCGCTCCACATTCACGCCGGAGAGACGTGCCGTGCGCTCATTGGAACCCACAGCGTACACATGGCGGCCAAACGGCGTATACCGCGACACGATGTGCAGAATCACCGCCGCCACCAGCCAGTAGATGATGGGCAGGATGACCTCGCCGCCGATCTTGGTATTGGAGATGGCGAGGAAACCGCTGGGCACCTTGACCGCCGCGGTCTGCATGACCTGCTGGGTCACGCTGCGCAGAATCTTCATCATGCCCAGCGTGGCGATGAATGCCGGCAGCTTGCTCCGGGCAATCAGCACGCCGCTGATGCCGCCCAACAGGCAGCCGAAGATCACCCCTGCGACGATGCCGATGGCATAGGCCGGCACGCCGGTAATGCCGATGGAGGTGAGCAGGCCATCGGGGTACTGGTTGATAAAGACCATAATAACCGCGCCAATAGCGACCATCGTGGAGCCGACGGCCAGGTCGATGCCGCCGGAAATGATGACAAACGTCATGCCCAGCGCCACGATGCCTACGCCCGCATTGTTGCGCAGGATATTGATCCAATTCTTTCCCCAGTTGGTGAACCACGCACCAAAGGATTCGTAATCAAATCCCAGGGCCACAGTCTGGAGGATCACCATCAGTGCCAGTACCAGGCCCGTGGAAAAGATGGGGTCAGACTTCCATTTGCGGCCGATCTTCTCAAGAAGGGTCTGCCGGTTTGTCACTTGCGTCATTGTCGTTTACTCCTCTCGCCTGCGTTCAGCCGCCGGTTGCCAGCCGCATCATTTCGTGTTCGTTCATGGTTTCGCCCTTGACCTCAGCCTGAATATCGCCATGGTATAGCACCAGCGCCCGGTCGCACACGCGGATGATTTCCTGGGCCTCATTGGAAAGCACTACTACGGCCACGCCCTGGTCCGCCAGGCGCAGGATGATGTCGTAGATCTCCTCCTTGGCGCCCACGTCCACGCCTTGGGTGGGATTGTCCAGGATCAAGAGCGACGGGTTGGCACTAAGCCACTTGGCCAGCACCACCTTTTGCTGATTGCCGCCAGAGAGGCTGGTAATGGGGTCCTCCGGCTTTTCCATTTTGATATGAAGCTCCCGGCGCTGGCGGTCAAATTCCTCGCGCTGTGCCTTGCGGTCGATCAGGCCGCGGCGCGCCAGCCGGGGCCAGGTGACGATAGAGCCGTTTTCCAGGATGTTCATGTCCTTGATAATGCCGTTTTCCTTGCGGTTACGCGGCACATAACCGATGCCCAGCGCCAGCGCCTGCTGGGTGGAGTGCATCTGCACAGGCTTGCCGCCCACGATGATGTTGCCCTGATACTTACCCGCATCACCAAACACGGTGCGGAAAATCTCACTGCGACCATCGCCCAGAAGGCCCGTTACGCCCAGCACCTCACCCGCGCGCACGCTCAGGCTGATGTGGCGGCAGTGCGGTTCCTGGGTCAGATCCTCCAAGCGGAGCACCTCGTCGCCAAGGGTGGCGTTTCGGTTGAGTGGCTCGTTGCGTACGTCGTGACCCACCATGTCGTGAGCGAGCATATCGGTGGTTACGTCTTTGACATAGCCTGCCGACACCATCACGCCGTCGCGCAGGACCGTATAGCGGTCGCAAATTTCCATGACCTCGCGCAACTTGTGGGAGATAAACACAACGCCTACGTTCTGCTGTTTCAGCGTGCGCAGGATCTCAAATACATGTTCAATCTCCGGGTCGGTCAAAGAGGTGGTAGGTTCATCCATGATAATAATCTGGGCATTCATCAAAAGCGCACGGGAAATTTCCACAATCTGCTTGTAGGAAGCATCCAGATCGCGCACCATGGTGCGTGGGTCCAGTGTAAGCGCCATGCGCTCAAATACCTTCCGGGTTTCCGCAATCATGCGCGGATGATCCAGAAAGCCGTTTTTCTTTTTTAATTCCCGGCCAATGAACATATTTTCATAGATCGGGAGGTCGTTAATCAGATTCAGTTCCTGATGGATAAAGGCAATACCCGCGTCCAGCGACTGGCCGGGATTTAGGAAGGTCTGCGGCTTATCATCCAGCAAAATCTGGCCCGCGTCAGGCCGGAGCACGCCGCCTAAAATATTCATCAGCGTGCTTTTGCCCGCGCCGTTCTCGCCCAGCAGCGCACAGATTTCTCCGCCGCGAAGCGAAAAATCGACGGATTTCAAAACATCGTTCGCACCGAAAGATTTCACGATCCCAAGCATGGAGAGGTTCATTTGTTCACATCCGTTCTCAAAATCCTCTTATAATCGGGGAAAAGGGCCATGGCACGGCCACGGCCCCTTTTGAAAGAGCGGGAAATCAATAGATGGTGTTGCTGGGATCGAGATACTCATCCACGTTGGTGGCGTCCACGATCTGAGAGGGGATCACCTTCACAGCCTCAACGGTCTCGCCGCCGAGCACACTGAGGGCCACGTCGAGGCAATCCTTGATCATCAGGGGGCTGTAGAGCGCGGAGCAGGCATGGATCTCGTCGGCCTTTTCCTTAATGATGTTGAAGTATTCCTGGCATCCGCCGCCGCCGGTGATGGCCTTGATGTCGGTACGGCCGGCATCCTCGATGGCCTGCAGGGCGCCGATGGAGGTTTCATCATCCAGGCTATAGACAGCGTCGATTTCGGGATTGGCGGTCAGGATATCAGCCATATCCTTCAGGCCGTCCTCACGGGTGAAGGCGGTAGCGTACTCGATGATCTTCACGTCAGGAGCGATTTCGGCCATAGTCTCGGTGAAGCCCTTCATGCGCAGCTCGGACACAGAACCGGAGGTAGGAACAGGCAGCGCCACGACGGTGCCGGTGGTGCCGATCTTCTCAACGATGTAGTTGGCGCTGGCAACGCCCATGCTCTCGTTGTCGCCGGTTACCTTGTAGATGCCCTCGGCGGGAATGTCCATATCGAAAGCCACAACGGTGATGCCCTGATCGATAGCGTTCTGGGCAGCCACTTCCATGCCGGTCCACTGAGGAGCGACGACGATGGCCTGAGCGCCCCAGAGGATGACCTCATCAAACTGAGCGGTCATTTCCTCAGCGTTGCTGGAGGTGAGCAGCTTGTACTCGATGGTGCCAGCCGCCTCCAGCTCCTTGCAGTACTGCTCGGCGTTGTAGGTGATGCCGCCCACCCAGCCATGGGTCACAGCGGGCACAAGCACGCCAATCTTATACTTGGTGGTTTCAGCGGTCGCCATGGTAACCATGCCAAGGCACAGCGCCAGAGCCAGAACGATGGCCAAAAGCTTTTTCATGTTGGTTTCCTCCATTTCATAATTTGTCCTCCGTTCGGCGGAGGGCCATGCAAAGGACCGGCGTATGGCTGCGCCGCCTGTATGCGCCTGTCTCTTTGTCGTAAGTGTATGATAGCATGCAAATTTTCACATGTCAATTCAGCACAGAAAGTTTTCATAAATTTACATCAATTCGCATATTTTCTGAATCTCTTATTTCTCACCATTTTTCAGGTCGTTCGAATTATAAAAGCGTTTGTCACAAAAGAAAAATTACATTATTTATCGCTATCATTTACATTTTCATATTGCCTATGCTATAATGAACCCAGAAACAAGCAATCTCACATCGCAGGGCCATGCCGTGCGCACTAAGGAGGCAAAGCGAAACATGAAACGAAAGGGCAGCGAACCCACCATCTCTCAGGTCGCAGCCTTAGCAGGCGTATCCATCGCCACGGTTTCGCGCGTCCTAAACGATCCGTCCAAGGTACGTCCTGCCACGGTGGAAAAGGTAAGTGCTGCCATCGACACACTGGCCTATCCGCGCCCTCAGCCTGCTGTGGATCTTCGCAACCGGCTGATCGTGGCGGTGCTGCCCAACCTGGACAACCCCTTTTATTCTAAAATCATCAAAGGGATTCAGGTATCGGCCAAAGGGCATGGGCTGGAAGTGCTGCTTTATGCCGAGGGCAATGTGGACGCTCATTCGCGCCGGCTTTTGGATATGCTGGGTATGATTCAGGCGCGCGGCCTGATTATCCTCTCCCCTGTCAACCGCCTGGACGTGCTTAACGATCTGGCAGCCGCCCTGCCGCTGGTGCAGTGTGCTGAATATAATGAAGAAAGCACTTTGCCTTACGTGGGTGTAGATGACTTTGCCGCTGCTCGCAATGCAACCGAAACCCTAATTCGGCGCGGTCACCGCCGCATTGCCCTGATCAACGGCCCCGACCGCTATAAATACGCCCGTCACCGCTACCTGGGTTATGCGGATGCGCTCCGGCGTGCAGGTCTTGCGGTGGACAGCGCTCTGGTAGCCAATGTAACGGAGATGGGCTTTGATAGCTCACTTGCCGTAGCGCGGCAGATGCTTCTGGCCAGCGAACGTCCGGACGCAATTTTGGCCACCAGCGACATGTACGCCTCCGCCGTGGTTAAGGCCGCCACCTCTGAAGGCATCCGCATTCCCGACGATCTGGCGCTGATCGGTTTTGATAACACCTACATCTCCCAGATGAGCCACCCCAGCGTGGCGGCGGTGAGTCTGCCGCGCTTTCAGCTGGGCTACATGGCCTGCGAGGTACTGTCCGAACGCATTTTGAACCCTGCCTCGGACGAGCCACGGCACTTTCTGCTGGAAACGGAGCTGGTGCTCCGCGACTCCGTATAAACGTTACTCCATGCAACCGAATAACGGGAGGTACTTGCAATTATGAAACTGGGCTTTGTAAGCGCGATTCTGGACGGCTGGACATTTGAAGGCATGGTAGACGCAGCCGCCGACATGGGCTATCAGTGTGTGGAGGTAGCCTGCTGGCCCGCCGGGAAGGCGGAGCGCCGCTACGCGGGCGTCAGCCACATTGACGTGGATGCGCTGGACGATGAGAAGGTGCGCTACATCCACAGCTACCTTGAGCAGCGCGGCGTGGAGATCTCCGCCCTGGCGTACTACCCCAACACCCTGGATGGTGACCTGGAAAAGCGCGCCGCCGCTGTGGAACACCTCAAGAAAGTCATTCGGGCCAGCCATCGGCTGGGTGTGAACCTGGTTACCACCTTTATCGGCCGCGACCAAACCAAAACCGTGGAGGAGAACCTCGACATCATGTGTCAGGTCTGGCCTCCCATCCTCAAACTGGCTGAGGAACTGGGCGTGCGTGTCGCCATCGAGAACTGCCCCATGCTCTTCGGCCTCGATCAGTGGCCCGGCGGACAGAATCTGATGACCACCCCGGCGATCTGGCGTAAAGTATTTGAGTTGCTGCCTTCCCCCAACCTGGGTATCAACTACGACCCCTCACACTTCGTTTGGCAAATGATGGACTACACTCAGCCCATTTACGAGTTCAAGGACAAAATTTTCCACGTCCATTATAAGGATATCAAGCTTTTTCCCGACAAGCTGCGCCAAGTGGGCACCATGGCCTATCCGCTGGACTACATGAGTCCCAAACTGCCGGGCTTGGGCGATGTGGACTGGGGCCGCTATGTATCGGCGCTGACCGATATCGGCTACGATGGTTATACCTGCATCGAGGTTGAGGACCGTTCCTTCGAGGGCAGCCGCGAAAAGGTGCTGGATTCCCTGCGTCTTTCCAAGCGCTACATGGAGCAGTTCGTTATCTGAACAACAGCAAACAAAAAAGCGGCGCGAAGCGGGAAAATATTCGCTTCGCGCCGCTTGCTGTATGGGCAAATTGCGCAGTGCCGCATATCATGTTATAATTTACAAATAGAACGGATTCGCTGAAATGGGGGGAGATTTATGTCAAGCCACGCCTTGAGCAACCGCCATGCGGCTGTTCTCAGTGGATGCTGCGCTCTGCTGTCCATATATTCGGCTGTATGGCTCACTGATTTTTCTACTAGCTATCATTTTGGATGGTGCCTGAAGCTAGGGCTGTTGTGCTTTGCCGGGTATCGCTTTTGGCGTGAGCCAGACCTTCGTCTCAAAAAGGGTTATGGCATTTGGGGCGCACTGTTCATGTTGGCGTTGGGACTGGGCATGCGGATGGATGCCGCCGGTCAAACCGGCGTGCGCGGGTTGATCGGCAGTTTTTGTTTGGCGGCGTGTGCCGGACCGGCCGCGGGCTATACAGCCATATATGCATACCGTGCTCTAAACCGTTTTACGAAGCCCATGGCGCTTCGACGCGGCCGCGCATTTTGTTTGTCGCTCGGGCTGTTATTGCTGTGCTGGCTGCCGGTATTGATTGCCTTTTTCCCCGGCATAGCCGGCTATGATATGGACTTCCAAATCTATCAGGTAACATCCGGTAATTATTCTGCGCATCACCCATTGCTGCACACGCTATTCCTTGGCATATTCTGCTGGCTGGGAGAAGCATTGGGCAGTCTCACGCTGGGATACGGCCTGCACACACTGATGCAGGTAGCGATACTTGCCGCATCCATTTCCTATGCTCTGGCCTGGTTGGCCGGTATTGGCTGCCCGCGTTGGTTGTGGATTGCGCTTCTGGCCTATTTTGCTTTGTCTCCACAGCATGCAGTGATGGCCTGCAGCGGGACAAAGGATATTCTGTTTGCTGCTGCAATGCTTGCTATAACCGTAGAGCTGTGCCGCCTGTTGCTGGAACCTCAACGGCGGCTTCGCCGATGGGTACTTGCAGGCGATGCAGCGCTGGTAGCCATAGCGTGCATGCTTCGCAATAATGCCGTCTACAGCTTTGTACTGCTCATTGTCATCTCCTTTTTGTTTTTCCGTCGCAAGCTGGGAAAGCGTGTGCTCGCGGCAACGTTGTCAGGCGTGATATTGGCCCAGGCCGGCATGATAGGGCTTCAAGCTGCCACAGGTGCAGCAAGTAGCTCTGTCCGCGAGATGCTGAGCATTCCCTGTCAACAGCTTGCCCGTGTATATGATCGTTATGGACTGTCCATTCCTGAAGGCTATGAGATTATTGAGGTGCTGCCTGACGCCGAAAACTATTTCCCCAGCCGTGCAGATTTTACCAAATCCAGTGCCAAGGTGACCACCAGTGACCGCCTGATGCGTTTCCTAAAATTATGGATACGCGAGGCTTTGCATCACCCTGTTGAATACCTGGACGCCTTTCTCTACAACACCCGTGGATTCTGGTATGTAAACGATCTTTCCTTTGCCACCACGTATGACGAGGTGGAAGGTTCGCCTGTAGGCTGCATGGCGCTTGGGCACCACGACAACATAGGCATTGCGGCCCCATGGCTATTGCCGGGTTTACGCACACTCTGGCAGCAATTATTTACGCTCAACGGCTATCAGCGCTTTCCCATATTATGGACACTTCTGCACCCCGCATTTTATAGCTGGCTTCTGGGATTTGTACTGGTATGGGCCTGGTATCGGCGTGACCGTCAAGCATTGTTTGCGGGTTTTGGGCTTGCATGTTACCTTCTTTCACTTCTAATGGGTCCCTGCGCGCTGATTCGGTATCAGTATTACCTGATGCTTGCCGCTCCGGTACTGCTAGGTTATCTGTGTGCGGTCAAGCGGGATTGTGTGCCGGAAGCGCAGCAATAATGGCAAAAAAGGACGCTCATGCGTCCTTTTTAGTGTGTCGGAAAAGCTCGCCGCAGGCGAGCTTTTCCCTTTGCTGTGCCAGTGCACTTCCCAGCATCAGCGGCACACATGCCACAAACGGATATGCGTAGCGAATCAGAACGCACGCGCCGCATAAAAGCGGCAAAAAGCAGCCAATCACCATCGCCAGCATACCCAACGTACACCGGTCGCGTCCAACCAATGCCGCCGCCACTAAAAAGCCGGCTAGCCACACCCACAGTGCGGGCGCAAACAGCAACGACAGTACCGGTAGCCGTTGATAATCGTTGGCTGTAAAGAGGCGCTCGTACCATTTCCGGAGCCCCGGCAGCACTCCCGGTGAGGCCAGTCCATGCGGCTCCACCTGATTGGTCAGCAAATAGCCCAACCCCGTGCCCTCGCCCTCACCGTAAATGCGCGCATGGGTAGTATCGTCTAAGTACCAGTAGCCTTTCGTAGTAAGCAGCCATGCATCAAGATAGGTGACGGGATGTTTCAGTCCCACCCGGCCCCACAGTTTGAGGAACCCCCACATCCTGTCCGGCCTGTTCACAATAGCGAATGTCTTAAGCGGATCGGCCGTATAGGGGGTATAATCCTCCACAGTGGGAAGCCATGTCCTGATCTCATAGCAATCATCCGGCTCGCTTTCATGGTAATACGCATAGACGCGCCCCATCTGTTGACTTTGCACACTAACCAGCTCGGTAGCCAAGCTGCCCGAAGCATCGCAGACGGCCTTGAGTCCGCCCAAGGCACACATATACATCCCCAACGTGCCCAGCATCAACACGCACAGACGCAATCGCCGCCCGCGTTCCATCGCCAGAAGCCCCGCCAAAAGCCCTGCCAAGATACCCACAAAGCCGTTATTGCGCATCATGCACATCAGCGTGCCTAGCGCCACAAAGCCCGCAACAAACCCCGGTCGCCTCATGAGATCAGGGGCTCTGAGCAAGCGATGAAACCGGATGAGTAAAAGTGTCAAAAAAGCTACAAAAAAGCCATCCTTGGTATCACTAATTGCAAGCATGGCATGCACCGGAAGCAATGCAAACAGCACCAGCGCAGCAAAAAACAGCGCACGTGGCACGCCGATGCGCCACAGATAGCCCATCGCCGCGCCATAAGCCGCAGCCATAACCGCCATCTGCATCATTATAAACAGCGCATAGCCCCATGCGGGACCGCCCATGCCCTGTCCCAGGCGATAAAAGGCTCCGAGGAGCAGCGTATGCAGGAGAGGATTGCGGTTGGTGTACTGGCCGGAAAAAATCTCGTCCAGTTGGGTATAAATATCATAGGCCGAAATTCCGGGCCAATAGGCCAAAAACACCGGCAGCCATCCCAGAAAAATCAGTGCCGCGCAGCCCCAGGCAACCCAATGTTCATTCAGATATGTCTTCTTTTCAGAAAGCCGCAGATGGCATAGTCCGTGCCACGCTGCGGCCAGCACATAGCCCACTGCAGGCCCTGCGCCCAAGCCTGCGCCCAAGCACAGCAGCAGTCCCCTTACCCCCGTATAGCCAGCCAGTTCCAGCCGCAGTCCCAGCGCCTGCGCACCGCCTATCAGCATGCCCAGCACCGCAAAGCAGCATCTTTCCCTCCGATTTTCCAGTGCCAGGCCCCGCCCGCCCAATATGATCAGGGCTGCAAAACCCACCGTCCAGAAAAAATGATAGTCCACCTCGCGCGTGCCGCCAAAAAGCACAACGAGACAGCCCACGCACAGCGTCGCGCACAAGCCCGCCGCCGTCCACCGCCAATGCGGACTTCTCATGGCGTCACGCCCCCTTACATATCGTCCTAGATAGGCACAGTATACCATGTGCACCCGTTTGGATGCAAGCAGCGGTCCCCGCCGTGCCTGGCGCCCGCTTGCGCCTCCCCCACGTCCATGCTATAATATAGGATGAGTTATGATGCGCCTGGCGCGTCATCGCCATAAATAAGGAGACTTACCGCCTTGGGAATGATGGAAGTATTCAAGAAGCTGCTTGGCCAAAGCAACGAAGCTGAGGTCAAACGCCTGCAAAAGATTGCCGACCAGGTGTTGGCCAAGGAAGCCAAATACCGCGCGCTGACGGACGAGCAGCTTCAGGCCAAGACGCCGGAGTTCAAGCAGCGCCTTGCAGCCGGTGAAACGCTTGACGATATTTTGCCCGATGCTTTCGCCGCCTGCCGCGAGGCCGCCGACCGCACGGTGGGCATGCGTCCCTATCCGGTACAGATCATCGGCGGTGTATGCCTGCATCAGGGCCGCATCGCCGAAATGAAAACCGGTGAAGGCAAAACGCTGGTGGCTACTTTGCCTGCCTACCTCAACGCCCTGACGGGTGAAGGCGTGCATATCGTAACCGTCAACGACTATCTGGCCCGCCGCGACAGCGAGTGGATGGGCAAGATCTACAAGTTCATGGGCCTCACCGTGGGCCTAATCGTGCACGACCTGGACAACGCCCAGCGCCGCGCCGCCTATGCCTGCGACATCACCTACGGCACCAACAACGAGATGGGCTTTGACTACCTGCGCGACAACATGGTCATCCATGAGCGCGACATGGTGCAGCGCGGTCACGTCTACGCCATCGTGGACGAGGTGGACTCCATCCTCATTGACGAGGCGCGCACGCCGCTGATCATCTCTGGTCAGGGCGACAAATCCACCGACCTGTACGAGAAGGCCAACCAGTTCGTCAGCCGCCTCAAAAACGAAGAGGACTACACCATCGCCGAGAAGGAGAAGGCCGTCTCCCTCACCGAGCAGGGCATTGCCAAGGCCCAACGTGCCTTCAACGTGGAAAATATCGCCGACCTGGATAACGCCGAGCTTTACCATCATATCCTTGCTGCGCTCAAGGCCCACGCCATCATGAAGCGCGACGTGGATTATGTGGTGCAAAACGGCGAGGTCATCATCGTGGACGAGTTCACCGGCCGCCTGATGGTAGGCCGCCGCTACTCCGACGGCCTGCATCAGGCCATTGAGGCCAAGGAACACGTCAAGGTGGAGCGCGAGAGCAAGACGCTGGCTACCATCACTTTCCAGAACTACTTCCGCATGTACAAAAAGATCAGCGGCATGACCGGTACCGCCAAGACCGAGGAAGAGGAATTCCAGGGCATCTATAATCTGGACGTGGTGCAGATCCCCACCAACAAGCCCATGATCCGCAAGGACCTCAACGACATGGTCTACAAGACCAAGCGCGGCAAGTTCAATGCCGCGGTGGAGGAAATCGTCAAGCGCCACCAGACCGGCCAGCCCATTCTGGTGGGCACCGTGAACGTGGAAACCAGCGAGATGCTCTCCCACCTCATCAAGCTGCGCGGCGTGAGCCATGAGGTGCTCAACGCCAAGAATCACCAGAAGGAAGCCGAGATCGTGGCTCAGGCCGGTCACGTGGGGGCCGTGACCATCGCCACCAACATGGCTGGCCGCGGAACCGACATTTTGCTGGGCGGCAACCCGGACTTCCTGGCCCGCCGCGCCATGCGGCAGGAAAACTACCCCGACGAGATTATCGAGGCGGCCACCGGCCATAACGAAAACGTTGACCAGGTGGTGCTGGATGCGCGTAAGCGCTACCGCGAGCTCTACGAGGGCTTCAAGAAGGAAACCGACGCCGAGCACGAGCGCGTCATGGCGCTGGGCGGCCTGCACATCATCGGCACCGAGCGCCACGAGAGCCGCCGCATCGACAACCAGCTGCGCGGCCGCGCCGGCCGTCAGGGCGACCCCGGCAGCACACAGTTCTTTATCAGCCTCGAGGACGACGTGATGCGCCTCTTCGGCTCCGAGCGCATCACGCCCATGATCGAAAAGCTGGGCATGACCGAGGACCAGCCGCTTGAAGCCGGCATGCTCACCAAGCAGATCGAGGCCGCACAGAAGCGCATCGAGGGCCGCAACTACTCCATCCGCAAGAGCGTCCTGCAATATGACGACGTGATGAATAAGCAGCGCGAGCTCATCTATGGCCAGCGCCGCGATATCCTCATGGGCCATGACGTACGCCAAAACATCATCGACATGGTCCACAAGCTCATCGACTCCACTGCCGAGCGCAATTTCACCGGCGAGGGCAGCTTTGACTGGTCCGTTGATGATGCGCGCGACTATCTCGAGAAGCTGTGCCTGAAACCCGGCACCTTTGACAGCCATGCTGCGGCCATCAAGACCATGGAAGAACCCGATGAGCTGGTCAAGCTCCTCTATGCCGACGCCGAGGCCTTCTATGCCGAGCGCGAGGCGCTGCTGACCGGCATGGGCATCGACATGCGCGAGTTTGAGCGCGTGGTTCTGCTCTCCGCCATCGATCATCACTGGATGGATCATATCGACGCCATGGACGACCTGCGCGACGGCATTGGCCTGCGCGCCTACGGCCAGCGCGACCCCGTGCAGGAATACCGGATGGAAAGCTATGATATGTTCAACGACATGGTGCATTTCATCCGCGAGGAAACCGTGCGCCGCCTGTATCAGGCCCGCGTGGAACGCCTGCCGGAGCGCCGCCGTACCGTCAATCTCGACGCCGCCAAGGCCAGCCTGCAGGGGGAGGAAAACACCAACGGCCAGGCCAAGAAGGGCGGCGCGCCTACCAACAAGGCTATGCCCGGTGCTCCCGGGCGCAACCAGCCCTGCCCCTGCGGCAGCGGCAAAAAGTACAAGCACTGCTGCGGCGCGGGGAAATAGGCCGGACGAAGGACCATGGACCGCGGAGTCAGGGCGCCGGGCGCCCAGTAAGGAAGTGACAGTATGATTGATCAGGAACGGATGAAACAGGACCTTACCCGCCTGCGCGACACCGTGGCCAAGGCGGCCGACGCGCTCAAGCTCCCCCTTTTGCGCGAGGAGCTGGCGGAACTGAAAGAGGAAATGAACGCCCCGGAATTCTGGAACGACCTGGAGCGTTCCACCGCCGTCAACCGCAAGGTGAGCCAGATCGAAGGCAAGCTGGACCATGTCAAGCGTCTGGAAACGCGCGCCGATGACGTGGAGGCCATGCTTGAACTGCTGGCAGAGGACGAGGATGAGGGAATCGCCGCCGAATGCGAGCAGGAGTTGGAAAGCCTTTCTGCCGATGCGGACGCGTTGGAGTTGGAAACCCTCATGCGCGGTGACTATGACAACTGCAACGCCGTGCTTTCCCTGCATGCGGGCGCCGGCGGCACCGAAGCGCAGGACTGGACGCAGATGCTCTACCGCATGTACACCCGCTACTGCGAGCGCCACGGTTTCAAGGTGACGGTCAACGACCTGCTGGACGGCGACGAGGCGGGCATCAAGAGCGTGACCTTCCAGGTGGACGGTGAAAACGCCTACGGTTTCCTGCGCAGCGAAAAGGGCGTGCACCGGCTGGTGCGCATCTCCCCCTTCGACGCCAATGCGCGCCGCCACACCTCCTTCAGCTCCCTGGACGTGTCCCCTATTCTGGAGGATGACCAAGACTTTGAGATCAACATGGAGGAAGTGCGCATCGACACCTACCGCGCCGGCGGCGCGGGCGGCCAGCACGTTAACCGCACCGATAGCGCCGTGCGCATGACGCACATTCCCACGGGCATCGTGGCCCAGTGTCAGAACGAGCGAAGCCAGGTGCAGAACCGCGAGGTCTGTCTGCGCATCCTCAAAAGCCGCTTGCTCGAGCTGCGCGAGCGCGAGAAGGAAGAGCAGATGGCCGATATCAAGGGCGAGATGAAAAAGATCGAATGGGGCAGCCAGATCCGCTCCTATGTGTTCCAGCCCTACACCATGGTTAAGGATCACCGCACCGGCTATGAAAGCGGCAACGTGGACGACGTGATGGATGGCAACCTCGACGGCTTCATCACCGCCTACTTGAAAATGCAGTGATCACGGGAGGAAAGCGCATGCCGCATGACCCAAGCACCGCTGCGCGGCCCCACCGCGCCGCATTTTTCCGTTGTTTTCTCGCTTCCCTCCTGCTGGTGCTGATCGCCGCCGGGGCTTCTGTTTATCTCAACGCTGTGGATCGGCAGCTTTTTGAAACCGCGCTGCTGGAAAATGTGGATTATGCTGCATTGGGAATGGATGCGGACAGCGTGCGCAGCTTTGCGGATGAAACCATCCTCTTCCTTACCGATGCGCAGGACAGCTGGGAGCCCAGCATCACGGTGGCAGGCTTTCCAGCCAGCCGCTTTATTCCACAGAACTTTCGCGACCACATGGTCACGGTCAAAGGCTGGGTAAGCGCCGCTACCACGCTGTTCCTGTGTGGCGGGGTGGTAGCCGTCGCACTGCTGGCCTGGGCACTGGCCACCTCCGGCCGCCGGGGAGGGTTTTCAACGCAGGGGTATTATGCGGGAACGATTTTGCCGCTGCTGCTCATCGCAGGGGTAGGCCTGTGGGCTAGCCTTGATTTCAACGGCATGTGGGAAGTGCTGCACCGCACGCTTATCCCTGACGGCATCTTCCCTGCGGATGAGCTGGTGATGCGTCTGTTCCCGGAAACGCTGTTTTCGGCATATCTGCCGCCCGTCCTGCTGATGCTGGTGCTGATGCTGGCGGCGGTGCTGGTGCTGCCCCTGATTCTTTCGCCGGTGAGTGCGCGTATCGCGCAGGCGCGCGCCGAATCCGCCGGCGGCTCAAACCGCTAAGGAGGCCCTTTTCCGTGCAGACGCAACAGGAGATGAAAGAAAAATTGGAAGCCTTGCAAAGCAAGGCTTCCATTCGTATCTTGGCTATGGAATCCAGCTGTGATGAAACCGCCGCTGCCATCGTGGAAAACGGACGGCATATCGTCAGCAGCGTCATCTTTTCCCAAGTAGACACGCACGCGCTTTATGGCGGCGTAGTGCCCGAAATCGCCAGCCGGGCGCACATGGACGCCTGCGACCGGGTAATCGACCAAGCGCTCAAAGAGGCGGGAATGACCCTTTCAGATATTGACGCGCTGGCCGTAACCTATGGCCCGGGCCTGGTAGGCGCGCTGCTCACCGGCGTCAACTGTATGAAGGGGTTGAGTTACACCACACGTCTGCCGCTCATCCCTGTCAACCATATCGAAGGGCATGTCAGCGCCAACTTTCTGACCACGCCGGACCTGGAACCGCCGTTTTTGTGCCTGGTTGTCAGCGGAGGTCACAGCCATCTCACGCGCGTAAACGCCTATGGCGATTACACGCTGCTTGGTCAGACGGTGGATGACGCAGCAGGCGAGGCCTTTGACAAGGCTGCGCGGGTACTGGGGCTCAACTACCCCGGCGGGCCGCTGCTCTCCAAGCTGGCCGAGGGCGGGGACGACACCTTCCTGCCCCTGCCGCATCCCCACCCGGATGGGCGCTATGATTTCAGCTTTTCTGGCCTCAAGACCGCCTTTCTCAACGCCTGCCACAAAATGGAGCAAAAGGGCGAGGCCCTACCCCGTGCCGACCTGGCTGCCAGCTTTGAACGCGCGGTGGTGGATACGCTCTGCGAGCGGGCCATGTTGGCCCTTGAGGAAAGCGGCTTGCATGCGCTGTGCCTTGCCGGGGGCGTAAGCGCCAACCGCCGTTTGCGCGCGCAGATGTCGGTGCTTGCCGCCAAGCGCGGCTTCCGCCTGTGCATGCCGGAGTTGTGGTTGTGCACCGACAACGCCGCCATGATTGGTTCAGCGGCCTATTACCGGCTGCGAAAAGGCGAGCTGGCCCCTCTTTCGCTCAACGCTGTTCCGTCGCTTGTACTGGTATGAATCTCTTGTCATCGCCATAAAAACTGTATTCCTTATGGGCTGTTCCGATTATCTCGATGGCTACTTTCTTACCTTTTGCCGCTGAAATACGATGCCGCTGACAAAAACGTTAGCCAGTTTTTTATTAAAAAAGGCCAGACGCTCACATTTTTATCTCTGAAAGGAAGCTTCTGAAACTTTTATGCACGATAAAATCAGCGACATTTCTGCCATCCTTGGCATTTCCCCGCAATCCGTCCGCCTGTACGAAAAGCACGGAATCGTCCAAACGGAAAAAGACATGCAAACCGGTTACCGCTATTTCTCCCGTCCTGAACTAAATACATTGCTCAACGCCCGTCATCTGCGCGCCTATGACTTTGGCCTGACTGACATCGCTACGCTTTTGAACGATGCCGCCCTTGATGAAATCTGCCCTGCTTGCGATATGCGAATCGACGCGCTGGAACAAGAACTCAATTATCGCAACGCTATACTACAGCATCTGAAGGAAGAACGTGCACACATTGCAAACGCCATTCAGATGATAGGACAATGTCAGCTTGTTACTTCGCCCTCTTTTTATTTTCTTCCTTACATGTTCAACGATAAATTGCTCCGTTCACCCTCTTTGCGTTCTGCATTAAACGAATGGAGTGCCTCTGCCCCTTTTGCAAGCCGCATATCTTTTGTGTCAGACGAAGACCTTTCAAACATCCTAACCGGCTACTTTCTTGAACAACCCCATGCATCCTTACTGGCCCAAAAAGCTTTGGATGCTGCTCGGCTTTATGCGCCAATGCGCTGTGTATACACTAGCTTCTTCGTTGAAAAAATCCCCATTCCACTCCTACCCGTATCCTATTCAAACAGGCACTTGAATATCTGGATCTTAATGGGCTGACGCTTGCCGGGGATATTTTGTTTCGCCCGTTGGTGCTGCTTAAACGCAAAAGTTTATGTCAGCTGCTCGGAGAAGTCTATCTGCCTTATTGAGTAGTTTGTTAAAAAACAAATTTGCAGTTGACTCTCATGTCGATGTAAAGTTTATACTTATCTCATCCGCGGATTGCATTCTCTCAGCGTTTTTATGGGGAAAGGAAGGGATAAGTTTGAAACAAAACTGGTTGTTCAAAACGACTGCTGCGATACTTTCGCTGATGTTGGTGCTGGTTGGATGTGCTTATGCAGCTGATTCTACCACTGCCCTGCCCGCCGGTGTTTATACCGGTTCCGCAACTGGTTACCATGGTGCCATCAATGTAGAAGTTACTCTGGACGATACTGCCATTACCAACGTAACCGTAACCTCTCACGGTGAAACCGAAGGCATCGGCACAATTGCTCTGGAACGTCTGCCCACGAAAATTGTTGAAACCCAAAGCTTAGCGCTGGATGCAATCGCGGGTTGCACGCTCAGCAGCAACGGTCTGCTGGATGCCGTTCTGAACGCGCTTACGACTGCCGGTGTTGATACCCAGCGTTTCATGGAGGCTCCTGTCGAGGTTTCCGAAAGCAACGAAATTGAAAAAACGGCTGATGTCATTGTAGTAGGCGGCGGAGCCGGCCTTTCCGCTGCCCTTTCCGCTACAGAAAAGGGTGCTTCTGTAATCGTTGTTGAAAAAACCGCCATGCTCGGCGGTACCACGCTTATGAGCGGCGCATATTATTCCACCGGCAATCAGGAGATTTCCAAAAAAGCAGAAATGAATGACAAAATGCGTGCTGACGTTACTGCATATTTGTCTCTTGAGCCAGTGGACGACTTTATGGCGCGCTGGCAGTCCACAGTAAAAGAGCAATACGATGCTTATCTTGCTTCGGGTGAAACCTATATGTTTGACTCCGAAGAGTATCATATGCTCCAGACTTATGCGGACGGTCAATACAAGGGAGATCCTGCTCTTATTGAGCGGGTGGCCTCCGTCAGCAGAGCCTGTTATGACTGGCTGGCTGAAAACGGTTTGCCGTGGAGTGATGCTGTGCTCACCAGCAAGGCTTCGGACACTGGTGTGGTTCTTCCGGATGCCCGACGTTGCCGCCGCAAAAAAAGCGAGAGTGATGAGCGTCACAGCGCCAAGCTGATTCATGTAATGGAACAGAGTATCAAGGATTCCGGTATGCCATATGAATTCCTAATGGAAGTGCGCGGAGAAGAATTGATGGTAGAAAATGGCTCCGTCGTAGGTGTAATCGCCACCGGCAGCGACGGTACTATCTATCGTCTCCATGCTAATAAAGGCGTCATCCTTGCCACCGGTGGTTTTACCGCAAATGCTGAGATGTGCCAGGAATACAACAAGCTCTATCCCGAGATTCCCAACTTTATTAAGAGTACCAACAGCACCGCTGCAACGGGGGACGGTATTACCATGGCATTGGGCGCAGGCGCCTCTTTGTTCAACATGGAATACATCGAATTTGTTTCGCACGTCAACCCCGAAACCGGTTCTGAAAGCACTTATGTATGCGCCTTCAACCAGCCTCTTATCAACATGGAAGGGAAGCGCTTTGTAAATGAAGACGCTTCCGAATCTGATGTTGCTCTGACCTTCCTGGCGCAGCCGGGCAGCAAGGGGTATCTCATCGCCGACGCCAACAGTGTCAACATTGATGAAAATGGTCTAACAGAAGAAGGCATTCCGGCGGAAGACCTTATCTCAAGCGGTATCGTCTTCAAGGCAGATACGTTGGAAGAACTTGCCCTGCAGCTTAATATGGACCCCAATGTTCTTCAGAATACGATCGATACTTTCAACGCTTCCTGCGACAGCGGAACCGATGAGTTTGGCCGCGCTCTCACGCCGGATATGAAGATTGCTACAGCGCCCTTCTACGCTAACCTTACTTCTCCCGGCATGCACCACTCGATGGGCGGTGTACACATCGACACTGAAACGCGCGTTCTGGATAACAACGGGCAGATTATTCCCGGTCTGTATGCAGCTGGCGAAGTGGCTGGTGGTTTTCATGGCAGTCACCGCGAAAGCGGCAACGCAATCCTCGAAGCGCTTGCTGAAGGTATGATCGCCGGAGCAAATGCAGCATCCCGTTGATCCATCTTTCCAGCCTCTGGGCCTATAAACATCACGCAGAAACTACAAATTCTTATAAAGTAGTTTTCCAGTAACAGACGAGGCCGCCGCATCACCATGAGTGCGGCGGCCTCTTTTTTATTTTCCACTAAGCGTCTCGATCAGCCCGTCCATGTCCAGCTTGCCTTTCATGTAGCTGTTTGCGGGCGTCCATCCATCCACATACCCGCAACTCGGGAAGACCAGGTAGGGGGCGACCTCCGTGCGGTAGCGCTCGAGCTGTTCCCGGCTGTAGTAGCGCCCGTCGGCTTCCCCGGCGTCACGCAGGCGAATAAGCTCGTCGATCACGCTCTGGGCCTCGTTTTGCTCCTTCTGCGCCTCGATGTCTCGGTCGAGACTGGCGCGCAGCAGGGCCACATAGTCATATTCCTCGTACAGCGCCGGGGCAAATTCCGGGGCAGTGCGCGCCATGGCCGTGCGGATGTAGTCGGCGGCCTCGTCCGCTTTGCCGGTCTGCGCATTCATGACCCATACTTCCAGCCGCATGGGCACCTTTCGCTCCGTCCCGACAGAAAACAGCGTTTCGTTCCCCAAGGGGTGGTTGGCCGCGTCGCTGACCAGCATGTACAGCGTGGTGGAGTCCTCATTGTAGAGGGGCTTGAGGTTGTCGCCAAGCAACGCCGTCAGGTCTCCGATCTGCCTCACTCCGTCGCGGAAAGCGGCGGTATCATAATCGACGTTCCCCTCCGCGTCCGCAAACTCCCCGGCATATTGCTGGATGAAGCTCGAAAGCAGCAGAACGCCTGCTTGACCATTCAGCATGCCATCGAAAAAGAGGGTGCCGCGCCGCGTTTCCGCATCCAGCGCAAAGTACTTCTGCGCAAGGGCGTAGAGCTCCGCGTAGGTATGCGGTTCGTCCGCCTCCGTAAGCCCCAGCTTTTCCCCCAGACCGTAGGGGTCCCCCTCCAGCCATTGCATGCGGTAACGGGCGCCCATGTACCAGCCCATCGTGGGCACGCCCATTATCCGCCCGTCTACTGTAACCGCCTCGCGCACGGCGGGATAGAGCTTCTCCTCCCCGAACAGCTCCGTCAGGTCCATGAGCAGCCCAGCTTCGTCCAGCTCCCGAAGGGTGATCTCGTCCGTCGTGATACGGGCCACATCCCAATCGGTGGTGAAAAGTAGCTCCCGAAGGTTGGTATCAATGCCGTTGTCATCATACTTGATGGAGATCAGTTCCAGGCTTCGGTCCGGGTGCTGCGCCAGATAATCCTCGTTGACGAACCAGCCGTCATTGAGCACGCGCAGCGCGCCGCCGTTCTGCGCTAGCGCAGGCAGGGCGCCCATCAGTAGGCACAGGCACAGCGCGATACAAAGTCCCCGTTTTTTCATTGGGCCTCTCCTTTCATTTCGGGCGTGACCGTCACGACCCATTCGTCCTTCAGCCAGGTGTTATCAGGCTCTTCGCGCAACCATTCGCCCTCGGGCGTGACCTCCCAGTTGGCGATGGAGAGAATCACATCATAGCTCTCTGCGCGCTCGATGCCGCCCTCGCGGCCCGCAAACTCAAAATAGAAGCGAATCGTTCCATCCGGCTGGGGAATCTGGTCGTAGCCGACGCTGTCCGGCTCGCCGTTTTCATCCAGCACGCCGTCTGCCACGCATTTGGCCAGAATAAGCCTGGCTCCCCGCTCCTGCGCCAGCTCCACATAACTGGGCGCGTCGTCGGGCACGGTGTAGTCCTTGCCATAGTGCAGGGGATAGCCCGCGGGCTCATGAATGCCCGAATCTTCGTCAATCAGCACGATGTTGGCGCCCTCCGCCGCGCGGATGACCCCGCTGCCGTAGATCGTTCCGTCCTTGTAGATCACGTCATCCAGCGTATAGATCACATCGCCTAGCCGTGTGCTCTCGCCCGAGGGCGCGATGTCGCCCGAAAGCAGTTCATCCTTTCTCTCCTCGCCGCCGAACCACCCCGCCAGATCGGCCGTGCGGCTCTCATACACGGCCAGCGCGATGCCACATAGCAGTGCCAGCACCAGCGCCGCGATCAGCGCCGTGCGCAGCGCGCGCGGCCGTACGGCCGGAACCGCGTCCAGATTTGCCAGCGTATGCCGCACGCGCGCCTCCAGCCGAACGGGGTCCGGATCGTATGCGCGCTGCCACTCAGATCGTTTCATTCGATATCCTCCTTCAAAAGCTCCCGCAGGCGTCCACGGGCCATGTGCAGCCGGGAGGTGACCGTTCCTTTGGGAATGTGCAGCAGTCTCGACAGCTCCGAAACGTCGTACCCCTCCATATAGTGCAGCACCGTCACGGTGCGCAGCTTCTGAGGCAGGGCGTCCAGTGCGTCGCGCAAGGCGGCTGCACTTCCGTCGGGGGCAGGCCTCTCCGGTACGCTCTCCACGGGCACCATGCGTTTTTGCCTTCGCTGAATGTTGACACATTCCCGCATCAGAATGCGCATGAGCCATGTGTCAAAGTATTCCTCCCGGCGAAGGGTCGAACGCTTCTGCCAGGCCCGCAGCACCGCTTCGGCCACCGCATCCAGACAGTCCTGCTCCCCTTGAAGGTAGCTTCTGGCTACGCGGTACATTTTTTCCCGTGCATCCAGGACGCGGCCTTCAAAGTCCTCCCTTGTCACAGGCTTCCCCTCCTTCTGTTCAAGCGCGCTTTCACCCATTAGACGCGCGGCGGGGGCATTTGATTGAGTGGCGGAAAAAAATCGCGGCGCGACTTATGCAGTCGCGCCGTGCTTGTAGCTTTGTGTAATGACTTACGCCTTGCCGTTGCAGCCCAGAACGTTGACGATCTTGTGACGCACCATCTGACGGATGCCGTCGCGCGCGTCGGTCAGGTACTGGCGGGGATCGAAGTGGTCAGGATGCTCGGCCAGATGCTTGCGGATTTCGCCGGTGAAGGCCAGGCGCAGGTCGCTGTCGATGTTGATCTTGCAGACGGCCATGCTGGCGGCCTTGCGCAGCATTTCCTCGGGCACGCCCTGCGCGCCGGGCATGTTGCCGCCGTACTGGTTGATCATGTCCACATAGCTGGGGATGACGCTGCTGGCGCCATGCAGCACGATGGGGAAGCCGGGCAGGCGGCGGGAAACTTCCTCCAGGATGTCGAAGCGCAGCTTGGGCTCGCCCTTGAACTTGAAGGCGCCGTGGCTGGTGCCGATGGCGATGGCCAGGCTGTCGCAGCCGGTGCGGGTCGCGAACTCCTCAACCTCTTCGGGGCGGGTGTAGCTGGAATCCTCGGCGGACACCTTCACATCGTCTTCCACGCCGGCCAGACGGCCCAGCTCGGCCTCGACGGTCACGTTGCGGTCATGCGCATACTCGACGACCTTACGGGTCAGGGCGATGTTCTCCTCAAAGGGCAGGTGGCTGCCGTCGATCATGACGCTGGTGAAGCCGCCGTCGATGCAGCTCTTGCAGGTCTCAAAGTCGGGGCCGTGGTCCAGATGCACCACGATGGGCAGATCGGTATCCGCAATGGCGGCCTCGATCATCTTCATGAGATAGACATGCTTGGCATACTTGCGAGCGCCCGCACTCACCTGCAAAATGAGGGGGGCGTTTTCCATCTTCGCACCCTCGGTGATGCCCTGGATGATCTCCATGTTGTTGACGTTGAAGGCACCGATGGCATAACCGCCCTCGTACGCCTTTTTGAACATTTCTTTGCTGTTGACCATTGGCATGGGTAACTCCTCCTTGCTGCTTGGTAATGCCTACATTATATCAAAGTTTGTCCCACTTGGGTAGAGGCGGCGCAAAAATTGCGGGAGCGCTGCTCCCCGGCCCGGTTGAGCGGGCCGGAGGCAGCGCCCCCGCAGTTGTCATGCGGTGAGAGTCGCTTACAGTTCGGGAATGAAGTCAGGCAGCTCACCGGTGGAAACAAAGTAACCGGAGATGTAACCGAAGGCGCACGCGTCAGCGTCAGCGTTGGAACCCAAGCGGTTGGTGCCATGCACGCCGCCGGTTACTTCGCCCGCTGCGAACAGGCCGGGGATAACCTGGCCGTAGATGTCCTTGACGCTGGTGTTGCCGTCGATCACCAGACCGCCCATGGTGTGGTGCACGGAAGGATACTGCGGAATGGCGTAGTACGGGCCTTCCTCCATCTTAACCATGGTGGAAGCCATCACCTTGCCAAAATCGGGATCAGAGCCGCTATCGATGTAACCGTTATGCTTGTCGATGGTGGCCTTGAGGTTTTCAGCGGTCACGCTGGGATACTGGCCCTTGATCGCGAAGGCGTTGATCTTTTCAGCCAGTTCTTCCAGCGTTTCTCCCTTGAGCACGCGGCCGCTCTGCACGCCGGCCTCCAGCTCTTCAGGCTTCACAAACGCGCTAACGACCGGCTCGGTGAACAGGGCATAGGTGGAAATGAAGCCGCTGTTGACAGCTGCGTTGGCGCACACGTCGCGACGGTCGCCCTCGTTGACATAGCGGTTGCCGTTATAATCCACGTAGATGATGCCGTAGGAGGGGCCGGTGAAGGGCCACACGGCATAGCTGTCCAGCACGCCGGTGTTGGGATCTGCCCAGGGATAGCGCTGGATGTTGCTCATCTGGGTGGTGTTGGCGCCGATGGCCTGAGCAAGATAGATGCCCTCGCCGGTGGACGCGGCCTTGATGTTGGTGGTGGGCAGGTCGGCAGTCAGGTACGGCACCTGGGTCTGACGCATGTCCACATTGGAAGAGAAGCCGCCCGTGGCCAGAATAACGCCCTTCTTGGCCTCGATGGTCTTGTAGCCGTCAGCCGTAGCCACGCGGATGCCTACCACGCGGTTGGCCTCATCGCGGGTACGGTAGATTTCCACCATCTTGGTTTCCAGCTCGATGACAGCATCGGTATTCTTGAGCATCTTGAGCTGGAGATCGGTGATATCGGAGCCCACCTGGTTTTCGGTCACATAGGTGCGGTAGCCATAGTGTCCGCCGGGACGGGCCAGCGTATCGCGAATCACCAGGCCGTTGTCCAGCAGCAGGTCCAGATAGTAGGGGGATCCATAGACCATTTCGGTTACCAGTTCGGGCACGCTCATATTGTCGCCGCCCTTGATGGTGTCCTCAATGTGCTTTTCAGCGGTGTCGGGCTCCAGGTCAAACTTTTCCTGCAGCTCCGCCGCAACCTTAGAGGTATAGGCCGCGTACTGGCCGCCATTGATGGCGCTGTTGCCGCCAGTGGTGGAGAGCTTTTCAACCAGCACGGTGCTGGAGCCGGACTCTACGGCGCTGTAAGCTGCCGCAAGACCCGCAAAGCCGCCGCCGACCACGACAACGTCATAGCTCTCGTCCCAGGTTTCAGGCACTTCAAAGGAGCCCATTACAGGATAGTAGTCAGGCGCCAGGTCCTCTTCGGCCTCCGGCACCTTGGAGAAAGCAGCCAGATCCGCACCGGCCTCGGTCAACGCAGCTTCCACAGCAGCCTTCACGCCGTTGGAGGTCATGGTCGCACCGCTGATGCCGTCCACCGCGATGCTCTGGGCCTCAACGATCATACCGGGCAGCTTTTCCAGCGCCGGATAGCCGGGCGAAGTCTCGTTGTGCTCCTTGATCACAACGCTTTCGATCGCGCTGTCAGTGAGGGTTACCTCCACCACCAGTCCGTCAAACATGCCTTTGACGGTTTCGGTATAGGTACCCGCCTTCATGCCTTCCGCCATTGCGGGAACGGCCAGCATGAGCGTCAAGCAAAGGAAAATGGCCAGTAGTCGTTTCATTTTTTCATACCCCCTTATTTGTGATGATGCTAACTAAGTGAAACGAACTATCTAATTCATATCATATTGTTAAAGTTATGTCAATATCATTTTCAATATAATCCCATATTATAAATCATATAATGTATAAATCGTAAATCTTTCCATCAAAAAACAAACTTCGTCTTTCCAAAGGATGGGTTTGACATCGCGTTGGGAAAACGGTATGATGGATGCTGAATAAATCTACTCTGAAGGGAGGGACAAAAATGAGCGAGCTTCCGGAACGTGGGAATGAAGCCCCTGCATCCAGGGACGAAACCAATCCTTTTGCGCCCATTGACTATACCTCCCGGCTGAAAGCCCCTGCCAAACATACGGGTACATTTCATGCCATGCAGCCGCTTCAACCCGGACAGCTGTATGGTACATCCCATTGGATGAGTCCACCCAAGCCGTTGCCCTCCCACCCTGTTTCGCAGGAAAGCACAGAAGCCTCTTTTGCGAAGGAGCTACCCGCCTTTTCCTCTCCCTTTCCTTCCTATCCGTATCCGCCCGTTCCTGATTCTTCCAGCGAAAGCACCCCTCCCGCTTCATCTGCATCCGGCATTCCGCCCTATCTGCAGAGACGGCCCGCTATCAACAGAGCTCCGGCGCAGTCTCATTCGATGCAGGAAACCAAGATAGAGCTTTACAGTGTCAAGGAGGACGGGCAGCCTCCTTTGGTGGATGAAGTTGGTCCCGAAACTACATCGCAGCCTGCAGTAGCTCCCGGTGAGCAGCATATGCCCCATCGTCCTCGCCGCAGCCGGGTCGCACGCCACCAGCTGGAGGAAGCTTCAATCTCTGATAGGAAGACTGAAAGCGAGGCTCCTTTTGCATCCGCCTCTCCCTTCGGTGATTCCCTGCCGCCTCTGCCGGAAATGCCTTCCTTCTTCTCCTTCCCTTCCGCCTGGGATGCTTCTCCCTTGCCGGAGGATCCTTTGTTTCCCACGGGAGGCGCGCCCGGCGCTCCATATGCGCCACCCCTTCAACCCGGCTCCCCATACCGGCCCGATCTGCCGGAAGATCCTCCATCCTTTTCAGAGGAAGCCCAACTGAATCCCCCGGACGAAGTTGACGCCTTTTTTGCTGATGACGAGGAAAGTCCATCCCCTCGTGAAGAGCCGTTTGAAATGCCGCCTCCACTGCGAGACCCTTTTACTCCCGCTTCGCATGCTCATACCATGCCGCATGAGGATGTGTATTCTTACAGCCCTGCAATAGATGTACCAAGCAATCCTCCGCCCCGGAATCCGGTACCGCCCGAGCCTTCGACGCAAGCGCCGCGTCCTCAGCGCCCGCCAATACGTCCCGAACGAGTGGGCGCGCTGATTGCCGCGTTCGTGATGCTGGTATTCTGTCTTGTGCAGGGCAGCCGCATCCTTACCGATTTGGCCCGCAATGAGCGTGAAATGGAGGACGTGCGGGAAGACTTCCTTGCACGCACCGGCATGGAACTGCAAAGCGGCGCGGCGCGCGTGGATCTGCTCCCCGCCGGTCAGACCTATGCGCCCTCGCCCACGCCGGCCATCACGCAAGCCGTGCAGACGCCATCGCCCACTCCTGTCATCCCGATCCGCGAAAATGCCATCCAAAGTCTTAACAAACGCGACACCAGCAATGTGCAGGAGATTTCCGAGGCCACGTTCACGCCCAGTCCGCGTACCCGCCTGAGCGAGTATCCCGGCAATCCGCTGAAAAATGTGATGGAAAGTCTGCTCCCTCTTATTGAGGAAAACAGCGAAGTCGTAGGTAAACTGACCATTCCGGGCATGCTGGATGAAGTGGTGGTTCAGCGCAACAACACTTACTACCTGACCCATAACTATCGCGGCAGTTCCTCTGACGCTGGTGCGGTATTTGTGGATGAGAGCTGTTCGCTTCGCTCTCCGCCTGAAAACCTGCTTTTGCGGGGGCAAAGTGCCGTAGAAGGAAAGGTATTCGCTCCTCTGTGGCAGTATGCCACTGCTGGCCGCGATTTTGTGGCTTCCGCCACCACCGCACACCTGACTACCCTATATGAAGAATCGGATTATGTGCTCTTTGCAGTCATCGTGGCCAGCAGCAATCCTTCCAGCCCCGACTATTTCAATTATGCGGGATACTCCAGTTTCGTCACCGACGCGGACATGTTATCCTACATTGAGACCGCCCGTGCACACAGCCTGTACTCATTCAATGTGGATGTGGCCGCTTCGGACAGGTTGCTGACGCTTGCTACTCTGGGTAGCGGTACGGAGAGTCTGGTTTTGCTGTTCCGCCAGATGCGCTGAAACCACTTTGCACCTGTTGCTATGCGTTCTATTCCCCGATAGATCAAGGAGGTATTGATATGCCCGATCAAAATGTTGTACTTTATCCCGGAGAACTCCTGCTACCTGCCGATCGTTCCAGCCTGACGGAATGGGCCTGCGTAGCTTGTGACCAGTTCACCTCGCAGCCCAAATACTGGGAAGATGTGCGCCGGTTTGTCGGCAACCATCCTTCCACGCTGGATCTGATTTTGCCCGAATGTTACCTTAGCGAATCCGAGCAGCGCATTCCGCGCATTCACCAGGCCATGCGCGACGACCTGAATCAGGGCGTACTGGTTCCCGCCGTGTCCAATGGCTTCATTTTGGTGGAGCGCAATACCTCCAGCGGTGCGCGCATTGGATTGGTGGCCCTACTGGATTTGGAATGCTATGATCCCACCAAGGGCAGCAAAGCCCTGGTACGCGCTTCTGAGGAAACCATCGCAGAGCGGGTGCCTCCCCGTATGACTGTGCGGCGGGGCGCGGCGCTTGAAACCAGCCACGTGCTGATGCTGATGGACGATCCCATGCACAGTGTGATTGAGCCCCTGTTCCAGAAGCACGACGAGTTGGAACGGCTCTATGATTTTCCGCTGATGATGGGCGGAGGCCATCTGACCGGGTACGCTGTAACCGACCCGGCTGACATTGCATCCGTCTATGCTGCGCTGGACCGTCTGCGTGCGCGTCTTTCCCCTGATGATCCGCTACTCTTTGCCGTGGGTGACGGCAATCACAGCCTGGCTGCCGCCAAGGCCTGCTGGGATGAAATCAAACGCGGCTTAACGCCCCAGGAAACAGTCGTACATCCCGCACGCTTTGCCATGGTGGAGTTGGAAAACATTCATGACGACGCGCTTCGCATGGAGCCCATCCACCGGGTGCTGTTCGGCTGCGATGGAGATGACCTGCTCAATGAAATCGCCGCTTTTGCCGCTGCAAAGGGCGCAACGTTAGCCGCCGGTCCCCGGGCCCAGGAAATCATTGTTGTCTATGAGGGCAAAGAAGTTACCCTCAGTATCGAGGGCTCACCCTATAAACTGGCCGTTGGCACGCTGCAGGCATTCCTGGACTGGTGGCTGCTTTCCCATCCTCAGGCGCGGCTGGATTATATTCACGGCGAGGACACCGTACGCACACTGGTGGCAGGCGAAGGCGCTGTGGGCTTTTTGCTGCCCACCCCCGAAAGAGACCGGCTGTTCGATACCATCCGCGCGGAGGGTGCGCTCCCTCGCAAAACGTTCTCTCTGGGGTCTGCTAACGAAAAGCGGTATTACATGGAATGCCGCCGGCTGTAACGCCTCTGTTTCGTGGCTCCAAAGCCATCCCGCAATGCAAAAAAGGACCGGGCGTGCCGTCCCCAAGGGGGAGGCGCGTCCGGTCCTTCTTGTTTATCCTCATGCCGCACGGCGGCGCTTTCTGCGTTCCATCAGCACCACAGCCACCATCATCACCACCGTAACCACATAGGGTGCCATAGCCGTCAGATCGCTGGGCATATACTTTTGCATGCGCAGTCCCAACGCCTCGATAAAGCCAAACAGCAACGCCGCCAGAAACACCTTCGGCGGATTGCCGCGGCCAAAGATGACGCAAGCGAACGCCACGTACCCACGCGAAGCACTCATGTTTTCGGAAAACATGGTCAGGTAGCCCAGCGACAGGTGTGCGCCCGCCAGCGCGCTTAAAAGTCCACACAGCACGCTTGCCAGGCATTTCATGCGCTCAGGGCTCTTGCCTGCGGCGGTCAGTGCATCGGGATACTCACCTGACGCCCGCAGATGGAAGCCCATAGGCGTTTTGTAGATAAACGCCCAACACACGGGCACCAGCAGCCAGCTGATGTACACCAGCAGCGTGTTTCCGCTGAGCAAAGGCCCCAGCACAGGCACATCCCTAAGTAGTGGAATGTCGATGGTGGGCAGGGGTACGATGCCAGGATCGGAGAACGATCCTTTCACGCCAAAGATGTTGCGCAGCAGAAACACCGTCAGGCCGCCCGCGAAGATGTTCAGCGCTACGCCAATGATAAACTCATCGCTTTTGAACTTGATGACAAACACGTAGTAAAACAGGCCCACCAACAGACCCACCAACAGCGCGCACGCAATCCCCGCAACCCAGCTGCCCGCGAAGTAGCTGCCCAGCACCGCAAAGAATGCGCCCATCAGCATCATGCCCTCAATGCCGATGTTGGTGATGTTCACATGCTGGGTCATCAGGCAGCCCAGCGCTGCCAGTACCACGGGCGTGGCAGTGCGCAGCGTATTTTGCAAAAGCAGAATGTTGAGTACTTCACCCATTAGCTGCGCCCCCTTTCTCCCGCTGCAGCCCGTGCGCGCCGAAGCGCTGCCCGCTCGCCCAGCGACTTGCGGATACCGCCCTCTGCCGCCATGAAGAAGATGATGATGGACTGCACAATCAGAATCAGCTCGCTGGATACTCCGGCGCTAAGCTCCATGGATTTGCTGCCGATGCTGAGCACCGCAAAGAAAAAGCTCATCAGGATGACGCCAAAGGGACTGTAACGCATGATCATAGCCACCAGCATGCCGTCGAAGTAGAACTCGTTGCTCACGGTGGTCAGAAATCGCTTGTGCAGGCCAAACACCTCAAGCATACCCACCAGGCCGCAGATTGCACCGCTGAACACCATAGCCCATAGCATCAGGCTTCCGGTGCGGATACCTCCGTAGCGCGCGAAGCGGTCGTTTTCGCCGGTCAGCTTCATTTCAAAACCCACAGACGACCGGCTCATCACATACCATACGATCAGTGCGACCGCCGCGGCGTAAAACACGCCCGTAGTCAGGTTGCTCAATTTGATAAGCGGCGTGAAGGCCGCTTCGGCCATGATGCTGTCCGTACCGGTAGCAATGCCGCGCTCAGCGGTCTTGAGGGGCCCGTTGGCAAGGTAGCTGCAAAAGTAGATGGCCACGGAATTGAGCATGATGGTGGTGATAACTTCATCCACCTTCCATTTGACTTTCAGCGCACCGGGCAGGAGCGCGTACAGCCCGCCCGCTGCCATGGCTGCCAGCAGTGACAGCAGTGTAACCAGCCATGCGGGCGCGTCCAGCCGTGCGCCCACCACGGCCGCCGCCATGGCCCCAAGGTAGAGCTGCCCCTCGCCGCCCACGTTGAACACGCCCGCCTTAGCCGCCAAGCTCATGGCCAGGCCTGTCAGGCACAGGGTCACGGTCTTGGCCAAAGTGTTGCCGATGGCCCGGGGCTTGCCCAGCGCACCTTCTATCAGCGCGCCATAGCCCTCAATGGGGTTGTGGCCGCACACCAGCATGATGCCAGCACCCACTGCCAACGCCAGCAGCACCGCAGTGAGCAGCGAAATCAGATAATCCCGCGTCAGCTTTTGCGCAGGCTTGAGGCGCACCAGCGCCCGCAGGGACTGCATCAATCCGTTCACTGCGCCTCCGCCTCCTTTGTATCCTGATGGCCGCCCGTCATGTAGTACCCTATTTCTTCCCTTGTCACGTCCGCCGTGCGGAAGCGGCCTGTCACCTTTCCTTCAAACACCGTAATCAGCCGGTCGCTCAAGCGCATCAGTTCGTCCAGGTCTGCGCTGATGAGCAGCACGGCGCAGCCCTGATCGCGCTTTTCCACAATGCGTTCGTGGATGAACTCCGTTGCGCCGATGTCCACGCCACGCGTTGGCTGGCACACCAGCAGCACGGGCGAGCCAAAGGAAAACTCGCGCGCCAGCACGACCTTCTGCATGTTGCCGCCGCTGAGGGCCCCGGCAGGTTCATCCACGCCAGAGGTTCGAATATCAAAAGCCTCAGACAGCTCCTGTGCGTATTTCTTCACCTGTCCACGCCGCAGGTGGACACCCAGCCGGCTGAATGCCGGCGTACGCTGCTTGCCTACGATCAGGTTTTCCGCCACACTCGCCTTGACGTCCATGCCGGTGGAGATGCGGTCCTCCGGGATGTAGCTCAGCCCCGCCTCGCGGATGCGTCCAGGGGGTAGGCCCGTCACGTCTCGCCCGCACAGGGTGACGCTGCCACCACTGATGGGGCGCATGCCCGCCACGCACTCAGCCAGTTCTGTCTGGCCGTTGCCCTCCACTCCGCACACGCCAACCACCTCACCCGCACGCACGGTCAGGTCCATGCCGCGAAGCGCTGGAAGGCCACGATCGTTCAGGGCGCACAGTCCGCGAATGACCAGTCGTTCCTCCCCCGTCGCCTGCCCGCCAGGCAAATCACCGAAAAGCACGTCGCGCCCCACCATCAGCGAAGCGATCTCCCGCTCGCTGGTATCGTGCGTCTCCATGACCTTTTCCAGCCTGCCGCGACGCATTACACCCACACGGTCGCTCACACGCATCACTTCCGGCAGGCGATGCGTGATAAGGATGACGGTCATGTTCTTTTCTTCCACCACACGGCGGATAACCACAAACAGCTCCTCGGCCTCCTGCGGGGTAAGCACAGCGGTCGGCTCGTCCAGAATCAGCACATCTGCACCCGTTCGCAGCGCCTTAAGGATCTCCACGCGCTGCTGGATGCCTACGCTCAGGTCGCGTACCACGTCGCCTGGCTCCACCTTCAGCCCATATTCGGCTGAGAGCCTGCGCACCGTTTCCTCCGCCTTGCGCCCATCATAAAACAGGCCGCGCTTGGGCTCGTGGCCCAGCATCACGTTCTGTGCCACGGTAAAGCTGGGCACCAGTTTGAAATGCTGATGCACCATGCTCACGCCCATGCGCATGGCGTTTTCCGGCCCGTGCTGGGAGCCGGTCTTTTCTCCCTTGATATAGATTTCTCCCAGCGTGGGCGCCTGCAGGCCATAGAGCAGGTTCATCAGCGTGGATTTGCCCGCTCCGTTCTCTCCCACCAGCGCAAACACCTCGCCCCGACGGATGGACAGGGTCACATCATCGTTGGCCAAAGTGCCAGGGTACTGCTTGCTCACATGGGAAAAGCGGACGATCTCCGCGCCCGTTGCAGCGTCGTTCATCGGTTATTCCTCCGGCTCATCTTCCGTATACAACAGCAGCACCGTCTCCATGCCCGCATCCACGATGTCTGCGGGGACGAAAACGCTCTGCGCCGTGATCGTGTCCTGACCTGTCTGGGCAAAGGCTGTCAGGATGTCCACATCCGTGCCATAGTCCGTCACCAGCAGCAGGGGCGAAAAGCCCTCGGGCATGATCATGGTTTCGCTTACCATCAGCACATTGGACGCCGCCAGCCACTCGGCGCCCGCTTGCCCGGTAAGCAGGCTGGGCATCAGCAGCGCCAGCCGCATTTTCAGCTGCGCGCGTGCCGTATCGCTCAGCTGCAGCATATCGACGCCCTGTTGATCCGCAAAAGCCGCGAGCGCGGATTCATCGCGCAGCACAAAACGCCTGCGTTCCCGGGCCTCGCATCCGGCGTTGTCCGCCATACACTCCACATGCGCCATCAGGTCCGTGTTGCCGGTGAACATCTCCACATACGCCTGTTCTCCGGCCAACGCCGTCATGCGTGCGCACAGCGCGTCCGCCGTATCGTCTGCCCAGTCCGCCCGTGCGCAGCCGCACAGCAGCGTCAGGCAAAGCAGCGGGACCGCAGCCATCCGTTTCCGGTTCATGTGCATCCCTCCGTTTGGCAAAGGCCCCTTGCGCGGCAAACGCCTGCAAGGGGCCCTTCGTTTTTTCCATAGCGGCTCAGCGGGTGCTTTCGACTACAATTTCACCCGCAATGATCTTTCCAGCCAGCGCATCCACTTCGGCTTTCAGCTCGTCGGATACCTGCTGGGTCATGGTGTCGTCACCATATCCGAGGCCAACCAGCCCGCTGGACATATCGGCATTCCAGATGGTGCCGCCTTCGAACACACCATCCTCGAGATAGTTGCTGATCACATCGTACACGCTGTCGCCCACGCGCTTGAGCATAGAGCAGATGATGACGTCGGGATTGATGTACTTCTGGTCACTATCCACACCCACGGCGTACTTGCCCTGCTCATGCGCAGCCTCAAACACGCCCAAGCCGGTCTTGCCCGCCACAGCGTACACCACATCCGCGCCCTGGCTGTAGAGTGACAGTGCAGCTTCCTTGCCCTTGTCGGGTGCCTCATAGTCGTCGGTATAGACAGGATCAAGCACGGTGCCTTCAGGATTGGCATAGAGCGCACCCTGCTTGTAGCCCACGACAAAGTTGTTGATGGTATCGCTGTTCTCGCCGCCGATCACGCCCACGATACCGCTCTGCGCCAGCTTCATGGCCACATAGCCCGCCAGGAAGCTACCCTCATTTTCAGCATAGGTGATGGACAGCAAGTTATCGCCCACGCCATCCAGGCCATTATCCACAAAGATGAACTTGGTATCGGGCATTTCAGGTACAACCGCGGTCAGTCCATCCCAGAACTGCCAGCCCACGGCCACCACCACATCGCTCTGCTCGGCGGCCTCCACAAGCGCCACCTGGTACATACTGGCATCGCTCTTACACTCCACCACACTACCAATCACGCCGTAATCTGCCTCCAGGCGCTTGAGTCCCTCGTTAGCGCTGTCATAAAAACCAAGATCGCCCAGCGTTTCAGCAATGCACAGGGATACCCGCAGTTCTCCGCCTTCCTCGGCCTGTCCCATGGCGGTCAGCCCCAAAGTCAAAAGCATCGCCAGGCACAGAAGCAAAGAGAGGATTTTTTTCATTGCAGTCGTCCATCCTTTCCGTCCTATAGGGTCGCTCGTCCATGGGTCCATTATACTATGGAGCCTATGCTTTCGCAAGGCTTTTTGACCTGGACATACCGGGATATGACTATGGTTTCAAGCTGCCAAATTTCACCACGCACACGTCCCCCACCATACCAACGCTTCCTTCGCGTGGGTAGCTGGGCATGGCGGCCAGTGCTGCGGCTTCTTCATCCGTTTGCGGCTGCCAGTCGGTAACCGCCTCCACCGGCAGCCCGATCATGCGGGGAAGCAGTTTGGGCATGCTCATAAAGTTAATATAGTCCAGCTCGGTATTCATGCCGGACATCGGCGTAAAGCGATAGGTATCGTCCGGCTCGTAAAAGATCAACTGCTGAGGTACGTGACCATTGACATAGCCATATAGCGCCACGGTAACACCGGGCCGGTAGCCTTCCGTTCGCTCTATGCGCGCGGCTAGACGATTGGCAAAGTGCTCTCCCCGGGTATAGGCCAGGTAGAGCTTGTAATATGCCTGATTGCTCAGCACGCAGCCCCAGAAGCCATATACCGCGCAGGCCGCCGCCAGTGCGATTGCCAGCGTACGCCGTAACGCAGGCCGCGGCAAAATTTCCAACATGGAGGGAATCAGCAGCGCCGGAGCCAGCAGCACCAGCACGAGCGGATACAGCACCAAACTATGGATCACGATTTCATCGCCCATGAAGTATATGCCTGCTGCCAGCAGTGGCAACACAGCCAGACAGCAAAGTGCCAGCAGCCCGTCCGCAGGCCTTTTGCACACAAAAGCACGCACCGCGGCCGCGAGAGCTGCCGCTGTACCCGCTAGTGCCAGTAACCCTTGTGCCAGACTCATCAGCTTAGTAAAATAGATGGGTCTATCCGCCAAAAAGTATTCCCACACCGTGCGATATGCCTGAATCAGCTTGTCCGGGATGGCCGACAGATCCAGCGAACCCATCTTGTCCATGCCTTGATAATCGTTCAGGACGGTTCCCGTCAAGCGCAGTGCTAGCCTCGCGGCCAGCAGGTACAGTGCAAGGCCTGCCAGCACCGCCGCAGCGCAGCGCATGGCCAGTCCCCACGCACGGCCCCCAGCAGCCACCTTGCGCAATACAGCAATTACCATGAGGCCGGCCGCAAGCATAAGAAACACCTGGTAAATGCCAGTAGCCAGCACCACTGGAACAACCGCCCACAGCCAGCCATGCCGCACACGAAGGGCCAACCATGGCGCGAGTGCGGCAAAAAACACGCCCAGCGCGAACACATGCGCCTCATACATAAAGCAGAAGATGGATATATTTTCGGGAAAGACTAGCATCACCAGCGTAAGCGATAGTGCCTGCCAGCGGCGGCGCAGATCAAACGCATCCGCCAGCACGGCCGCCGCACAGGATAGGAATCCAACGCCCAAAATGCCGTTGAGCCACGGCACGCTCAGGTTGGAAAATAGTTTCCAGAAAAAATACAGCGCAAACCGGCCTGATTCCACCCCCACGCCTGTAATATCCACATCATAATACAGATCGTCATGGTTAGGAATTTTGTTGACAAACATGAATCCGTGCGCCAACATGCCCGCCAGCATCCCGGCGATCAGGCAAAAACGCATCAGCCTGCGCCGGTTCATTTCCGTGCCGAGCCATTCACCTGCTGCCCGTAGAGATTCCCTCATGGCTACTCCTTCCCACCGTTCAGGCATCTTGACATTCTTCGGGTGCGGCATGCTGTGCCTCAGCGATCAGATAGCGCGGGCGCCGCTTGGTTTCCATGTAGATTTTCCCTATGTATTCGCCCACGCATCCCAGGGCGATCATCAGCATACCGCCGATCAGCCACATGCTGATCATCATGGAAGTCCATCCAGTAATGGTCTGCCCCTGTAAAAACACCACAACATCATAAATGATAAAGCACAGACAGAAGAACACACAGATAAAGCCCGTGAGGGAGATAATTCTCAGTGGCTTTACTGAGAAGGATGTAACCCCATCCACCGCCAGACGCATCATTTTGGCAGGCGAATACTTGGACTGGCCAGCATAGCGTTCGCTCACGTCAAAGGGAACCTCGCGCGTTACAAATCCAAAGCTGCGAATCAACCCCCTGAGAAACAGGTTGACCTCCGTATATTGGTCCAGCGCCAGAAGCACACGTTTGGAAAGTAATCGATAATCCGCATGGTTTTTGATAACGTTTGCACCCAAGGCATGCATCAGCCCATAAAACGCCTGCGCGGTTACACGCTTGAAAAAGCCATCCGTATCCCGCGACCGGCGTACGCCAAATACAATGTCCACGCCCTGAGCATAGCAGCGCAGGAATTCATCCATGGCGTTGATATCCTGCTGCAGGTCCGCATCAATGGTGATAACGCAGTCGGCGTAATCCTTGGCGTAAAGCATACCCGCCAGCAGTGCATTTTGGTGCCCACAATTGGTGGATAGCGACAGAAAGCACACGCGCTCATCCCGCCGGCGCAGGGCGGCCAGCTTATCCCGCGTGGCATCCACCGATCCGTCGTTTACAAACAGCAGTCGGCTTCGAGGTGAACAAAGGCCCTTTTGGGCCAAATCATCCAGTTTTTCGAGCAAGCGCTCGGCACAATGGTCGATGCACGCCTCCTCGTTGTAGCAGGGCACCACCACATAGAGCATCGCATCCATAGCAAATCCTTCTTCCTTCCAAGTTGTGTTTCCTGCGTGCTTCAGGAGAAATGCACCACGCATAAATCGCCAATAATGGTCACGCAGCCCTCAGCCGGGTAACAAGGCATAGCTTGCACAATGGCCTGTTCCGCCTCCGTGGGCTGCCAGTCATCCACGGGCGTCAGCGGTAGGCCGATAACGCGTGTGAGCAGGTAGACCGCGCTGTTTGGCGCAGAATAGTCAATTTCATTGCGCACACCTACAAATGGACGAAACCGGCTGGCCAGCTCATAATCAAAGTATACGGGCGGGTCCTCCCAGGACATAAAGCCCACTGTTGCAATTCTCATCCCGGGTTGGTAGCCCGGCTGCTCCTCAATACGCAAGGCCAGACGGTTCATGCTGTGCTCAATGCGCGTAAAGGAACTGTACAACTGATAATATGCCTGGTTGTCAAGAATGGCAAACTGATAACCGTATACCAAGCAGCCCACCGCCAAAGCCGCGGCACAAAGCCGGCGCGGCTGACGCTTTCCGGGCTGCTGGGTTTCAGGTGCCACACACACGGCGGGAAACAGCATCATCACTACCAGTGAATACAGCGAAAGTTGGTGGGCATTAATCTCGTTGCCCATCATGTAAATGCCGGCAGCTGCCAGGGGCAGCAGCGCACCGCAAACTGCCAGCAGCACCGCCTGTGACCAGCGTCTTTTTTGAGCACAACCAAGCATACGCAGCGCCAACCAGCCGTAGCCCAGCGCCAATAGCAAGCCCTGCGACAATCTCATCAGACGGGTGGTATAGGCGGGCATATCGCCAAAATAGGTTTGCCATACCGTATCCCACGCCATCTTCAACTTGGAAGGAATCAAGGCTATATCTAGCGTGCCCATCTGATTGATATTTTGATACTGGTTCAGCGTAACACCGCCCACGTGCGTAAGCAGCGCGATGGCGCCAAAATACAACAGAAGACCCCCGATGGCAGAAGCTGCACAGCCGATGGCAAACCGCCATGCCGGCCATGCTCCACGCCAAGCCCCATAGACCGTGCGGTGGATCACCAAAAGAATCAGCATACCGATGGCCAGCATCAAAAAGCTTTGATACACGCCTGTACACAGCATAACGCACAGCGCTGCCGACAAATATCCCAGCTGCGTATGTACGATCAGCCAAGGCGCTGCCATGGCAAGCAGAATCCCCAGTGCAAAGGCATGAGCCTGGTACATATAGCAAAACATGGAAACATTAATCGGATAGGTGATCAGTACGCACAGCACGCCTCCGGCCTGCCATACGCGCCGAAGGCCAAACGTATCGCACACCAGGCAAGCGGCTAGGCTTAAAAACAACACGCCCAAAATGCCGTTGAGCCATGGCACGCTCATGGTGGAAAGCAGCTTCCAGAAAATATAGAGAACAAAGCGACCCGACTCCACACCCGCTCCGGTCAGATCCACACAGTGCTTCATATCGTCATGGTTGGGAATCTTGTTGACAAACATGAAGCCATGCACCAGCATGCCCATGAGCACACCCGCGACCAGGCAGAATTGAAGCAGCCGACGGCGGCTCAGTTCCCTGTTCAACTCATTCGTAACCATCCGGATGTATTTCATGCTTCCACTTCCTCATTTGTATGCAAAACCTCGGGGAGGGGGGCCACCCATTTGCATTTAGGAAAAATGCACAATGCACAGGTCATCTGTTATCACGATGCTGCCCTCCGCCGGATAGCAGGGCATAGCCTGCACGATGGCAGCCTCCTCCTCTGTAGGCTGCCAGTCCTCCACGGGTTCTAGCGGAAGCCCCGCAACCTGCGTGAGCATACGTACGGACACATGCGGCCAGGCGTAATCCACTTCGTTTAATATTCCCACAAATGGCAAAAAGCGGTCTGCAATATCGTACTCAAAATAAATCAGTGATTCTTTTTCATTAAGATATCCTACTGTAACCAGCCGCAGCCCCGGCTGGTATCCCGGCATGCTTTCAATGCGCGCCGCTACCCGCGACATGAAATGCTCTGCTCGGGTATAGGCCATATACATACGGTAATAAGCCTGGTTATCGATCACAGCAAGCGAAAAGCCATAAACCAAATACGCAGTGGCCAGCAACGGTGCACACGCGCGCTTGGCCATACCGGTCCGTCTAGTCCCATCCGGCAGGGGCTGGGGATTCATGCACAAGACCGGTTGCAGCAGCAATACGATCATCGGTATCAGCGTAATGTGGTGAACGACGATCTCGTCCCCCATAAAATAGATACCAGCCGCCGAGGCGGGCAGCAGCAGGGCGCATGCAACCAGCAGGGCCGCATGCCCCCAACGTCTTGCCAGCAGTGCGCGAATCACGGTCGCCACCAGCCAAACCCAGCCCAGTACAATGGCGCCGCCCTGCGCCAGCCGCATTAACTTGGTGGTATAGGATGGCGTATCCGTAAAATACCATTCCAGCGCCGTGCGGTAGGCGGTCTGCAGCTTGGCCGGAAGATCGTTCCAAGAGACTTGACCCATGTGGTTGATACCCTGATATTCGTTCAGGGTTATCCCGCCTATATGAACAACCACCCACACTCCAGCAAAATACAGCGCCAGCCCGCCCAATGCAACCAAAGCACAACGTATGGCCATGCTCCACGCAGCGCCTGGGGTGCGGCCCTCGTCCCGCGTAGCATACCAGATGACAAACACAATCAGCAGCCCAATCGCCAACATTAAAAACACCTGGTAAACGCCTGTGGCCAGCATCACGCATAGCGCTGCCCATATCAAGCCCAGCCGGCCCCCGCGGCGTATCATCCACGGCGCTGCCATAGCGCAAGCTATGCCAAGCATAAACGCATGCGCCTGGTACATGTAACAGTAGATAGATACATTGACCGGAAAGACTACCGCAACCACCGCGACAGCCCCGGCCTGCCACGCATGCCGGCAATCAAATGCATCACACAGCAAAAAGGATGCACCGCTTAAAAACAACAGTCCCAGAATACCGTTGAGCCAGGGCACGCTCATGGTGGAAAACAATTTCCAAAAAATGTAGAGGACAAAACGTCCCGACTCTGCGCCCACTCCGGTCAGGTCCACATAGTGCTTCATATCGTCATGGTTGGGAATTTTGTTGGCAAACATAAAGCCATGCGTCAGCATGCCCACCAGCATGCCCACCACCAAGCAGAATTGAAGCAGCTGGCGGCGGGTGAGCGTGGCGCCAAGCCATTTCTGTACCATTTTCGCGCAGTTTTTCATAGCTTTTCAGCTCTTTCCCCTATATCTTAAGCGGATAGACAAAAGCAGGGGGAGCGCTTATGCGCTCCTCCTGCGCCCTGGCTTACCGGTACAGCATCTCCTCGCGCTTGGGGCCGGTGGAGATCATGCGAATGGGTACCTGAAGTTCCTTTTCGATAAAGGTAATATAGTTCTTGCAGTTTTCAGGCAGCTGATCCCATTCGGTCACGCCGCGAACATCGCACTTCCAGCCGGGCAGCAGCGTATAAACCGGCTTGCAGCGCATCAGCGTGGGCGTGGAGGGAAAATCGGTGATGGTTTTTCCATCAACCTCATATGCTGTGCATACGGGAATCTGGTCCAAGTAGCCCAGCACGTCCAGGTTGGTCAGCACGGCCTCAGTCGCGCCCTGCACCATGCAACCATAGCGAGTAGCCACAGCGTCGAACCAGCCCACCCGGCGCGGACGGCCCGTAGTAGCGCCGTATTCACCCGCATCACCGCCACGGTCGCGCAGTTCTTTGGCCTCATCGCCAAACAGCTCCGTGGTGAAAGGACCTGCCCCCACGCAGCTGGAATAGGCCTTGGTAACGCAGTACACATCCTTAATGGCAGAGGCAGGCACGCCCGCACCCACCGTGCCGTAACCAGCCAGCGGAGAGGAGGAGGTGGTATAGGGATAGATGCCGTGGTCGGGGTCGCGCAGGCTGCCCAGCTGGCCCTCCAGCAACACGGTCTTACCCTCCTTGAGCGCTTTATGCAGATAGAGGGTGGTATCGATCACCATGGGACGGATGCGCTCACCCAAAGCCTTGACATGGGCAATAAGCGCCTCCAGATCGATGGGCGGCTTGTGATAGAGGTTGGAAAGTGTCACGTTCTTCTGCGCAACGGCACTGGAAAGGCGCTGACGCAGAATCTCCTCGTCATAGATCTGGCAAACCTGAATGCCAATCTTGAGGTACTTGTCGCCGTAGAAAGGCGCAATACCGCTCTTGGTGGAGCCAAAGCCCGCCTTGCCCAGGCGTTCCTCTTCAAAGCGATCAAAGTCCACATGGTAGGGGAGCATGACCTGTGCCCGGTCGGAGATATACAGTTTGGGCTTGGGAACCCCACGTTGGACCACGCTGTCGTACTCGTTGAGCAGCTTTTCAATATCCAGCGCTACACCCGGCCCGATGATGTTGGCAATGTTCTGATGAAAAACGCCTGACGGAAGCAAATGCAGAGCGAATTTGCCATAGTTGTTAATGATGGTGTGCCCTGCGTTGGCGCCGCCCTGAAAGCGCACGACAACGTCGCTGCGTTCAGCCAGCACGTCGGTAATCTTGCCTTTGCCCTCGTCGCCCCAGTTTGCGCCTACGATGCTACGGACCATAAAAATGATCCCCTTTCCGATGGTTTTTCCACGCCGCCCGGCGGCGCGGAAGCAGGGCTGAAGCCCCACCCTTTTTTATACTATACCGTGTATGGAATGTCAAGCAAGCAGGAGGAAAACCACATGTCAAAAAAGCGTATCGCCCTCAGTCTGGCCCTGATGCTGCTCGTAACCCCGTCTGCCCTGGCTCTGCCGTACCAGGATGGCGTCTACCGTGATCTTGGGACGGGATATAACGACGAGGTAGTGGTAACCGTCACCGTCCGCGACGGCAAGATAATCGAACTGACCGCTGAAAACAGGGGTGGTGGAGAAAAAAGCGAATACTTCGTAAAAGCCGAAGAGGGACTTTCCAAAGCCATACTGGAGAAGCAATCCATCGACGGCGTGGATGCGGTGGCCGGGGCCACCGGCACCAGCGACAGCATCCTCACTGCCATGAAAGGCATTCTGGAACAGATGGCGTATATGGGGCCCACCGAAGACAGCAACATGGCAACCGCCGGCCCACAGAGCACCCCCGCGGAAGGTGTGCCTGAAAGTACTGCCGCACCCATGTAACCCCGATTTACTCCAAAATCTGCGATACATCCACCCAGCCTTCGGCATGCGAAGCCTCTTCCAGCTGGGGCAGGGTAACTTCCACAGCGCTGTTAGGGGTACCGGCAGCGGGGAAAACCGTATCGAACCGCTTAAGCGATTCATCCAGATACACCTTTACACCTTCCGGTGCAAGAAAAGGACACACACCGCCAACCGGGAAGCCTGTCAGCTCGGCCACCTGCTCGTGGCCGAGCATTTTTGCCTTTTGGTGAAAGGCCGCCTTAAACTTCGTATTGTTTACCTTTGCGTCACCCGCCAGCACAATCAAAACAGGCGCGCCGTCCACCAGAAAGCTCATCGTCTTGGCGATGCGGCACGGCTCGCATCCCACGGCCACCGCCGCCAGCTCCACTGTGGCGCTGGACACCTCAAACTGCATAGCATTCAGTCCCTGTCCGGCCAGATAGGCCCTGACCTGTTCAAAGCTCATCATTTATCACCCTTTCCATCATTCGTGCGTTACGGCTGGGGAGTCGTACGCATACACAGATAGCTCAGCGGCAGAGAAGCCGTCGCCGCGCCCAGCTGAATCCATTGCCACTTTTCCTCCACAAAGCGCGCTACCTTGGCCAGCCACTGCATCCATTCAAATCCCATAGACATGATCTGCATATCCATACCACTTTCCAGCGCGGCCGTTGTTTCGCGGATAAATGGCATAAGCGTCAGCATGAAGCACGCGAAGGGCACGCCCAGCACTACCGCCAGTGTCAAACCCCGTCTGCGCCGGAGACAGCAGGCCAATAGATAGAACAGGAATGTCCACTCCAAAAGCCACAAAAGCTGTAGGGGCAGCCGCGTTAAAGATGCGTTGAGGGTATAACCCAGCAGCGCTGCACCTGATGGCAATGCCTCCGTATAACTTATCAGGCTGAAGCGTTCCGGCAGCGCCTGAGAGAGAAACAGTACGGCCCCACCTGCTGCCAGATTGATCAGCAACGTTCCCAGCAGAAACACCGCCGCGCTCAAAAACAGCGCCAGTATATTGCTCATCCATACCGGGAAGCGTGGCGCACCAAACCGAAGCAAAAAACGTGTACGGCTGTGTGCAGCCAGGCAAGCGCATACCAGCAACAGGGCTATGGTAAGGGAAAAATCGGCGGATACGCCTTCCATGCTCAAATCGCCTGCTCCCGCCAGGGCCACAGCAATCGCGACAACATTGCCCATAAGCAGTACCAGCAGGCCCCATCCGGCCAGCCGTCCCATCCATGCCCGGTGATAGCGCATCGCTCCCAGAAAGCGTGAGCGCTTCATCCAACCCGCATATTTAAATGGCATTGCGCTCTGCCTCCTTTTCCCCGGTCAAAAACACAAACAGCCTTTGCAGACTCACTGGCCCTGTCTGCACATGTCCACAGTTATGGATGCGTTCAGCATCCTCCGGGGCGCGCAGCCGCACATAGCGTACCAGCGATCCTGCCACCTCTTCATCCCGAAGATCGGCAAGGCCCTCCGTCGCAGCGCGTACCTCACTTGCTTCACCCGATACGCACAGGTATAGCCTTGTCAGCTCCTCCGGCGCGCCCTGGGCCAGCAGCCTTCCGCTGTCAATCATCACGGCATAATCCAACGTGCGCGCCACCTCGTCAATCAGATGGGTACTGATCAGAAAGGTGCGCTCCGGCTCTCTTCGATGGAGCTCCAAAACCGCATCATAGAACCGTTCACGCATCACCGCATCCAGTCCCAAGCCGGGTTCGTCAAATACCGTCAGCTCCGCACCGGATGCCAGACCTGCGCAAAGAAGCAACGCCGTCTGCATGCCGCGGCTATATCCTTTGAGCGCCTTTTTTAGAGAAAGCCCAAACAAAGGAATCAGTCGATCCGCCTGTTCCTGCTGCCAAGAGGGAAACAGCCCTCGGCACACCGCAAGGAATTCGGCGGCGTTTTTCAATCCTGCAAAGTCGGGCGTATCCCCAATGAGGCACAAGCGGCTCAGCGCTGCCGTTTTTATCGTGCTGCCAAAAAGCTCGGCTTTCCCGGCCGTTTGGCGAATCTGGCCGCTTATGATGCGCAGCAGCGTGCTCTTGCCCGCCCCATTACGCCCCAAAAGGCCCACTACCTGGCCCGCCTCTACTGAAAAGTCCAACCCGTCCAGGGCCACAGCCCGACCGAAACGCTTTGTAAGGCCACAACTGCGGATAGCGGGTATCGCATTGGTTTCCATCATGAAAAAACCTCTCCAAAAACATATAAAGGGGAGAGGCGCACACGCCTCTCCCCCGCGTCGCCGCTTATTTTACAATCAAATTGCACAGACGGCCCGGTACAAAGATAACTTTCGCAATAGTCTTTCCGCCCACGATTTGCTGGACATCCGCACGCTGAGGAAGTTCCTTTTCAGCCTGCTCGCGGGTCATGTCCGGCGAAACCATGATGCGGCCGCGTACCTTGCCGTTGACCTGTACGCCAATTTCCACCTCGGCTCGCTTCATGGCCTTCTCGTCATAAGCAGGCCAGGGCTCGCGGGCCAGGCCGCTGCCAAAGCCCATCTGCTCCCACATTTCCTCGCAGATATGCGGAGCCACGGGACTGAGCAGCAGAATCAGCGTGCGCAGCTCGTCACGGGTGCAGCCACCGGCGGCATAGAATTCATTGACCAGAGACATCATGGCGGCAATGGCCGTGTTGTACTTCATGGCCTCGTAATCCTCGCCGACCTTCTTGATGGTCTCATGCATCAGCGGGGTGAGCGCCTTGGAGTAGCCCTCTCCGGGAAGAATCATGTCCTGAAGGCGCCACACGCGATCGAGGAAACGACGACAGCCGCGCGCACCGTTGGTAGACCACGGAATGGCCTGATCGAATGCGCCCATGAACATTTCGTACAGGCGGAAGGCGTCCGCGCCCAGCTCATTGACGATGTCGTCGGGATTGATGATATTGCCGCGAGACTTGGACATCTTCTCGTTGTTCTCGCCCAGAATCATGCCATGGCTGGTGCGCTTCTGGTACGGTTCCGGCGCCTTGACCAGCCCCAGATCATGCAAAAACAGATGCCAGAAGCGGCTGTAGAGCAGGTGCAGCGTGGTGTGCTCCATGCCGCCATTGTACCAGTCCACGGGCATGAAGTAGTCCAGCGCCTCCTGGCTGGCGAACGCCTTGTCATCATGCGGGTCGCAGTAGCGCAGGAAATACCAGCTCGAACCCGCCCACTGGGGCATGGTATCGGTCTCGCGCTTGGCGGGGCCGCCGCACTTGGGGCAGGTGGTGTTGACCCAGTCGGTCATGGCTGCCAGAGGACTTTCACCGCTGTCGGTGGGCTCGTAGTTTTCCACGTCAGGCAGGAGCACGGGCAGCTCGCTCTCCGGCACCGGCACGGTGCCACAGTGCGGGCAGTGCACCACAGGAATGGGCTCGCCCCAATAACGCTGACGGCTGAACACCCAGTCACGCAGCTTGTAGTTGATCTTGCGTTCGCCCAGGCCCTTTTCTACCAGCCAGTCGATGATCTTCTTCTTTGCATCGGCTACGCGCAGGCCGTTGAGGAAGTCGCTGTTGCACAGCACGCCATCCACGATGTCGGTGTAGGCTTCCTTGGTGATGTCGCCGCCTGCGACCACCTCCACCATGGGAATGCCGAACTTTGTAGCAAATTCCCAGTCGCGGGTGTCATGCGCAGGCACGGCCATGATAGCGCCGGTGCCGTAGCTCATGAGCACATAGTCGCTGACCCAGATGGGGATCTCCTTGCCATTGACGGGATTGACGGCGCGGATACCGTCGATCCGAACGCCGGTCTTGTCCTTGGCAAGTTCGGTGCGCTCAAAGTCGCTCTTTTTGGCGGCCTCATCGCGGTAGGCGGCGATAGCAGCATAGTTGGCGATCTCATCCTTGTATTTTTCAATGAGGGGGTGTTCTGGGCTGACAACCATGTAGGTAGCGCCAAAGAGGGTATCGGGACGGGTGGTAAACACACGCAGCTTCTCATCCTTGCCGGCGAGCTGGAAGTCCACCTCCGCGCCCTCACTGCGGCCGATCCAGTTGCGCTGCTGGGTCTTGACCGCTTCGATGAAATCCACATGATCCAGCCCATCCAGCAGCTTCTGGGCATACTTGGTGATGCGCAGCATCCACTGGCTCTTCACCCGGCGCACCACCTGGCTGCCGCAGCGTTCGCACACGCCGCCCACAACCTCTTCATTGGCCAGACCGCACTTGCAGCCGGTGCACCAGTTGATGGGCATTTCGGCCTTGTAGGCCAGGCCGTTTTCCAGCAGTTTCAGAAAAATCCACTGAGTCCACTTGTAGTAGGCGGGATCGGTGGTGTTAACCTCGCGCGTGTAGTCGAAGCTAAAGCCCAGGCGCTGGAGCTGTTCACGGAAGTGGTCGATGTTCTTCTTGGTGACCACGGCGGGATGAACCTTGTTTTTGATGGCGAAGTTCTCTGTCGGCAGGCCGAAAGCATCGTACCCAATGGGATAGAGGACGTTGTAGCCCTCCATGCGGCGCTTACGTGCGATGATATCCAGCGCCGTATTGGAGCGGGGATGGCCCACGTGCAAGCCATTGCCGCTGGGGTAGGGGAACTCGATCAGGCAATAATACTTGGGCTTGTCGCTGGGGAATTCGGCATTGAACACACCGCTCTCCTGCCAGCGCTTCTGCCACTTCTTTTCGATTTGTTCGGGGTTATACGCGGGACGCTCCGGCATCTTTCTCTCTCCTTTATCCCATAATCAGGCATTCTTGAGCATCTCAATACCCTTGTCGATACGACGCAGGCTTTCCTCCCTGCCCAAAAGGTACGCGATCTCGGTTGCCCCGCCGGGGGTAGAGGCCTGTCCCGAAAGGGCGGTTCGCACGGGCCACATCATCTGGCCGGTCTTGAGACCATTTTCCGCAGCCAGAGCCATCAGGCCATCCTTGACGGCTTCCTCACTGAAATTTTCCAACGCTGCCATCGCCGGCCGGGCCAACTCCAGCGCGCGCAGGGCCACCGCGCTATCGGTCTTCATCTTCTTGTGGGTGTAAAGTTCGATGCTATACTCCGGCAGCTCGGCCAAAAAGCGCACCATATCCGGCACACGGTCAAAAACCTCGGTACGGGTATGCATCAGCTCGGCCAGGCGGCGGTAGTCAATGCCTTTGCCTGCCAGCACGCGGTCAAACCAGGGTGTGGCCATGGCCAGATAGTCCTCAAAGGGCATGCGGGTGATGTACTCGTGATTGAACCACACCAGCTTTTCGGTGTTGAAGATGGCCGGAGCCTTGCTCAGGCCCTTCAGGTCGAACGCCTCCACCAGCTCGTCCAGCGTAAAGAATTCCCGCTCGTCTCCCGGGCTCCAACCCAAAAGCGCGATAAAGTTGATGATCGCGTCACGCACGTAGCCCTGAGCCAACAGGTCCTCAAAGCTGGGGTCGCCGTAGCGCTTGCTGAGCTTGCGGGTGGCGTCCTTCATGACGGGACTTAAGTGAATGTAGACGGGCGGCTCCCAGCCAAACGCCTCATAGAGCAGGTTGTACTTGGGTGCGGAGCTCAAATACTCGGTACCACGCATTACGTGAGTAATACCCATGAGGTGGTCGTCAATCACGTTCGCGAAGTTATAGGTGGGCAAGCCGTCAGCCTTGATGAGCACGTTGTCGTCCAGCGTGTCACAGGGGGCTTCAACGTGGCCGTAGAGCGCGTCGTCAAAGCTGGCAGTGCCCGTAAGAGGGATGTTCTGGCGAATGACAAACGGTTCGCCGCTCTGCATACGGCGCAGGGCTTCATCCTTGGGGATATTCAGGCAGTGTTTATCGTACTTCCACTGCTCGCCGCGGGCCGTGGCCGCGTCGCGCCGGGCCTGCAGCTCCTCCTTGGTGCAAAAGCACGGATAGGCCGCGCCGCTCTCCACCAACTGCATGGCATAGGGCAGGTAGGTGTCCCGCCGCTGGGTCTGGATGTAGGGGCCGTAGTCGCCGCCCACGTCCGGACCTTCGTCGTATTCCAGGCCCGCTTCGCGCAGGCTCTTATAGATCAGCTCCACCGCGCCAGGCACCTCGCGTTCCTGATCGGTGTCCTCAATGCGCAGGATGAACTTGCCCCCGTTCTTTTTGGCGAACAGGTAAGTGTAGAGGGCGGTGCGCAATCCGCCCAGGTGCAGGTAGCCCGTGGGGCTGGGGGCGAACCGGGTGCGTACAGTCATGAGGGAGCCTCCTTTATGGTAAGTCGGTATCGGATAATCCTCCTGCCGTCCAAACGGCGCTTTTGCCGTAGTAAGCCGCGTAATCCTCGTTAATCCAACTATCGGGATTTTCGCGGATATCGTCCATAAACAGCACATGCGGCTCGCAGGGCTGGCAGCTCTACTGTTTCCTGCGGCCCAGACATGATCCGCAGCCGTTGAAGGTGCGTATCGTGATATGCCTGCGCCTCTCCGGTAAGCAGGGATTTCAGCGCCGAGATGCCCGCATATGGTTCCTCCGAACGGTTGAGCACTGCTGTCAGCGCCACGCATACACAGGCACAAGCAGCGGCTGCGGCCGTAAATTGCCGGATTTTTCGTGGTACATCCGTCACCCAGCGGCCGCCCAGCGCTCCAAGCCGTATGGACTGAATCACAGCCAGAAGCACAAGCAAAAGCAAAATCCAAAACAGGAAAAACCATACGTTTACCACCCGCAACTCCGCCCAGCCAAGGCCCATGCCGAAAAGCTGAGGCGTAAAAGCCGAGGCGAAAAAACAGAAAACCAACGCAAGCAGCCATAATACCGGCAGCCGCCGCGGCACCATCTTTTCCACAGGAACAAGGCACAGAAACGGGATCAGCATCAACGCCACGCACAGCGAAAGCGGCGTAAACCACGTATCCAGATACTGATACGCCTGACGGAAGGAATACACAATTGCCCGCAAGGGGTCCAATCCACCGCCCACCGCCGCCTGGCGCACAGCATTGCCCGGTGCCAGAATGCTGGGTATAAATCCCGCCAGCATCGCAGTCAACACCACGGACAATGCAACGCGGCCCCGTTTCTTTTTCACCAGAGCAAATAGAAACGCCGCTACCGTCAACTCCGCATTAAGAAGTGCGGTGATAAAGTTGCCTCCCGCGATTACACAGCCTATCAGCGCGGCCAACGCCACCCTGACCTTTCCGGCCTGGCCCGATAAGATCCGCACAAGCTGTACCACTTCAACCAGCATAAGTGCAAAAAACAGCACATAATAGCTGGCACCATTCCACCAGTAGAATCCCTGTACAGGGGAGGGGATCATTTGCACCAGCACCAGGCAAATCACACCGGAAATAACGTTAACAAGGTCCCGACTGGCGCGGGCGCCAGGCTGGGGCAAGCCGCGCAACAGGGAATGGAAGAAGTAAAACACTGAAGCAATCAGCGCTCCAAGTAAAAGGAACGTTGAAATCGCGTACCAGCGCTCTCCGAAAATAGCAGGCTGAAGCGTAAAAACCACCACGGCGGCCCAGGTTCCCTGCCAGTTTCCCCAGGTAATGCGGGCCTGCTCCACAGCAGCCTTGAGCACCTCCCATAGGCTATGCGTCTGATCCCACGCTGCCTTGGTCAGGAGTCCGAAGGTATAGTCATCGTTGCAGGGGTGGTTATAAAACGCTGCCACCAGTAGCGGAATCGCACCGGCAATCAGCAGCGCGATGCACAGCCGTGAGCAGGCGCGCACCATCCGGTCGCTCATGCTTCCAGCCCCTCCTTTCGTAAAGCAACGCGCTGCTCCTTACCCCTTCACCTGCTTGGCGAAACTGTCCTTGAGGCCCACCACGCGATTAAAGACGGGCAGATCATCGGTGGAGTCGGGGTCTTTGCAGAAGTAGCCCATGCGCAGGAACTGGAAGGTGTCTCCTACCTGAGCGTCCTTGAGGAAACGCTCGGCAAAGCCATGGCAGACCTCCAGACTGTCGGGGTTGAGCTTCTTGAGGAAATCGGTCTTGAGAGCCGCGCTGCTCACCGGAGCCGCTTCGGCACCTTCGGCCTCCGCCTGCGCCTCCGCGTCGGCCTCGGCGGCCTCTTTGGCCATGGCTTCCTCGTCCATGAGCAATGGTTCGTAGAGGCGCGCCTCCATGGGGATGCAGTCCTCGGCGCTTACCCAGTGCAGGGTGCCCTTGACCTTGCGGTTTGCACCCTCAGTGCCGTTGCGCGTGTCCATGTCCACAGTGCACAGAACCGCTGTCACATTGCCCTGTTCGTCCTTTTCGCATCCATCGCAGCGGATGATATAGGCACCCTTGAGACGCACTTCGTTGCCCGGGAACAGACGGAAATACTTCTTGGGCGGTTCTTCCATGAAATCTTCGCGCTCGACGTAAATTTCACGGGTGAGCACGGTTTTGTGCGTGCCCATTTCCGGGTAGTTGGGGTGATTTTCCATGTCCAGCTCGTCACGCTTGTCCGCGGGCCAGTTGGTCAGGATCACCTTGAGGGGCCGGAGCACCGCCATGGCGCGTGGCACCTTTTCGCCCAGGTTCTCACGCACACAATGCTCAAGCAGGGCCAAATCGACGGTGCTGTCAGCCTTGGCTACACCAATGCGGTCGATGAAATCGCGGATGCTCTCCGGCGTGTAGCCCCGGCGACGCATGGCGCACAGCGTGGGCATGCGGGGATCGTCCCACCCGGATACATAGCCACCTTCCACCAGCATGCGAAGATAGCGCTTGGACATGATGGTGCGGGTCAGGTTCAGGCGGCTGAACTCGATCTGCCGGGGACGAGAGGGGAGCATGTTGGAAGCATGCTCGACCACCCAGTCGTACAGGGGCCGATGGTCCTCATACTCCAGCGAACACAGGCTGTGGGTGATACCCTCCAGCGCATCTCCGATGGGATGGGCAAAGTCGTACATGGGGTAAATGCACCATGTCTTGCCCGTGCGGTGATGCTCCTTGAAGAGGATGCGGTACATTGCCGGGTCGCGCATGTTGATGTTGGGGCTGGCCATATCGATCTTCATACGCAGGATCATGCTGCCTTCAGGATGCTTGCCCGCCTTCATCTCTTCAAAGAGGCGCAGGCTTTCCTCCACGGGCCGGTCTCGATAGGGGCTGTTTTTACCCGGCTGGGTGAGCGTGCCGCGGTAGAGGCGTACTTCTTCAGGCGAAAGCTCGCATACATAGGCAAGTCCGCGCTTGATCCAGTCCACCGCGATATCATAGCACTTCTGGTAATATTCGCTGGCAAAATACAATCCACCCTTCCAGTCGAAGCCCAGCCAGTGGATATCGGCCATGATGCCGTCCACATACTCGGTCTCCTCTTTGGCGGGGTTGGTATCGTCAAAGCGCAGATTGGTTACGCCACCGAAGCGCTCGGCAGTCAGAAAGTCCGCCACCAGCGCCTTGCAGTGGCCGATGTGCAGGTAGCCGTTGGGTTCGGGAGGAAAGCGCGTACGCACGCTTTGGCAGCGTCCGCTCCGTAAATCTTCCTGTACGGCGTCCCAGATAAAGTTGGTTTTGGCTGTTTCCATGACTCGCGCCTTCCTTTCCATCGTGTTTCCAGGCAGAACAAAGCCGCCGGTTCGCATCATTATAGAACGAAACGGCGGCTTTGGCAAGTGATATGCTCCCTTTAAAGTAGACAGCGGGAAAACAAAACTGTCGAAACGGAGGGAGCAATTATCATGAGTTTAAAAGGCAAAATACCGCCGGAGGTAAAGATTCAGGCTGTGGAGGACTACCTAGC
>JAEYCB010000029.1 GCA_023404345.1 Bacillota bacterium
TACGGAATTCGTCTGACTTTACGAATTGCTCCACCCAGGTTGCGTGATCTGTATCCTTGCAAACTACGAGCATAAACGGCTTCACCACAGGCTTGCCGTGATTGGCAGCGTAGACTTCCAATTTGCGCTTTGTGCTTTCATGGCAGGTGATGCCGTCCAGCAGCATCATTTTGTCCAGCTGCTCGTCACCAAAGTTGTAAAAATCAATGTCGGAGCGGGTCACGGCATATGGGGTGCGGGTATAGCCATCCTCGATTGCCTTGGACAGAGGGTATTCATATACCACATTTTTGAACGGCACCTGCTTGTTCCCCTTGGTCACCAATGGTGTCGCTGTCAATTCCAATCCCAGCAGCGGATGCATCTCGTTCAGCGCCTGTGCCCCCTTTTCTGCCCGGTAATGGTGTGACTCATCCATAATGAGCACAAGATCCGGCAAGTCGGACAACGCCTGATAGAACGAGTCCCCAATGAGCTCGTTCACCTTTTTCATATTTGCGCCCTCTTTGTTGAATTTATCGATGTTATACACGAAGATGTGAACATCGGATTCAAACAGGGAGAGCGTTTTTTCGCGGTAATCGTCATCCGTAATGATCTGCGGCGGCGTGCTGAAACAGCCAAGCCCCTTGAACACATACTTGGCGCTGTTGTTATCACTGAGATCCTTTTTGAGTTTTTCAAAAATCGTGGTATTGGGAGCGACAACGAAAAAGTTCCTGATATGGTGCTGCGTGTAAAGGTAAGCGATAAAGGCTCCCATCAAGCGAGTCTTGCCGACGCCGGTCGCCAGAGCAAAAGTCAGGGACATAAAGTCACGCTCAAAATCGGAGCAGATCGGATACATAGCGTGGACAGCACCCAGTGCCGCTTTCAGATTCATGCCCTTGCGGAGCTGTACGGCGTTGGTGATCTCTTCAAGAATCTTCAACGATTGCGTCTGCGGCTTGCGGAGAGACATGACACCACTGATATAATCCGTTGTATAGAGCGGAAAATCGTTAGACATCCTCTTCCTCCTCGTCGCAATCATCATACACCGGCGGGTGTACGATATTCAGGTTGTAATCTGCTTTGCCGAACTCGCAGCGTTCCAGCAGCATTTGCGGGATTTTCTTCACTGTGATATTATCGTATGCCTTGTCCAGTCCGCTGTCAAAAGAGCGGCAAGCGATGATCAGATACTCGCCTTCCTCCATGGTGTCCTTGATGGAGTCCAGATAGGGGCTGTTCAGGTGGCGGGTCGTTACAAAGAGATAGCTGTTCTCGTTGCCCACAGACTGTTTCCAGAACAGATCTCCGTCCGGCTGATAGCGGAATCCCTCGTGCAGGGCCACCGCCGCTGCCAGCATATTGGCATCATAGTCCTCGTTGATGACATATTCGTCAACGGGGTCTTTGTTGATTAGGGTGGGTGCTACCTCATAGAAACGATAACCACCACCGCCTTGCCAGTTCTGCGCCTTGGTAATGCCGCCGGGGTCTTTTCCGGCAATGACCTTATCCATGCGCACTTTGCAATGGGTATAGGCGTGATTGCCCATTTCCACGCCGATCCAGCGCCGTCCCATTTTTTGTGCGACGGCAGCGGTGGTACCGGAACCGAGGAAGGAATCAAGAACCAAGTCACCGGGGTTGCTCCCCAATGTCAGCACGCGTTCGATTAGTCGTTCTGGTTTTGGTGTCGCAAAAACAGACTGCTCATTGAATTGCTTAACTTCCTCGCGAGCCTCATGATTATGCCCCACTTCATCAAATCGCCATACTGTACGAGCTGGTATGCCTTGTTGACGTAGGTCGCATAGAAATGTTTTGCGGGACGGAATAGCCGTTCCATCTTTACCGAACCAAATCTCGTTATTATCGTCCATCTTGGCCAGAGATTCAGCTGAATAACGAGAGAAAGTACCTGCGGGCGGTGTGAAAATTACGCCATTTTTGAAAGTATATGAAAATGCAGCAGAAGCGGCAGACCCGCTCTTTGCGTGGAGAGGAGTCGCTTTCCAGGGACCTTTGGGATGATTGTCGGGGTTTTTATAAGCTTTGTCCATTTCTGCTGTCCTAGGCAATCTATTAGGAAACCACACGGTTTTGTTTAACGCATAAACAAGAACAAAGTCATGATTGTCTGACAACCACTTTGCATCATTTGCGATTGTGTACTTCTTTTCCCAAATGACTGTACTCACAAAATTTGAGCGACCAAATATCTCATCACAGAGGACTTTAAGATAGTGTCCTTCATCATCGTCGATGCTAACCCAAATGCTACCATCTTTTGCAAGAAGGTTTCGCAGTATTTGCAACCTTGAGCGCATCAGATTGAGCCAAATACTGTGCTCCAGATTGTCATCGTAGTGTTCAAAGGCAGAGCCGGTGTTATACGGCGGATCGATATAGATGCACTTTACCTGTCCGGCATACTTGGCTTCCAGAGCCTTGAGTGCCAGCAGATTGTCCCCGTGGATCAGCATATTTTCCGTGTCCGGGTCAGCCGCCGTATTGGAAAGCTCCGTATTTTCAATCAGCAGCCGTGGCTCCACCCGAATCGGCTCGTCCTTGCCGTACCATGTCAGTTCCAGCTTGTTAGCCATTGGTCGGCCACCCCTCTTTCACGGCAAGCGCCTCAAGTTGTTTCCCTAAATTATATCGGATATCGGATTCCGTTACCTGGTCAAAAGGACGAACAACCGTTGTTGGCAGCGCCTTGATTGCGACAAGAATATCCGGGTGTTGTGCATTGTTCTGCACAATTTGCAGTTGCGCAGAACTACGGTCAAATGGGGATTTCTGAAGTTCGTTCCATGTATCCAGAATATCCTTTTCCAAGGGGGTAATGCACCTTGCCTGGCGCAACCCCTCAATCAATAAAGAGAAATCCATTATTCACCCTCCACTGTATTCGCAGTAAGCATTTCGTCCGGTAAATCCCTCACTTTTACGGAAACGGACACGCTTTTCCCACTTTTTAAGGTTCCTTGCTCCTGGCCGCGAGCGAACTCCATGCGCAAAACGGCAGCTATCGTTTTTTGCCCGAAATCATCAAGCAAGGAGTATTTACGCATCACATCCTCGTACTCCTCCTGCATTGCCCAGTTTCCCAGTTGTGCGACTTCCATGTCGTTCAGTTTGGCTGGGGTCGGATCATCGGACGTACCAAGAATATAATCGATCCGTTTATCAAAAACCTGCGTCAGTTTTTCAAACATCTCAAAGCTGGGCTTGCGTTTTCCGGTTTCCCACATGGCAACGGTGCCACTGGATACGCCAAGTGCTGTCGCAAGCTCGATCTGTGTCATACCTTTTTCTTTTCTAAGGTCTTTCAGTCGTTCAGGAAACATGGTTCTCACACCTCGTCTTGGATTTCACTCATATTATATTACTATAAGTGAGTTTCGTCAAGTCGTTTGTGAGAATAGATTCTATTGGGTTCTACAATCGTATAAAATTCTACGAAAAATTTTCTGTTTTGCCATTGACTCGAATAACGCAAAGTTATATGCAGAAAGGTTCAGCGACTGCGAATCGTCTGGAACTGCATCGGTGAATTTTCCCCACCACAGCCTTAAATGGACAGAAAAACGGCATAGCCGCAAAATACGCCTATGCCGAATTTTTCATGAATTACAAAATATCTAAGTTGTACCGCCTTGTGCGGGAATATTGTTCCTCTCAATTTGTTTCCAAGGGCATGATCGCCGACTTCAATCTGCACGACACGGGAGGCGGCAACCCACACGCCCATATCCTGCTGACCATGCGCCCGTTGGACGAAAGGGGCGCGTGGCTTCCGAAGTCCAAAAAGGAATATGTGCTGGATGAAAACGGCGAGAAAATCCGTCTGCCCAGCGGAAGGTACAAGACCCGCAAGGTTGACCTTGTGGACTGGAACAACCGGGAAAACGCCGAGGTCTGACGCAGGGCGTGGGCTGATCTCTCCAATGAGTATTTAGAGAAGAACAACCGCCCGGTGCACATCGACCACCGTAGCCACGCCGCGCGCGGCATGGACGAGATGCCCACCGTCCACATGGGCGTCGCCACCCTTGACGATGTCCGAGTGGAGATGCAGGAAGGGAAGGCGTACCAGTGGAGAAATACAAGATTGGGCTACTGGCGATTTGCAGGAAGCCCGGTGTTTTCGCGTTCAATTACAAACAAAAGACTCGCGACGGCAGGATACTTCAGTATCCTCAACCGCTACGAGCCCCTGCACTTATACGGTTAGAACTGCCGTGTACCGGCAAGTATGCACGGTGGTGTGAGAGATCGATCCCCGATTGTGGGATCCTCCTGCTTGATCATCTCACACTGAAAGGCATTCCAAACAATGCTTGGCAGTGCGCCTAATACGTTTTCTTGATTGTTCGAGTAATCGTGTCGGGAGCACCACCCGAACCGGATATCACATAGACAACCGTGATGCGATA
>JAEYCB010000034.1 GCA_023404345.1 Bacillota bacterium
GCCGGGCGGCGGACGTCGTAAGGAAACCTTGCTACGCAAGGCATCCGAATCCACCGCACATGTCGCTGGATTCGGAATGCAGCTCGGAGGGCTGCGGCCCTCCGAACCTCCCAAAAGGGTTTTTGACAGTCTGCGGGGAGGGCATTTGCCCTCCCAGTTTTGTATGTTAAGGAGTGCCGTAATATATTGATGTAACAGAAATACAGGGCTGGCGGAAGATAAATGCGCTTGGTGGGGCTGCGCCTTCCAGAAGGAGGATAGAGATTCTTTTTTGAGGTTTCTTTGCAACGAGCCGTCAAACGGGGTATACTGACGTAGAAAGGAGGGGATTTGTATGGGCTGCTACTATGTGGTGGGCCTGCGAGTAGACCATCGGCGGACGAATGCAGCAGGCTTGCAGGACACGCTTACCCGCTATGGCTGCAATATACGCCTGCGCGTGGGGCTGCATGAAGCTGGCGATGGCCGTTGCTCTGATGATGGCGTCATTCTTCTGCAGGTGTGTGGCAAGCGGGACGAGGTGGAACGGCTGATGGAGGCGCTCGAAAACACCCCCGGCGTGACGGCTCGTTTGATGGACCTGAACTGAACCGGCTATGCCAGGAATACACCGTTTCCTTCTTGTCCCCTGAGGGAGATTGCGGATGAGTAACGGCGTATTCCTGGTGAAATAAGATTGACCAGGACGAAGCTTTTGGACAACCGGCCCGGCAACAGTACGAGGTCCAATCTTTTTGGCGCGCTGTTTACGGCGCTTGCGGCGGCGAAAAGGTCATGGTATACTGTAATATGGACTTCAATCCCTGCACAAAGGAGGATGCGACGGATGATCGCTTTCCTGCGCGCCCTGCCTCCGCGCCGCCGCACGGCAACGCTGCTGGGCTGGGGGCTGTTGATCTCCGCCCCGTTTCTGCTGTTGGCGGCCGTGTCGCTGGCCGTGGGGCGCAATGCCTTTGCCACCTATCCCGTCTGGTCGGATGAGCTGGATTATTGGCGCAATCTTTTCACCTGGGACGCCGTTGGCTTTAACACAGGCTACAATGGCCTCCTGGAGGAGTTTGCGCGCGTGGGTACGCTGGGCGCGCACGGCTTTACGGCGGTAATGCTCTATGGTTGGTTCGTCAAGATCTTCGGCCTTAGCTACCATACCATTGTCATTTGCAATGCAGTATGGGTGTCGCTGGGGGCGGCGGTATACTGTGCGCTTATCCGGCCCCGGCCTGCGCGTGCGGCGCTGCTGACGTTGAGCCTGCTGCTTTACGTGCCTGCGGTGCTCTATTGTGCCTCGTCCATGACTGAGATGTTCAACTATGCCCTGGTCCTGTTCTATCTGGCATTTTTGGGGGCTTATTACCGTAACCGCAGCCCGTGGCTGCTGGCGCTGACATGTCTTACGGTCGTGGTGGGGTGCCTGTACCGCATTACGTATTTCCTTTTGTTCATCCCGGTGGTACTGTGCTTTGCGAGGATGAAACCGGGTCTGCGTATGGGCGTGAGCGCACTGGTCGCCGCCGCGGTGTCGGTGGGATGCTACCTGTTCACCTCCGCCGTCACTGCGCCCTATACGCAGGGTTTCCTCTATCATCTGATGCGCGCACCTGACGTGGTTACCTTCGTGCGCATGTTGCTGAGCCATACAAAGTCCAATCTGATGGACTATTTCGTCAACACCATGGGAACGCCCATGGAACGTGCCTTTCATTGGCTCTACCTGGGCACGGCGGGTCTGTGTTTGGTAGGGACGTTTGTGGGGGTGGAGCGTCGCGAGGGGCGTTTTCGGCTGCAGCGTCGCTTCCAGCCGCGCTTGTTGGGATGTTTTTTGATGCTGATGGCGGCGTTTTCGCTCATTGTCGTGCTGTATGAAACCAATGACTGGAGCGATTTCCGTACCTTATCGCCTTTTTTGTGGCTGGTGCTGGCCTATTTAATCACGGTGGGCCGGTTGGCTTTGCCGCGTGTGGCGGCTGCAGGCATGGCTGTCACCTTGGCAATTATGCTGGTGCTGCCCCCTACTGGCATGTTTGCTGAAATGGCTCACTTTGAGAAACCAGAATACAGCGAGGATCTGGCCCAAACCATTGCTGATTATCTGATCTATGATCCTAACGCGCAAAATCCCCTGACCAATACTGTGCGTTTGGATGTTGATACCCTTCAGGCCATGGAGCAGATTCCGCCGGGATTTGGTCTGCAATATGGCTGGTTCAGTACAGAAAGCACCGGTAAAAGCCGTTGGATACTCACCGACCATCTCAAGTGTGTGGTCAATGGCTATGAGCGTCTGACGGACATGAATGGCTATAAAGTTTATCGCCTCATCGAATCATACGAGGAGGAGTGAACTCACGGCGCGTTTTTGTTCAATCTTCCTTCACATACCCCGTTCAAGGAGGCATTACATGTCCCAAGCCCGTTTCCGCCGTGGTGCCGTGCTGGAAGCACTAACGTTGGCGGCTGTGTTTGCGTTGTCCTGGGCGTTGTTTTATCGGCTGGCACTGCGTCCGGCCAGCGATATCAGCATTCATGCCACCTGGGCCGCCGAGGGCAACTTTACAGACCCAAGCAGCTTTTTGCATCATGGTGCACACCCCATGTGGCACGTGCTGGTAGCATTGGTACTGCTCACCGGCCTGCCGCTGGCCCACGCGGCGGCGCTGGTTACGGCGCTGTGCAAGGTGGCAGAGGTCTGGATGATTCGCCGGTTGATGGGAAGCGTTTTGCCAGAGCGGTCACCCGCTGTGCTGATGGGACTGGCGCTGTGCTGTGCCACGGTTTCCAGCCTTGTGACACCCTGGAATCCCACCGTTTATCTGGGCGTGGGCACGCCCAATACCTGGCATAGCCCAACACAGCTGATTGCTATGGTTTGGATGTTGCTTTGTGTGCCCCTGACGGCTCATTGCTACGACCGGTTCGAGGCCGGACTGCCCGCAGAAGGCCCGCGCGCCAACATTGGCTGGGGTGAGGGAGCACTGCTTGGAATGCTTTTGTTGCTCAGCCTTACAGCCAAACCCACCTTTATGCAGGCGTTCCTGCCTGCTGCATGCCTGTTTTTCTTGGTGAAGTGGATTCAGCACCCGCAAAACAGCCGCTTTTTCCTGCGAGTGATCGTTTGTGTGCTGCCGTCCGTGCTGTTCATGATTTTGCAGTATATGTACTATTTTGGCATCATTGTGCCATCCCAGGGCGATATGGTGCTGGAGATTTCGCTGGACAAGCTGGGCCGCGTAGCTTTGAGCACGCTGCTGATTCAGGCATTTCCCCTGTATGTGCTGATCTTTTTCTGGCGCGATGGAAAACGAGACACCCTCTTTTGGCTTACTCTTGTGATGGACGTGGTGGGTGTGGCCGAATACCTGCTCCTGGGCGAAAACGGCCGCCGCGCAGCGGATGGCAATTTCGGCTGGGGTATGATGGGCGCAGCGCTGATGCTCTGGGTGGTGATGATGGCGCGCTTCTTTGCCGCCGGACGAGGCCTGCGGGAGCCGGATGGTCGTGTGAGTATACGCCGAGTAGGGGGACTGACGCTGCTGGGTTGGCACCTTGTCTCTGGCGTATACTATGTGATCTACTTGTTTTTGACCGATGGCGTTCTTTGACTGCCCGCCCCTGTGGCGGGCTTTTTTAATAGCGTTTTTACAACGAAAGTCGTTTTACATTTTTGAAAAAATAACTGCGGCTCACGCCCAGACGCTCGAGAGCCTCCTCGCAGGAGATGAGCCGTTGGCGCCACTGTGTCACCACCTCGCAAAAGCCGTCCGGCAAGGGCTTTTTACTGCGCCCGAAGTGCACACCGCGCGCTTTGGCTGCTGCAATGCCTTCTGCCTGACGGCGGCGGATCATTTCGCGCTCGGTTTGGGCGACATAGCTGAGCAGTTGCAATACAATGTCCGAGATCAGCGTGCCGGTCAGATCGCGTTGCCGCCGTGTATCCAGTAGCGGCATATCCAATACCACGATAAATACGCCGCGTTCCCGTGTCAGAATCCGCCATTGTTCCATCACTTCGGCATAGTCACGCCCCAGCCGGTCGATGCTTGTGACCACTAACAGGTCGCCCCGGCGCAGTCGCCGCATCAGACGCAGGTATTGCGGCCTGTGAAAATCCTTGCCGGAGCAGCGGTCGGCATAAAGCGTCTGCGGTGGGACGCCCCAGTCGAGCAGTGCGGTGCGTTGCCGGTCATCGCACTGGTCACGGGAGGATACGCGAATATAGCCATAAACCATGAAGAAAACCCCCTTCTGGATGCGTATGGGGGCATTGTAGCGCAAAATCTGCGGCACGGCAAAGCGCCCGACCTCCTATCGGAAGCCGGGCGCCTGTTCGTATTTGCTTGTCAGGCCCTGCGCCTGCGCCGCAGCGCCGTGAGGGCGATCGCCCCCGAAGCCAGCATTAGCGCCAGCCACGCGCCGGGATGCGCGCCGTCGCCCGTCTTGGGCGGCAGGACGGGCCGCACGTAGTCACATACCTCACAGATTCCGCCGTCGCCGTAGACGTGCGCCTCATGCGAGGTAGCGTACCCGCAGACTGTACATACACCGCTGTGGCCGGTCTCATCCACCGTCCAGTCCAGCTCGTGCGGCTCAACTACCCCCGACGGGTACCCGCAGACGGAGCAAACCTGCATATGTCCATCCGTGCTCTGATGGTAGACGTACTGATGCGTGGGCACGTCCTGCGCAAGGGGGCTGTTGGCGTAGCCGGTGCTGCCGTCGCAGGATGTATAGCCGCGGTACACGGCCTTGCCGCCCAGCTCCGGCATGGATGTGCCGTCCAGCGTCTGACCCCATGCGCCAGTGGACTGCTGGCCGTTGAGTGACCAGGTTACTTCGCCGCTGAGCAGCTGCGCCCTCGTGCGCGCGCCGTCGTAGCCCTGCGCGGCAGCAAGGTAGTAGCTGCTGACGGGAAGGGCGAATGTTCCGCCCGCAAGCCCTCCGGCCAGGCTCTCATAGCCCGGCAGCGTGGCGGTATACCCGCCCAGGTTCAGGCAGCCACGCACCGTGGCGCCGCTGGCGTTCTGCCCGCAAATGCCGCCCGCATACCACCCGGCGCTTACATTGCCGGTGCTGAGGCAGTTTTCGACGGTGCCATTGTTGAGACCGCAGATGCCGCCTGCGGTGTTGCTGGAGGCCGTCACGGTGGCGGCGCTCCGGCATAGGCGGATGACGCCGTTGTTTTCGCCGCAGATGCCGCCTGCATAGCAGCTCGCAACCACGCTTGCGCTCTCCACCACGCAATTTTCAATCGTGCCGTTGTTCTCCGAGCAGACCGCGCCCACATACCAGGCGTTTGTCGCGCTGGCATATTCGGTGCTCAGGTTTTTCAGTCTGACATTGCGGATAACGCCGCCCTGGCCGAGGTTTCCGACAAGCCCCGTATAGGTAAGGGCGAAGGACTGGGTGGAGGCGATGTGCAGCCCGTCAATGGTATGCCCCTGTCCGTCAAAGGTGCCGGAATAGACGCTTCCGCCCTGACTGCCGCCGATGGGGGTAAACACCTTGCCGGCGGGAACGGTGATGTCCCGGGTGAGCCGGGCGTTCAGCGCTTCTCCACCCGTGGCGGCCGTCTGCTGGGAAAACTAGAACAGCTGTCCCGCATTGCCGATTTCATATACGCCGTCGGCGGCCTTGATAGCGGGCTGGTAGTGCAATCCGGGGCCGAAGCCGTACTCGTCATAGGTCAGCTGCTCGATCTTGAGATAGGCATAGTAGCACTGTCCGGGAGTAAAAGGCTTATACTCCGCCGCCGGGGAGCCGGATGCGTCATAGCTGGCCGTAATGATGAAGGTGTCCCCGTCAAATTCGGGCGGAAGCCTGCTGGCACCCATGGTATGACCGATCAGCGTCAGCGAACCGCCCTCCACAATGAGCCGCTTTTGGGGCTGGGTCGAGCCAGAGCTGCTGTCTGCGTATAGGCCCATTCTCTGGCCATCCAGCGTGATGTCGCCGCCCAGCACCCGGACCTCCGTATCCCGGTCGCTTCCAGGGAATCCTAGCGAAAGCCCGTATTGCTCGCTCGCGGTCCCGTTTGCCCGCACATTCAGCGGTCCGCTCCCCTGAAAGGTGACGGAGCCTTCCACATAAATGCCGTCCAGAAAATACTGGCCGCCGCTGGCCGCAATGCTACTGCTTCCCACCAGCGTAATTGTCAGGTCGCCGTTGGCAGCGATGACGGCATCGTGAAAAGAGAGCGCGCTCGTCTGTGTCAGCGCCGCGTCCGACAGCGTCACCGTGGCCGTCGCCGCGTCGTATTGTACGCCCGCGGGCATCACCGCACCTGCCGTACTCACCTCAACTCCATCGACCCAGACTTCAGTGGCCGGGGTGGCCAGTGCCGCTGCGGGCAACAGCAGGCACAGCACCAACAGGCACAGGCTCCATAGCTTCCGTCCGTGCATCTGCGCATCGTTCCTTTCGTACACCAGATCTATAAACATTAGATGCGTGATATTAAATCACATATTTATTTCAGAAGAAGGAAATGCCGCGGTCGAAATTGCAAAAGAAACCCAACAATTATGTAACAAAAAACCTCCCCCACGAGGAGGAGGCATGTGCATATTGCTCTTAGTTTTTCAAGCTGTGCAGCGGCGCGGGAATCCTGCCGCCACGCTCAATAAAGGCGTCGTTGCTGGCCCCATTCACCGGCATCACCGGCGCAAAGCCAAACAGCCCGCCGAAGTTGACCGTATCACCGGCCTTCTTGCCGGGGGCGGGGATCACGCGCACGGCGGTGGTCTTGTTGTTGACCATGCCGATGGCGGCCTCGTCGGCGATGATGCCGGCGATGGCGTTGGCGCTGGTGTCGCCGGGGATGGCGATCATGTCCAGGCCCACGGAGCACACGCAGGTCATGGCTTCCAGCTTTTCAATGGTCAGGCACCGGGCCTGCGCGGCCTCGATCATGCCGATGTCCTCGCTTACGGGGATGAAGGCGCCACTAAGCCCACCCACGTGGCTGGAGGCCATCACGCCGCCCTTTTTGACCATGTCGTTGAGCATGGCAAGCGCCGCCGTGGTGCCGGGCGCGCCGGTCATCTCAAGGCCCATCTCCTGCAAAATGTAGGCCACGCTGTCGCCGCGCGCGGGCGTGGGGGCGAGGGACAGGTCCACGATGCCGAACGGCACACCCAGCCGTTTGGCGGCCTCCTGCGCCACCAGCTCGCCCACGCGGGTGATCTTGAAGGCCGTGCGCTTGATGGTTTCGGCCACCACGTCGAACGGCTCGCCGCGCACCTCCTTAAGCGCGCGCTGCACCACGCCCGGCCCGCTCACGCCCACATTGACCACGCACTCCGGCTCGCCCACGCCGTGGAACGCCCCGGCCATGAAGGGATTGTCCTCCACGGCGTTGGCAAAGACGACGATCTTCGCGCAGCCGAAGCCGTCGGTATCGGCGGTCAGCTCAGCGGTGCGCTTGATGACGTGGCCCATCTTGCGCACGGCGTCCATGTTGATGCCGCTGCGCGTGGAGCCGACGTTGACGCTGCCGCAGAGGCGCGCGGTTTTGGAGAAGGCCTCGGGCATGGAGTCCAGCAGGGTTTCCTCCGCGCGGGTCGCGCCCTTGTGCATCAGCGCGCCGTAGCCGCCAATGAAGTTAACCCCGACCGCCTCGGCGGCCTTGTCCAGCGCCACAGCGATGGCTATGGGGTTGTCCCCGCAGATCATGCCCACTGGGGTGACGCTGATGCGCTTGTTGACAATCGGCACGCCCAGTTCGCTTTCCAGCTCGCCGCCCACGCGCACCAGGTCGCGCGCCATGTGCGTGACCTTTTCATACACGGCCTGCGCGGTTTCCCGGTCGGTATTTTTCTTGCAGTCCAGGAGGCTTATGCCCATCGTGATGGTGCGGATATCGAAATGCTGCTCGCTTACCATGCGGATGGTCTGGAGGATTTCGCTGACCTCGATCATCGTATCACCCCCGTCAGATGCGGTGCATGGCGTCGAAGATGTCCGTGCGCTGGATGCTGATGGACTCGCCCAGTTCGCGGCCAACCTCTTCCATGCGGGCGGCGGCCTCGCTGAACGCCGCCGTGGCGTCGGTGATGTCCACGATCATCAGCATCGTGAAATAGCCGTCCAGAATCGTCTGGGAAATCTCCAGCACGTTAATGTTCATTTCAAACAGCGCAGTGCTCACCCGCGCGATGATGCCGGGCTTGTCCACGCCCGTGACCGATACCAGCGCTTTTTGCATGGTCCGCGTCCCCTTCCGTAGATTGGTGTCACCCATACGATACCGCACGCGGCGCGCCGTGTCAACTTGCTTTTTTCACGTTTTGGTGTATGATAGGTACCAGTAGGCGGCCTGGCCGCCATTTTGAGAGGAGGCGCTCCATGTCCGGTTCCAACGCAGCCATGCCCGCCGCGCAGCCGCGCGCCATCGTCGTGCAGGATATCTCGTGCGTGGGACGCTGTTCACTCACTGTCGCGCTTCCGGTGCTCAGCGCCGCGGGCGTGAATACCGCCGTGGTGCCCACGGCACTGCTCAGCACCCACACGGGCGAGTTTACGGGCTATACCCATCTGGATTTGAGCGGCCAGCTTTTGCCCATCGCGCAGCATATCGGCACGCTGGGCCTGCATTTCGACGCGTTTTATTCGGGCTATCTGGCGTCGGGGGCGCAGGTGGAGATGGTGCTGGAGATGATCGACCTCCTCTGCGACGGGGATACCCACCTCTTTGTGGACCCGGCCTTCGGCGATCACGGGCGGCTGTACTCCCTGCTGGACAGCGGCCTGCCCGCGCAGATGCGCCGCCTGTGCGCCCGCGCACGCACGATCACGCCCAACCTGACGGAGGCGGCATTTCTCTTGGATGAGCCGTATCCCGACGACCAGCCGGAGGAGGCGCAGGTGGCGCGGCTGTGTCGGGGTCTAAGGGACCTCGGCCCGGAGAATGTGGTGGTTACGGATGTGGCCGCAAGGCCGGGCCTGACGGGCGCGGCGGTCCTGGCTCGCGGCATGGATGAACCGCTGTTTCTCTATCGCGAGCGTTACGAGGGCCTGTTCCACGGCACGGGGGATGTGCTGGCTTCACTGCTATTGGGCGGGCTGATGCGCGGCAAATCTTTGCCCGATGCCGCCGCTCTTGCACTGGACCTGACGCACAAAGCCCTGCGGCTGACCCTCGCGGGTGGCGAGCCGCTGAGGTATGGACTCCGGTTTGAACAAGTATTGCCGGAATATTGGGAAAAACTGAATTGACAACGGCGCGGTCTCCATTCATCCGGAGGGGCCGCGCCGTTTTTCGTTGCCTTCTTTAACAAATCATGCGTTTTCCAATGCTGGCAGGCGTTCCGTCATGCGCTCTGCCGCGCCGCCTGCGCCGCGCGCGCTCCGGCTTCGCTTCCGGCACGCGCCGCCTTGCCAAAAATCCCATTCAAAAACGCTTCGTCAAACCGCATTCCCGGCACATTCCGCGTTAAATAGCTCACCGCGGGCACGATGAGTAGCCCTGCGGCCATGGCCGTCGCGCCGCTCATGGGGGCCATGCTCATGTCGCCTGCAAGCAGCGGCGGCAGCAGCGAGATCAGCGCCCCGCCGATCACCCCGGCCCATGCTCCAGCCTTCGTCACACCGCGCCACAAAAGCCCATAGAGGAATGGCGCGAGGAACGCTCCCGCGATGGTGCCCCACGACAGCGACATCAGCGATACGATGGGCGTATCCTGCATCCAGAAGTTGATCGCCAGAGACAGCGCCACAAACAGCACGCACAGCACGCGCATGAGCAGCGTGGCGGACTTGGGTTTCAGCCGCGCAACTGACCCGACCAGGTCCAGCGTGACCACCGACGAGCTCGATAGCACCAGCGACGTCAGTGTAGAAATGCTGACCGAGAGCAGCAGCACCACAAACAGCCCCTGCACCGCATCCGGAATGCCGACCACGGTGGGGTCGGTAAGCATGGCAGGCGTGATGTCGTCCATGGACATTTTGCCTGCTATCACCAGATCATACAGCGTGCCCGCGCCGTTCGGGGCGGCGATTTTGGCCAGCACCACACGGCCGAAACTGCCCGCAAAGTACGCGCCGCCCGCTACGATCAGGGCAAAAGCGGTGGAGATCACTGTGGCGCGCTTGACGCTGCCCTCATCGCGGATGGCGAAGAACTTGTGAATCATCTGCGGCATGCCCAGCACGCCCATGGAGGTCAGCAGCACATTGCTAAGCAGCCAGCTTCCTTTGCCTTCAGGAGGCAGAAGGGACCCCACGCCCTCGGCGCTCAGCGCCTCGATGCCGCCGCTGATACCCCCGGCGGCGCGCACGATGTATGTCACCACCGCCGCAATGCCTGCCAGCATGATGATGCCCTGAATAAAGTCCGTGATCGCCGTGGCGCGGTAGCCGCCCGCGAAGAGGTAGACGGCGGAGAGCAGGGCGATGGCCGTCACACACCAGGCATAATCAAAGCCGAAGGCGCGCTGGAATATGCCGCCCAGCCCCTTGTATACGCTGGCCGAATACGGCAGGAGAAATACGAAGATGATCAGGCTCGCGGCAAGCTTGAGGCCCCGGCTCTGATAGCGCTTTTCAAAGAAGCCAGGAAGGGTTGCTGCCCCCAGCCGTTCACCCATACACCGGGTGGGACGGGCGAGCAGCTTCCAGGCCAAGAGGCTTCCCACCAGCGCATTGCCGATGCCGCACCACACTGCCGAAAGTCCTGCCGACCATCCGGTGGACCCCGCGTAACCCACGATGATGACAGCACTAAAATAACTGGCCCCGTAGCTGAGCGCGCTCAACCATGGACCCACATTGCGTCCGCCCAGCAGGAATTCGTTCAGCGACAACTTTTTGCGTGCCGTCACTGCAATCACCGTTACCATCATCAGGGCATAGAGCGCCAATACGCCAATTTTGATCATGGAGAACCCATCCTTCCATCCTACAAAAGAATCGTCCTTGCGCTGCGGCGCCTTCCAATCCTCCCCCGGAACGCCGGGAACTTCTGCCGCACTACCTGCTATCATACAGGATTTCGCTGCATCTGACAAGGGGGCGGCTGTATTTTGGGTGTTTTTCGGGAAGAAACACGCCATCCGGGAAAACTCTTGACAAATCCGCCCTTCGAGGGTACAATACCATGTGCCTGCAGCACGGCGGAGGACGTCGTGTGCCGCATGCGCCCGTAGCTCAGTTGGATAGAGCGTCAGACTCCGACTCTGAAGGCCACAGGTTCGACTCCTGCCGGGCGTACCATTCCGCCGCGAATCCGCGGCCCTTTTTTATTGTGGCGCGGAGGAGAAAATGACATGCAAAAACCCCCGCGAGGCCGCTCACGGGGGAGGAAACCCTTTCAGGGAGGTTTGAAGGGCCCGCAGATGCGCAACCTCAATCGTCACATGGGGCGCGAGCTGCGCCCTGTGCTCATTTCGGTTGACTCTTCCGGGGGCGGACACTTTCGGAGGCAGCAGCCCACAGGGCTACCGCCTTCCTCTGTACCCGCCAAAGTGAATTCGTATCGGGAGAGGTTGTGCCCCCTGTCTTAAACATTTATTACTAAAATATGGCAGAACGATCGAAGGAAACAAGCTTTTTCAATATGCAAAAAACCCTGCAAGCTATACCTCGCAGGGTTTTGGTGGTAGCGGCGACTGGATTCGAACCAGTGACACTCCGGGTATGAACCGAATGCTCTGGCCAACTGAGCTACGCCGCCACATCTGGTTGCGGGGGAGGGACTTGAACCCTCGACCTTCGGGTTATGAGCCCGACGAGCTACCAAACTGCTCCACCCCGCGTCACTTGCCACCCAAGCGGCGTCTATTATCATAGCATAGGCCCATGCCTTTGTCAATCGTTTTTTGGGAAAAGAAGAGAAATTTTTTTGGCAGGCGAATTGCTTCCGGCAACAAGTCCGCCGGAAAAGGCTTAACCCACACTTTCCTATGAGGTATACCAAACCATAATCTGTGTCATAACACAGGAAAAGGAGGGAGCAGAGGGCGGTGCCTGTGCACCAGGAAGAAAATTCTTTATGCCGCGGCAGTGTTTTTTTGAAAAGGATACGAAAAGACCACCATCATGGACATTGCTCAGCGCACGGGCGTGAACTGCGGCTCGGTGGTATTTGCCATTAAGAACATGGCAAGCCTGCTGTGCACGCTGGTGGCTTGGTGCTGGAGAGCATGTTTGCGGGCAGCGGTCGCATTCCCGGCGCAGCGGGCGCGGAATGCGCTAAGCCGCGTGCAACTGCCCAGCTTCCGTATTTTCTTCGCGCCTCCGCCCGGCCCTCTTCGCCGGGCGAGGACATTCTGTTTCCTAGGCAGAATAGCGGGTGCGTTAAGGCTGCATCCCTCTGCTTAGAATGCTTGAAAAGCATTTCATAATCATGTTCAATAAGCATTAGACATGAAAATGCTTTGAGCTGTACAATGGGAGTGTCCCGACAGGGTGTCCTTGTAATACGTCTGCTGACCGGAATACCGCAAGCAACGGGACATACAGCCTTTCACTTCGTCAGAGAAGGAGGAAATTTCCATGAGCAAAACGCTTGTTGCCTATTTTTCCGCCACCGGGGAAACCGGCCGGCTGGCTGGTACGCTGGCCCGCGTTGCACAGGCTGATCTCTACCAAATCCGTCCGGTGCAGCCCTATACTGCCGCTGATCTCAACTGGCATGATCCTGCCAGTCGCTCCTCCGTGGAGATGAAGGACCCTGCCTGCCGTCCGACCATCGTTGATGATATGCCGGACCTGAGCCGCTATGAGGCCGTATTTGTGGGTTTTCCTATCTGGTGGTATCAGGCTCTGTGCATCATCGAAACTTTTCTGGAATCCGCTGATTTCTCAGGCAAGACCGTGATTCCCTTCGCCACTTCCGGTGGAAGCGGCCTGGGGCACACGCGGGAAATTCTGCAAAAAGCCTGTTCATCCCGCGCGCGCTGGCTGCCTGGACGGCGGCTGAACAGCAGCGAAAGTCCCGCCTCTTTGCGCATCTGGCTGAATGAACTGAATCTGCGGCCCTGACCCATGAAGGAGGAAGCCCCGTGAAAAAGCTGCTCACCCTGGTACTTGTCCTGATGACTTACGCGACCTTCGCCTGTGCAGAAGAGGCAACCGCCTTCGTACCCACGAATTCGAATATTCTGGTGGCATGCTTTTCGGACACTGGAAATACCTGGATGTTAGCAAAATATGCCGCCGAATACCTGAATGCTGATCTGTTTCGCATTGAACCCGAGATTTCCTATACCGCTGCCGAGCTTGACTACAACGACCCGAACAGCCGTGCCAATCGTGAGATGAATGACGAAACCAGCCGCCCCGCCCTGGCGTCAGTGGTGGAGAACATGGCACAGTATGACATGGTAGTCCTGGCCTTTCCTATCTGGTGGGGGCAGGCCCCGCGCCTGATTGAAACCTTCGTGGAGGCCCACGACCTGACCGGCAAGACCGTGCTCCCCTTCTGCACCTCCGTAAGCAGCGGATATGGGCGCACCGGGGAAATTCTTGCTGCCTTAACTGATGAAATGGTCAACTGGCTGGAAGGAGCACGCTTTTCACCGTCCACCACGGCGGAAGAAATGGCGGCCTGGCTTGCACAAAAGGGCCTGACCCCTTACACGGCGCAGTGACCGCAGCGCAATATCCACGAAAGGAGTCGTCTGTACTATGTCTGTCAAACAAACCGCGGGCCGCAGCGCCCTGGGAACCTTTGCACCAAAATTTGCCCAGGTCAACGACGACGTGCTCTTTGGGCAGGTGTGGAACCGAACCGACAAGCTCTTCCTGCGCGACCGCTCGCTTGTAACCGTTACGGCGCTGATGGCGCAGGGACTCACGGATTCATCCTTCCGCTATCACCTGACCACTGCCCGGCAAAACGGCATTACCCGTGAAGAGATCGCCGAGATCCTTACCCATGCCGCCTTCTACGCTGGCTGGCCCAAGGCGTGGGCTGCCTTTAACATGGCCAAGGAGGTCTGGGCAGAGGATGCGCCGCAGCCGGATGGCGGCATGCAGGCACACGCCGCATCGATGATCTTTCCCATCGGCGCGCCCAACGAAGGATTTGCACAGTATTTCAGCGGGCGAAGCTATCTTGCGCCACTATCGGGGGAGCAGGTGGGCATCTATAACGTGACCTTTGAGCCGGGCTGCCGCAACAACTGGCATGTCCATCATGCCGCGTCGGGCGGCGGGCAGATCCTCGTGTGCGTGGCCGGGCGCGGCTGGTATCAAGCATGGGGGGAGGAAGCGCAGCAGCTCACCCCCGGCGATGTGGTGAACATCCCTACGGGCGTGAAGCACTGGCACAGCGCAGCGCAGGATAGCTGGATGAGCCATCTGGCCATCGAGGTACCCGGCACGGAGACGCGAAACGAGTGGCTGGAGCCGGTGGACGACGGCTGCTACGCTGCGCTGGCCTGATCCTTCCGCGCTTTACAAAACCTGCCGCCTTCTATATAATAAACGTAGTATGTATCCTGATGGCTAAAGGCGGGTAGGGTATGGGTGTAACGGTCAATGAAATCGCCAAGATCTGCGGCGTTTCCCGCACAACAGTGCTGCGCGCGCTGAACAATCAGTCCCGCGTGAGCGACAAGACGCGCCGTCAGGTGCTGGAGGTGGCAAAGGAGCTGGGCTACCGGCCCAATCTGCTGGCGCGCAGCCTCAACACCGGACGCACGATGACGCTTGGCATCGTGGCCATCAACATGGACAACCTCATCTTTGTCCAGACCCTGAGTGCCATTAACACGGAGGCTCAGCGCAAGGGCTATTCCCTCAACATCGCCCTGCACGGGCAAAGCAGTGAGGCCGAGATGCAGCGCATCCGCGACTTCACCGACCGCCGCATGGAGGGAATTCTGCTCAGCCCTATCAGCAAAGGCCCGGAGTTTGAGCAGTTCCTGCTCACTCTCGGCATCCCGGTGGTGTGTATCGGCAACCATGTTTCTGATAAAATTTCCACCGTAATGATCGACGAGGAGCTGGCCGCGCGCGAGGCAGTGCGCCTGATCGCTTCCAAGGGGTACCGGCGCATCGTGTTCGTCTGCCCACCGTTGGCTTATGAAAGCCAGCAAAATATCTATTCGCACATTCAGCGCAAGCATGGACTGGAGGCTGAGCTGGCTCTGCATCCTGGGCTTTCGTATCAGATCATCGCGGCGGAGGATTACGTCCAGCAGCTTTCGCCCGTCCTCAAAACGTTGGGCGACGTGCGCACGGCTATCCTCTGTTCGGGGGACATCTATGCCCTCAACATCATGCGCTATTTCAAGGCCAATAAAATCAAAACTCCGCGCGATGTGGGCATCATGGGCTTTGATAATATCAGCATTCTGGAATATATCGTCCCGCGCTTGACCACCGTTTCCACCAATGTCGAAAACGTGGCCGTGGTTGCCGTCAATGAGCTCATTTCTCAGATTGAGGACGATCAGGCTGTGGCCAAAAAAATAGTTCTGCCTCACAAAATCCTCGATATGGAAACACTTTGAAACGAAAAAACAAAAGGCCGCTCCCCGGAAATGTGGGGGAGCGGCCTTTGACAGCTTGAGTTTGCACACTCGGACGCAAACAAGGCATCGGGCGGAAAAGATCTCCGCAGCAGAACTTTTTCGACAGACAGACGCGGCGCACCGTTATGCATCACACCTGAATGCAGATCATATTGAACGACAGGGGAGGCAGCGAAGCCGTCAGCACGTCATCGTGCAGGGCTGCGCCGTCACTTTCGCGGGGGATGATGGCGTTGTGGTCGGCTTCGTTGGTTCGCTTAGCGCTGCCGGTGAGCGTAACGCATTCCAGAATGTCCGTCGGCGCGAATCCCTGCAGCTGAAGCGACAGCGTAGCGGGGGCATTGTCCAGACGGTTGACGCAGAACACCGCCACTTCACGCTCTGCACGGTTCCAGACGGCCAGCACATCCACAACGGGCACCTGTGCGCTCACGGGCGCGGCATAGCACGCAGGACTGCCGGACACCTCCAGCACCACATCGCGCGCATGACGAGCCAACATCCGGAAGGGATAGTAGATGGTCTGCTTCCACATTTCGCCGCCACGCCGGGTTATGATGCAGGAGCTGATGTTGGTGATGAGGGACTGACAGCCGATCTTCACCACGTCGGCGTTGCGCACCATGGTCATCAGCATGGAGGCGAAGAGCAGCGCATCCTCCAGGGTGTAGATCTGTTCGCTGATGGCGGGGGCGACCTGCCAGGGCTGCTGGTCCACCTCCTGGGTCACGCTCTCCGGCGGTTCGGCCCATACGCCCCATTCATCCACGCTGATGTACATGGCCTTGTCGGAGCGCTTGAGCGCCTTGGTGACGGTGATGGCCGATCGAATTGTAGCGATATAGTTTTCAAAATCTACCGACTGCGCCAGAAATGCCGCTGTGCCCTGATGCTGGCCGCCATAGTACTGGTGCAGCGACAGGTAATCCGCAATGCCATAAACGTGCTCCAGCACGCACAGGTCCCAGCGGGGAAAGGTAGGCATATCGGACTTGGCGCTCCCGCAGGCGATCAGCTCGATACCGGGATCGATGGCCTTCATGGCCTTGCCCGTCTCTGCCGCCAGGCGGCCGTATTCCTCCATGGTCTTATGGCCGATTTGCCAGTTGCCGTCCATCTCGTTGCCCAGACACCACAGCTTCACTCCATAAGGCTGCTCGAAGCCGTGGGCACGCCTCAGATCGCTCAGGCGCGTGCCGCTGGGAAAGTTGACGTATTCCAGGTATTCCACCGCGTCCGTAAGGCCGCGCGTGCCCAGATTGACCGTGAGCATGGGCTCAACGCCGGCTTGTGCAGCCCAGCGCATGAATTCGTGGGTGCCGAATTCGTTGGTTTCGACGGACCGCCAGGCCAGATCCAGCTGGCGCGGGCGCTCAGCCACGGGGCCGACGCCGTCTTGCCACCGATAGTTAGAGACGAAGTTGCCACCCGGATAGCGTACACAGGTCACGCCCATGTCGCATACGGCTTGAAGCACATCGCGGCGGCAGCCGTTCTCATCTGCAGCGGGGTGGCCGGGCTCATAGATGCCGGAGTAGATCACCCTGCCCATGTGCTCCGCAAAGGAGCCGAAGATCCTCGCGCTGACCTCACCGCGCGTAAAGATGGGGTTGACCGCCAGCATTCCCTGGGTCATATGGGTTCACCTCATTCTGTTTATTTCAGGCCGGAGCTGGCCATGCCCTGCACGAAGTATTTCTGGCCGAAGAGATACATCAGAAGCATCGGCACCAGCGAGATGAGCGTCCCGGCAAAGGCTGCGCCGTACTGGGACGTGTACTCGCCCACAAACAGGGCCAGGCCGTTGGCCAGGGTGCGCATATTGGTGTTGCTCGCCACCAGCATGGGCCAGAGCAGGTCGTTCCACGAACCGTTGAAGCTGAGGATGATCAGGCAGATCATTGCGGGTTTGACCTGCGGCAGCATGATACGCCCGAAGATACCAAACTCCGATACGCCGTCAATGCGGGCCGCGTCCTCCAGCTCCTTGGGCAGGCCCGTGAAGGCTGCACGCATCATGAAGATGGAAACCGCCACGGCGATGCGGGGCACAATCAAGCCCCAGTAGGTGTTGTACATGCCCATCTTGTGCACGATCAGGAACAGCGGCACCATGATGACCTGAAAGGGAATCATCATCGTGGCCAGCGTAAGAACGAAGCACACATTTTTCCCTTTAAAGTCGTAGCGCGCGTAGACATAGCCGGCCAGGCTGTTGACAAAGGCGGCGAAGGCGGTGGTCCCGAAGGCATAGATGAAGGAGTTGAGCATGTAGCGCCAGATCTTGATGCGCTTGCCCACGATGAGAAAGTTCTCCAGGGTAAAGGTTTCCGGCCAGAAGGTGGGGGGATAGGAGATGATCTCCTTTTCGGGCTTGAAGGTACCCAGCAGAATCCACGAGATGGGTACGATGACCAGCAGTGCCAGCGCGATCAGCAGCAGCCATACCGGAACGGCGGCCACGGCCCGCGTCCAGCTCCATTTTCGCCTTTCCATCACGCATCCTCCTTGTTCATCTTGCGGTAGAGCACCAGCGTCGCCAGCATGATGATGGCAAACAGCAGCACCGACATGGCACAGGCGTACCCCATGCGCGCGCCGGAGGTAAAGGCGCGTGAATAGATATAGCTGACGGTGGATTCAGTGGTGAAGTTGGGCCCGCCGTTGGTGGTGGTGTAGATGATATCAAAGATCTGCAGCGACCCTGCGAAGCGGGTGAGCAGGATGTACCAGAACGTGGGGCGGATGGAGGGCACTGTGATGCTCACAAACTGCCTAATCCGGCCTGCACCGTCCAGCTCGGCGGCCTCGTACATGGCAGGGTCGATCTGTTGAATGGCGGTCACATAGATGATGACGGAGATGCCGAAGCTGCGCCAGATGGAGATAAAGGCCACCACAAAGATGGTCAGGCTGGGGGTGTTGAGGAAGTTGATCTTGCCAAGGCCCATGGTGCGCAGCAGGTAAGTGATCAGGCCAATATTGGAATGCAGGATCATCTTCCACATGACGCCGATGGCGGTGGCTGAGCAGATCACAGGAAGAAAATAGATTGAGCGGAAGAGCTTGTTGCGCGCGGTGTTTTTGGCCACCAGTGCCGCCACGATCATCGCACCTAGCACCTGTACCGGAAGCTCCACCAGTGTGAGCACTCCGGTGACGCGCAGGCTGCCCAGAAAGCGCGAATCCGCGAACGCCTCGGCAAAGTTGTCCAGGCGTACAAAAGTCATCTGCGACAGGGTGAGGTTGGCATCAAACAGGCTCAGCACAAAGGCCATCACCAGCGGCAGGATGTTGAAGAGAAATAGAAGGATGAGCGACGGCGCCAGAAAAAGGTAGGCACAGCGTCCGGGACGGTTCCAGTACTGGTATGCGCGCTGATACCAATGCATGTGGCCTCACTCCATACATAGTCATTGCCGTCCCCATGAAGGCTTCGCAGGGAAACGGCGTAAGGAAACCTTCGGCTCCCGAAGGCTCAGAAAACGAAGCGAGCGGCGGGCGCGGCCTGCGCCCACCGCGATGGCGCCTGTCCGCGGGGGATATCCCCCCGCGAACCGTGCGCGTATGAGTTCAGTTGTAGCGGGCCACGATCTCGTCGGCGGCGGCCTGCGCGTTGTTCAGCGCGTCCTCCACGGAGATATCCTCAAAGGTGATGGAGGACATCATCGGCAGGATGACGTCGTTGAGGATCTCGTTGGTGCCGGCGAAGCTGGAATCCACGATGAAGTCAGAGGGCAGAGAGGGATCGGCAGAGGAGGTTACAACAAGCTTTTCGTTGCTCTTGTAGGATTCCTTCTCCTGCACGCTGAAGGCGTAGCTGGGGAAGCCGTTTTCCAGCGACCAGGTCAGCGCGGGGGAGTTGCCCTCGGCGTCCTCGGTGTTCCACCACTCGATGAAGCGGTAGGCGGCGAGCTGCTCTTCCTCGGAGACGACGTTGGTCACGGCAAAGCCGATAACCTCAACGGAGTTCATGGGGCCAGCCATGCCTTCGGGCACCAGGGCGATGCCGTAGTTGATGCCGTTGCTGTCGAGGGCACCGGTGGTCCAGGGGCCGGTGACGGTCATGCCCAGCTGGCCTGCGGTGAAGGTGGGAGCGGTATCAGCATCGATGGGGTTGTAGCCGCCGTCGATCATTTCCTTGTACATGTTGAGGAACGCAGCGTATCCTTCGTTGCCAGCGAAGTTGGCTTTCCAGGCGCCATCCTCGTTGGTGACGGCCAGGCCGCCGAAGCGCTGGATAATATGAGCGATCTGGTAGGCGTAGTTGTAGGAGATGCCGGAGCCGTAGACGTTCTTATCTTCGTTGGTGAGGGCCTTGGCATATTCGAACCATTCGTCCCAGTTCTGGGGCGGGGTTTCGGGGCCCAGGCCAGCCTCGGTGAAGAGGTCCTTGTTCCACATCATGTAATAGCCCACGATCTGGAAAGGCACCAGGTACATGGCATCTCCCTCGGAGCAGTAATCCAGATAGGAGGGGATAAAGTCATCGCGGTTGAGCTCGGTCTTTTCAAAGATGTCGCTCATGTCCTTGAGGTAGTCGGCGTACTGGAAGCGGAATGCCGTAGAGAACAGCACCAGCGCCGGGCCCTCGTTGGCGGCCAGCGCCGAGCTGAGCTGCTCGGTGAATCCGGAGGAAATGTCCATCTCGATGGTGATGCCCCACTTGTTTTCCGCGTTGAAGCGGTCGACCAGCTGTACCAGCAGGTCTCCGTCGGCGCCGGTGAAGCTGTTCCAGAACTGAATGGTGATGGGGCTGCTTTCCTCGGCCGCGGCGCCAGCGACGCACGCGAGGCTCATGATGGCAACCAATACCAGACAAAGAATCCTTTTCATGTTTGCTGCCTCCTCTATGATTATGTACTGGTCACATCGTTCCGTTTGCGTACACGTGTAACCTTATGTACAACAGCATACGCGCTTTGCATTCATTTGTCAATAGAACGAACGAAATTTTATGCTAATATTATAAAATATCATAAAAGATGGGGGGAGACCAGCTGCCGGAAGGTGGGGCTGGAGGGCTTTTCAGGATTGACGCCATAACCTGAAAATGCTATAATTTCCCGAATAGATGCGTACACGTATACGCTAAATTGTATCGGGAGGGTTTTTATGCGAAGCGATCAGATCCGACACACGGCCTCCAACCGCCCCTTTATCGAGCAGCGGGCCGATCCCTATATCCTTAATCACACCGACGGCAGTTACTATTTCACCGCTTCTGTGCCGCAGTATGACCGAGTGGTGCTGCGCCATTCGGCCACACTCGCGGGTCTGCGTACCGCGCCAGAGACGACCGTCTGGGAGCGGCACGCCAAGGGGCCGATGAGCTGCCATGTCTGGGCACCGGAGCTGCACTGGCTGGATGGGACGTGGTATATTTACTTCGCCGCGGGCGATATCGACGATGTATGGAACATCCGTCCCTACGTGCTGCGCTGCGAAAGCGCCGACCCGCTCACGGGCGTGTGGCGTGAGGAGGGCCTGCCCCGGCGCGCGGACGATTTCAGCTTTAACGACTTTTCCCTGGATCTGACCGTCTTTGAGCACGGCGGCCGGCGCTATGGCGTGTGGGCCGAGAAGGTCAATTGCGGAAAAAAGATTTCCAACCTTTATATCGCGGAGATGGATTCCCCACTTTCCTTCAAAACGCCGCAGGTACTGCTTTCCACCCCCTCCTACGACTGGGAGCGAGAAGATTTCTGGGTTAACGAAGGACCCTTCTTCCTTCCGGGTAAAGAGCATCTCTACATCAGCTTTTCGGCCAGTGCCACGGGGGCGTGCTACTGCATCGGGTTGCTGTGCGCCCCCAGCGGTGCCGATCTGCTGGACCCTAATTCCTGGCGCAAGGTGCGTCAGCCTGTGCTGCGCACTGACGAGCAGTTGGGCCTCTACGGGCCGGGTCATAATTCCTTCTTCCAGGACGACGAGGGAGATACTATCATGGCCTATCACGCCCGCCAATATGACGAGATCACCGGTGACCCGCTCTATGACCCCAACCGTCATTGCTACCTCATGAAGGTGAACTGGCAGGATGACAAGCCCTGTTTTTCCTACGACAACAATCTTTCTTTTGACTGATGCCCTTCCGCAGGAGCCTATGAAAAGATAAAGTTCAGATGCGCATCTTGACAAGCCGTATCGGAAGGAATACCATATGTAATGGGTTACTTATTGAGTGCGGCTTGAAGCCAGGGGAGGGTTGGCCATGATGCCGTTTGGGCTGAAGATTGCCATCATCAATCGGGCGTTTCGCAAAAAGCTTGATGAAAAGGCAGAAACGCTGGGGCTTACGTCCGTACAGCTGCGAGTGTTGGGGTCTATCAGCCGGCTGGAGGCTGCAGGTCAAACAGAGATTCATCAGAATGATCTGGAGCGGCTCGAGCATGTAACGCATCCAGCTATGACAAAGCTTTTGCAACGGCTTGAAGCCAAGGGCTTTGTTCAGTGTGTTCCCAGTGAAAAGGATCGCAGGTACAAAAAAATCTCCTGTACGGAGCAATCAACCGGTATTCATAATATGATTTTGCAGCAGGATGAAGAGGTCTTTTCAGACCTGTGCCGCAACCTGACACAAGATCAGTGCCAGGAGCTGGAGCGCTTGGCAGATCTGATCCTAGGGAATATTGAATCTGAATAAAGCCTGATTTTCAAGGCAGTGTGCCGGCAAATACGTTTGCACGCTGCCTGCTTTTCCACCCAAATAAGTAACTGGTTACTTATAAAGAGGAGGGACCACTCATATGGAAAACACAATTTCCCCAAAACAAAGCTCCTTTGCGACAGAGCCTGTCGGCAAACTCATTGCAAGATTTGCTATCCCCAGCGTAATCGCATTGCTTGTTAATTCCCTGTACAATATCGTGGATCAGATTTTCATTGGATGGGGCGTGGGTTATCTGGGCAATGGGGCGACCAATATCGTCTTTCCCATTACGATTATTGCACTGGCACTGTCCATGATGATCGGCAATGGTGGCGCAGCATATTTGAGCCTGAAGCTGGGCGAGGGTGAATCCGGGGCGGCGCAGAAAGGGGTGGGCAATGCGGTTGCGCTTGCGGTTGTGGCAAGCATTGCGCTGGCTGCTTTATTCATCGCTTTTATCAATCCGATTCTGACGTTGTTTGGCGCCACCGAAATTCTTCGCCCTTATGCGCTTGATTATGGCTACATTATCGGCGCTGGCCTGCCGTTCATGATGATTTCAGCCTCGATCAATTCAATGATCCGGGCAGATGGAAGCCCCAAGTACGCCATGTTTTCTATGGTTATCGGCGCAGTCCTCAACGTTATTCTTGACCCCGTACTGATTTTTGTGTTCCACATGGGCATGCAGGGGGCAGCCATAGCAACCGTCATTGGCCAAGTGGCCTCCTTTGCGGTGTCAGTACTGTATTTGTCCCGGTTTAAGACCATACGTCTCAGTGCGGCCGCCTTTCGCCTGCGCATGGCGACCTGCGCAAATATCGCAACCTTTGGTTTGAGCAGTTTTATCACGCAGTTTGCTATTACCATCGTTATGGCATTGACCAACAATCTGCTGGCTGCTTATGGCGCTGCATCTGTCTATGGGGCGGAAATTCCCTTGACGGCAACCGGTATTGTCATGAAGGTCAATCAGATCATGATTGCAATTTTGCTGGGCATTGCCACCGGCGCACAACCTATCATTGGCTTTAATTATGGGGCAAAGAACTATCACCGCGTCAAACAGGCACTCGAAATTTCCTTGATCGCATCAGAAACTGTATCGGTTCTTGCGTTTTTGATTTTTCAATTTGCACCGATGAGCGTTGTATCCCTCTTTGGGTCTGAAGAAGGGCTGTATAACGAATTTGCGGTGATGGCATTTCGTATTTTTCTGCTGTTGTGTCCGCTGACCGGTTTCCAGACTGTCGCGGCGGTATACTTGCAGGCAGTTGGAAAACCGGTGCAATCAGCCGTCCTTTCCCTGGCGCGCCAGATCGTTTTCTTTGTTCCTACGGCGCTGATACTGCCCACCTTTCTGGGCGTGGCGGGCGTTTTGTGGACAGGACCGGTGGCGGACGGGCTGGCGTTTGCACTCTCACTTGTGCTACTTGTACGTGAGCGGAACTGCCTCAAACAGGAACAGAGGATATAAACTGCGCTCATATAATCATCGAGAGAATGGAGGGCACTACAAATGAAAAACAGAATCATTACCATCAGCCGCGAATTTGGCAGCGGAGGACGCACAATCGGCAAGGCACTGGCGGAAAAGCTGAATATTCCCTGCTACGACAAGGAACTGCTGCAAAAAATCGCTTTGGAAAGTGGATTTGATGAAAGCTATATCAAAGAAGCCGGTGAATATGCGCCAGGCGGATTTCTGGTTTCTGCATTTTCCCATCATGCTTCAGGCCCCAACAATGCTGATTACCTTTGGGAAATTCAATACAGGATCAGTACTGATCTGGCTCAGAAGGGGCCATGTGTCATTGTGGGTAGGTGCGCAGATTATATCCTGCGTGACAAGGCGGAGCTGCTGCGTGTTTTTATTCATGCAGACATTGAGTTCCGTGCACAGCGCATTGTGAAGGAATATGGCGAACGCGCTCAAACACCCCAGCAGCGTCTGCGCGACAAAGACAAGCGCCGCGCAGCCTATCACCGGTTTTATACCGATATGAAATGGGGACGGGCCCAAAATTACGATCTCACGCTCAACAGCGGCACGCTTGGAATCGACAGGTGCCTGGAGATCATCAGGGAACTTTATTGAGGAGCTGCTGGGCTACGCCGGAAAACGTCCGGCTTTGGGCAGGAACGGCGCTGGCATCGATGAGGGAAAGAGGGAGCCATTCCCGCTTTTGAAACAGCTGAATCCTTAGACGTGCACAAAAAGTCTATACAGAGGCGTATGACATCAGGCGAAAGCGGCTGTACGCCTTTTTTATCTTTTTTTGAGACATGGGGGTACGGCGAACGCTTTGCCAGTTTTGAAAAAAAGCGGAATTCTGCTACAAAAAAACTGGATTCTGCTCATGACCCCTATGGAGAATCTGTTATAATCCATATAGAATTCGCCGCTTTTTGGCGCCATGAGCTTTGAAGCAACGCATCCACGTGCCGGGGAGGCCTGCCGATGATCAAGCCGCTGCAAACCATAGCCGTAAGAACATTTCTCATAATCGCGCTGTGCATGGTGATTCCCTTTTTTCTGACCTTTGCTGCTGTGCGTCATCAGTATGAAAACTATATTCAGCAGCAACTCAGCTCGCAGATTATCAGCAGCATCTCCAAATCGGAGGAGGCCGTCTACCAGAGCTTTCGCAACATGGCCGGCTTTTCCAGCGCAGTGGTCACGCGGGTTGAGCTTTTAGAGGCGCTGGAAGACGATACCCGAACCTACTATGAAATCAATGCCGCATTTGACAAATGCGTTAGCTATGCGCAGATCAATAACCTGTTCATGACTGAGCAGCTCTTCGTTACCATGTTCGACGCGCGGGGACGGTGCTATTCCAACTGGAACCGCAACTTTCAAAGCTATGATCATGTGCTTGAAATGCCTTGGGTACAGGCGGCACGGGAACAGCAGGGCCACCTGGTATGGGATCTGTTTTCGCCCTCTTTCATTTTGGAAAGGCAGGGGCAGAAGATGATCTCGCTGGCACGCAGCATCACCAATCCCATGGGGGAAAAGGATTTGGGGGTGCTCATCATCAGCATGCCTCAGGAACGTCTCAGCCAGGTGCTGGCGGGCTATTGCTTTGACAGCGGGGACAGCGTATTTCTTCTGGGGGATGGCGGCGTGGTGCTGCTGGCCTATTCCATGGATGGAAACAGCGGGCGGATCAATGTTCAGGAGGCTTTTGAGCAGAGCGCCGCAAATCACAGCGGCAGCATGCACTGCATGCTGGATGGCGTTGATTACCTGACTAGCTACTATACGCTGGACGCGCCCTGGAAAATGGGCGAACAGGAGTTGCGCATCTACCACTTCACCGAATATCAGTCTGTCATCAGCAGCATGAGCGCCCTTTCTATGCAAATGAATGCCGTGATGATCGTTGTGCTTTTGGCGGCGCTTGGCATTGCGGTGATGATTGCGCGTTCACTGGTCGCGCCCATCCGGCGGCTGTCGCGCGTCATGAGCCGTTACCACCTGGGAGATTCACTGGAGGGGCTCGCTCTGGCACGGCGGGATGAAATCGGCGTGCTCAACCGCTCCTTCCGCTCACTTACTTTGCATGTGCAGTCGCTGTTTTCAGAGGCGGAACGCGAATACCGCGCCCGGGAGAAGTACCGTTTTGAGGCGCTCAAGGCCCAGCTTAATCCCCACTTTCTTTTCAACGCGCTCAACGTGCTGCGCTATATGGCCATGCTTACCGAGTCTGGCGCCGTTTCGGAGGGAATTGATGCGCTGGCTTCCGTGCTCAAATACAGCATGAGCCGCGATGGCGACTGGGTGCGCGTGGCTGACGAACTGGAACACGTCAAAAGTTATGTGGCCATCCAGAACATGCGCTTTGGCAGCTGCATCAGCGTGGAAACGGATTTCGACGCGCGGGAGCTAGCGCTTTACACCCTGCGCTTCACCTTGCAGCCAATCGTGGAAAATGCCATTATCCACGGCTTTAAAAACCGCACAGGCCAGTGTCTTATCCGCATCTATGGCTTTATTGAGGAGGAAACCTTTCACTTATATGTGGAGGACAACGGTGTGGGTGTAGCTGCGGAAACCGTGCAGCGCATGAATGGCGACGGGCGTCCGCGTCAGAAGATGACCGGCATCGGCTTTTCCAATGTAAAGGATATGATTGAAATGACCTTCGGTCAACCTTACACCCTGCGAATTGAATCTTCGCCTGAAGTGGGCACTATTGTGCACTATTTGCTCCCCGTTCTGACCCATCCCAAGGGAGGCGCGCCTGATGAAGAAAATCCTGATCGTTGATGACGAGGTGCTGGTGCGTATGGGATTGCGCGCCTTGCTCAAATGGGAGCGTTATGGCTATGAGGTGGTGGGCGATGCATCGGACGGGGCCGAGGCGCTGGCCAAGATTCCCATTCTTAAACCGGATCTTATCTTTGCGGATCTCAATATGTCACCCATGGGCGGACAGGAACTGATACGGCGTTGCCGCGAGGAATACCCGGATATCAAGATTATCGTACTGAGCAGCTACAACGACTTTGAAAATGTGCGTACCGCCATGCGCAATGGCGCATGCGACTATGTGTTCAAACTGGATGTTAAACCCGAGCAGATGCAGCGCCTCCTGGGTGAGCTTACCTGGGATACGCCCGTACATGAAACCTTTGATCCTGAGGACCTGCGAGGAGTCAGGCGCAATCTGATTTCTCAGGCCGTTTCAGGCGGGGGAGATGTGCGTGTCAGATTTGAAAAGGCATTTCCTGCCCTCAAATGGGACCGGCCGTTCCGCATGGTTTCGGTTTGCTTGGACAATTTTGCACTGAACGAGCAGCGCATGCAGCTTTCCGAAACGCTCATCCGCTCCGTGGAAAGCGCCCTGAGCGAATTTTTGCAGGAACGGGCGGTACTGTGCCCTTTTCGTCCCAGCCGCACGCTGCTTCTGTGCCAGAAATGCGGCGACGGCGATCTGGCCCAGTTGCAGCAGGCCTATGCTCAGGCTGATGAGTTTATCGAAAAATACTTGAGCGCTTCCGTGACCGCCATTATTAGCAACGAGCATCCTTCTCTGGCCAATCTGAGCGAAGCTTTTGAAGAGAACGAGGAGGTGCTGGCCTATCGCTACCTGCTGGAAGGCGGAAGAATTCACGGATACCGCGCCTGTCAAACGACAGATGCCCTGCCTGACGAACTGAGCCTGAAACGCCTGGAGGCGCTTTTGCAGGCCGGCGATGTGGAAAATGCCCAGGCTCTGTGTGAAAATATGTTTTTATGGATCGAAACCAAGCGATGCTATCCGCTGGATAAGCTGCGTACCCACTTGCTCAACGTGCTTTTTACCATTGGCCGTCACCTGCCCAAGATGCTCGTCTGGAATAACGATCAGGGACTGACCCTGGAGAAAATCATCCAATGCGCCGACAAGCTATCCTACGTGCGCAAGGCCATGGGAGACGCGTTTGCCGCCGTTTGTGCCCAGCCGCAGGAACGAGCGGTGCGCCGGGAGGTGCGCACTGTGGTTTCTTATATGCGCGGGCACCTGAGCGAAAATGTCGGCGTGGCGCAGGCGGCCAGGATGGTCAATTTCAGCGAAAGCTATTTTTCCCATGTGTTCAAGCGTGATATGGGGCTGAGTTTTATCGACTGGCTCAATCGTGAGCGCGTGGCACGGGCTTCCCGCCTTCTGCATGAAACCGACCTGCGTGTAAATGAAATTGCTCAGCAGGTGGGCATTGACAACCCCAACTACTTCAGCGCTCTGTTCAAGAAGCTGACGGGACGATCACCGCTTGAGGAACGCGCACGCGGGGAAGCAGAATCGTGCTGCTCCCAGCGCATGATCGAGTAATCCTTTTCCGGACAAAGCGGTATTGCGATAGAAAGGGACAGGATTGACGATTGTTAGCGCCAGTACACCGGGCCTATAATACAGCCAGCAGCGGCGGGAACGTCCCGCCCATCAAAAGTGACGGGAGGATAACAACCATGATGAAGCGGTTCCTTAGCGTACTTGTTACGGCGGCGCTACTGATTTCCATGATGGCGCTGGGCACAACGGCCATGGCGGACGATGTCATCACCCTCAGGCTGTGGGGCGGCGTTCCGGCGGAGGCTGGTCCGCAGGCTTGCGTGGAGGCTTTCAACGAGGCTTTCAAGGACCAGGGCATTCAGGTGGAATACGAGCGCTTTGTGAATGACGAAACCGGCAACATGAAGCTGGAAACCAACCTGCTGGGCGGCGATGATGTGGACCTGTACATGACCTACACCACCACCTACCTGCAAAAACGTGCTACCAGCAATATGGCACTGGATCTGACTGAGCTGATCGAGCGCGATGGCTTTGACCTTGTGGAGAACTTCGGCGAGATGGCCAAGTCCTTCTATGTCGATGGCAAGCCCTACTCCATTCCCACCAAACTGGATCAGTACGGTATGGTGCTTAACAAGGACCTCTTTGACGAGGCTGGCATCGAGATTCCCACCGAATGGTCCTTTGAAGAGTTCCGCGAGATTTGCAAGAAGCTCACCCATGGCGAGGGCGCGGACAAGGTGTACGGTGTATTCTGGAATACTCAGCAGGACGTGTACCAGATTCTCAACTGGCTCACCTGCCAGACCTTGGGCGGAGATCCCTACTATACCGCCGACGGTACCGCCACCAACTTTACCGATCCCGTATTTGAAGCGGCTGTCAGCCTGATCAACGATACCATGAATGTGGACGGCACCGCCGTTACCCACGTGGACAGCATCACCCAGAAGCTGTCTCAGGAGAGCGTGTTCCTCACCGGCAAGGTGGCCATGACCATCGGCCCGTGGATGGTGCGTTCCATTAAGGATACCGACAAGTACCCGCACGACTTTACCACCGCTTTTGCTCCCTATCCCAGCTATGACGGAAAAGCCCTCTATTCTCAGGGCGGCTTTGGCGATCACCTGTGCATCAACCCCAATTCCAAGAATATCGAGGCTGCCTGGACCTTTGCCAAGTGGTATGCCACCGAGGGCATGCTGCCCCTGGTATCCGGCGGACGCGTTCCGGCCTACAAGGGATTCAGCCCCGAAACTGTGACCCAGGCGTTCCTGGAGGGCGCGGAGGACCATATCGATAACGCCACGGCCTCCAGCGTGCTGATCGTGCCCAAGCCCAACCACGCCGTGCCCAGCATTACCACGCATCTGCCTGAAATCAACAAGGTGCTTACCGAGGAGATTGAGGCTATCTACACCGGCCGCAAAACCGTGGAACAGGGCCTTGCTGATGCGAAGACCCGTGCAGACGAACTGTTGAAATAACCGTGCATCCCGGATGGGGGAGGGGCATCCCCTCCCTCGTCCTTTTTTCTGGAGGGAATGAGGTAGATGGAGCGCAAACACAGATTTACCATGAGCCGGCAGCTCAAGACGGATTTGACCGGATACGCCTTTCTGCTGCCTAACATCACGGGCTTTCTGCTCTTTACGCTGATTCCCGTGCTGTTTTCTTTGTTCATCAGCTTTACCGACTGGGATTTTGCCTCCGGCTTTGGTAACTGGACCTTCAACTGGGGGCGCAATTATGTTGAAATGTGGAGCGATACCTGGTTTACCGATTCGCTTCGCAATACGCTGGTCTTTACCTTTACAGTAGTGCCCGTAACGATTTTCATTGCACTGGTATGCGCGGTGATCATCGACCGGTTCTGCTTTGCTAAAACCCCGATCCGCCTGGCGTTGCTCATGCCCTACATTTCCAACGTGGTGGCCGTGGCTATCGTTTGGGTGATGATGTACTCGCCCTGGGGTCCGGTTACGCAGGCGGTTAAATTCTTTGGTGTGGAAAATCCGCCCGCATGGTTGGGCGATTACGACTGGGCCATGCCCGCCGTTATCCTGATGACGGTATGGTCCGGTATCGGATATGCGTGCCTGATTTATACTTCTGCCATCCAGGGACTGCCCCGTGATGTGTATGAGGCCGCGGATGTAGATGGTGCCAACGAGATAACCAAGTTTTTCCGCATCACCGTTCCCGCACTTTCTCCAACGACGTTCTTTCTGGTCATTACCACGTTTATCAATTCATTTCAGGTGTTCGCCCCTATCCAGATCATGACGCGCGGCGGCCCTGGCACGGCTACCAACGTGCTGGTGTACTACATTTACACTTCTGCCTTTACATTCTACCGTATGGGATATGCGGCCTCCATGTCCTGGATTCTGTTTATCATCCTTTTCATTGTCACCATGGTGCAGTGGCAGGGGCAAAAACGATGGGTCAGCTACTGACTCACGAAAAGGAGTGAGATTGCGTGACGGTCAAAACCATTTCCACGCCTCCGCGCCTGAGCGATGCCATACGGCGCAAGGTGTTCAACCTTTTTATCACGGTGCTGATGGGTCTGTTTGCACTGACGATGATCACGCCGTTTCTATGGATGATTTCGGCATCGCTAAAGCTGCCACTGGACGTGATGAAACTCCCCATCGAGTGGATTCCCAAGTACTGGTATCCTGATAACTACCTGCAGGTATGGAACATTGGCGACGTGGCCCCTGTGGATTATCATTTCGGCCTGGCGTATTTCAATTCGTTGAAAATCGCTTTCATTAACTTGGCCGGCTCGGTCACCACCAGCACGCTGGCCGGATACGCCTTTGCCAAGATCAAATTCCGCGGAAGCACGGCCGTGTTCTTCTTCTACCTGGCTACGATGATGATTCCCTCGCAGGTGACGCTGATTCCGCGCTTCATCATCTTTCGAAACCTTGGCTTCACCGGCACGCACCTGACGCTGATTTTGCCGGGGCTGATCACGATTACCGGCACGTTTCTGATGCGGCAGTACTTTTTGCAGGTGCCCAACGAACTGCGTGAATCCGCCTTTATCGACGGTGCAAGCGAAATCCGCATCTGGGCGCAGATCATGGTGCCTGTTGCCAAACCCAATATGGCGGCGCTGGCCATGATGGTCTTTCTGTGGAACTGGAATAACTACCAGGATGCGCTGGTGTTTCTGACCAACTGGCGGTTGTACACCATCCCCATCGCGCTGACCAACTTCATCGAGGAAAGTGTAACCGAGTACAACCTGGTGATGGCGGCTTCAGCCTCGGCCCTGATTCCGGTGTTTGCGGTCTTTATCTTCGGCCAGCGTTTCTTTGTCAAGGGGCTGGTTGCGGGAGCCGTTAAAGGATAAGGAGGAAAGAACATGAGAAGCTATCATGAACCTGCAAGAGATCTTCCCATTATCGTCGAGGTGGATGTGCTGGTGCTGGGTGGTGGCCCGGCAGGGTTCTGCGCAGCGCTGTCAGCGGCACGCGAGGGCACGCGCACCATGCTGGTGGAGCAATTCGGCGAGGTGGGCGGCGTGGCCACCACCGGCCTGATGAGCCACTGGACGGGCGCCACCAAGGGCGGCATGTTTCAGGAGATTATCGAAAATACCATGAAGGCCTATACGCCCATCGACCACGACTACTTCTCCCTGATCAACCATGAGTACCTGAAAAATTGGATGTCCGACCAGCTGCTGGAGGCAGGTGTGGACTTGCGCCTATACACGCACGCCGTGGATGCCATCACCGAGGACAACCGGGTACGGGGTGTGGTAGTAGAGCGCAAGGACGGGCGCGGGGCCATTCTGGCTAGCGTTGTGGTGGACTGCACCGGCGACGGTGATATTGCTGCGCGCGCAGGCGCGCCCTATATCATGGGCCGCGAGAGTGACGGGCGCATGCAGCCGATGACCATCATGCTGCAGCTGGCGGGCGTGGACCGCTCCAAAGTGCATTATCTCACAGAATTTAGCATGGACTGGGAGATTCCCGGCGGCAGCATCCAGAAGCTTGCGCGCGAGGCTCTCACGGCGCCGGCGGGGCATGTGCTGATCTATCCTACCGTGTATCCCGGAAACGTGATTCTCAACATGACCAATTGTATTGGTGTGGACGGGACCAAGGCTGAGGACCTGACCCGCGCGCACATCCAGTGCCGGCGTCAGATTCCACAGATCGTCCAGTTCTTCCGCGAGCAGGTGCCCGGCTTTGAAAACGCCTATCTCATCAAGACCTCGGCCACCATCGGCGTGCGGGAAACCCGGCACTTCAAGGGTCTGGAAACCGTGACGGAACAGGACATCGAGGAGGCACGCGTATTTGACGATTGGGCTGCCACCAAGCTTCATTTCAACTTTGACGTGCATGGCCTGACCGGCGCGGGGCTGGATGAGACGGGCAATCAGCTGGACTTCCCGCAACCGAAGGGATACACCATTCCCTACGGCTGTCTGGTGCCCGCCGAAACGGACGGCCTGCTGCTGGCCGGACGCGACATCTCCGGCACGCACATGGCGCACTCCAACTACCGCGCCATGCCCATCTGCGCCAATCTGGGCCAGGCGGCAGGCGTGGCGGCAGCCATGTGTGCGCATATGCAGATTCAGCCCCGCGAGCTGGATGTGCACCTTTTGCAAAAGCGGCTGCGCGAGCTGGGCGTCACGCCCTGACGGGCCATCAAAACGATATCTTCATAAAAAGATGGGCGCTCCCATGGCATAAAGCCATGGGAGCGCCCCAGCCTGTCAAAAAAGGTCGCATCATGCATCCTTTTTTGTTATACTAAGGACAGGTGATGAAGATGCTAAAGAAAGAAGCGGAGCAGCGTCAGGCGATAGAAATGCTGTGCACAGATATGCTGGT
>JAEYCB010000067.1 GCA_023404345.1 Bacillota bacterium
AGCATATCTGTGCACAGCATTTCTATCGCCTGACGCTGCTCCGCTTCTTTCTTTAGCATCTTCATCACCTGTCCTTAGTATAACAAAAAAGGATGCATGATGCGACCTTTTTTGACAGGCTGAGCCGGACAGAAAAACTGTCCGGCTCAGGAAATACGTTAGAGACAAAAGCACTTACTGCGCAGCGCTGGCAGAGTAGGTCAGCAGGCTCTCCGGCGGGAAGTGAGCAATAAAGGTCTTGCCAGGGGTGAGCTGAATCTCACTGCCCTTGTCATCCAGGAACACAGTGGGGCTGTCGACAGATTCGCGCACCCAGTAACCAGGAATATAACGGCCACCGATGAAGATGTCCGCGTTGCCCTTGCCAACGCTCTGCATCACGGGCATGATCTTGGAGTTGTTGGTGTACTCATAGCCCACGCGCTGGATAATCACGTTGCTGAAGGACATCTGCTCCTCGTTTTCCTCGCTGCGGTCCTCGGCCTCGGCAAAGGTCATGTAGGGCGCATCGCCGGAATAACGCAGGTAGAGGTTATTGGCCTCATCATAGTAGAAGTGCGAGATATAGCGCTTGTGGCCCCAGTCCAGGTTGATGCTGTAAGCCACCTCATAGCCATCCACATAGGGGCTGGCTTCGGCGAACAGGAAGGGATGCTCCTCAGCCACAGTGGTGGAAGGCACAAGAGAACGCATGCCTACCAGATTGACATTGTAGTTGTCGGGAGCCTTCACGCCGCTGACGCGGTTTTTGTAGTCCTGATACTTGCCGTCCAACAGGTTGAAGGTAACACCCTTTTCGCTGGCGCCCAGCTCAGCGAACATGGCCGCGATGTTGTTTTCCTCAGCGCGCGGGCCACCGGCATAGACGATGCCGCCCTGCCACTCCTCACGCAGCAGCACGTGACCGATACGGGCAGAACGCACGGGGCCTACGCTCAGAGGCTGACCCTCGGCAAAGCTGTCGTTGAACAGGAAGGTGATACGGGTCTGGCCGGAGCGGTAGAGGATGCCCTCATATACGATATCCGCGTACTGGCCGCCCCAGGGCGCGCGCTCGCCGATACCGGCGGAAGTGACGCTCTTGCCATTGATCTTCTCGGAACCCTCAGGATTGCTGATCTGCACCAGCATAGGCATGTAGAGCGTATTGCCGCTCACCGGCATGCCCGTGGTGGGGCTCTGGCCCTCGATAACGGGGTTTACATCCAGGGCGCCCTCAGCGGGAGTGATGTTGCGATCAGCAATATCCTGCAGCACCACGGCACCCTCGGTAGAAAGAGTATAATTGGTGCCGGCATCGTTCGCGGCCAGCGCGGGCACGGCGGTCAGCACCAACACGGCGATGAGCAGCATGGAAAGGATTCTTTTCACAGTCGGACCTCCTCGCGTATTTCTGTCATTTGGGCGACGCGGCGCATAGGGCGCGTCGCAATCACTTCTGATTATACCATCTTTGGAAAGCGGCTGTCAACGTAATACTTGTGTAACATATGAAACGTTTACCAATTTGGACTGGTCCGCAGTTTCTGCTCCTCCCTCCCCGCCTGCGCGCGGCATCGCTTACAGCGCCCTCGACAAATAAGACGGAAAAGCATGGCAAAAAGTTCACGGTTTTGAAACTTTTTTTCGCTGTCGCGCAGACTGCGCAGCACCGGCAGCGTCAGCGGAATAGCCAGCAGGAAGGAAAAAAAGTCAGCCACGGGCTGCGCCAGCTGCACGCCCAAAAGGCCGAAAGCATGCTCCAGCAGCCACACCGCGGGGATGAAGAACAAACCCTGTCTGGCCATGGCAAGCAACGTGGCGCGCCCGGCAATGCCCATGGTCTGTAGCATCATATTGGACAGACAGGTAAAGGCGAACAGGGGCATCAACGCGCATTGCAGGCGCAACGCCAGCGTACCGATCTGCTGTACCTGAGCATCATCCGCCAAAAACATGCTGATGATCTGTGGTGCCAGCACAATAGCCGCTGCACTCACCACTACCAGCACGCCAAAGCAGAGCTTGACGCAGAACCAGAAAGCCCGGCGTACCCGCTCATACAACCCCGCGCCGTAGTTGAAGCCACAGATGGGCTGGAAGCCTTGACCGAAGCCGATGATGGCGCTGACGGCCATCATCATCACGCGGGTAACAATGCTCATGGCTGCGATGGCCGCGTCACCGTAACCGCCGGAAGCCAGGTTGAGGCACACTGTAGCCAGGCTGTTGAGTCCCTGACGCGCCAGAGAAGGTACGCCGCCGCGCAGGATTTCGCGGAAATTGGCCAAGGTAGGTGTAAAGTTGCGCCAATGGATGCGGATATTCCCGCCCCGGCGCGTTCCGGCCAGCAACAGGAAGAAGCTGACTACCTGACTGATGCTGGTGGCCAGCGCAGCACCCGCCACTCCCATGCCGAAGGTAAAGATGAACAGCGGGTCCAGAATGATGTTGAGTACCGCGCCGGAGGTAATGCCAATCATGGCATAAAAAGCGCTGCCCTGGAAGCGAAGCTGGTTGTTAAGAACCAAGCTGGCAATCAAAAACGGCGTACCAGGCATGAGATAGCCCAGATAGGCCTTGGCATAGGGTGCAATAGTAGGCGTTGAGCCCAGGGCGTATGCCAGCGGATCTGCCGCCAGTAGCCCCAGCGCCATGATAAAAAGGCCCACAAAGAATGCGCTGAAAAAGCCGGTAGCTGCCATTTTGTGCGCGTCCTCAGCGTCACCTGCGCCAAGCGCCCGCGCCATATGGTTGCCCGACCCATGGCCGAACATGAAGCCCACCGCCTGCATGATGGCCATGAGCGGAAAGGCAACGCCCACAGCGCCGGATGCACTGGCTGATCCGATCAGGCCCACGAAATAGGTATCGGCCATGTTGTAAAACGAGGTGATAAGCATGCTGACAATCGTGGGCACGGAAAGCGAGAGCACCAGCCTGGGCAGGGGTGTTTCGGTCATATAGGTCAGCTTTTGTTCGGCGGTCATCTGCTTTGGCATGGTATGCGTCTCCTTTTGCGTAGAGGAAGGAAAATCACCGGCGGTCGTTGCCGGTGGAAAGGGCGCGGCGGCGCTGGATACGCTGACGTCGGATCAGGTCCTCATATTCGCGATGGTCCTGATGGAGCGCGACATGCGGGGCTGCGTCCTTCGTAGGCTGCGGCGTAGCCACACGAGGCGGCAACGCATGCGCGGGCCGTTCCAGCGGTGTGGCGCACATGACGGAGCGGCGGGACGTTTCCGCGGCTCTCTGCGCGTTTCTGTGTGCCTTTTCACGCAGTCCGTTCGTCTGCTCGCCTGTTTTGCCGCTTGCAGCGCGAGCTGGCTCACTCCCGGTACCACAGCGTGTCTGTCCCGTCTTTCCACGGGGTGCCTGCCGTGCGGCCTCCTGCACAGGCGGCTTGGCGGGCAGCGTGAGCGGGGTGTTTTTCCGCTCCTGCCTCGAGGAGCGGGGTGGACGGGCTTGTTTGACGGTTTCGATAAATACCTGCATGGGCCACTCGCTTTCCGCGCGCTCCAGCTTGCGGCCCAACAGCTTTTCGATCTGCTGAAGCTCCTTCATCTCATCGATACAGCAGAAGCTGACGGCCTTTCCATCCAGACCCGCGCGGCCCGTGCGGCCGATGCGATGCACGTAGGCTTCCGGTTCATTGGGCAGATCATAGTTGAATACGTGCGACAGGCCTGCAATGTCGATGCCGCGCGCTGCGATATCCGTAGCCACCAGCACGCGCGACTTGCCGCTTTTGAAGTCTGACAGGGCCTGCTGGCGGGCGTTCTGGCTCTTGTCACCATGGATGGCGCGCGCCGGGATGCCTGTGCGCGCAAGCTCACGCACCACACGGTCGGCTCCGTGCTTGGTGCGGGTGAACACCAGCGCGCTTTCCACCTCAGGTTCTTTGAGCAATTTGGCCAAAAGCAGCTTTTTATTGGCCTTGTCCACCAGGTACAGGCGCTGTTCAATCCTGTCCACCGTGCTGGACACAGGGTCCACCTTTACATTGGCGGGTTTCGTAAGGATGCTCAGCGCCAACTTTTCCACCTCGGCGGGCATGGTAGCGGAAAACAGCAGCGTCTGCCGCTTTCGGGGCAACAGCGCAATGACCTTGCGCACGTCGTGGATGAAGCCCATATCCAACATACGGTCGGCCTCGTCCAGAACAAAAATTTCGATATGCTCCAGGGTGATATGTCCCTGGCCGATCAGATCGTTAAGCCGGCCGGGGGTAGCCACCAGAATGTCTACTCCGCGCGTAAGCGCCTCTACCTGTGGTTGCTGCCCCACGCCCCCAAAGATGACGCAGGAGCGTAGCGGCAGGTTCTTGCCGTAGCTTTGGAAGTTTTCAAAAATCTGTAATGCCAGTTCACGCGTAGGGGTAAGAATCAGAGCGCGAATGGTACGCCGCCCTGCGTGCTGCTTGCGCTCCTGGCTCAATCGCTGCAAAATAGGCAGGGCAAACGCGGCGGTTTTGCCGGTGCCCGTCTGGGCGCATCCCAAAACGTCGCGCCCGCCAAGCACGGGAGGAATGGTTTCGCGCTGAATGGGAGTGGGCTCGTCGTAACCCATGTCGCGCACGGCAGATAATAGTGGAGAAATCAGGTTCAAATCGTCAAAATGCATGCAGTTCCTTTCTTAGTGAGGGAGTTTTCATGATGCGCTCAATGCCTCACAGGCGCGCGCGTCATGCGTCTGCGTTTGGGGGGCGGCGTCAAAAGCCGCATGGTAGGTTTTGACCGTCTCATACCCATGCCTCCTTGCCGGGAGCGGGATGCTCCCACCATTAGCATGCCCGGAGGGCGTCAGAGCGCATGCACCCGGCGCACCACTTCGCACGGGTCCTTGGCACAGAAAAAACCCGTACCCATTACCAAGACGCCAATGCCCGCCTCCTTAAGCAGGGCCGCGTTGCTTTCCGAGATACCGCCGTCGGCCTCGATTTCGCCCGTAAAGCCCATGGCACGCAGCTGCGCCGCCTTGCCCAGCACTTCCGGGATGAGCTTCTGCCCGCCGAATCCAGGATTCACGGTCATCAGCAGCACACGGTCCAGCTGAGGAAGCACATCCCGCAGGCAATCCACAGGGGTGGCCGGGCGCACCGATGCCCCTGCTTGCACCCCGCGTTCGCGGATGCGGGCAAGGGCGCGGTCAAAATCCTCCGCCTCGGCATGCACGGTCAGAATATCCGCTCCCGCGTCGGCAAATGGGTCCACAAAATCCGCCGGGTTATCCAGCATGAGATGCACATCATAGACAATTCCGGGCAGCTCCTGCTTCATGGCCTTAAGAATGTGGGGGCCAAAGGTGAGGTTGGGCACAAAATGCCCATCCATCACGTCGAAGTGCAATTCGTCGCAGCCTGCGTCAAGGGCCATCTGTGCGGCCTGTCCCAACCTGAGGGGGTCCGCCGCGAGAATCGAGGGGGATAATTTAATCATAGCGATTCCTCCATGCCTCCTGCGCCTTTTTCAGCAGCAGGTGATAGCGCTCCAGCCGCGCCTGACTGACCTCATCCCGGCGCGCAGCCTCCAACACTGCGCAGCCAGGTTCACTGAGATGATAGCAGGGCGAGAAGCGGCATTGCCCCTCATAGGGGGCAAATTCAGGGTAATATTCCTTCAGGTGGATGGGCTCCAGTCCCTCCCACAGTTCCAACAGGCTGAAACCGGGCGTATCCAGCACGCGATAATCACCGCTGTAGAGCAGCTCCGCATGGCGGGTGGTGTGCCTGCCGCGGCTGATCTTTTGGCTGATTTCGCCGGTTTGCAGCTTCAGGCCCGTGGCCGCGCACAAAAGCGTACTCTTCCCCACGCCGCTTTGCCCAGCCAGGCAGCATACGCCCGATGCAAGCAGCGCCCGCAGTTCGTCCATCCCCTGCTCCATCAGCGCACTCACCGCAAGCAGGGGCGCGCCCAGCCCAGCGTAATCTCGCTGCACGGCTTCGTAGGTCCCGCCGTCCAGGTCGCATTTGTTCACCACCAGGGCAGGCCTAATGCCCTGCCTGAGCGCCATGGCGATCAGCGTATCAATGAGCAGATAATCCGGCGCAGGGGCCGGGGCCAGCACGATAACCAGATGGCGCACGTTTGCTACCGGCGGACGCACCAATTGGCTTTCGCGAGGCAAAATTTCCTCCACCCAGCCGTGTTCCTCGCCCTGGCCGGGCGTGAAGCGTATGCGATCACCCACCATGGGGGTCACGTGCTGGCGGCGAAATATTCCTCGGGCGCGCAGCACGTGCGTACTGCCGTCCTCCCCGCGGGCGTAGTACAGGCCGCCTACGCCCTTAACAATGACGCCTTCGGCGCTTTGCAAGCCATTTTCCCTCCCTGTCATTTAAGGGTTACGGTCTGTTCCAGATACAGTTCGCCATCCAGGTACACGCGGCAGGGCACCTCGCCCTCCACAGAGGCACTGATGGGCACCAGCATGTTTCCGCCGCTTGCGGGGGCCGTACCCTCGTACTCCACATGTTCCTCGCTATCGATTTCCAGCATCACACGCAGGATGCGGTCATGGTCTGCTTCCGGCACCTCGAGACTCACTTCGCCCTGATAGGGCTCGCTTTCAATGCCCACAGTCAGGGTTACCGGCGCGTCAAGCACGGCAATGGTGCCCATGGCCGGCATCTGCCCAAGCACCTGGCCTACCTGTGAGGCATCCGTCACTTCCGTGTACACGGGCGTTCCTTCGGTCAGGTTGCTTTCCCTCAGGAGGGATACCGCCTCCTCATAGGGGCGGCTGGTGAGTTCCGGCACCATGGTGCTGCCGCCGGAAATGGTCAACTCCGCACTCTGGCCGGAAAGAAAGCTCTCGCCTGCCTTGGGGCTTTGCCCCAGCACTGTGCCGACAGGGGATGATGATACCGTTTTAATCAGCACAATATTGCCAAAGCCGCGGTCCTTCAGCCTCTTGGTAGCGTCCTCATAATTCATGCCGCTCAGGTCGGGCATGGCCGTGCTCACCGGTCCCAGACTGACTGCCACCAGCAGGCTGTCGCCCTTTTCCATAGCAGTGTCTGGTTCAGGAATCTGAGATATAACGGTGCCGGCAGGGATGGTGTCGTGGTTGATATCGGTCTGCTGCCAGTTAAGGCCCTCACGGCGTGCCAAAGTCTGCGCGTCGCCCACGCTCAGGCCCACTACGTCGGGCGCAACAGCGCTGCGGCTTACGCGGGTATACACCTGCACCACGCCGAAGGCCAGTGCGGCCAGCACACATGCTGCTGCAAGGCTAGACAGCACGAGTTCGGCGATACGGCGGTGATTGCGCCGCCGGCGCACAGGTGCGCGCCGCGCCGTACCCTGCGGACCGTGGGGGCTGAGCTCGCGCATACGTGCAGGCTGCTGAGCGGACTTTACCACCGGCCGGGGCCCGGAGGATTCGAGTGCTACCTCCGCAGGGTCGAGTTTGCCGTCCTTGGCCTTCATGAGAGCATCTGCCATTTCACGGGCACTCTGAAAACGGTTTTTTGGGTTCTTTTCCAGCGCCTTCATCACCACGGCAACCACGGCGGGCGGCGTTTCAGGCGCAAAATCAGTGATGGGTGGAGGTGGGTCCTGTACGTGCTGCATGGCCACGGCCACCGGTGTATCACCCACGAAGGGCACACGGCCGGTGAGCATTTCATACATGACCACGCCGGTGGAATAGATGTCGCTGGTGGCCTCCACCACGCTGCCTGTGGCCTGTTCGGGCGATGAATAGTGCACCGAACCCACCACCGTGTCTCCCTTGCTGATAGTAAAGGCGTTGGTCATGCGCGCGATGCCGAAATCCGACACCTTCACATGGCCGTCGGCGTGGATGAGCACGTTTTGCGGCTTGATGTCGCGGTGGATGATGCCGTTGTCATGCGCATGCTGAAGGGCGCTGAGAATGCGGATGGTGATCTGGATAGCGGTCTGATAATTCAGACGGCCCTTCTGGCGGATGATGTCCTTGAGGGTGTTGCCGTTGACGTATTCCAGTACGAGGTAGCGGTATTCGCCCTCTACGCCCACGTCCAGAAGATTGACCAGATTGTGGTGCGACATGAGGCTGGCGGCCTGGGCCTCGCGCTGGAAGCGCTCCAGAAACTCCTTATCGCTGTTGTATTCGCTTTTGAGAATCTTCACCGCCACGCTGTGGCCCGTGCGGATATCCACCGCCCGGTACACCAGCGACATGCCGCCCTGGCCGATGAAATCCTCCAGCTTGTACCTTTCGGCAAAGACCATTCCCTTCATCATTGCCCGTCCACCTCCGTGACGCGGCAGATGACGAAGGTAATATTGTCGGCGCCGCCGTTTTCCAACGCCAGCGAAAGCAGGCAGTCGGCGGCCTGATCGTCGGTTTCGCTTTGCATAAGGGTATCGCGAATCACATCGTCGGACACCATGTTGTATAGCCCGTCCGAGCACACCAGCCACACGTCACCGGGCTGCTTGTCCTCGTCGATCACGTCAGGAATCACGGCGGGATCCACGCCCACGGCGCGGGTGATCACGTTGCGGTAAGGGTGGTTGCGCGCCATTTCGGCGGTGATCACATTGTTGCGCAGAAGCTCGGCCACAATGCTGTGGTCCTGGGTGATCTGCTCAAGTTCGCCCCCACGCAGGCGGTAGGCGCGGCTGTCGCCCACATGGCCCACCAGCACGCGCTTTCCGTCCTCCCAGAGCAACGTGACGGTGGTGCCCATGCCGCTGAGGCTGCTGTCATGCCGCGCCATATCGTACACGCGGCGGTTGGCGGCCTCCACACCCACTTCCAGGGCGCGGCGGTCGGGCAGCTTTCCGCGCAGTGCGTTTTTGATCACCTGTACAGCCACGCGGCTGGCGGTTTCACCGCCCTGATGGCCGCCCATGCCGTCGGCCACGCCATAGACGCAGCCGTCCACAAGGAGGCAGTCCTGATTGCTGGACCGCACCCGGCCCTGGTGGGTACGCTGACATACGCGCATCGCTATCCGCTCCTTCCCGCTGGGGAGATGAAAAAATCAGGTTTGTGCGTTCAAACGTCTGCGGCGCAGCTGGCCACACGCGCCGCCGATATCCGCACCCATTTCGCGGCGCACTGTGGCGGAAATGTGCTCCGCTTCCAGCGTCTGCTGAAAGGCGCGCACCGCATCAGGTGTAGCAGGACGCAGCCGGCGCTCGTCCACATGGTTGAGGGGGATGAGGTTAACGTGGCATTGCAGGCCGCGAAGCAGCCGGGCCAGCTCACGCGCATGTGCAGGCTGGCTGTTGAGCCCATCAATGAGCGCATACTCGAACACCACGCGCCGTCCCGTTCCGGCCACATAGGCGCGAACGGCCTGCATCAGCTGCACGATGGGATAGGTGCGGGCTACGGGCATGATCTGCCGGCGGATCTCATCATTGGGAGCATGCAAAGAGATGCTCAATGTTACAGGCAGATGCTCCCCCTCCAGACGCCGGATGCCCTCCACCAGCCCGCAGGTGGAGAGGGACACGTTCCGCAGGCTAATATTGAGGCCCTTTGGCTCATTGAGCAGGCGCAAAAAGCGCACCACCTGATCGTAATTATCAAGAGGCTCGCCGCTGCCCATGAGCACCACGTGCCCCACCTTGCCCTTTTCGCCCAGAAAGCGATTGGCCAGAAGCACTTCAGAGAGCATTTCACCAGCTGTGAGGTTGCGTACGCAACCTTCCAGCGTGCTAGCGCAGAAGGCGCAGCCCATCTTGCATCCCACCTGGGTGGAGATGCATAACGAATAGCCGTAGCGATAGCGCATAAGCACGCCCTCGATGATGTTGCCGTCCAGGCAGACAAAGAGGAATTTGACCGTATCGTCCCGTTTGGAGGGATGCACCTCCTGAATGGACATGGGCAGGTCCACGCAGGTTTCAGCCAGATGGATACGCAGGGATGTCGGCAGATTGCCCATATTTTCGAAAGCCACACCCCGATGGAGCCATCCGAATACCTGATCTGCCCTGAAAGCGGGCTGGCCTTGAGATTTAAGAAAATCCCCCAGTTCCTCCCGCGTCAGATCCAGCAACACGCGCTTGTCATCCATCAACGCATCCTCCGCATCCGGGCGATGAAGAAACCTTCCACGCCGTCACGGCAGCCCAAAAGTTGTAAACCGCAGGGCGTCTGCCGGGCGCGCAGCTCCTCCGGGAAGGTCGCGGGCAGGGTTTCCAAAGCAAAGTTCGGATGCGCTTCCAAAAAGGCCCGCACGCGGTCTGCGTTTTCCTCCGGCAGGAGCGAGCAGGTGCTGTACACCAGCACCCCGCCGGGGCGCACATAGCGGCAGACCGTATCAAGCAGCCGCCCCTGCGTATCGACAATGGCGGGAATATCCTCCTGTTTCAGGCGCAGCTTGATGTCCGGCTTCTGGCTCAGAACGCCCAGTCCCGCGCAGGGAGCATCCAGCAAGACACCGTCCAGCGCGCCTTCCAAATCGGGCCGGAAATCCAGTGCATCGCGCACGGAAATGCGCAGATTGTCCAGCCCCAGCCGCCTGCGCACACCTTCCAGCAGCTGGGCACGCTTTTCATGCAGCTCCCAGGCATAGACGCGGCCGGTCAGCTGCATCTGCTCGCACAGGTAGGCGGATTTGCCGCCCGGCGCGGCGCACGCGTCCAGCACCTTCATGCCGGGCCGCGCCTCCAGCGCCTCCGCCGCCAGCATACTGCTCTGTCCCTGGATGGAGAAGCGCCCGGCACGGTAATCCGCGTCGGCGGCCAGGTCTCCCGCACCGTAGATCAGCCACGCATGCGGCGCAAGACCGCGCTCGGCGCGCCATCCCTTCTCGCGCAGCAGAGCCTCAAATTCGGCATCGGACAGGCGCATCACGTTGGGCCGCACGCATACGGGGTGCTCCTGCTCGCGGTAGAGAATGACTCGCTCGGCCTCCTCCGGCCCGTAGGCCGCCACCAGTTTTTCCACCAGCCAGCGGGGCATGCTGCCCATCACGCTGAGGTAGGCCATGGGATCGGTCTTACGGTCGGGCCATGCGATCTCATCCTTACCGCGCGAAAGGTTGCGGAGCACCGCGTTGATAAAGCCGCAGGCTGCCTCCATGTTCATGGCGCGGGTGAGCTTCACCGCCTCGTCCACGGCGGCGCTATCGGGCACGCGGTCCAGAAACAGGATCTGATACGCGCCCATCCGCAGGATGTCTCGCTGAACGGGCTCCCGGGTGGGATGGTCCATCAGGCGGTCCAGCGCATAGTCGATTTTCAGCTGGTTTTCCAGCGTGCCGTACACCAGCCCCGTGGCCAATCGGCGGTCCTCCGGCGACAGGCGCGAAACGCGCAGCTGCTCGCCCAAAGCCAGCGAAGCATAGGCGCCCTTCTCGCGCACATCGGTAAGCACGTCCAGCGCCAGGCGGCGGGCATTCAGGCCGCTCTGGACAGGAGCTGTGCGGGGCCGCAGACCACGAGCCGCTGGGCCGTGGCTGGGGCGTACCTGTGCATACGGCGCATGGGGCGTGCCCGATGAGCGGGCGTTCTGTGAACGGGCCTGCGCGCCAGCCACAGCCGCCGGGCGGCGTGTTCCCGCAAAGCGGGCGCTCTGCGGACGGTCTGCGCGAGGTTTCCCTCCGGGGCCGCCTGCAGCGCCTCCGCCGGGCCTGCGCTCCAGGCGTTTCTCCTCACCCTCATGCCGGGGCGGACGCGCACCTTCGGCCGCATGCGCGGCATACGGAGCTCGGGAGCCGGGCCTTGACGCGCGCGGCGCGCTTGGGCGCCTGCTGGGCGCGCGGTCCTTCGATCTGCGTTCTTCGGTCATAGGTGCACCTCATCAAGCATCGTTCCTTCGTGGATGGGATGTCCCAGCAAAAAGGCCTTTGCGTCCATGCGGCGAGCGTTGGGCGCCTGCACCTCCAGGAGCGAAAGCGCCCCGTCGGCGGTGGCTACCACCAGGCCGTCGCGCTTATTGGCCCGAAGTACCGTACCCGGTGTGCCTGAAGCCCCATCAAACGCGGCGGCACTCCATATCTTCAGCACGCCTTCCGCCAGCGGCACAAAGGCGCAGGGCCACGGCGACATGGCGCGCACACGGTTCAGGCATTCCCGCATGGTCTGTGTGAAATCCAGGCGGCCCATCTCCTTGTCCACCTTGGGATCATAGGTGGCGAGGGCCTCGTCCTGCTTTTCGCGGGGGCAGTCGCCCGCCTCCAGCCGACGAAGCGTCTCAATGAGCAGTTCCGCGCCCATCTTAGAAAGGCGGTCGGTAAGTGTCCCCGCAGTATCGTCGGGCAAAATGGGAGTTTCAGCGCGAAGCAGCATATCGCCCGTGTCGATGCCCCGGTCAGTGAACATGGTGGTCACGCCGGTCACGGCATCGCCGCTCAAAAGGGCCCATTGCACAGGGGCCGCGCCCCGGTGCCGGGGAAGGAGGGAAGCATGCACGTTCACCGTACCCAGGCGAGGCACGTCCAGCACCTCCTGGGACAGGATCTGCCCGAATGCGGCGGTCACGCACACGTCCGGCGCGAGGGCGCGCAGGGCCTCCAGCCCATCCACGCGGATTTTCAGCGGCTGAAATACGGGGATGTCATAGCGAAGGGCCAGCTCCTTTACAGGGCTCATCTGTACCTTACCGCCGCGTCCCTTGGGCCGGTCGGGCTGGGTAAAGACACCGGCCACCTCATAGCCTGCATCCACCAAAGCCTGAAGCGTGGGCACGGAAAAGTCCGGCGTGCCCATAAACACAACCTTCATTGACCTTCCTCCTCCCCGTCCGGTTCGTCTTCGCCATCCTCTTCTTCATCGGGGAAGATCTCCCGCACCATCTTGTCCACGTAGAGCACGCCATCCAGATGGTCGATCTCATGGCAGAAGGCGCGCGCGAGGAAGCCCTCGCCCGTTACTTCGATGGGCTCGCCGTGCGCGTTCTGCGCGCGCACGGTCACGCGCTCCGGACGCACCACGATGCCGGAGCGGCCGGGCACGCTCAGGCACCCTTCGGGGCCGCTCTGTTCGCCTTCGGCCGAAATGATTTCGGGATTGACCAGTTCGATCAGGCCCTCCCCCACATCCACCACGACCACGCGCTTGAGAATGCCCACCTGCGGTGCAGCCAAACCCACGCCGTCAGCCTTATACATGGTGTCGGCCATGTCCTTGAGCAAAATGCGCAGGCGCAGGTCAAATTTCTCAACCGTTTTCGCATGCTTGCGCAGTTTTTCGTCTCCGATTTCCACAATCTTTCTGGTTGCCATTTCAGACCAAACTCCTTGTTCCCCTACATCATAGTAGCAGGGTTCACTTCACAGTAAATGCTGCACTCGCCGTCCTGCACGCCTGCCAGCTCGGCCAAAAGGGCCAGAAGGGGCGACGCGTCCGGGTGATCGAACAGCTTCATCAGCACATGATAGCGGTATTGCCCGCGGATGCGCTTAACCGGGGCCTCATCGGCCCGCAGCATGAGCGTGCGCTTTTTCTGCGCCGGATGCGACAGAAGATAGGTTTGTACCACGTCGTAGAGGCGTTCAGCGGTTTGATGGGCCGCCTCCTCGTCGGGGCTTTCCACCAGCAGGCGCGCAAGCAGCGTAAAGGGCGGATACAGCCCCGCGCGGCGGCGGCTGAACTCCTGCTCGAAAAACGCGCGGTAGTCCTGCGCGGCAGCTGCCTGAATGCAGGGGTCCTCTGGCTTATAGGTCTGCACGATCACCTCGCCGGGAAGCCCTGCGCGGCCCGCGCGGCCCGCCACTTGGGTGATGAGCTGAAACGTGCGCTCCGGCGCGCGGTAATCCGGCAGGTTGAGCGTCATGTCCGCCGCGACCACGCCCACCAGCGTCACACGCGGAAAATCCAGCCCCTTGGCGATCATCTGCGTACCGATGAGCACCTGCGCCTCGCCCCGGCCAAAACGATCGAGCAGCTTTGCATGCGCATCGCGGCCGCGAGTGGTGTCAATATCCATGCGCACGGTTTCCACACCGGGAAACAGACGGCGCACCTCCTCCTCCACCCGCTGGGTGCCACTGCCAAAATAGCGGATATATCGGCTGCCGCACTCGGGGCAAGTTTGCGGCGGAGTACGTTCTGCGCCGCACATGTGACAGCGGAGCACTCCGTTCTCCTCGCCGCCCGGATCGCGGTGCAGCGTCATGCTCAAATCGCAGCGCTCGCATTTGACCACATAGCCGCAGCTGCGGCAGCTGACGAAGGTGTTGTATCCGCGCCGGTTGAGAAACAGCATGGCCTGCCGTCCCTCCCTCAGGCACCCGCCCAGCCGCTCAATCAGCAGCTGGCTGAAGATGGAGCGATTGCCGGCTTCCAGCTCGCGCCGCATGTCCACCACGGTAACGTCGGGCAGGGGCAGGCCGCGCACGCGGCGGGGCATTTCCACCAGTGTGTAGTCGCCCCGGCGGGCCATGGCAAAAGACAGGATGCTGGGCGTGGCACTGCTGAGTACCAGCGTGGCCCCCTCGCGGGAGCATCGGCTCATGGCCACGCGGCGCGCGTCATAGCGGGGATGCTTGTCGCTGAGGTAGGTCTGCTCGTGCTCCTCGTCGATCACGATCAGGCCCAAGTTCTCCACGGGCGCAAAGACCGCGCTGCGCGCGCCCACCACCACCCGCGCGTAGCCCAGGCGGATGCGCCGCCATTCGTCGCAGCGCTGGCCGTCGGTGAGGCGGCTGTGCAAAACCGCCGTTTCCGGCCCGAAGCGTGCGCGAAACCAGCGCACCATCTGAGGCGTAAGGGCGATTTCCGGCACAAGAATGATTGCACCCTTGCCGGCCTTGAGCGCCTCAGCCACCATGGCGAGATACACCTCGGTCTTGCCGCTGCCGGTGACGCCGTGCAGAAGAAACGCGCCTTCGCCCTGCCGAAGCGCCGGGAGCATCGTGTCCAACGCTTCGCGTTGGTCCGGCGTCCATTCCGGGGGCTGCGTATACGCCGCGTCGGCCTCGCCATCGGGCGCACGGAACACCTCGCGCTCCTCTAATATAACCAGCCCCGCCTTTTCCAGCGCGCGCAGAGCCTCGCGCGGCTGACTGACCAGCGGCTCAAGCTCCGCTACGGTGCGCGGCGTCCCCCCGTCCAGCAGCCGAAGCAGCGTGGCCCGCTTGGGGGCGCGGCGTTGAGCCTGCGCGGCAGCCTCGGCGTCCACACCGGGTGCCAGACGGACATAGAGCGCCTTCTTGCGCTTCACGCGGCCGGTGCGCATGGCCGCCGGCAGCATCAGGCGCAACGTCTCAGCCAGAGGACAATGCGCCTGCGCAGCCAGCTCACGCGCCAGGTCCAAAAGTGCCGGCAGCAGCGCCGGACAATCGTCCAGCATGGAGCCGATGGGGCGCAGCTTTTCGGGCGGCAGGCCATCGGGCGGGTCATTTAGCAACTCCACAACAATACCGTCCACCCGCCGCCGGCCCAGTGGCACGCTCACCCGCGCGCCCACGGATATCTCTGCGCCCTCTGGCACCAGGTAGGAAAAGGGGCGGGCCACGTTTGTGTGCACCACATCCACAATCACCTGCGCGACCACAGCCCCGCCTCCTTTCGTATGGGTGATTATCAGCGGTAGAAGCGATTACGCGGCCTTGGTACGCGACCTTTGCGGTGGCGGCCCGTGCGGCGGAAAATGCGCATCAGAATGCGAATGGCTACAAACACGCCGCCTACCGGCAAGAAGATCATGACCACCAACTCGACCGAAAGCGGTGGGAAGGGATTGGGATCAGCATAGACCTGCTCCACGATCTCTTCCAGCGAAAGGGGGGCGTTTTCGCGGCGCGCAATCGTGCGCGAAGCCACCAGATCATAGGTGACGGGGCTTCCGCCGTCGGTGGGGTAATAGGTCATGGTGCCCATGACCTCGCCCGCCTGAATGGGGGCAGCGAAATCGCGCGTATACTCGATCAGCACGGTCTGGCGGAGGTTGCGGGCCATGCTCTCCATCTCGGCCTTGGTAGCCACGATGCTCACCTCGCGCGACCCGCTGCGGGCCTGCACGTTGAGCTCTAACCGGCCGTAGCCTTCATCGTCCAGAGCAAATCCGGAGGTTTCCACCATAATGGGATTTTCGGCGTACAGCTCCGCGGGCGTCATGCTCACGAACTGGGAAAATCCATATTCCATCAGTTTGACCGTATCGGTCCAGCGTCCGTCCGAGGTGGTATAGAACACCACGGAGATCAGCTCCACTCCATCCCTCTCGGCCGCGCCCACAAAGCAGTGCCCCGCCGCGTTGGTAAAGCCGGTTTTGATGCCGATGGCATAGGGATAGTAGGCATCGTTCTCCTCCAGACTGGGGTTGAAAAACGCACGGGAACTGGAGGTGAGTACGCGCGCGCTGTGCAGGTTGCTGGCCGGCAGAGAATAGGTATAGGTTTTGGCAATGTCGCGGAAAGTTTCATTTTGCATGGCAGCCTGGGCAATCTTGGCCATGTCACGTGCGGTAGTATAGTGGTTGGGGTCATGCAAACCGTTGGCGTTGGCAAAGTGGGTATTGGTGCAGCCATACATGGCGGCGGCTTCGTTCATGACCTCTGCAAAGGCTGCCACGCTTCCGTAGAGCGTTTCGGCGATAAGGTTGGCGCCTTCGTTGGCGGAGCGCACCATGGTTCCGTAGAGCAGATCCTTGAAGTTGATGCTCTCCCCCACGTCCAGGCCCATGTCGGAGCTGTCGTCACCAATGTCGGCAGCGGTTTCCGACAGGTAAACGGTTTGGTTCATATCGCCCATCATGATGCCAAGCAGCACAGTCATGATCTTGGTAGTGGAAGCGGGATACATGGTAGCATCCGCGTTCTTTTCAAAAATCACTTCACCGGAGGAAGCCTCAATGAGGATGGCCGACTTTGCATAGAGCTGATCCTCATACAAATCTTCGGGATGCTCCGGATCATATGGCTCCACATCGCTGGGCAACTTGGGTTCAATAAAATAGATAGTTTCTTCCTCGGCAGCGGCATGGAGCGGGAGCGCCGCAGGGCACAGCGCGATCAACATGGAAAGCAGCAGACATAGAAGCGCGCCCATCCGGCAGCTGTGCATAGGCGGGTCCCTCCTTCCGTGCGGTCAAGGCATGCATGGCCATACCACAACAGTTTATTATACCACCAAAGCAGGAAAATGCACAAGTCGGGGCCCCTGTTTTACACCTGTGCGCCCTCTGCGGTGATATTTCGCACCCACCTGCCCTTTTTGAGCACCCACAAAGCCGGGATCACCTTCAAGTTCATCAGCACTTGCACCACCAGCACCGCTGCGGCGATGCTGATGCGTCCTGGCAGGAGCAGCGCCATCAGCAGGCTCGCCGGCACGGGGACCAGCCACATATAGCCGCTGTCCAGCAGCATGGCGCTGCGCGTGTCACCACCGGCACGCATGCAGTAGAAGCAAAAGCCATAGAGAAAGTTAAATGGTGAGAACCCCCCCATTACTGTCGCTATGCGCGCAGCAAGATCGCGCAGCCGGGGCTCCACCCCAAAGGCGTTGGGCAGGATTGCGCCCAGTCCCAGACACAGTGCCACGCACACCAGTCCGATAACCACCACCAGCGTAAGGAGCTTTTTGCAGTTGGCCTTGGCCTGCGAAAGCCTACCTGCGCCCAGCTCTGCTCCGATCAGCACCGACACCGCTGAAGACGTGCCCATGGCCAGCACCGCGGCAATGGTCGAGATCTGCTCGCCAATGGTCACAGCAGGCAGAGCGGTTTCGTCCAGGCGCGCATAGCTCCAGAAGTAGATGTTCATGCCAACATTCCAAAGGACTTCATTAAGGATCAGAGGCACGGCCTTAAGTGCAAAAGCACGTACTACCGCGCGCGGCAGGCGGAAAGCCGCGCGCAGGTCCAGCGTGAACAGCGAGCGGCCACCAAGGAGCATGCGCAGATAAAAGAGCATTTCCACCGTGCGGGCGATGAGCGTGCCCAGTGCCGCGCCGCGCACGCCCATGGCCGGCATACCCAGGCGACCGAAGATCAGGGCATAGTTGCAAAGCGCGTTGACCCCCATTGCAGCCAGACTGACCAGCATGCTCATGCGGTTTTCACCAATGGAGCGAAGTGAGAAAATACACACGTTGCTCACCGCCAGGGGAAGGTAGCTCAGCCAGATGATACTGAGATACTCCATGCCCAGGGAGATAGTGCGCGGATCGTTTACAAAAATGCGCATCACGCTCTCAGGCCACAGCGCCAGCCACAGGCCCACACACAGTGAGGCCACCAGCCCAATCACTACCTGCAAGGCAAACAGGGCACGGCAGGTTTTGAAATCGCGCGCACCATAATACTGACTGATGAGCAAACCTGCTGCGCCCGTCATGCCAAAAAACACGCCGAAGAAGATGGTGTAGGGACGGTTGGCCACCGTCACGGCACTCATAGCCAGGCCGCTGGCGTCCAAGCTGCCCACCATCAGGTTATCAATCATGTTGAACAAATTGTTGATCAGCTGCTGGACCGCAACGGGGGCCATCACCCCCAGCGCACCTGCATAGAAGGAACGGCTGCCCACAAAGGGGCGGGCTTTTTGACGGATGGTCTGCATAGGCGGCTATCTCCATGTACATATCGTCCGCCCCAAAGGGCAGGCGCGGGGCACGGAGCCGCGCGCCATTTCATCATAGCCCGCCGGCAGGCGGCTGTCAACCATGAGGGCTTTGCAAACCCGCGCAGGCGTGGTACAATAAAACAAACCATTCTTCCCACCATTTTGGAAAAGGAGCTTGTGGTCATGATTGATTTTGTGTTTCAGAATCCGACAAAAATCTTCTTTGGCAAAAACGCACTGAACAGCCTGCATGATGAAGCCGCCCATTGGGGCAACCGGGTGCTGCTGGTCTACGGCGGCGGCAGCATCAAGCGTACTGGTGTGTATGATCAGGTAATGGCGCAGCTTTCGGGCATGCAGGTGTGGGAGCTGGGCGGTGTTCAGCCCAACCCGCGCCTCTCGCTGGTGCGTGAAGGTATCCGCCTGTGCCACGAGCATGACATTCAGCTGGTGTTGGCGGTGGGCGGCGGCAGCGCCATCGACACTGCCAAGGCCATTGCCAACGGCGCATGCTACGACGGCGATGTGTGGGACCTGTTTGACGGCAAGGGCAAGAATACCGAAGTTCTTCCCCTGGGCACGGTGGTGACCATCCCCGCTGCAGGCAGCGAGATGAGCGATTCCAGCGTTATCACCCGCGAGGAGGACCTGTGCAAACGTGGACGCAACACGCCGCTGAATTTCCCCAAGTTCTCCATTCTCAATCCCGAATTTACCTATACGCTCCCGCCCTTCCAGACGGCCTGCGGCGCGGTGGATATTATGGCGCACATGATGGAGCGCTACTTTACCCGTGTCACGCATGTGGAGCTGATCGACCGCATGACCGAGGGTGCGCTCAAGACCGTGGTGGACAACGCCCCCATCGTAATGCGGGAGCCGGAAAACTACGACGTGCGGGCCGAGATCATGTGGGCGGGGTGTCTGGCGCACAACACGTTGTTCCAGACCGGCCGTGTGGGAGACTGGGCTAGTCACAAGCTGGAGCATGAGCTGAGCGCGCTCTACGACATCGCCCACGGTGCGGGCTTGGCCATCGTATTCCCGGCGTGGATGAAGTATGCGCTGGCCCACGGCGGCGAGGCCAAGCTGGCGCAGTTTGCCGCGCGGGTGTTTGATGTACCGGAGAGTGACGATCTCGCTGCCATGGCGGCTGAGGGCATCCGCCGGCTGGAAGCGTTCTACCGCGCGCTGGGTCTGACCACTACGCTAACCGAGAACGGCATTGGCGACGCGGACTTCGGCCGCATGGCTGAACGAGCCGTGGCCATGGCGGGCGGCACGCTGGGTCAGTTCGTGCCCCTCAAGCCCGCAGACTGCGAGGCCATCTACCGCCTGGCGCTGTAAGATAACCAAAAAGCGGCCCCGGAGGAAATGCTTCCTCCGGGGTCGTTTTAGCAGGTGAAAAGTCCGCATTCAGCGAATGCTTTCCGCCAGGGCACTCTGGCCTTTGGACGCGGCCGGAGAAACATGCCTGGATTTCACTTGGAGGCCTGCGCGTTCCCATAGCCCCCATAAAGAAGCTTTCTAGCAGTCTATGATTAACAAAATGATCGTTTATACGCATAATTCTTTCTTGATTCTGTTCAGTATGTAATCCTCCCCTCAAACGCTCTTGGTCTTTGCCAGCTGGAAAAATGTCAGATTCAACTATTTTCTAAAAACAAGCCGCGTTTCCGCCTCATGCTCCGCAGTTTTGATTAACATTGGTGCAGACAAATCGCCCCTTCGGACAGAAACTGTCCGAAGGGGCGATTGAAATATGAGACTGGGGAAAGGATTACGCCTTCTTGGCCTTGAGTTTCTTCTGGTCCTTGCGGTCCAGGCGGAACTGCTCCAGAGCGGCCCACACGTAGCCATTAATCATGTTGGCACTGTAAGCGCCCGCCAGGATGCCCACGATGATGGGCAAGCTGAATTCGCGGATAGCATCCACACCCAGAATGTAAAGGGTCACGATCGTCACCAGCGTGGTCAGCGTAGTGTTGATGGTGCGGCCCAGGCTCTCACGCACGGAGATAGATACTACTTCTTCGCGCATCATACCGGCATACGCAGGCTTTTTGTTGTTCTCGCGGATGCGGTCGAAGATGACGATGGTGTTGTTGATGGAATAGCCCACAATGGTCAGCATAGCTGCGATGAAAGACGAGTTCATCTGGATCACGCTGCGCAAAATCACCATGAAGGCAATCATGATCAGCACGTCGTGCAGGAGGCCGATCACTGCGGCGAGGCCGGATGCAAAGTCAAACCGCAGAGCGATGTAAGCCAGCATCAACACCGCAGCCAGCAACACGCTGATCACAGCGTTGCGCACCAGCGTAGCGCCTGCGACAGGGCCCACATAGCTGGCAGTGGCGGTTTCGGTATCCATATCGGGATAAATCTGGGACAGCTCGGTCTCCAAGCCGTTTTGCAGGTTCTGGATCTCTTCGTCACCGCTAAGGGTAGGTACGCGGATCTGCAGCACATGCCCCTCTGCGCCAGAGGAGGAAATGGTGAACTGGGTGACACCCTGGTTGCGCAGGGCGGTCTCCACATCGGCCTGGTTAAAGGCGCTGCCCATGTCGTACTGGATATTGAGGCCACCCGCAAAGTCGATGCCATAGTTGATGCCATATCCCATCAAAGACATCACCAAAGCGATCACCAGGATGGCGGCGGAAACGCACAGGCAGATGCGGGCGCGCTTCTGAATTTTCATATTACTTCGCCTCCCCTTCAACAGCTGTGTCTGCGGCGGGCTTGACCGCCACAAACAGCTTGGGCTCATGGAACACGCGCACAAAACGCGTGAGCAGGAAACGCGTGACCACGATAGCCGTGAGCATGCTGGTGATCACGCCCAGCAGCAGCGTAGTGGCAAAGCCCTGCACAGAACCAGTGCCGTAGAACAGAAGCACCACAGCAGCAATGATGGTGGTCACATTGGCGTCGAGCACGGCGCTCATGGCGTTTTTGAAGCCGATGCGCACGGCGTGAATCATCGGGCGGCCCAGGCGGACCTCCTCCTTCACGCGCTCAAAGATGACCACGTTGGCGTCCACTGCCATGCCGATGCCCAGGATGATACCCGCAATGCCGGGCAGCGTAAGCTGGATACCGGGAACCACGGCAATAAACAGGAACAGAAGGATAATGTACACGCACAGGGCCCAGTCAGCCACCAAGCCGCACAGACGGTAGCGCACCAGCATAATGAGCATGACGATCAGAATGCCGATGATGGCCGCCGTAATGCTGGTAGACAGTGCGCCGATACCCAGCGTGGCAGAGATAGTGTCCAGCTTGTCCTGACGCAGGTCCAGGGGCAGCGCGCCACTTTGCAGCTTGAGGCAGATATCCTGTGTCTGTTCCTCGGTGAAGCTGCCGGTGACCATCACGTCGCCGCCATAGATAGCCTCGTTGACGGTGGGTTTCATGAGCACCTCACCATCCAGCTGGATAGTGATGGTTTTGCCAATGGACTGGGCAGTCATGTCGCCGAAGAGCTTGGCACCCTCGCTGGTCAGACGGAAGCTGATGGCGGGCATGCCGGTCTCGGTATTGGTGATGGGGGTAGCGGACTGCAAGTGACGCCCTTCCATGAACACATTGCCATCAGGATCAAGGAATTCCAACTTCGCCGGCGAACCGATCAGGTCCAACACAGCGGCGGGGTCGGTCACATCGGGAATCTCCACGCGGATACCAGTCTGTCCCAGCTGGCTCACGGTGGCTTCCGGATAGCCCTTTTCTGTGAGGCGGTTGGCGATGATACTCATGGTCGAGTCCAGCAGCGTGCCGAAATCATACCCTTCAGCGCGCATCTCATCGCTCATGGTCGCTTCATATTCCACATACACGCCGCCCTTGAGGTCCAGACCCAGGGCAATGGACTGCGGCCAGTTGTCTACATCAGAAGTGGGAAGCCAAGGCAGCAGTTTGTACAGTCCCCGGCTGTCCAGCCAGGCGCCGTTGAGCCCCAGATAGCCCACGGCCAGCGTAAGTACCAGCGCCACGCACAGCACAATGATCGCGGAGGTCCGCTTGCTCATCTTTACGCGGCGGCGATTGTTGACCTTCATGGTATGTCAACCATCCTTCCGTTTTCAAATTTTTCTTTGCATATGTTTGGTTTCATGCGTACGGAATCATCCTCCCGCCGCCTCCGCCCGAAACACCTGATACACGCTTTGCACATACCGTGACGCAGTGAGGACTCGGCCATTGGCGTCGCGCCGGCCTTGCAACTGGCATACGACTCCAGCCGCAGGCGGCGCATCCAGCTGCACGTCCATGCGCACGCTCTGCGTGCCATTGTTTGCCTGTGTTGCCAGAGCGCCATCAGGCAAAACCATGGCGGCGAGCGCCGCATCCGGTGGCATCGTAGGCGGCTCAACCCTCCGGGTGAGCGTACCTTCCTGTGGTGAAACCACCACCAGCGCGCTGAGCAGCAGCAAAAACAGCCCGGCCGCCGCCAGTATGAGCGCCTTTCGCACAGCCAAGCCCTCCCCCGCCTCACGCACATTTCTTATGACACATATGCGTATTATATCCGCCGCCGCCCGGCGCGTCAAGTACGGAAACGGCGTGTAAAACGGTTTCCAGGGACATTGACGGGTTTTTGAAAAAAAGGCTGGACAAATGCGCCAAGCTTTGCTATAATGGTTAATGCTGATGCGCCAATATAGCTCAGTTGGTAGAGCAGCTGATTCGTAATCAGCAGGTCAAGGGTTCGAGTCCCTTTATTGGCTCCAGCTTTTTTCTATCGAGGTGTAGCGCAGTTTGGTAGCGCGTTTGGTTCGGGACCAAAAGGTCGCAGGTTCAAATCCTGTCACCTCGACCATGTATGAAAGCCCTGTAAACTAACGGTTTGCGGGGCTTTTTTCTATGCTTTTCGGGGTGAAAAACGGGCGATTTTTCACAGTTGGGATCAAAATTGGGATCAGGGTTTCAGGGTGGGTGCAGCTGCACCCAGGGCGCGGCGAGCTGCCTGGGCGGCGCAGCTGGGCATGAGAAAAGACGGGTCTGCGGTGTGCAGGCCCGTCTTTTTTGTGTGGGTGGATTTATTTCTTGTAGATCTGGTCGGCGTGCTCTTCGACGAAGGTGCGCAGCTCCATGATGTTTTGCAGGGCAGGATCGTGGGCGGCGGCGTTCGGATCCTGGGCGTGCTCGATCAGCTGCTGCATGAGCTGGACGGAAACCCTGTCTTTGATGCGGTAGGCGTGGGCGTACTGCCTGAGCGTGGTGGAGGCGTCGCTGTGTCCCATGCGGCTGGCGACGCTTACGGCGTCCTGGCTGCCGGCGAGCAGCAGCGAGGCGTGGGTGTGCCCTTACGGTATAATTACGACAAACCGGAAAAGCCCCGTATTTCAAGGGTTTTCGGTTATCAGGCAAGGTTTTTCATCCTTTTCCAACCCGAAAAATCAAGCCGCGAAGTGGTTATATCGTAGGAGGTGTTATATTAACGACAAAAACTAAATACCGTTTGGGCAGGCTGCCTGCCTGCCCAAGAAATCAGGACATTTCCTCTGAAAAGAAGAAGTGTCCTTTTTTTGTACCCAAAATCCAATACCGACAGGAGGAAAACAATGCCGGAGAAAACCACGCAGAAAGAGCATGGTAAAAAGACCGCGCCTCCCTCGGAAAAGGAAGTACAACCGGAAGTCGTTATCCAAATCCCACTTGCCGAACTGCATCCTTTTCCAGATCACCCATTTCAGGTGAGGGATGATGATTCCATGAGGGAAACCGCAGAAAGCATCAAGGCGTATGGCGTACTCGTCCCCGCGATTGTCCGTCCACGGGAAGAAGGTGGATATGAAATCATTGCCGGACACCGCCGCAAACACGCCTGTGAACTGGCAGAGCTGGCTACCATGCCTGCCATCGTCCGAAACATGGACAGGGACACCGCAACCATCATCATGGTGGACAGCAACCTTCAGCGCGAAAACATCCTGCCCTCTGAACGCGCCAAGGCATACAAGATGAAAATGGATGCCATCAAACGGCAGGGCGCACGGACGGATTTAAGGCAACACCGCATAAATGGCAGGATTCACATAGGCGGACATGCATTTTGTGAAAATCAACAGGATGCCCCATACTTATGCTCGCAGGGGCGCACTGATTCAAGCTGCCAGGCAGGGCCTGT
>JAEYCB010000011.1 GCA_023404345.1 Bacillota bacterium
ACAATGAAATGTAGATTATAGGTAAATGGAGAGCCGTATACATTGAGAGGTGTACGTACGGTTCGGGGGCGAGCGTTCGGAAACCTGCTGTTGTGAGACAGTAAGGCGCTGGGCGCTTAGCCTACAACATCGGGCAGATACCCCGCTTTGATAAGCTGATTGCGACCATACGCAGTAGGGAAATGTCCGCTTCTATCATTCTGCAATCGCAGAGCCAGCTAAAAGCCATTTACAGGGACGCGGCAGAAATCATACTTGATAATGCCGACAGCACCTTGTTTTTGGGAGGACGTGGGAAAAATGCAAAGGATATTTCGGATAACTTGGGACGGGAAACAATCGACAGTTTCAATACTTCCGAAAATCGCGGCACGCAGGTTTCTCATGGACTTACTTATCAAAAATTAGGAAAGGAGCTGATGACACAGGACGAAATAGCAGTTATGGACGGTGGGAAATGTATTTTGCAGCTACGCGGTGTGCGTCCCTTTTTAAGCGACAAATACGATATAACAAAACACCCGAACTACAAATACCTTTCCGACTTCGACAAGAAAAACGCTTTTGACGTGGAACGGTATATGTCTACCCGTCCGGCAATCGTAAAGCCCGATGAAGCCTTCGACATATACGAAATAGATTTGTCCGACGAGGACGCAGCCGCCGAGGAATAACGGCGGCATTTTCATTTTCCATAACATTTTTGAGCCGCACAGCGGCAGAAAGCGAGGTTTATATGGAATTTTTCAACAGCGCAGTTGGTGTATTGCAGACTTTGGTTATCGCGCTTGGCGCAGGTCTTGGCATTTGGGGTGCCATTAACCTCATGGAGGGTTACGGCAACGACAATCCGGGCGCAAAGAGCCAGGGCATGAAGCAGCTTATGGCGGGCGGTGGCGTCGCGTTGATCGGCGGCACCCTTGTTCCGCTTCTTTCCAAACTTTTTGGATAATGCCTAAAACAAATACCACCCGCCGCGCCCTCTCGGAAACGGGAGGGCGCGGGAAAGGAGGGATTAACTTTTGATATGGCAGATGATTGAAGATTGGTTTCGCGGCATTTTGACAGACGGGATTTTATCGAACCTCTCCGGCTTGTTTGACAGCGTAAATACAGAGGTTGGAGAAATTGCAACGCAAGTCGGCACGACCCCCGCCGGGTGGAACGCGGGCATATTCAACATGATACGCAGCCTTTCGGAAAACGTCATTGTACCGATTGCGGGCGTTATCATTACCTTTGTCATGTGTTATGAACTAATCCAGCTTGTAATTGAAAAAAACAATCTGCACGATCTCGACACTTGGATTTTTTTCAAATGGATTTTCAAAACCTTTGTTGCGGTGCTGCTGGTAACAAACACTTGGAACATCGTCATGGGAGTTTTCGACGTTACGCAGAGCGTCGTCAATCAGAGCGCGGGGGTTATCATATCCGATACAAGCATAGACGTTACCACCGTCATTACCGACATTGAAGCAAAACTCGACGCTATGAGCGTGGGCGGTCTTTTGGGGTTATGGTTTCAATCCCTCTTTGTAGGGCTTACCATGAAAGCCCTGTCAATCTGCATTATGCTTGTGGTGTATGGGCGCATGATTGAAATATATCTTGTAACGAGCGTTGCCCCTATCCCGATGGCAACAATGGTAAATCACGAATGGGGCAGCATGGGACAGAATTACTTAAAATCTTTGCTTGCGCTTGGTTTTCAGGCGTTTCTGATCTTGGTGTGTGTCGGCATTTATGCGGTGTTGATACAAACAATCGCAGCGACCGACGACATTTCCGGCGCGATCTGGGCTTGCATGGGCTATACCGTCCTCTTGTGCTTTACCCTTTTCAAAACAGGGAGCCTTGCAAAGAGCGTCTTTTCGGCACATTAAGGGGGTGAGTTATGATTTGAAAATCGGTTTAATCGACGTTGACAGCCATAATTTCCCCAACCTCTGCTTGATGAAGCTATCCGCGTATCATAAAGCAAAGGGGCATACGGTGGAATGGTGGAACGCAAAGGGGCGGTACGACCTTGTATATAAAAGCCGCGTCTTTACGGACACCTATTCCAAAGACACGATAACCGTTACCAACGCGGAACAAGTTATTTTCGGCGGTACGGGCTACGACACGAAAAACCGCTTGCCGCCGGAAGTGGAACACAGTTACCCGGATTATTCAATCTACCCGCAGTTTTTCGGGATTGCTTACGGCTTTTTAAGCCGGGGTTGTCCGAGAAATTGCGGGTTTTGCATTGTCAGCGGTAAAGAGGGGCGCAAAAGCGTCAAGGTTGCGGATTTGTCCGAGTTTTGGAAATGGCAGCCGGAAATAAAAATCATGGACGCTAATCTGCTTGCCTGTCCCGACCATGAAAATCTCATTGAGCAGCTTATACGAAGCCGCGCATGGGTGGATTTTTCGCAAGGGCTGGATATTCGCCTTGTGAACAGGGATAATGTCAGCCTGTTAAATCGGGTACGGATAAAAGCGGTACATTTTGCATGGGATAATCCCGACGAGGACTTGACCGGGTATTTCCAACGTTTTTTGGATTTGACCGCCATTAAGAGCAGCCGCCAGCGGCGCGTGTATGTTCTTACCAACTACGGCAGCACTCACGAACAGGATTTATACCGCGTGAACACCTTGCGGGCTATGGGCTTTGACCCGTATGTGATGATTTACGAGCGTCCAACCGCCCCGCCTGTTACCCGCCATTTGCAACGGTGGGTAAACAACAAGCGGCTTTTCTATGCTGTTCCCCGCTTTGAAGATTACATTCCGGGCAGAAAGGAGGTATGAAATGGCGTATGTAACCGTCCCAAAGGACTTAACAAAAATCAAAAGCAAGGTAATGTTCAACCTTACCAAACGACAGCTAATTTGTTTCAGCGCGGCGGTAGCAATCGGACTGCCGCTGTTCTTTTTGGTAAAAGACAGCGTTGGAACAACCACAGCGGCATTGTGCATGGTGCTTGCCATGCTGCCTATGTTTTTGCTTGCCATGTACGAGAAAAACGGGCAACCGCTGGAAGTGATTATTCGGCAATTTGTGGAAGTGAAGTTTCTTCGCCCCAAAGA
>JAEYCB010000008.1 GCA_023404345.1 Bacillota bacterium
AAGCGGAAGTCAGAAGCACCCCCAGCAGGTAAACCATGATGATATTGGCATTTGCAAAGCCGAGCCGCAGAAAGACCCATCCGATGACCGTCGCAGCTGCCAGAATCCCGATGGTCAGAAGCAGTTCTCGGGCGGTCGGAAACGCCGGACGGATGGTAAGCAACCGTTTTCTGCGGTAGCTCTTATAGGCTTCCACATCCGGAATGATATGAATGTCCACCTCAGGCGCAAGCGTAATGAGCCGTTCTGTCAGCGTCGGTTCACTCCAAAAATGCCGCCGCTGTACGCCGCTGCGCCCAATCACAATTTTGGTCACATCGGAAAGCCTTGCATATTCCGCAATCTGTGCTGCCGCATCTTCACCATGCGTTGTGACGATCTCTGCGCCAAGCTGCTGCGCAAGGTGCATATTCGCCTGCAAGCGAACGGTATCTTCCTCGTTCATATCAGCGTCTCCGGGGGTCTGCACATAGAGCGCGGTAAGGCTGCCGCGAAATGCCTGCGCCATTTTCCCTGCCATTCGTACAATGCGTTCATTGGACGGAGACGAGGACAGGCACACAAGAATATGCTCTTTTGGTATTTCATTTCCTTTGTTCTGCACTTTTTCACCACCCCTCTTAACCGATATTACAGCACCAAAAGGTGAATGGTTCTACTGCGTCCAATCGGATTCGCTGTTTGGAAAAGAAATTTGCTCTGGATCATAGATCACGATTTCTACATGGGTATGACTGCTGCGAAACCGGGAAAGCTTTTCCTCAAGTTCGTCAGGAGAAATATCTCCGACCAGATGCATGCACGGCTCATGCTGCTGTTGTTCGGACGCTTCCTCTGTTCGTTTCCGATTTTCCGCCAGAAATTGATCCAGACGTTTCATCAGAAACCAGCCAAACAGAAATACCATGGCTGCTCCGACGATCAAAACAACATCTTCCACATACCCTCACCGTCCGTTCATATCCGGAAACACTTTTGCAGCGCCTTATATTCACCCAGCGCTAAAATTGTTATTTCCCCTGACAGCACCGTATCCGGTGTAATTGTAACGTCGGTTTTTCCCGAACGTTTGATGCCAAGAATGTTGATCCCAAACTTTCTGCGGATATCCAGTTCGCCAATACTTTTCCCGACCCAGCATTCCGGCACTTCCACCTCAAAAATGGCGTGCTTGTCATCGATCTCTATGTAGTCGAAAATATGATCGGAAGTATATCGAATTGCTGCCCATTTTGCCACCTGTTTTTCCGGGTAGACCACATGGTCTGCACCGTTGCGAAGCAGAAACTTCGCCTGTACATCCCTTTCGGCACGCGACACCACACACTTCGCACCCAGATCCTTCAGCAGCGAGGTGGTTTCCAGCGAGTTCTGAAAGTTACCGCTGACGGTCACGAAGCAGACGTCAAAATTTCCGATGCCGAGAGAGCGAAGAAACTCTGCGTTTGTACTGTCGCCAATTTGTGCGTTGGTGACATACGGCAGCACATCATTGATTCGATCCTCGTTTGTATCGACCGCCATGATCTGATGCCCCAGTTGAGAAAGCTGCACTGCGGTATGCCGTCCGAAGCGGCCTGTGCCAATCAACAGAATGTTTTTCATGAGAAAATACTCCTTATCCAATTGTAATTTGTTCCTGCGGCAGCTTTGCTACGGTTGCTTTTTTGCCGGAAAGTGCCGCATAAATGAGGGTAAGACCGCCGACTCTGCCCAGATACATGAGCGTGATCAGCACAATTTGCGACGGAATGCGCAGCTGCGGCGTGATACCAAGCGTCAATCCCACCGTCCCGACAGCCGACGCAGTTTCATACAGGCAGGCAGACAGCGGAAGATTCTCATATACACTGATAAAGGCAGCACCGCCAAAGAACAGTGCAAGGTACATCATCAGAATTGTCGCAGCGGTCTTGACGGCGCCGCAATCGACTCTGCGTCCGAAAAATTGAGCGCTCTCACGCCGGCGGAAGGTCGCAGCAGCATTGGCAACCAAGACCGCCAGCGTCGTTGTTTTCATGCCGCCTGCCGTAGAACCCGGAGAACCGCCGATGAGCATCAAAAGTATCATCACGCCCTGCGACGCACCGGACATCGCGGACAGCGTTACTGTGTTGAAGCCCGCGGTCCTCGGTGTGATCGACTGGAACAGAGCTGCCTGAATCCGCTCTCCAAGGGGAAGCGCATCAAAGTCTACGAAGAAGAACAACAACGCCGGAAGGACGATCAGTGCGAATGTCGTGACAAGGATCACCTTGCTCTGCATCCGGTAGCGGTGAAACCGCCACTTGTTTTCGCAGATATCGTCCCATGTCAGAAATCCGATACCGCCGATCACGATCAGCAGCATAATCGTGATATTGATTACCGGACTGCCGGCATAGCCGGTAAGGGACGGATAGAGATTGTTTTCTGTCCCAAGAATGTCAAATCCGGCGTTGCAAAAAGCAGATATGGAATGAAACACCGCCATCCAGACGCCGCGCCATCCATAGTCCCGGCAGAACGCCGGCAGCATGGCAAGCACCCCCAGCAGTTCAATCAGAAACGTCCCTCGCAAGATGAAGCGTGTAAGACGGACGATTCCGCCTACCTTTGGTGCTGAGATTGCATCCTTCATGGTGCTGCGCTGCATCAGAGAGATTTTTCGCCCGGACAGCAGCGCAAACGATGCTGCTACGGTTACGACACCAAGTCCTCCGATTTGGATCAGCACCAGAATAACCGCCTGCCCAAAGGTTGACCAGTAGCTTCCTGTATCCTGCACCACAAGCCCCGTCACACACACGGCAGATGTCGCGGTAAACAGCGTTTCATTGAATGGCGTTACACACCCGGCTGTTGTGGAGATCGGCAGCATCAGCAGCAACGCTCCGAATAGAATGACCCCGGCAAAGCCAAGTATTATAATTTGAAAAGACGAAAGACGACGTTTTCGACGAATGTTCTCTTCCGGCATAAAGGCATCTCCTTATTTCTGTTATCGTTATATTATACGGTCGAAGACTTTAAGGTTGGATAAGGGACATTTGCAGCGCATTAAGATTGAATAAAGATTGGGAGCTTGCTTGTGCAATGCTTTTCTCCTGCCATGCGAAGTGCTGTGAACATTCGGTTACAAGCAAATAAACTCGTATAACAAGCAGTAACCTCTTGCATGTGTCAGGTGACTGTATGAATACAATGCCCTGCACCGATTCCTATTCCTGTCTGTGAATCTCCTTTTCCCGCCGCTTTTGATAATCCTCCAGGTATCGATCCAGATAAACCTTGTTGACGGTGGCCAGGATCGTGTTGCGAAGAAGATCCTTTGCATCGGACTGCGTCTTACCGATTCCATCTCTCGCCGGGGCTATACCGAACGCTGCACCGAGCATATTCTCAAATTCATCACAGAAATAGTCATAGGCGGTCTGAAGGGGATAGTTATCCTCCTGTATGCCGAACATCAATCGAAGCCCTTCAAGCTGGACAACGGGCTTGACTACGGCAATGAACAGGAGTCGTGCGAGGTGTTCCGCCGTGTATGCCTTCTTTATCGGGGATGGGATCAGACCCTGTTTCACATAATTGCTCACCATGGAGCTTGTCAACTCCGATTCCCCCAACGGCGCAAGGTGAGCGTTGACATAGCGCACCACCTGCTCCAGATAAAGCCCGACGTTCGGGATCTGCTCATAACGCGGCAAGCGGAAACCCTCAATATTCTCTATCATGCTGTTCACTTCCTTTTCCATGCAAATATTATACACGT
>JAEYCB010000012.1 GCA_023404345.1 Bacillota bacterium
CCCGCCGCTGCCGATGCGAACCGCGCGCCTTCGGCGGCGCGGCGGCTGCAGAATCTGCCGCGCCTTCCGGGCGTACTGTGGCGCTATTTCTCGGAGCGGTCAGCGCGCTGCGGCCGACGCTGCTGAGGTCGTGGCCGAGGCCCGCATTCTGGGCATCCCGATCGTGGCCATCGTCGACACCAACTGCGATCCCGACGAGATCGACTACGTGATCCCCGGCAACGACGACGCTATCCGCGCCGTGAAGCTGATTGCCGGCAAGCTGGCTGATGCTGTGCTCGAAGGCCGTCAGGGCGAGCAGGACGCCCAGGGTGAGGCTGCTCCCGAAGAGGAAGCCGCCAAGGTCGAAGCGTAAGCCTGTGCGGGAGGGCGCAGGCCCTCCCTTTCCCATTTACGATACCGCAAGCAAGGAGAGGTTTGTTATGGCGAATATCACTTCGCAAATGGTCAAGGAACTGCGCGAAATGACGCAGGCCGGTATGATGGACTGCAAAAAGGCCCTGGTCGAGGCCGAGGGCGTGATGGAAAAGGCTGTGGAATGGCTGCGTGAAAAGGGTCTTGCCGCCGCTGCCAAGAAGGCCGGCCGCATCGCCGCCGAGGGCGCTGTCATCGATTACGTGACCGAGGACAAGACCGTGGGCGCCATCGTCGAAGTCAACTGCGAAACCGACTTCGTGGCCAACACCGACAACTTCAAGAACTTCTGCAAGAACATCGCCAAGCACGTGGCGCTTTCCAACCCCGCTGACGTGGATGCCCTGATGGGACAAAAGTTTGTGGATGACGAAAGCAAGACCATCACCGACCTGGTGAGCGATGCGACCGTTTCCATCGGCGAAAAGATTTCCATCCGCCGTTTCGCCCGCTATCAGACGGGTGCCGGCGTGGTGGAAACCTACATTCACATGGGCGGCAAGATTGGCGTGCTGCTGCTGGTTGAGAACAACAACCCCGCCACCTTCGGCGCTAACGCCTTCCGTACCTTCTACCATGACGTGGCACTGCAGATTGCCGCTGCCAAGCCCAGCTATGTGCGCAAGGACGAGGTTCCCACCGAGGCGCTGAACAAGGAGCGCGAAATCCTGCGCGCCCAGGCGCTCAATGAGGGCAAGCCCGAAAAGATTGTGGACAAGATGGTCGAGGGCCGCATCGAGAAGTACTACAAGGAGGTCTGCCTCCTGGAGCAGCCCTTCGTCAAGGATCCGGACAAGTCCATCTCCAAGCTGATGGGCGAGGTCGCCAAGGAGATCGGCGCCGAGCTGAATGTTGTCAGCTTTGAGCGTTTCGAGCGCGGCGAGGGCATTGAAAAGCGCAAGGACAACTTTGCCGAGGAGATTGCCGCGCAGATGGCCGCCAAGAAGTGACCTGTACGCGCTGAACGGACAGGCATCGACCTTGTGGCACGCGGGCTTTGCCTGCGTGCCTTTTTTGATGAAAGGATGGTATCATGGCATCTCCCTACAGGCGCGTGATCCTCAAGCTCAGCGGCGAGGCCCTGGGGCTGGATGGAAAACTGTTCTGCCACGAGAAATTTGAGCAAACCGCCCGCATGCTTATCGACATTCAGCGAACCGGCGTGGAATTGGCGGTGGTTATCGGCGGGGGCAACGTGTGGCGTGGCCGCCGCGGTGCAGCTATGCGCATGGGTACCGTGGCCGCTGACCAGATGGGCATGCTGGCTACGCTGCAAAACTGCCTCTACATGCGTGATACGCTGGAACATCTGGGTGCGCGCGCGGTGGTGATGAGCGGGGTGGATATTCCCCGCTTTGCCGAAAGCTACAACACCGTAGCCGCTATCGAGCATCTGCGTGCAGGACGCATTGTGTTCCTGGCCTGCGGCCTGGGCAATCCCTGCTTCTCCACCGATAGCGCTGTGGTATTGCGCGCCATCGAATTGGAATGCGATGCCATTTTGATGGCAAAGAACATCGACGGTGTGTACACCGCTGATCCGCACGTAGATCCCTCTGCCACGCTTATCCCCCGTATCACCTACGCCGAGGCTGCTGAACGCGATTTGCGCGTGATGGACGCAGCGGCCTTCATCATGTTGCGTGAAAACGCCGTGCCTGTGGTGCGCGTCTTCGGATTGGAGCCGCCGGATAACGTGCTTAAGGTGCTCGCAGGTGACCCCATGGGCACCATCCTCACCCGCGACTGAGCAGAAAGGAACACAAACGCATGGATACCAAGCAAAGTCTTTCGGAGCTGATTGCGCAGGCCATCGGCCAGAGCTTCCCTCAGGCGGAGAACCTTCCCTCCGCAGGCGAAATCGCGGGCTTTTTGGAAATTCCCCCTGAGAAGGAGATGGGCGACTACGCCTTCCCCTGCTTCAAGCTCAGCCGGACGCTTCGCATGGGGCCGCCCCAAATTGCCGCCAAGCTGGCCGGAGCGATTGATGCGGGCGACCTGTGCCAGGCAAAACAGATGGGCGGATACCTCAACTTTTTCCTGAACCGGGAAAACTTTGCCCGCCGCACGTTGGAAAGCGTTCTCGCATCCGACGGCCGCTGGGGTGCTGGCAAAGAAGGCAATGGAAAGACCATCTGCCTGGATTTCAGCTCCATCAATATTGCCAAGCGCTTTCATATCGGTCATCTGAGTACCACCATGATTGGCCAGAGCCTGCGCCGCATCTTCGACTTCCTGGGCTACAAAACGGTTGCCATCAACTATTTGGGCGACTGGGGCACGCAGTTTGGCAAGCTCATCTGCGCCTACAAGCTCTGGGGTGACCGGCAGGAGGTGGAGCGCGACGGAGTGGAGGCACTGACCCGGCTGTACGTGCGCTTCCATGAAGAAGCCGAAAAAGACCCTGCGCTGGAGGATGAGGGCCGTCGTTGGTTCAAAGCCATCGAGGATGGCGATGCTGAGGCGTTGGAGCTGTTCAACTGGTTCAAGGAGCTTACTCTCAAGGATACGCAGCGCGTATACGATCTCCTGGGCGTGACTTTTGACAGCTACAACGGCGAAGCGTTTTTTAACGACAAAATGGGTCGCGTCATCGATGAGCTCAAGGCCAAAAACCTGCTTACCGTCAGCGACGGTGCCTCTATCGTCGATCTGGATGAAGAAAAAACCGGCATGCCGCCCTGCCTGATCCTCAAAAAGGATGGCGCAACCCTCTACGCCACGCGCGACATCGCCGCAGCCCTGTGGCGCAAGGACGAGTACGATTTCGACAAGTGCCTCTACATCGTGGCCTATCAGCAGGACCTGCACTTCCGTCAGTGGTTCAAAGTGGTGGAAAAGATGGGCTATGAATGGTCCAAGGACCTGGTGCATGTGGCCTTCGGCATGATTAGCTACGAGGGCCAGAGCCTGTCCACCCGCAAGGGGCATGTGGTGTTCCTGGAGGATCTGCTCCTCAATGCCATCGATAAGGCGCGTTCCATTATTGAGGAAAAGAGCCCCGGCCTGGACAACAAGGATGAGGTAGCACGCCAGGTGGGTATCGGTGCGGTGATTTATGCAGACCTGCAGAACAATCGCATCAAGGACATCGATTTCAGCTGGGAACGTGCTCTCAGCTTTGACGGCGAAACCGGCCCCTATGTGCAGTACACACATGCGCGGTGCTGCTCAGCGCTTCGCAAGGCAGAGTGCCTTTCGCCCTCCGAGCCGGATTACTCGGCGCTTTCCGATGATTACGCGCAGGAGCTGCTTCGCCAGCTCAGCCGTTTCCCGGAAACCGTGCGAGAGGCGGCAGCGCGCTACGAGCCTAGCATCATAACCCGTGCAGTGACGGAGCTATGTAAGGCCTATAACAAATTCTATTATGAAAACCGCATTCTGGACGAGTCTGCTGGCGTGCGCGAAGCGCGCGTACGCTTGACCCGCGCCGTGCGCGACACTGTGCGTACAGGCCTTTGGCTGATCGGCATGGAAGCCCCGGAGCGTATGTGATGAAAGCGGTATCCAGTCTTAAAAATCCTGTAGTACAAGCGGCCCGCGCCCTGCGCGACGCGCGGGAGCGCGCCCGTCAGGGCGCGTTCCTGCTGGACGGCGAGCACATGGTGAGCGAGGCGCTCTCGATGTGTCCTGATCGGGTAAGTGCATTGTTTGTGGACGAGGCACGGCTGGAAGCCTACGCCGGCATGGCTGTCCTCGCGCCGCAGGCAGCCTGTTACGCTGTGCCTGCCCACGTGCTGGCAGCCATATCGCAGGTGAAAACGCCGCAGGGGATCGCCGCGGTATGTGCTATGCCGCCGTCTCCAGCCCCGGAGGAAATGGGTGAACGGCTGATTCTTCTGGAAAACGTGCAGGACCCCGGCAACGTGGGTACGGTGCTGCGCACGCTGGATGCGGCAGGCTTTGACGGCTGCATCCTTACGCCCGGCTGTGCCGATCCCTTCGGTCCCAAAGCACTGCGGGCCACGATGGGCAGCGTGTTTCGCGTGCCGCTGTGTTCCGTAAGGGATGCGGCAGAAACCGTGCGCCTGCTCAACGCGCAGGGATATGCCACCCTTGCTGCTGCGCTGGATGGCGAAGATTTCTACCGTCGGGCGCCCCTGCCCAGGCGTTTATGCGTACTTATCGGCAACGAGGGAGCCGGGTTGACAAAACAGGCTCAGTCTGCCTGCACACACCGCTTCCGCCTGCCCATGCGCGGCGGTGCGGAATCGCTCAATGCCGCGGTAGCTGCGGCCGTCATGATGTACGATCTCATCAACCGCACATGATACAAAGGAGGAATCCACAGATGATCCGCAACATCGTATTTGATATGGGCATGGTGCTCCTGGATCATGACCCGTTGCTGCCATGTATTCGCCATGCGGGACGTGAACATGCGCAGGAGCTTTGCGACGCGATTTTCTGGCATCAGGAATGGGGCCAGATGATCGATGGGGGCATCTTGGATGAACAGGGATATATCCCCTATGCCCAGGCTCGTCTTACAGACCCGCAACTCAAGCAGCTGGTGCCGGAAATCCTCAGCGACTGGCATCTGGATGCATTGTATCCCAAAAGTGGAATGGATCTGGTACAGAGCGAACTGCTGGAGCGGGGAATGCGTCTCTATATCCTTAGCAACGCAGGCTTCAGTTTCCATAAATTCAGCTATAAAATCAAGTATATCGATCGTTTCAGCGGCATCATGGTATCGGCGGAGGAGCGGCTTATGAAGCCGGACCCGGCTATTTACCGCCGTCTCTGCGACCGTTTTTCACTGGAAGCATCGGAATGCTTGTTTATTGATGACCTGCAGCGCAACATTGATGGCGCGCAAAAAGCCGGCCTTGCGGGATACTGCTTTCAGGACGGCGACGTGGCGCGGCTGCGCTCCTATCTGGCCGGGCTCAACAGGTAAGGAGGGAAAGCGCCATGCTGCAATGGGCTGCGTTTATAATCGTAGTCTGCGCGATCTGTATCGCTTTAAACCGGCGCTTTGAGCGTGTGCTGGCTCCTTCCCTGTGCGGACTGATGCTACTGCTCTATGTGCTTGCCATTCCACGAGCGCTTCCCTGGATGGACTGGATTGCTCCTGCCGCGCTTGCGCTGACGGTTGTGGCACTCATCGGCGTGCTGATCTCACGAAAGTTGACGCTGCACGAGCTTGCAGCGCGTTTTGCCAAAAACGTGCTTACGCCAGGTGCATTGTGCTTTGCTTGTTTGTCCGCCTTTTTTATCTACGCCAGTGGACCCATGGTTGTATGGTGGGTTGACGATGCGGGTTATTGGGCGCTGGAGGTCAAATCTCTTTGGCATTACGGAGGACTGGTGGGCGCTGACCAGCATTTGTCCCTGTTTTATGGTACATACTTGCCCGGCATGCAGCTGGTGCAATGGTGGGCTATGCACGCTTTCGGCGAGTGGAATGAGTCCGTACTCTACGCTTCATTGTTCATCAGCTATACAGCATTTCTGCTGCCTCTGTTTGACCGTGTAAGCTGGCGGCACTGGTGGGTTCTTCCTTTTGTACTGGTGGGTGTGGTGGCGTTTCCCCTATGGGGCAATGCCCTTAGCTACATTACTTTAAGTGTTGATACGGCCCTGGCTCTATGCTTTGGCTATACGTTGGTGCGCATCTGGCAACTCAAGCCGGGGGATCGGGCGGGGTTGCTTAGCATCGGCCTGGCGTTGTGCGCCATGGTACTGATTAAGCAGATCGGCATCCTTTTTGCTCTGCTGGCTATAGTGCTGTTGTGGGTGCTTGGGCGCTGGCGTGGACAGCGCCGCGTCGGGTTATGGATATGCTGGCTGTCGCCATTGGCAGTATTGGGCAGCTGGACCCTGTTTTGCTCGCTCACAGGTATAAGCGGTTTTCATACTTCCAGCCTGTGGAGCACAGCAGGCGGACTGCTGAGCGGCAACTATACCCTTCCGGAAAAGGCAGGACAAGTGGCGCCCAGCATCCTCCAGGCCATCTTTGCGCCACTAATCAATACAGGACGCTTCTCCTCCAGACTGATCAACGATACCATGGCCCTCCTTCCCCTGCCACTGGGAGTGCGTCTGCTTGTGCTGATTCTTTTGCCCCTCTGCCTGGTCCGGTGTTATCCGGCGCGTGAGATGATTCGGATCAGTCTGTTCTCGCTGATAGCCACAGTGGCGTATACGCTGGTAATCTACGGCAGTTTCTTTACGGTCTTTCTGGCAGAGTTCGATATGTATGTGCAGGAGGACCTTTCCAACATGACGTTGCTTTTGGAGCGATATTACGCGCCGGTCACGTTGGGGCTGGGCACATTGGTAGCGGCGCTGGTAATCAGCGCGTTTCCACGGGCTCTGTCAAAATTGTGGAAGCCCCTGCCCGCCCTATGCCTGGCACTGTTTACCGCTACACTGGCGCTGACGGTCAACTGGAGCGCACTCGCGGATGACTTTATACCTGAACGTTACATTCAGTATGATGAGGCGCTCGGCGTGGAGGGCGAAACCTACATAGACCATTCCTGGGGAGAAGCCCTGACGGGCTATGAAGGCGCGCGCGTGCTCGTAGGCCTTGATCCCAACAACTCCTTCATTGGGTTGCTCAATTACACCTTCGCTCCGGCGCGGTTTTTCTGTCCCGAATGGAATGATTTGGAAAGCACAGAGGCACTATGTACCCGGCTGGTGGAGGATGGCATCACCCATCTGATCTTTTTTGACGAATCCAATGTACTCTACGAAAGAGCGTTGCCTTTGTCCACGGATGGGGAGCTGTACTCCTGGACGCTGTATGAGGTGTTGCCAAACGAAGCAGGTGGCGTAAGTCTGACCGAATACTATTATTGAACAAGCATGCAAGAAAAAAGTGTTCCGGGCCTGCTCAGGATGCTGACAGCCTATGAAGCGGAGGAGATTATCCCCCCTGTTGTCCATCCTACTCATTTTTCTTCATGCCCTACCGGGGTTTGGGATAACGGGCCCAGTCGCTTTGTGCAACGGTGTACAGGGTTTTCCGGAATCCCCGATACCTGGATGCCATAGCGATTTCTGTGAGCGCCGCGAGCATTTGACGTTCGCAAAAAATGCAGCCTTTTTCAAAAACATGATTTTATTTAACAGCCATGCCTCCCAGAACCCTCTGGGAGGCATGGCTATAGATTAAAACACCCAAAAATGAATAGATAAGAAAAACTGTTGACAAACGGTTGACAAATTTATATCATATCGAGTGGTTTCTCCTACAAAAACAGTCATATTGGGAGGTATGCTGGATGAAACGGTTACTATCCATTCTCTTGAGCCTGGCACTTGTTTTCTCTCTGAGTGCGGCGGCTGGCGCGGAGGCGGCGGAAACGTCTGTGCTGCAGACGCAGGTTCTGGTTATTGGCGGCGGCGGAGCCGGTATTTCTGCGGCGATTGCAGCTGCTGAAGAAGGCGCTCAGGTTCTGCTGCTTGAAAAGCTTGGCTATCTGGGCGGCGCTACGATCATCTCCGGCGGCAAGATCCCGGCTGCCAACAGCAAGCAGCAGCAGGAAAAGGGCATCGATGACAGCGTTGAGGCGCTTGCGCGTGACATCCTGCGTCCCTCCAATTACAGCACCCGTCAGGAGCTGGTCTACACGGTCGCCGAAAACGCGACACCTGTGGCTGAATGGCTGGAGAGCATGGGCGTGGTCTGGACGCTGATGGATTCTCTCTACTATGGTCAGACCGAGTATCGTATGCTCAATGCTGAGGGCAACGGCGCCGGCATGACCTCCAAGATGATCGACCATCTCAACAGCCTTGAGAATGTGACGGTCATGCTCGAAACGACCGGAACCGGTCTGATCACCAATCAGGCCAACGAGGTTATCGGCGCAACGGCTGAGGGCAAGGACGGTTCTATGGTGATTTATGCCGACAACGTGGTCTTGGCGACCAGCGGCTTTGCGGCCAATAAGGAAATGCTTGAGAAGTACATCCCCGAGATCGTGGATGCGTATCCCATGGTCGCTCCTGGCGCTACCGGTGAAGGTATTCTCTGGGGCATGGAGCTGGGCGCTGCGGTTGAGAACATGCACGCCTATCAGGGCTACGGCTTCTACTGCGAGGGCGTGGGTGCCATGGACCAGGGTCTTGCTGACCGCGGCGGCATCATGGTCAACCTCAACACCGAGCGCTTCTGCGACGAGCACAACGGCTATTCCCAGATCGCCCCTCACGTTATCGCCCAGCCTGAGCATCACGTCTATCTGATCTTTGATGAGGCCAATGCCCAGCAGAGCAATCTGAGCGCTTACGAGGAGAAGGGCCTGCTCATCAAGGCCGATACCATCGCCGAGCTGGCGGAAAAGACCGGCCTGGATCCCGAAAAGCTGGAGAAGGTTGTGGAAGAATACCGCGAGGGCATCGAGAAGGGCGAGGACAAGTTCAACCGTACGCTTCTTCCCGACTCTTTCGAGGCTCCCTTCTATGCCATCTACATGACTGCTGATCTGCGTCATACCCAGGGCGGCCTGGTGACCGACGTTGCGGCTCACGTGCTGACCGAGGACAACGAGGTTATTCAGGGCCTCTACGCGGCCGGCGGCGTGACCGAGAGCTTCTCTACCCGTGCCGGTGCGGATTACATGTCCGGCAACGGTTTGCTGCAGGCGCTGGTCTTCGGCAAGATCGCCGGTGAGCGCGCTGCCACCGAAGTCCGCGGCACTCAGGAGTATGTGCCCTATACCGGTACTGGCCTGGACAACTACAAGGACTGATCGTAACAAACAGAGGCCGCGAAGAATTATCTTCGCGGCCTCTGACTGTCAAAGAACCTATTGGGAGCGGTTTGGAGGGCCTTGCAGGCCCTCCAAAGTGAAATCGTATCGCCCGGCTTTGCCAGGCTGGGAGTTTGCGCCTTTGGGGCGCAAAGATTTTTTAAGCATCTGGTGGAAAAGATCGCCCACCGTGAGCTTTTTCGATGCGCTGAGGGCGCCGGAATCATCCGGCGCCCCTAACGATTTCTTCTCTTTTACTCGGCTTTACTCGCCGTCGGAGAGCTTGCCGACCTCATCGCCAATGGCAATCTTGAAGCCGTTCTTTTTCTCCTGCGCCTTTTCCTTGGGCAGGCGCACCATCAGCACGCCGTGACGATAATCGGCCTTGATGGCGCCCACGTCGATGCCCTCTAGGTTAAAGGACCGCTCCACATGTCCGCAACGACGCTCGCTGCACACATAGCCTTCTTTGGTTTCCTTCTTCTCCTGATTGATGTCGGCGCTAATGGTCAACACACCGTCGTTGACATCAAGGCTGATATCTTCTTTCTTCACGCCGGGCAGGTCAGCTTCCAGCAGGAACGCGTCTTCCTTTTCCCGAACGTCTACACGCATCTCCGGTGCGTTGCTGGCATCAAAGAATTCGCGCATAAAATGGTCATTGAACAGCGGGGCAAAAGCAGAGTCAAAAGCACGACGGAACGGAACGATTGTATACATAAAGCATCCTCCTTACAAATGCGGCGTATGCCGCCCGGTGTTAAAAAACAGTTTTTTCCGTGGCCCGGAGGCTACCGGAGGTTTCCCTGTGGTGCTTTCCTCCTGACCACGCTGTTAGTATATCTTAAAGGTCAAAGATGGTCAATTTTGAAAACTCTTTTTGTAGATCAAAGAAGGTCAAAAACAACATCAGCCACTGGCAAAATAGTGGCTGATGCTAACGAAATCAAACTTTTTCTTCGTTTTTTATCGTTTTTCAGATAAATTGCCCAAAATGTAATCTCCCAGCTGGTTGGGCGTATAAAACAGCGCAGTAGCACCCGCAGCGCGCAGCTCAGCCTCCGTACGGAATCCCCAGCAGACCGCAGCACAGTCCACCCCGGCGTTGCGAGCGGTTTCCACATCTACGTCGCTGTCACCCACATAAAGTACCTCAGAGGGCTTGCATTTCCATTCCTCCATTACCCTGAGGACCGTATCCGGTGCTGGCTTGCGACGCACGCCCTCCTGTTCCCCCACTGCCAGCGGAATCCAGCGGCTGAAATAGTCACGCGTAAGCGCCTTGACATTGGGATCATTCTTGTTGGAAACGATGGCCTGCCGCACGCCAGCCGCATGCAGGCGGTCCAGCAGCGCCTCGATTCCATCATAAGGTGCAGTGGTATCGTTATTGTGGCGCGCATAATAGCTCTTAAACGCCTGCAGGGTTTCCTGGAAGGCTTCCTCGTCACCGTCGGCTGAGGCTGGCAGCGCCCGGTGGATCAGCTGGGCCACACCATTGCCCACAAAGCGACACACCTCTTCCAGTGTGCGTTCAGGATAGCCGCTTTCCCGCATGGCGTGGTTCACCGCATTGGCCAGATCCTCCAGCGTGTTGAGCAGCGTTCCATCCAGGTCATAAATGACCGTTTCATACCGTTTGCGCATTAAGCAGGTCCCTCCCCATGACTTTCGTCACCGGCATGATACCACTAGTTCTCACTTTGCGCAACCCGGTTTTACAATGCCAACCCTTTCCCTCGATTGCGAAAACAGCCGCGCTTTGCTATAATGGTTGCACGCTTTATGAAAGGGAGGAGGCCTGCCGCATGCGCAAGCTGCGCCGGTTTATCTGGTATCTGGCGGGAAGGCTGCTGCTGATCACGGTGCTGTTGGGGCTGTTTACAGTCACGTTTTATTATGCCATGAATGCCTCCAACATCTATATCGTGCTCAAGGACGGCATGGCCAAGCGCGCCCAGGTGATTATGATGGGCGAATCGCCGTCGGAGCTGACCAAGTTTTTTCAGGGCAGCTATTTGCAGCGGGATGAAAACTTGCTACTGGCTATTGATGGACGCAGCCCGTACACCTATTACACCGTGCGCGGCATCGACCACCGGCTGGAAATGACCTGGATGTGGTGCTGGCCGTGGGAGAGCACGGCGCGTGTAGAATTTATCGAAACCATTCCCCGTATCGATGGGCGGGTGGATGGAGACTACGCAGAAGCAGCGCGCGCACTGTATGGCGAGGGATATGAATCGCCCCCTAAATGGCAGGGCGGCCGCTATACCGCCACCATGGTCAAGGAGAATAACCAGTGGCACATCCGCAGCCTGGCGCTGGTGGAACTGTTGGAACCCGATGGAGAGGGCGCCGTGCCATGAGCGACACCATGACGGTATACATTATCGCGCGCATTCGCAGCGATTTTGGGACCAAATTTGGCATTCCACGCCAAAGCGGGCTGGTGGACAGCTTGACGGCGCGCGTGGTGTTCGAACCTGAATACCGCAACCTCGATGCGATTCGTGGGCTGGAAGGCTTCAGCCATCTGTGGCTGATCTGGCAGTTTTCCAAATGTGTGGGACGAGCCTGGTCGCCCACAGTGCGGCCGCCCAAGCTGGGCGGCAACAAGCGCATGGGCGTTTTTGCTACGCGGTCGCCGTTTCGCCCCAATGCCATCGGCCTGTCCTCCGTGCGATTGGAACGAATCGAAACGGACCCCGTACTGGGGCCCGTTTTGCATGTGCGTGGGGCTGACCTGATGGATGGCACCCCGATTTTAGATATCAAACCCTACCTGCCCTACACCGACAGCCATTCTGACGCACGGGGTGGCTTTGCACCCGGTCCGCAGATCTTTCTTGAGGTGCGGGCCACCCCCGATGTGCTCGCCCCCATTCCGCCGGATAGGCGGCAGGCTCTGATCGATACGCTGGCGCAGGACCCACGTCCTGGCTATCAGCACGAGCCCGGCCGAATTTACGGCCTGCTTTTCGCTGGTTACGACGTACGTTTTACCGTAGAGGACGGCGTGCTAACCGTATGTGAAGTTTGCCCTGCCCAAAGCAGCTCACTTGGAAAGAAGAATTCGTAACAGCAGGCCCTGCTTATTCAGGTCCGCACCGCATCGCCTTCCAAAATCAGCAGTACGCCCATCATTGTTACAGCTGCTATATCCCGGCTGTATACTACCGTGCCCAGCAGCGCAGTGGCGCTCACAGCAATCCCCATCAGGACCAGATGTGCCCTGGCGGGGCTTTTTTTCAGGCCACGGAAGGACCCGCGCCCCATCAGCCACAGCATGCCGCCCATTAGCGCCGTGCCCAGCACACCCGTGCCGCTCAGCGCATCCAGAATGTCGCTATGCTGGCTAAGCAGCTTTTCACCGCCAAACATGCTGCCCGTGACAGGAGAGCGTGCAAAGCCTTCCAATGCCGTCAGATAATAGCCCAAGCGGGAATCCGCGCTGGTGACGCCGCCTTCAAGCGCCTGCAACAGCTGGCGGAAACTGAAGGCAAAATTGGTCAGTCCCAGGCTCTCGCACACATTGGCAGCCAGCGCAGTCAGCGGCACACGCAGCAGAAACGCCGCCAGGAGCGGCAGCGCTCCCCAGAGCAGAGAGGCGCCAAGTCCCACGCGTCCCCGTGTGACGGCGCGTACCACCAGCGCAATACCCTCCACCGCCAGAATTGCCGCTGTAAACAGCATAGCATAGGTATACTGCGACAGCACCACCATAATTGCCTGCGCCGCCAGCAGTATGCAAAAGGCCACCCGCCGCCATCCCTTGTGCTGCTGGATACCCAGGCATGTCAGGGGCAAAGCGGCCACCGTAGCATATACAAAGTCATACCCTCCGATGTTGCGCAGCATCAGTTCCTTGAGATAAGCCGCCTGTGCTTCGCCTCCGGCTCCATAACCCAGGGAGCGTGAATAGGCATATACGCGCCCGCCACGCAGCATGCCCTGAATAAGCCAGCCGATGGTGGTGAGCGTGGTCACCGCAACCACGGCCAGCATGAGCGGACGCACCCAGCGCCACAACCGATTGTCGCCCCGTTCCCGCGCATAACCGCAAAAGACCACCGGGAACCAGAACATGGCCTGCTGCACATAGAATCCGGGGCCGTTTTCTCCGCCACGTTCCAAAAACACGCGCAGGATGACCGGCATCAGTGCAGCGCAGGCCGCGCGCAGCAAGGTACGCCAACCGTGCGCCTTGAGCCAGGTATTATCCAGCAGCACACCCAAGCCAAACAACGCCACTGCTGCTGTACCTGTGGCAGCATGCCCCGTGGTCTGCACAGCGGGCAGCAGCAACCAGAACAGATACAGCAGCATGGAGGCATTCATCAGCCCCGCACTCATGGCGGAGGGTTTTTCCAGCGTATGTGTCATGGCGTATGTTCCTCCATACTTTAGTGTTTCGCGCTCCGGTCTGTCCCTACCAGCGCCGTACCCAGACCGATTCCCAGCGCAATCATTACGATCAGCGCCATCGTATGGGCGGCGATGGAGGCACCCACCGTCATATCGCCTGTAGCAAAAGCACTCATGGCACGATAGAGCCCCACGCCCGGCACAAGTGGAAGTATAGCGATGGTTACAAATACCGTTGCAATCATTTTCAACCGGCGTGCGGCAATCTGCGCGCCCAGTGCCGCCACCAGCGCGCCTGCAAACATGGAGGCAGTTTCAGCAGCGCCGAGACACATCGCCATCCAATAACACAGATATCCCACAGCCCCCAGCAGTCCACCCCATATGATGGCCTTCCTAGGCGCGTAGAGCAACGCCCCAAAGCCGCCTCCCGCCAACAGGCTGCTTGCCAGCAGCATGACTGCGGTGCGCAGATCAAAAGGCATTGTGGACGGACTTGACAGCGTCGAACCCGCCAGTCCAATCCAGCTGCTCACATGCGTGCCAATGAGTGCACCGCCCGCCAGCAGCGCCGCGATCATCACAGCACGCGCCGCATGCGTCACGCCGGAAACCATATCGCCCCGCAGGATATCCTGCACGGCGTTGGTCATACTCAGGCCCGGCACCAGAGGCATGATAGCGCTTGCAATCATCGCCTCCACCACACCCAGACCAGTTAGGGCGTGAAATGCCAGCGGAATCAGTGCGCACAGCACGCCGCCCAGCAGCACGCTGCTCATCCCGCCAGCATCCCGCCGTCCCAGCAGACGCGGCACCAGCAGCGTCAGCGCCGCACAAATGCCACCCACAATCATATCCACCCATCCACCGCCAAACATCACGGCAAACCCGGCCGCTGTCAAAAAGGCGACGGAAGGCGCATACCATGCAGCCATGTTCTCCCCAAGACAGGCTGCCTCCCGTAACGCGTCCATCACCGCTTCCGGCGCAAGCGTCCCTTCGGCCAGTTGCCGGCTGATCTGATTGACCCGGTCTACTCTCGCCAGATGGGTTCCATGGAGAAAAATCCGGCATACCGAGGTTTCCCGCTCGCCACACTCATCCGTATAGGAGATAAACAAACCGCTGGGTATACCGAACACATCTACCTCTGTCATCCCCATGGCACGAGCCATGCGCGTTACCGTGTCCTCAGCGCGGTAGGTTTCGCCGCCATTTTCCAAAATGATGCGCCCCGCCAGGCTCAGAATCCTGGTACGCCACGCTGCGCTCATACCGCGCATCCTCCTTCAAAAGAGCCGCGCTCTGCGCGGCTCAGCGTGTTGACAAAGTACGAAGTTCAGGGGCATGCTGCCACAGCCAGGGGTTGGGGCGGTGTCCCGATCGCGCAGTCGTTGCAGGCGCGCTAGCCGCACCCTTGCTCATCTTACTCCCCAGCTTCGGGGGCTCTTTGCGCCTCGCGTAACAGCCCACTGAACTGGCGCTTCCCATCGGTACCCAAAGCCTTATGCCACAGCACTTTCTCCCAGCGTTGCGCGTGTCCGAAGGCCACAAAAAACGCCATTTTTCCCAAAACACGGATTTTCAAGCAGTCCGAGCCAAATTTTCCCGGCCTGGACTACGCGTAGTATAGCAGATGCCCTGGTAGAATGCAACTTTACCTATGGGCGGATCACCACTGATTCGATCCTCTCACGCAAAGGGAAAAGGCGGTCCATGTCCGAAGCGTCCAGCGCAATGCAACCCTGGGTCCAGTCATGCTGGCTTCCACCCTCATGAATGTAAATCTCTCCGCCCATAGGTGATCCCCAGGGAGGCCGCCGGCCCTCACGATGTGCCTGTTCCACAGCGCAAAACGTGGCGTGATCGATCTCTCCACGCAAAAGCGCTGCCTGTGCATCCTCTACACCAGGGTAGGACAGTCCCAGACTGCGCCCGTATTTACCCTGTTCCTTAACCAGGCATATCGTGTAGGTTCCTTCGGGCGTGCGCCCGTCCCCTTCGCGCTGCTTAGGGCCCTCCGGTTCGCGCCCCAGCGCCGCGCGGCAGCACAGCACCTTTTTCTCACCGTCAAAAACTGTCAACTTTCTGTCGTGCTTTTCAATAACAACCTGCATACGCTCCTCCCATGTCAAGGCCCTAGCTGTGAAAAACATGTGAATAGTCTGTAACATTCTGCCTTTCGACCCTAAAACCCTTGCGGAAAAACCAGCGGTGTGTCATAATGACCTAGATATCAAACCGCCGGGCATTCGCCCGCAAGGGCGGCGTGTCCGCGGATCTGCCCCCTTTGATAATCCCGTTTTGGAAAGGAACGTTGCAACCATGACCAAAATCAGGAAAACCCTTGCCCTGCTTCTGTGCCTGTGCATGCTGTGGGGAACTGCTGCCCTGGCCGAGGATGCGGCCGCCACGACCGGCTCAGCCACCACGGCTGTCACCGAATTAAACGGCACCGATGTGCTGGCCACCATCAACGGCGAAGACGTAAGCTGGGATGACGTCAAGAGCCTTTATTCCGGCCTGGTTTCCCAGTACGGCAGCGGATATGACCTGACTCAGCAGGACAATGTGGATCTGTTCCGCGCCGTGGCGCTGGAAAATCGTCTCACTGAAGTGCTGATGGAGCAGAAGGCCAAGGAGTTCGGCCTTGATCAGTTGACGGATGAGGAAATTGCCGACTCTGACGCCCAGGCTGACGCCGACTGGGAGGCTGCTCTTGCAAATTATGAGGCCTATTTCTATCCTGACCTGACGGAAGAGAGCAGCGAGGAAGAAAAGGCTGCCGCGCGCGAGGAAGCCCTCAACTATTACAAGGAGCAGGGCTATACTCTCGAAAGCCTGCGCGAGGATTATAAGCGTTACAGCGTGCTCAACAAAGTCACTAACATGATGGTTCAGGATGCCACCGTTACCGATCAGGAAGTGGAAGATCTGTACCAGTCACTGGTCGCAGCCGACAAGGAGCTTTACGAAAACGACATCGCCGCATATGAAGCCTACAACAGCTATGTGGACCAGATGGCTATGTATGCTGCCCTCTACGGTACCAGCAACAACCTGGACTATGCCTGGTACAAGCCGGATGGTTTCCGCGCCGTCAAGCACATTCTGCTGCCCGTGGATTCTGAGCTTATGACCACCTACACGGATCTTCAGGCCCGTTGGGAGGAGCAGCAGGAAGCCGCCCAGGCAGCCGAGGAGAGCACCGACGAAACCGCTGATACCACCGACACCGCTACCACTGAAGCAACTGCCGAGCCCACCGCCACGCCCGAACCCGTGACCGAGGAGCAGGTGAACGAAGCCAAGGCCGCAATCTTCAATTCTCTGGCGGACACCATCGACGAGATTAACCAGAAGATTGCCGATGGTGTGGATTTTGACGAGCTGATCGCCACCTACGGCGTCAACGAGGACGGCACCGCTTCCGACCCCGGCATGACCACTGAGCCCTACATGACCAGCGGCTATGAGGTATGCAGTGCTTCGACCTCCTATGTGCCGGAATTTGTGGAGGCTGCCATGAGCATCGACAGCGTGGGCGGCGTATCCGCTCCCTACCTGAGCAGCTATGGCGTGCACATCGTCAAGTACATCGGCGATGTGGAAGGTGGCCCCATCCCCATGACTGATGAGCAGCGTGAAGCGAAGCGGCAGAGCCTGCTTACCAGCAAGCAGAACGAACTGTATGCCGCCAAGCTCGAAGCCTGGATGGCGGAAGCCGATATCACCTACACCGGCGTGACCCCCAGCATTGCAGAGCTCGAGGGCGCGCAGAGTACCGCCACGGACGCCGCCTCTACGGAAGCGGAAGCGCAGACGACGGAAGAGACCGCCGCTCCTGAAGCTACGGAAGCGCCGGCCGCCTGATCTGTCCCTCGAAGCATTTGACTTTAGCGCCCCGGCAGCCTGATGGTTGCCGGGGCTTTGCTTATTAAAGGAGCGGCCCGGAAACAAGCATGCCGGAGCTGCTTTGTCATACCCACGCTGCAAAATGAAACGCCCCAGCAACCTGATGGCAGCCGGGACGCCAGGCTCGCAAAGCAACCTGATTTTAGAAGCTTTGGCGGGCCGTAGTCTTTCATAATGAAGCTGAACCCAGCGACATATGCGGAAGCCCTTGCGCGTTTCTCCTGCCGCACCGTAGGCGCCGGAGGGAAGTGGCACACTGTGGGCAGTCGCGCGAAACGCAAAGTAACCCGCAAGCATAAACAAATATAAGGGGCACCGCAGAACGCTGATATTTGCGAGGAGGGAAAGTGTATTCTGGTGGAAAAAAGTGCCAAAGACGAGCCAAACTGACGCCCCGGCAGCTATTGGGCTGCCGGGGCGTTTTGCTACATTATCTGCGGATTTTTTGCAGATGCTTCATCACGAGGTTAGCTGCCACACCGGTAACCGCGCCTGTGATCAAGCCTGCAACCATTAGCACCGCCATATAGTACATCAGGCTGGGCGTGCTTAAAATCACCATTGCCAGAGCCACCTGGCCCACGTTGTGCGCCACGCCGCCCACCATGCTCACCATCACAGGATGCACCCCGCGTACGCGGCTGAGCAGCGTCATGAACACCATGCTCACCAGTCCGCCGGCAAAGGCGTACATCATGGCATTCACGCCTCCAAACAGAAGCCCCGACAGTACCACCTTCAGAACCATCAAAACAAATGCCGTAGGGATGTTGAGCATATATACCGCAAAGATCAACACGCCATTGCTCAACCCCAGTTTGATACCCGGTACGCCCGCCGCTACCGGCATCAGACTTTCCACAAAACCCAACACCAGCATCAGTGCCACCAGCAGCCCGCACAAGGCCACCCACTGGGTTTGTTCCTGCAGGGTTTGTCTCTTTCTGCTCATTTGTGTGCTCCTGTCAGTTCTCAGACAGCATTTGGATCAGTTCCTCGGTAGTATACAGCTCCAGCGTAACCTGATTGGGCAGACAGATGATCATGTTGCCCAGAAGGCGGCTGTCCATATTGTCCAGCGAAACCACACCCTGCTTCACGCAGTCCTGATTTTCACAGGTAGAGCTTTTCATGTCAACACTTTCCGTGGTAACATGAATCACATTTTTCGCTCCTGTTTCCTCCTGAATGACGGAGTATTCGCCCTCCTCAATGAGGGGAATGGGCTGATAGGTGGTCCCGCCTGCCGTAACCAGCAGCCAAGCCTTGATGGAAGTAGGATCAAACGTCGCCTGGGGAGTCTGGGAATCCTCAGGCACAGGTGTAGCTGTTTCACCAGAAGGGGACGTCACCGTAACAGGTGCCGTTTCCACTGCCGTAGCTTCGGGGGCATCCGTGGCATCAGGCTTTGCGGTGGTCTGAGCACCAGGGGTGGCCGTGGATTTAGCAGCGGGTTCCGCCGTAGCCGTTGGCTCTGCGGTGGGTTCCGTTGTAGCGGTAGGTTCAGCGGTGCGTTTCGTTGTAGCGGTTGACTCGGCAACGGGTTCAGCCGTTGCGGCAGAATCTGCTGCGATGTCAGGCCCCAGCGTGGGCGCGTCCACCATCGGAGAATTGATGCGTGCAGGCAGCACCATGGCCAAAACAGCCACCAAAGCGATGGCTGCCACCAGCGCGATCCCGATCCAGATGTTCTTGTTGCGCATGTGTTACCTTCCTTTCCGTAAATGAAGCAACACGGCCATGATACCGCATGAACGCGCGCCCGTCAAGCATGGAAAAAACGGGAGGCGGCACAGCCGCCTCCCGCGGGCATCAAAACCGGATTATCTAGCCTGAGAAGCGCTGTCACCAGCGATGCGTCCAAAGACCACGGTATCGGTCAGAGCGTTGCCGCCAAGGCGGTTGGCGCCATGGATGCCGCCGGTCACCTCGCCAGCTGCATACAGGCCGGGGATGATCGCACCGTTTTCGTTGATAACCTGTGCGTACTGGTTAATGCGCACGCCGCCCATGGTGTGGTGCACAGTGGGCACGCGGGGCGCCGCATAGAAGGGACCATTATCGATAGGAGTCTCGTACAGGGTACGGCCAAAGGCATCAGGCTCGCCGCTGGCCACGTGGGCGTTGAAGTCCTCCACGGCAGCGATCAGGTTCTCGGCAGGCACGTTCATGGCGGCCGCCAGCTCCTCAAGGGTTTCCCCCTTCACGGCGCGTCCGGCAGCGATGAGCTCGTTGACGGATTCGTTGAAGTTGTTCTTTTCGTCGCCGGTGGGATACTTGTCGCTGTCCATTACGATCCACATATAGTTGTCGGTCTGCTCAAAGAGCGCCTGGGTCATCTCGTCTCGGCGGCCGCCTTCATTGACAAAGCGGTTGCCTTCCTTGTTGATAAAGATGCGGGTTTCCACGTTCATTTCAATGTTGCCGCTCAGGCTGCCGGTCTCAGGATCGCCCAGAGGCAGCAGCTGGATGTTGCCCATCTGGATGAAGTCAGCCCCCAGCTTCATCATCATCTTGATGCCGTCGCCGGTCGCGCCTTCATGGTTGGTGGACTTGATGCTTTCGCCCAGATCAGCCCACTGGGTATTGTAGGCCTGACGCAGCTCCACGCTCTTGGCAAAGCCGCCGGTGGCCACGATAACGCCGTTATTGGCCTTGACGGTCACGGTGTTGCCGGTTTCGCCAGTGGCAATCACGCCATTGACGCGCCCGTCCTCGCCCACAGTGATTTCGGTAGCGCGGGTGTTGAGAAGCACCTCCGCGCCTTCGTGGGTGTCGATATAGCGATTGTAGGCGTCAAAGAAGCCGGTGCCAACAGGCATCACGGGCTTGTGAGCGCGCTCCCACAGACCGCCGGTTACGGTAAAGAGCTTGCTCTCGTCAAACTCCATTCCCAGTTCCTTGAGCCACTCCACGCCTGCCCAGGCGTTGCTCACCAAAGTATGCACCAGCACCGGATCGCCCTGGTAGTCGCCGCCGGAGAGGGTCTGCTGGTAGTGCCATTCCACGCTGTCGTTCTGCTTGATGGCGGTCTCACTGCGGTCGTCCACAGCGTTGAGTGCGCCGCCGGCCAGGATGGTGTTACCGCCCACCTTGCCCATTTTCTCCAGTACGATTACGCTGGCGCCGTTCTGGTTGGCCTGCACAGCCGCAGCCAATCCCGCGCCGCCCGCGCCAATGATGACTACATCCGCCGTCATCTCAACGTCAGGAGCCTTTTCTACCACAACTTCCTTTTTGGTGTTCCAGGCTTCCACATCCAGCCCAGCCTGTTCCACAGCATTCAGCACAGCGGCAGAGATGGCCTGGCTGGTCATGGTCGCGCCAGACACGCCGTCCACGTTGGCGGTCTGCAGTTCCACGATGCGGGCAGGTACCTGCTCCACCGCAGGATCGCTGATGCCAGGAGTGTCGCCATTCTTGGTAACTTCCACCGCAGTTACGGCACCGCTTTCATCTACGGTCACGCTCACTTCGATGGAGCCTGCGCCGCCGATCTGGCTGTCACCCACGCCGGTGTAGGTGCCGGCAGCAGCCAGGGCCGTCGTGCCCATGGCCAGCAACGCTACGCACAGGATGAGGGAAAGGATCTTTTTCATGGTTGAATTCCTCCCTTTGGACATATATTGGGAACATAGGAAACCGGGATTGATATTTTTCAGTCAATCCATTCATTCCCATTGTACATCCCAAAGCCGCTTTGGATGCAAGAGGAATTTTTACATTTTCTTCACCTATTTATCACTCAATGGGCAGCCATGCCTCCACCAGTGTGTCGCGTTCCGTCTCATGACATTCTACGCACAGATTCACGCCTACCGCTGTTCCCGCCTGCCGAAAGCCACGCGCATGCATATGTTCCCGCAAGGGTTCAAAGGCCATGGCAGGATGTTCAAAATATGTTCCCGGCAGCTTGAAAAACGCATGCAGAGCTACCCCCGCCGCCATGCTTACCGCGCCCGGCGTAGCATCCAGACCCAACAACTGAGCTTCTTCGGCCTCAACCGTATAGCCAAAACGTGCTGCGCCGCCAGCTTCGCCAAACACACTGATACGCGTTGCAGGCATCAGCTCCAGCCATGTGGCCACTCGCTCCTGCTCCCGCCGGTCACGGCTGATAAATCCATCCGGGCCCACCCTGAGCGCAATGCAGGGCTGAAGGGGCTCCAGGGTCACTCGTCCGAGGTTGTCCTTCCCGCGTCGGATCGCCTGTTCAAACCAGCGTATATCCTGTGCCATACGTTCGTAACGCCGGGCCATGTTCAGCACGTCATTGGATTGATAGGCCAGTTTCTGAGCAATTCGCTCACAGGTATCACCCTCCGGAGAAAACTGCTGGGCAATCTCCCGCAGCGGCATAAGCATGGATCTGTATTTTTTGTAGCTGATCAGGCGGATTACATCCTCCGCCCCATAGATGCGGCGGGAAGCCTCTCCCTTTTTAGGCGGTATAACGCCCTCTTTTTCATAGAAATGCAACGCTGCCGGCGTAAGGCCCAACGTACGCGCTACGTCGCCAATGGAATATTTCATCTTTGTACTTCTCCGTTTCCCGCTTTTTAAAACATCGAAAGCGGCTTTTGATTTTATTGTAACGGAAGCGCCCCGCTTTGGCAAGAGGCGGTTGCGCACAGGACGCGATTTCGGTATACTGGCTTTGCACAATTCTGTGAAGCAAAAGCGGAGGAAGAATCTATGCCGGTCATTATGAATCTGCTCAGTAAGCGGGGGGCCGTACAGACGCTGAAGGACGCACGGGCGGCGTTGGGAGAGTTGACCCCTCTTAAGCGGGACTGTGGCCGCCTGTGTGCGGCTGCCTGCTGCCAGCCGGACGAAACCGGGCTCAATGGCATGCTGCTTTTTCCCTTTGAAGAAACCTTCTACAGCCGTCCCATTGAAGGATTTCCTTTTCGACTTATAGATGATGATACGCTTTATAAAGGTGGGAAACGTCTGGTATGCGAAGGGGTCTGCCCGCGTGAGCATCGTCCGCTGGCCTGCCGCATCTTTCCGCTGCGCATCCGTGTGGAGACTGACGCGGCAGGGGAACAGGTGCATTGCACGGCGGAGCTGGACCCACGCGCATGGTGCGTATGCCCCCTGCTGGAACAAGGCGGACTGCGCGCGATGGACCCGGCATTTGTCGCCGCTGTATCCCGGGCGGGTGATGTGCTGGTCCGTAACGTATACATGTTGGAAGCGCTGTACAATGAGCAGCGTATGATCGATGAAATGAGGCACCTGTAATGCATACCCTGATCGTTGGCGGCGGGGCGGCGGGTATGGCCGCCTCAATCGCGGCAGCTCAAAACGGGCAGTCCGTAACGGTCCTGGAACGCGGACGCAAACCACTCAAAAAGCTGGGGGTAACGGGCAACGGCCGCGGCAACCTGCTCAACGCTGGTGCGCCGGACTACCCTGGCGGAGCTGATTTTGCTGCACAGGTGCTATCCTCCATGCCCTACCGGCAACTGGCAGCATTTTGGGATGAGCTGGGTGTACCCCTTCGTCTGGAAGAAGAAGGACGGATCTATCCCGCTTCGTTCATGGCCTCTTCGGCAGTAGATGCGCTGCTGTTAGCCGCGCGAAGGCTGGGTGTGGAAATCGTGCTCAACGCACGCGTGACGGAGCTTGTCCGCCTGCCCGGCGGCGGCTTTGAGGCGCGTGGAACAGTATGCCGCTACCTGCCTGATGTATCCAAAAAAAGCGGCAAAACCCGGCCCGGTGCGTTGGCGGAGGAAACCCCGGCGCGCTGGCGGGGCGACCGCATCATCGTGGCGGCGGGTGGGGCCGCTGCGCCTGTGCACGGTACGGATGGCAGCGCCTACGCCCTGCTGACTACCTTCGGACACAGGTTATCTCCAACTCGCCCAGCCCTGTGCGCGCTGCTGGCAGACCCCGAGCCCCTGCGTGCGCTGGCAGGCCAGCGGGTTCGCACATCGTTGCGCCTTTTGAACGCGCAAGCAACCTGTCTGGCTCAAAGCCGGGGCGAGGTGCTGTTTGCGCAGGACGGAATCAGCGGTATCGCAGCCATGCAGCTGGCGCGCTGGTGGCAACCGGGATGTTCACTGAGCATGGATCTGCGCGAAGCCGTGCTGGGCCCGCGCGCTGCAGAAGGCGACGGGCAGCGGTCCATATCGGAAACGGAACACCTGCTGCACATCCGTGCGCAACGCCGGGATGGCTGCGCTCTCGGCGAGCTGCTTACCGGGGCTGCGCCGTCCGTTCTGAACGAAATGTTACTGCGCTCCGCGGGACTGAACAAGTATTCGAACCGGTCTCTTCTCGATCTTCTGTCCTCCCGTCCACAGGCGCTTGCAGCACTGGCCCGCGCCATAACAGACCTGCGGATGGAGGTTACAGGCACACGAGGCTTTGACGCCGCACAAGTCACTGCCGGAGGCATATCCACGGATGAATTTGATCCCCAAAGCCTGCAAAGCCGCCTGTGTCCCGGTTTGTATGCAGCCGGCGAAATTCTGGATGTGGACGGCGCGTGCGGGGGCTTTAACCTGATGTTCGCCTTTGCCAGCGGACTTTTGGCGGGAGGCGCGATATAGCGCGAAATATTTTCCTTCCACACGATGCCTTGCTTGAATAATTGTCACAATCATGCTATACTAAACCTGCTGATCCGGTTGTAAAACCGAACCTCAAAAACCCATAATTAGGAGGAAGAATCAAGTGAAGAAGTTTCTGTCGATGCTTCTGGCCCTGACCCTGGTTCTCTTCGCGTTCAGCGCGATTGCCGAGACCGTCAATCCCGACGACATCGCTGATGAAGTTGTAGCCGAGGACGGCAAGTACGAGCTTGCATTCGTCACCGACGTAGGCCAGCTGAAGGACAAGTCCTTCAACCAGGGCACCTGGAACGGCGTGAAGGCCTATGCCGCCGCCAACGGCCTGACCTACAAGTACTATCAGCCCGCCAACGGCGATCAGGCGACCGACGAAGACCGCTATGATGCCATGAAGGCCGCCTGCGAAGGCGGCGCGAAGGTGGTTGTGTGCGCCGGCTTCCTGCAGGAGGCTGCGCTGCGCAGGGCTGCTGAAACCTATCCCGACACCAAGTTCGTTTTCATCGACGGCTATCCCCTTGATCTGGAGAACGTTGCCCCCATCGCCTTCAAAGAGGAGCAGAGCGGCTACCTGGCCGGCTATGCCATCGTGAAGGATGGCTTCACCAAGCTGGGCTTCATGGGTGGCGGCGGCGGCACCAACCCCGCCTGCTGCCGTTACGGCTACGGCTTCGCTCAGGGCGTAAACGCTGCGGCCAAGGAACTGGGCATCACCGTGGAGCTGAAGTACTCCTGGCAGTACGGCGCCAGTTTCAGCGCTTCTCCGGAACTGCAGACCATGGCGCAGGGCTGGTATGAGAACGGCACCGAGATCATCTTCGTTGCGGGCGGCTCCATGTTCTCCTCTGTTGTCGCCGCTGCTTCCGCCAACGACCTGTACGTGGTAGGCGTGGACGTGGACCAGAGCTTCGAGTCTGAAGCTGTTGTAACCTCTGCCCTTAAGGGTCTGAGCAACGCCACCAGCTGGGCTATCGGCAAGTTCTATACCGGCGAATGGGAAGAGATTGGCAACGTGGCTACCAGTCTGGGTGCCAATGATGATGCCGTGGGTCTGCCTACGGAAACTTGGTCTCTGGAAAGCTTCACCGTGGAAGAGTATGAAGCGCTGCTGGCCTCCATCAAGGACGGCACCGTGACCATCGACAGCAGCGTTCTGGAAGCTGACGGCGTAGTGAACGCCGGGCTGGAGAACGTCGAGATCATCTACGAATAATTCTCTGAACGCCTGCCGGGAGGGCGAAAGCTCTCCCGGTTTTTTTGGGGCAGTTTTGATGATTTTTTCACAACATTTGTTATGATGGCATCTTCGGAAGTTTCCTTTTGAAACGTCCGTACGTTCAGAACGACATGCGCAACGCGGCAAATGGGCGTTGCTATCCACAAGCGTTTGCCATGCTTATGAGGAATGCCACAACGCTTTGTGGCAGGGCTACAGGCGCCACGGTCGCTGGCCCGATCCACAGCAGCGGCATGATCCATGTTTGCGGCAACGATAAAATGGATCGAGCGCCCGGTTTGCCCGTACCATGCACGCTCCGACGTTCGGAAGCTTCTTCTGGAAACCGCCGAAGTTGACATAATCATTACATCTTGGGGGAAAGAAACATGCGCACCCATTCCTTCGCTTGTAGGCTGACGGCCCTGGTCATGAGCCTGCTGCTGGTCCTGAGCTTCGGCACGGTTGCCGCAGCGGAAGGTTCCTTCACTGCCGGCACCTACACCGGCACCGCCAAGGGCTTTGGCGGAGACGTAACCGTCACCGTTGAAGTTTCCGACAGCGCGATCGTCTCTGTGGAAGCCATTGGAGAGAGCGAGACCGATGGTATCGGCACCAACGCCCTTGAGATGCTGCCCCCGGCGATTGTGAGCGCCCAGTCTCTGAAAGTGGATACGGTCGCGGGCTGCACCGTAACTTCCGAGGCCGTGCTGGCCGCTGCCGAAGACGCCCTGCGTCAGAGCGGTGCAAGTGACGAAGTCATTTTTGCCGAGCCCGTTGCAAGCGAAGCCACTGCTGAGGATGAAGTGATTGAAACCAATGTGCTGATCGTCGGCGCTGGCGCTGCTGGTCTGTCCGCCGCGCTGTCCTCGCACAACAACGGCGTTGAGGACGTGCTGGTGATTGAAAAAATGCCTGCCGTTGGCGGCGCCACTTCCATGGCTGGTGGCGGCATGCCCGGTTATCGCGTTGATGAAGACCCCGATGTAACTGAGAAAAACATCGAGGAGCTGTTCCTTGATCTTTCCCGCATCGGCAAGTTCAACAACAATGCCCGCCTGACCATGATGCAGGCCCGCCTGTCCACTCCGACCATTGAGTGGCTCAAGAGCGTTGGCGTCGGCATCACGGGCGAACCCAACCCCGACGAGCCCCTGGTCAGCTATGGCTGCGAAGGCCGTGCCGCGGGCGCTGTGAACACTCTGTATGCCAAGGTGCAGGAGGCGGGCGTTCCCGTCATGCTCAACACCCGTGCGGAACACCTCATTATGGATGGTGATACCGTGATCGGCGTGCAGGCTACCGGCAGCGAAGGTCAGAACATCACCATTCTGGCCAATGCGGTGCTGATGGCCACGGGCGGCTACGGCAACAACACTTCTCTGATTGCCGACACCTCCATTCTGGACCGCGTCATCTACTATGGCCCCGTGGGCGCGACCGGCGACGGCCACATCATGATGAAGGAAATCGGCATCCCCCTGTTCAATATGGACAAGGTTGCCACCAAGCATTTCGGCGTTGAAACCGAGCCCGGCTATGGCATCCACATCCATGGCAGCGTAGCGACCCTGTTCACCAGCACCGGCGCCATCGCCGTGAACAAGGAATGCGAGCGCGTGGTTGACGAAAGCGGCGACGAGCTGGATATCGCGCTGGCTTCCATGAACCAGTCCTCGGACGGCCGTCTCTACATCGTGATGGATCAGGCCTCCTACGACGTGTTCAGCGAAAGCCTGGTTAAGAATCAGTACTTTACCCAGGAGCAGCTGGATCAGTTTATCGCTGAAAACGGCTCCGGCGTGACCAAGCTGGTCAAGGGCGACACCCTGGCTGATGCTGCGGCTGCCATGGGTCTGGACGCTGACAAGCTTGCCCAGACGGTTGAAGCCTACAATAGCGGTATCGCTGCCGGCGAAGCTGATCCCTTCAAGCGTGCCTATACTGCCGAATTGAAGGACGGCCCCTACTACATCATGCAGACCGTTGCACGCTTCGCTACCTCGCTGGGCGGCGTGAACGTGTCCAACAACCTTGAAGTGCTCGACGTCAATGAGCAGCCCGTGCCCGGCCTCTATGCCGCCGGCGAAGTGGTTGGCAACATTAACGGCAGCTACGCGGAGTACCTGATCTGGTGCTTCTCCTCCGGTATGGAGTTTGGCAACGTGATCGCAGGAAAGTAATCCTGCTTTGCATGCCGCAGGGAACCGACGCATGTCGGCCTCCCTGTTTTTTTTATAGCTGTGGAACGCATCTTTCTGCATCCTGCATCTTCCTTTTCCTTGCAATTTGCGCCTTGAACCGATATAATGTAACTATGTCAAATACACGTATTCCGTCGAAACAAGCAGAAAGGGAGGTGGACGCGATTGGATAACGCGCCGCAATACGTTATCGAAATGCTCCACATCACCAAGGAATTTCCCGGGATCAAAGCGAACGACGACATTACGCTTCAGCTGCGCAGGGGCGAAATTCACGCGCTCCTGGGCGAAAACGGCGCAGGAAAATCCACGCTGATGAGCGTGCTGTTCGGTTTGTATCAGCCGGACGAGGGTGTCATTAAAAAGGACGGCAAAGAGGTTAAGATCAACGATCCCAACGATGCTACGGCCCTGCGCATCGGCATGGTGCACCAGCATTTTAAGCTGATCGATGTCTTTACCGTGCTGGACAATATCATCCTGGGCGCGGAGGATACCCATCTGGGCTTTTTAAGCCGCAAGGCAGCGCGCGAAAAAGTGCTTTCTCTCAGCGAACGCTATGGTCTCAAAGTGGATCTGGACGCCAAAATTGAGGACATCACCGTTGGCATGCAGCAGCGTGTAGAGATTCTTAAAATGCTCTACCGCGACAATGAGGTGCTCATCTTTGACGAACCCACCGCCGTGCTCACCCCCCAGGAAATCGAAGAATTGATGGCGATCATGCGGGGATTGACCAAAGAAGGCAAGAGCATCCTGTTCATCTCCCATAAGCTCAATGAAATTATGGAAGTGTCCGACCGCGTAACGGTGCTGCGCAAGGGCCGCTACGTAGGCACGGTGGATACCGCCGCCACCACGCAGGAAGAGCTGAGCCGCATGATGGTCGGCCGTTCTGTGCAGTTGGTGGTGGAGAAGGCCCCTGCCCACCCCACGGAACCCGTATTGAAAGTGGAGCATTTGAGTGTGCCATCCCGCCTGTATAAACGCGATGCGGTGAAGGATGTTTCCTTCACGGCCCGCGCGGGCGAAATTGTGTGCATTGCGGGCATCGATGGCAATGGCCAGACCGATCTGGTCTATGCCCTGACCGGGTTGGAAAAGCCTTCTGGCGGCAAAATCACCCTCTGCGGCCATGACATTACCCATGCCGCTATCCGTGACCGCATGCAGGCCGGCATGAGTCATATTCCTGAAGACCGTCACAAGCATGGTCTGATTCTGGATTTCACGCTGGAACAGAACATGGTTCTGCAACGCTTCCAGGAACCGCAATTCCAAAAATACGGTTTTATTCGTTTCGACGAAACCCGTAAATACGCTGACAGGCTGATTGAGCAATACGACGTGCGCTCTGGCCAGGGACCGGTGACGATTGCGCGCAGCATGTCCGGCGGCAACCAGCAAAAGGCCATCGTGGCGCGAGAAATTGATCGTGACAAGCCGCTCATTGTCGCGGTGCAGCCTACGCGCGGCCTGGACGTGGGCGCTATCGAGTATATCCACGGCCAGCTGGTCAAGCAGCGCGACGAGGGCAAGGCCGTGCTGCTGGTCAGCCTGGAATTGGATGAGGTGATGAACCTGTCCGACCGCATTTTGGTCATGTACGAGGGCCAGATCGTGGGCGAGTTTGATCCCAAGCAGACAACGGTGGAGGAGCTGGGCCTCTATATGGCCGGCGCAAAGCGGCAGGAGGTGGCTCAGGCATGAAAAACCGGTTTCTAAAGCTGTGGCATCAGGATGGCACGCGGTCAGTCATGGCGTCGGTTCTGTCCATTCTGGTGGGTCTGATTGCGGGCAGCCTGATTATTCTTATCGTGGGTCTGTGCACACCCTCGCTGGGGCTGAAAAGCGTATGGGACGGTGTGCGCCTGGTCTTTGGTGGTCTGTTCGCCACAGGGCGTGATGCGGCGGGTGCGCTTACCTTTGGCTTCAACCCCGCCAGCGTGGGCAACATGCTCTTCCGTGCTACGCCGCTGATTCTCACCGGTCTTTCCGTGGCGGTGGCATTCAAGACGGGCCTGTTCAATATCGGCGCGCCGGGACAGTACCTGGCGGGTACGGCGGCCACGCTGTTCATCGCGCTGTGCATTCCCTCCTCCGTGATCCCGCCGGAAATCATCTGGTTCCTGGCTTTCTTCGGCGGCATGCTGGCCGGCGCTTTGTGGGGGGCCATTCCGGGCATGCTCAAATCCCTGCTCAACATCAACGAGGTGCTGGCCTGCATCATGACCAACTGGATCGCTGCCAACCTTGTAACGTGGATGTTTGATATTTCCAACCTCAAAAACGTGGTGGAAAACACCAAGAGCGGCTACATCTACAAAACTGCCTTCAACAATGTTGCCACATCCAAGATGGGCCTGGATGTAATCTTCCCGGATTCCCAGGTAAATGGCGGCATCATCGTGGCCATCATCCTGGCGATTATCGTCTTTATTATCTTTACGCGTACAACCTTCGGTTACCAGCTCAAGGCCTGCGGTTCCAACCGTTTCGCTGCGCGCTATGCGGGTATCAAGGACAAGCGCAACATCGTGCTCTCCATGGCCATCGCAGGTTCGCTGGCCGGTGCAGCCGGATCACTGTATTATCTGAGTGGCAATACTGAATTCTTCTGGTCCACCTATCAGAGCCTGCCTGCTGCGGGCTTCAACGGCATTCCGGTAGCGCTTCTGGCGGCCAACCATCCCATCGGCGTCATCTTCACGGGCATGTTCATGTCCATGCTGGATATTGCGGGCCTGCAGATGACCAACCTGACAGCCTATAATGAATATATCACGGACGTGATCATTGCTGTCATCGTGTATCTGAGCGCCTTCTCGCTATTGATTAAAACATTGCTGGGACATCACCGGGCGCATAAAAATGATACGCCAGCCAAGGACCCTGGTTCGGAGGGCACGCAGACAGATTCCAAAGCGGATGGAAAGGAGGCGCTGAAGGCATGATGGAAACATTGTTTGAAAACCTTACCTCCGGCAGCATGGTATTCCTGATCCGCCAAACGCTGATTTATGCGGTTCCTCTGATGGTGGTAGCGCTGGCAGGCGTCTATGCCGAACGCAGTGGTGTAATCAACCTGGCGCTGGAAGGCATCATGATCTTCGGTGCGTTTATCGGTGTGCTCTTTGTACGGCTGGTGCAGCAATGGGGCTGGTTTGACGCAGCAAAGGCCGCGGGCGATTGGGTAAGCCTTCAAGGCTTTATGCTGTTGACCATGGCGGTTGCAGCGCTGTTGGGTGCGATATTCTCGCTGCTGCTGGCGTTTGCGGCCATCAACCTGCGCGCGGACCAGACCGTAGGCGGCACGGCGCTCAATCTCCTGGCACCCGCGCTGGTGCTGTTCCTCATTCGCCTGATCGCCAATCAGAATACCCTGCAAATGGCTACCGGCGACAGCGCCAGCTGGTTCATGCTCAAAAAGAGTATGTTTGGCTATGGCCGCACGGACGAAGTGGGCTTCCTGTTCGACACCTTTGTCAACAAAGTCTATCTAGCCACCTACGTGTGCATTCTGGTGTTCATCATCATGTCTGTCATCCTGTACTGCACGCGCTTCGGCCTCAGGCTTCGCTCCTGCGGCGAAAATCCGCAGGCAGCCGACAGCCTGGGCATCAACGTGTTTAAGATGCGCTATGCAGGCGTGACCATCTCCGGCGCGCTGGCGGGCATGGGCGGCTTCGTCTATGCGCTGACCACCACCAACTGTACCTCCAACGGCGACGTAGCAGGCTTCGGCTTCCTGGCTCTGGCCGTTATGATCTTCGGCAACTGGAAACCGCTGAGCGTGGCGGGTGCGGCGCTTTTGTTCGGTCTGTTCAAGTGCATTGCCGCCAGCTACGGCAGCCTCTACGTACTCAACAGCGCTGGCGAACAGATCTATTTCCTTAAGGATCTGGGCATCAACACCAACTTCTACCGCCTGCTGCCCTACCTGATCACGTTGATCGTGCTGGCTTTTACTTCCAAGAGCAGCCGTGCTCCCAAGGCCGAAGGTATTCCCTACGACAAGGGCAGCCGGTAACGCGCTGTAAAATCACCCAAAAACCCGCTTTGCGTCGAGCACGCTCAGCGGGTTTTCTTTTGTCCAATAAGATAACTTACCTCCTCTGCGGCCGCAAAATCCTGTATCTGCCGCCTCTTGACATCGCTTTTCCATCCATAGTACAATAGGATGTTGTACTATGTATTATTGCTGGGAAGAGAGGATTTTGACCCGCATGAGCGAAGCCACCCTGAGCGCGGAGGCGCTGGAACAGATTCGGAAGCGGCGCACGTTCGCCATTATCAGCCACCCGGACGCAGGTAAAACCACGTTGACCGAAAAACTGCTGCTCTATGGCGGCGCTATCCGGCAGGCCGGCAGCGTAAAAGCCCGCAAGGCTGAGCGTCATGCCACCAGCGACTGGATGGAAATTGAAAAACAGCGCGGTATCAGCGTAACTTCCAGCGCCATGCAGTTTGAATACGATGGCTACCGTATCAACATTCTGGACACCCCCGGCCACCAGGACTTCAGCGAGGATACCTACCGCGTACTGGTGGCGGCGGACGCGGCGGTTATGCTCATTGACGCTGCCAAGGGCGTGGAGGAACAGACCATCAAACTCTTTAAGGTCTGCCGCCTGCGCAACATTCCTATTTTCACGTTCGTCAACAAGATGGACCGCGCCAGCAAGGACCCCTTTGCGCTGATGGAGGAGCTTGAGCAGGTGCTTGGCATCCGCTCCTGCCCGATGAACTGGCCCATCGGCGTGGACGGCGATTTTCAGGGCGTATATCAGCGCGAAAGCGGAAACGTGCTGCTCTATTCCGGCGGCAACCATGGTATGAGCATGGCGGAGCAGCTAAGCGTAAAGCTGGACAGCCCCGAGGCCGAAGCGGCGCTGGCAGGCCATTACCGCGACCGCCTTCATGAGGAAATCGAGCTTTTGGACGTGGCGGGCGATCCCTTTGACAAGCAGGCTGTGCTTGAGGGGCGCCTCACGCCGCTGTTCTTTGGTTCGGCGGTTACCAATTTCGGTGTGGAACCGTTTTTGGAGGCATTTTTGTCCATCACCCCGCCGCCCTTGCCGCGCATGGCCGACATCGGCGAAATTCAGCCAACCCAGCCGTATTTTTCCGGTTTTATCTTTAAAATTCAGGCCAATATGAATCCCGCCCATCGCGACCGTCTGGCCTTTGTACGCGTAGTTAGCGGCGAGTTCCAAAAGGGCATGACGGTGTATCATTCGGGCACGGACAAGCAAATTCAGCTTAAGCAGCCTCAGCAGTTCATGGCCGATGAGCGCGAAGCTGTCGAAAACGCCTACGCAGGCGATATCATCGGCCTGTTTGACCCAGGCTTCTTCCATCTGGGCGATGCGCTCTCCGCCGGCCCCAAACTGCACTTTTCCTCCATCCCGGTGTTCGCACCCGAGCATTTTGCCCGCGTGCGCCCTGAGGACAGCATGAAACGCAAGCAGTTTTTGAAGGGTATCCTTCAGCTGGCTGAGGAGGGCGCTATCCAGACTTTCCGCCGCACCGAAACGGGCCGGGAGGATTTCCTGGTCGGCGTGGTGGGTGTTTTGCAGTTCGAGGTGCTGGAACATCGCCTCAAGACCGAATATGGTGTAACCATGCTGATGGACCGTCTGCCTTTCCGCTATGTGCGCTGGGTGACCAAAACGCCCGTGCCTGTAGAAAAGCTGAAGCTGACCTCCACCAGTGGCCGCGCCTTCGATTCCGAGGATCGCGACGTACTGCTGTTTGAAAACGACTGGTCCATCCGCCTGGCGATGGAAAACAACGAAGGATTGGAGCTGGCCGAAACGGCCGTGCGCAGCGTATATGCATGATTTATACCTGGTTTCCCCGCTGGCGGGGGTGCCTCCCGCGAAAGCATGACGGCATCTGCAAAGTAGCTTAACCCATACCAGCAATATAAGGAAAGAGGCTTTTTATGATTCGCAACGATATCCGCAACATTGCCATTATTGCCCACGTCGACCACGGCAAGACCACGCTGGTGGATGAAATGCTCAAGCAGGGTGGCGTTTTCCGTGAGAATCAGCAGGTGGCTGATCGCGTTATGGATTCCGGTGACATCGAGCGCGAGCGCGGCATTACCATTCTCGCCAAAAACACGGCTGTACACTATAAGTCCACCAAGATCAATATCGTTGACACTCCCGGCCACGCCGATTTCGGCGGCGAGGTGGAACGTGTGCTCAAAATGGTGGATGGCGTGCTGCTTCTGGTGGACAGCTTTGAGGGCCCCATGCCTCAGACTCGCTTTGTGCTCAAAAAGGCGCTGTCGCTGGGACTTCCTGTAATTGTGGTTGTCAACAAGGTAGACCGCCCCGATGCCCGCTGCGACGAGGTCGTGGATGAGGTGCTGGACCTGTTCATCGAGCTGGGTGCGGACGAAACTGCACTGGATCGCCCCATCATCTATGCCAGCGCCCGTCAGGGAACCGCCACGCTGGATTTGAGCCAGCCCGGCGAGGACCTGCGCCCGCTGTTTGATGCCATTCTGGAATATATTCCAGCGCCTGAGGGCGATATGGATGGCCCCGCACAGGTGCTCATCTCCACCATCGATTACAACGACTACGTAGGCCGCATCGGTATCGGCTGCATCAATCGCGGTACCCTCTCCGAAGGTATGACCGTCATCAAGACCAACTACGATACTGAAAAGACCTCCGCGCCTCTGCGTCTGACCAGCCTGTACACCTTCGACGGCCTCAAGCGCGTGCCCGCCAAAGAGGCATCCATGGGTGACATTGTTGCCATGAGCGGCATCGAGGATATCGGCATCGGCGATACTGTGTGCGCGCCTGAGCAGGTTGAGGCCCTTCCCTTTGTAAGCATCACCGAGCCGACCGTAACCATGACCTTCTCGGTCAACAACAGCCCCTTTGCGGGCCGCGAGGGCGAATACGTTACCAGCCGCCACCTGCGCGCGCGCCTCATGCGCGAGCTTCAGACCGACGTGTCCCTGCGTGTGAACGAAACCGACAGCCCCGACGCTTTCGAGGTGCGCGGCCGCGGCGAATTGCACCTGTCCATCCTGATTGAAAACATGCGCCGTCAGGGCTACGAGTTCCAGGTATCCAAGCCCCAGGTGCTCTATAAGGAAATCGACGGCGTGCGCTGCGAGCCCATCGAGCGCATGGTGGCCGATGTTCCGCAGGCCTACGCCGGCGCGGTAATTGAAAAGATCGGCCGTCGCCGTGGCGTGATGGAAAGTATGCATGGGCTGGACCGCGTGCGCCTGGAGTTCCTCATCCCCTCGCGCGGCCTGTTCGGTTACCGCTCCGAGTTCATGACCGATACGCGCGGCGAAGGCATCATGTCCAGCGTATTTGAAAAATACGAGCCCGTGAAGGGCGATATCCCCCACCGCAATGTTGGTGCTCTGGTCTGCTTCGAGGATGGCGAAGCTACCAGCTATGGCTTGTTTTACGCTCAGGAGCGCGGTACGTTGTTTATCGGACCGCAAACGCCTGTATACAAGGGCATGATCTGCGGACAGAACGCCCGTCCTGACGACCTGGTCGTCAACGTCTGCAAGCAAAAGCATGTCACCAACATGCGCAACGCCTCCGCCAGCGAGGATAGCCTGCGTCTGGTCAGCGTTCATCCCCTCACGCTGGAAGAGTGTCTCGAATTCATCGACGACGACGAGCTTCTGGAAATCACCCCCAAGTCCCTGCGTATGCGCAAGCGCGTGCTTTCCCATGAGGAGCGTGCCCGCGCTGCCCATCGTGCAAAAGGTTGACCCTTCCCGCGCCCCAAGCGCAGGCCTCAAAGAAGGAGGTTTGTTTTTCACATGAATGCCTATCAAAAGCTATGCGCGCTGGTTTTATCCCTGTGCCTGCTTACGGCGGTATTCTCCCCGGCGCTGGCCGAGGAGGCTGCCGATGACGAGGTAACCCGGTCTGATTTTACGCTTTCCCTGTCAGCGCATGCGGACGGCTTTCCCAATGACGGAGCAGCGCACTATGCCGATTGGGAAGCATTTCTTTCCAAGCTCAGCCTTGAAGGGGTTATCGACGTACAGCGCTTTTTGACCGACATCAGCCGGGTATACTTTGACGGTGGCCTGTGCGTGAACGGCGAAATGGCTTTGCCCTTCGTCTACGACGGCTACCACAGCTACCGCTATGTGCGTTCTGACGCGCTGCGCGGCGACAGCATTCATTTTCAAATGCACAACTTCTTTGAGTTCATGCTCAAGGGATATTATTTCATGGGTCTGCCCACGCAGCTCATTGCGTTGCTGCTTTACCCCGAAGCCAGCTACTATATCGGTACCAGCTACTATCAGCCTATTGCCGAGGCGGTGGCAGGTGAGGGGAATCGCACTGTGAGCTATGCTGAGCTTTACGAACTGTGCGAGACGCTGGACCTGATTGTCAACGATGACTGGGACTATGAGCGCGCCTATTTCTATTTTACCTGCATGCTCATCGATTTGGGCGCGTCGGATATGGCGCTGCAAAAGCTGGGCTACCTGGAGGACTGGCTCCTGTTTATGGATCCGGAGGAGAAGGGCCTTTTCATCACCGATGACGGCACTTCCCAGATCTATACCCTGGGTGATACGGAGGTATTTACCCATATCAAGGACGCCTCCGGCGAACGCTTCACCCTTTGTCTGCCGGACCCTGATGGCTATGAGCTGACTGCCTCCTATGAAAACACCGGCGCAGAGATTCACGGCAACCTCCGTATCACGCTGGAGGGCGCGGAACGTCTGACCCTGAATGTGGATGTGAACGGCCTGCCTGTGGAGGGTGCGCTCAGCGCCCAGGGATCGGCCACCATCGCCTTTGGCGGCGAGTGTTTCTACCAGCCGCCCACCCCTGTTTCTTTCACTTACCGCTACAGCCGTGATGCCGCCGAACTGCCCTATGCCATGTCGCTGGAGGTGGATTGGCTGCATCCCCAAACGCAAAAGCCCGCTCTCACGCTCGCCTATCAGGCAGATATGGAATTGCTGCCTGCCAGTACCATGGTGGAACGCGTCTATGACAACCAGAACGACTTTTTCCATCTCAACGAGGGTTTCCTGGCGGAATACAAGCAGCTCTATCTGCCCACGCTGGCCCTGTCGGCCGTTCCTATCCTTGTAGAAATGCCCGCAGGTGTGATCAGCGATATCTTGAGCTTCCTGTATCAAACCGGCTTCCTGGCTTTCCTGGGCATCGAATGACGGAGGAAATGCACGTGCAAGACAAACCTTTGGAAAAAAAGAGCCAGAGCCCGCTTTACCAGCAGCTGATGGCCCGTCTCAAAAATGATATCCTGGCTGGGGTCTATCCCTCCGGAGCGCGCATTCCGAGCGAGCAGCTTCTGTGCGAAACCTACGGTGTTAGCCGTGTGACCGTGCGAAAAGCCATGCTGGACCTGGTGCAGGAGGGCCTGTTGGTGCGCCGGCAGGGCAAGGGCACCTTCGTGGCGGACGAACGCATCCAGCGCGATCTGCTGCAAATCACCAGCTTTTCAGCCGCCTGCCGCCAAAATGGCCACTGTGCCGGCACGAAGGTCATCAGCGCCACATGGGAGGAAGCTACCCAGGAGGATATTGAGCACTTGGACGTAGCACCCGGCGAACAGGTGGTGGAGATCTGCCGCCTGCGCCTATGTGACGGAGAGCCCGTGATGCTCGAAATTAACCGCTTTCCGAAGCAATATGCCTTCCTGACCAGCGAAGCGCTGGACGGCTCGCTCTATGATCTGCTCAGAGATCGCGGTATCGTGCCCACCTCTGCGGTACATGATATCTCGCTGGGGCACGCCACGCCGATGGTCAGCCGCCACCTGGGCACCGCGCAGGGTGACGCCCTGCTGCTGCTCAACGAGCTGGTCATGGATCAGCATGGTCAGCCCCTGCATTCAAGCCGGCAGTGGATTCGCGGCGACAAGTACACCTTCCGCATCTGAAAGGGGAAACGATTTCGATGAGCAGCTCTAAATTTGCCCTCTTCGTAGACCTGGAAAATTGCGGTGCAAAGGTGGATACTCTGCTTTCCGTGCTGGAAAAAGTCAAAATCCGCGGAGATATCCTGCTGGGGAAGGTATACGGCTATACTGACCAGTACAGCGATCTCAAGGAAGTCCTGCTTTCCAACACCTTTACCGTGGTGCCCAGCCTGCGCTATGGCATCAGTCAGAAAAACAACGCTGATATCCTGCTGGTCATCGACGCGCTGGAGGTAGCCTACACCAACCCGCTGATCGACAGTTTCTGTATCGTATCCGGCGATAGTGATTATACGCCGCTGGTGGGCCGGCTCAAGAGCATGGGTAAGTTTGTGCTGGGCATCAGCCGGTCGGCAGCAGCGAGCAATATTTTCATCAACGCCTGCAACGAATTTCAGTTCCTGGAAAACGTGGGGGGACGCACTCGCAAACCCACAACCAAGAAAAAAACTGCTGTCGATAAAGAACCTCTGGACGAGCAGGAGCTCAACAAAGCCCTTTGCGGCATTCTGGAGGAACAAACCGATAAGGACGAGCTCTATGCAAGCGAGCTAAAGGGCATTCTTTTGCGCCTGCGGCCCGATTTTAACGAAAAGTCCTACGGCTGCACCACGTTTTTGAAGCTCCTGGACAAGCTGAGCAAGCAGTTCGGCGCTTTGCATATCCGCAGCGACAATTTCAATGTCATGGTTTCCCTTTCGCAAAGCAGCAAGGAAAGCACCCAGGAAATGAACAAGGAAAACTGGCGTACCCTCATCCGCGAACAGCTTGCCCGCTACAAGGAGGATGGCTTCGAGCGCATCAACCCCAGCATCCTCAAAGCCGATATTCAGGCCAGCTTCCCGGGCTTTTCCGAAAAGGCGCTGGGTTTCAAGCGTTTCAGCGACATGCTCAAGGCCATGGAAAAGGAAGGCCTGATTACTGTGGAGCTGGATGACCAGAAAAACATGCTCATCAAGGTGAGCTGACAGGGAGGAAGCCGTTATGCCCGAAGGATTCGCGCGTGTTGCTGCAGTCAGCCTGCCTGTTCATCTGGGCGACGTGGAGGCCAACGAACGGGAGATTACCCTCGCTCTGGACCGCCTTCGGGCCCAGGGTGTTCAGGCGGTGGTGTTCCCGGAATTATGCCTGACCGGCTATACTTTGGGCGATCTGCTTTTGCACAGCTTGGTACAGGACCGCGCCTGGGCGGCACTCAAACGGCTCAGCACCCATACGGCTGGACTGACAGCCATGGTGGGTCTGCCCTTCTGCCATGAGGGACGGCTGTATAACTGTGCCGCGGTGCTTGGGAATGGCGCCATCCATGCGCTTGTGCCCAAGACCTACCTGCCCAATGGCAACGAATTTTATGAAACCCGCTGGTTCGTCAGCGGCGCTGGCGTATGCGAAACCGTGACGCGCGATGGTCTGACGTTCCCCCTGAGTGCAGACGTGCTGTTCGATATGGGTGGCTTTGTTTTTGGCGTGGAGCTGTGCGAGGACCTGTGGGTTCCTCTGCCGCCCAGTTCACATCTGGCAGTGGAGGGCGCTGACCTGATTCTCAACCCCAGTGCCTCCAATGCGCTGGCAGCGAAACACGCCTACCGCCGTGGTCTGCTCTCCCAGCAGAGCGGCCGCCTCTACGCAGGCTATGTTTACGCCGGCGCGGGCTTTGGCGAAAGCACCAGCGATATGGTGTTTGACGGCTATACCGGCATCTTTGAAAACGGGCGCGCGCTAAGCGAAAGTGAACGCTTTTCCATGTCAGGAAGTCTGGCAATAGCAGATGTGGATATTGGACGGCTGCGTTATCAGCGGCAACGCAATGGCAGCTTCCACCAGATGCCGCGCCTTGGACGAAGCATTCAGCGGCTGGTGCTCGGAACAGCGCATGATGCGCCGCTTCCGCTGATGCGGCCTTTGGAGCCGCTGCCCTTTGTGCCATTTGGTGCAGAAGCACAGCAGCGGCTGGAGGAAATCGCCAGCATCCAGTGTATGGGCCTTGAAACACGGCTGCATGCCATTCATGGCCGCACGGTGGTAGTGGGCGTATCCGGCGGACTCGATTCCACCCTGGCGCTGCTGGTGGCCGTCCGCGCGTTTGACGCGCTGGGTTTGAATCGCAGCGGCATCCATGCCATTACCATGCCTGGCATGGGCACGGGCGGGCGCACCCACTCCAATGCGCAGAAGCTCATGGAGGCGCTGGGCGTGACGGCGCTGGAAATTCCCATCGGCGAAGCGGTACAGCAGCATTTCCGCGACATCGGGCAGGATGAAAACCTGCATGATGTGACCTATGAAAACAGTCAGGCACGCGAGCGTACGCAGATTTTGATGGATTACGCCAACAAGGTGTGTGGCATCGTGCTGGGTACCGGCGACTTGAGCGAGGCGGCACTCGGCTTTTGCACTTATAACGGCGATCATATGAGCATGTATAACGTCAACTGCTCGGTGCCCAAAACGCTGGTAAAGAGTCTGGTGGGCTATCTGGGCGCCTGCTTTGACGAGACGGTGGCCGCCATCTGCCAGGACGTAATCGATACACCCATCAGCCCGGAGTTGCTGCCTGCCTCCCAGGGAGAGCTTCAGCAGCGTACAGAGGATATTCTGGGCGATTATGCCCTGCATGACTTTTTCCTCTACCATTTGATGGACAGCGGCGCATCGGCCACGAAGCTGAAGATGCTGGCCATGCAGGCGTTTGGCGGCGTATACGGCGAAGCGCGCATAGACACCCAGCTTAAAACCTTCCTCAAGCGTTTCTTTGCCCAGCAGTTCAAGCGCAACTGTGTGCCCGACGGACCCAAGGTGGGGTCAGTCAGCCTCAGCCCGCGCGGCGACTGGCGCATGCCCAGCGATATGCAAGCTGGCATGTGGCTGGATTTTTAACCCCTCCGCCCGACATACGAAAGGAAGTACCCTGCATTGAGTACCACGCGTACCGCCCGCTTCGTTCAAAACACCTTATCCACCGCGCTATACCAGCTCACGGCCATGGTGATGGGTTTTATCACCCCCCGCTTGATGATTCTCTACTATGGTTCGGAAATCAACGGATTGATCGTATCGGTCACGGAATTTCTGACCTATTTTAAGATGCTGGAGGCCGGGCTGGCTGCTTCCGTAAATGTAGCGCTTTACGAGCCGCTGGCCCGGCGCGACCACCAGGCCGTCAGCGGCATCGCATCAGCAGCACGCCTGTTTTACAATACGGCAGGCTGGATGTTTACGGGATTGACGGTAACGTTCACCATCGCTTATCCCTTCTTTGTGCCGGTTCGGGATTTAAACGGCCTGCCCGTTAGCCATTTGAGCGTGATGGTGCTCATTTTGGCGATGGGTTTGTCGGGTATGCTGGAATTCTTCACCATGGCGCGCTATCGCGTACTTATCGCTGCCGACCAGCGCACGTATGTGGTATCGCTGGCTTCGATGAGTTCGTTAATGCTTTCCACCGCGCTGATCGTGGTATTGCCCTACCTGGGCATGGACGTGATCGTGGTGCGGCTGGCGGCCTCGCTGACCATTCTGGTGCGGTCAGTGCTGCTGTCGCGCTATGCCAAAAAGCATTATCCTTATGTGGACCCCCATGCGCCGCCCAACCGCGCCGCTCTCTCCACTCGCTGGGACGCGCTGTCCGTGGAGCTGACCAATGTGTTCCAGCAGGGTGCGGGCGCTATTCTGGGCACGGTAGTCACACGTGACGCGGGCCTTTTGAGCGTATACGGCGTGTATCACATGGTGACAGTGGGGCTGTGGGGCATCCTCAAAATGGGTACCACCGGCATCAACTCCATCTTTGGAAACCTCCTGGTCAGTGGTCGCAAAAGCGCCTTCCAGCGGGCATACCGCGATTTTGAATGCCTGTATTACATGTTGGTGAGTATTCTCTTCGGTGCGGCAGCTGTACTGATCGTGCCCTTTGTGACGCTTTACACCCACGGTGTGACGGACGCAGCCAACTACGACGCGCCGCTATTGGGCATGCTCATCATCGCTGAGGCGGTGACAAATCATGCCAAAATGCCCATGGATCTGATGATCACCACCAGCGGCAAGTTCCGTGAGGTGCGGTCCCACTGCTTCTGGCAGATCGGGTTGACCGTGGTGTGCGGCACGGGACTGGGCCTTTTGCTGATGCCATACGGCACCATGCGCGCGCTGTGCGGCATCGTGGCAGGTGTATGCGTGGGCAATCTGGCACGTACCGTGTTTCAGCTGCGCTTCATCCCCAAAGAGGTCACGGGAATCCCCTGGCAAAAGACGGCGTGGCGCATTGTGCGTATGTTCCTGACGACGGTTCTGATCGCCGCCCCGTGTCTGTTGCTGGTGGATCCGCCGCAGCGCTTTTTCTCCTGGGCCATGTATGGCGTAATGCTTGTGCTGTATGCTTCGGTGGTCACGCTGGCCGTCACCTGGCTGTTTGACCGCAAGGCCCTGCGCTCGCTGCTGGAGCGGCTGACCTTTATGCTGCGGCATATCGGCCACTGATGAAAAAGGAGGCTCTGCCATGCCGCGCTACGAGCTGATCATCCCACCGGCGCTGGAGGGGCGCACGGTGCGCCAGGCGGCCATGGGCGGTCTGCGCCTGAGCGGCGGACAGTTCAAGCGAGCCAAGTTCCACGGCGCTCTGCTGGTGGACGGCGTGCCCGTCCTGGCGGACCGGCGCGTATGCACCGGCGAGTGCCTTTGTGTAGATGTGTCCGAAGCCGCTTCGCCCCCGCCTGAACCCCTTAATCTTCCCCTGCGCGTCCCGTATGAGGACGCGCATTTCTGGATGATCGACAAACCCGCGCCGCTTCCCTCCTCCAGCTCGCAAAAAAAAGAGGGCCCCACGCTGGAAAATGCCCTCTACGCCTATGCGGGTTGTCCCGAAGGCTTTGTGTACCGGCCCGTGAACCGCCTGGACAAAGGAACCAGCGGGCTGATGCTGGCAGCGCGCACCGCGCATGCGCAGCACCTTTTGCAGCGTCTTTTGCACGGGTCGGAATTCATCCGGGAATACCTGGCCGTAGTCGAAGGCGCGCCACCCCAGGCGCAGGGCGTGATCGACCTGCCGATTGGCAAGGCGGACGGCGCAACCATCCGCCGCGAGGTGCGCACGGACGGAAAACCCGCGCGCACCTATTACTGCGTGCTGGAAACACGCAGAGGCCGCAGCCTGCTGCGCCTCCGGCTGGACACGGGGCGCACCCATCAGATCCGCGTGCATCTCTCCGCGTTGGGCTGCCCCGTAGCGGGCGATTTTCTCTATGGAACCGAGCTGGATGAACTACCCGGTCGCTTTGCTTTGCATAGCACACTAGTGCGGCTGCGCCACCCTGTGACCGGTGAATGGATTGAGCGGGAAAGCCCCTTGCCATCGGAGCTTTCGGCCCTGCTGGGACGGGAATAAGCGCCGTTTACACAAGGGTCTTGTCGTAGGCCAGCTTGCCACTGCCCTGGAAAATGACCACGCCGCGCCGGACGAATCCACATTTCTCCAGTACATGCTGCATGCGCAGATTGGGGAAGTCCGTATCAGCACGGAGACTCCTGATTCCACGTGACAGGCACAACCGCTCAATCAGCGCGAATGTGTCCGCCGTCAGGCCACGGCCGCCAAACTCCGAAGCAAAGGCCATGCGGTGAACCACCGCATACGGTTCCTCCGCTCCCCACCGGCCTTCGATGGCGTCATAGGCCGGCTCGCCATCAAAATCCACGCACATATACCCGGCGATGGCCCCGTCCACCTTGAGGACGAATCCCTTCCCTTCCTGAATGTCCTGACGAAGAGTCTCACGGTTGGGATAGTCCTCCGTCCACTGAACGAATCCCTGCTCATTTTGAAATGCCCTGCCCTCGCGGATGATCTCCCAGCATGCATCAAGCTCGTTGGGCCGGGCCGCTTCCAGTGTATTCATCATTTTACCCCTTTCTTTTTAGCTCCTTCTCGTGTATCATAGCATCGGAAAGGATGCAAAACAATTTCAGTTTTTTGAATCTTTTCTTCAAAATATTTGAATTGTTTGGGAGCCGCCATGGAGCTTAAATATCTTCACACCTTTCAGACCATCGTGGACGCAGGCAGCTTTGCCAGGGCTGCCGAAAAGCTGAATTGCACCCAATCCGCCATCACCTTTCAAATGGGGCAGCTGGAAAACGAGCTCGGCGCGAAGCTCTTTGAGAAGGTGGGCCGCAAAATGGCGCTGACCCAGGCGGGCGCGCGGCTGCTGCCGTATGTGCAAGAGGTGTTCGCCTCCATGGACCGGCTGCGCTGCTTTGAAAAGGAGCTGGAGCTATGCCAGGGCGATCTGCGTATCGGCGTGGGCGAAACGCTGCTGTGCTATCGCTTTCCCGGCATCGTGAAGGAGTTTCACAGACGGGCGCCGAAGGCCCGGCTGTTCCTGCGCTCCATGAACTGCTATGAAATTCGGGATGCGCTAATCGCAGGTGATCTGGATATCGGCGTATTCTATGAAGATGTCGGAGGCTTCGGCTCCAACTTGACGACGGTTCCGTTCGGGCGTTATCCGGTGCTGCTGGTAGCCTCACCAACTGTAGCGCAGCGATATCCGGATTTCATCACGCCGGACAGGTCCATTCCCGTGCCCTTCATCATCAACGAGCCCAACTGTATCTTCCGGCAGATGTTCGAGGGCTATCTGCGCGACCGGTCCATTCTGTTGGATCATACCATCGAGCTGTGGAGCGTCCCCACCATCGTCAACCTGGTCAAAAGCGACGCGGGGGTGTCCTTTCTACCGCAATTTGTGGTGGAAAAGGAGCTGGACAGCGGCGAGCTGGTGGAAATCCCCACGGAAATGGTCCGGCCGCACCTTTCCGCCGTGTGTGCGCATCACAAAAACAAATGGGTGAGCCCCTTGATCGAGCTGTTTATGGAATTGTGCAAGGAAGCGGCCGCGCAATAGCGGCCGCTTCCCTTTTAATTCCATTTTAGCTCCAAACCCGTCTCATTCCTCGTTCGGCCATTTGAGCGGGTATTCCTCCACGGCGTAGTCCAGACGCTTGCCGTTTTCACGCAGCGTACGCAGGACGACACCAATGCTGCTGTCATCCGTATAGGGGGTGGGAGCGAAGTCATTGTAATCCGTGCGGCTGGAAATGCGGCATGGGATGATCTTAATCGCCTCGCTGCTCACCTCGCCGTCGCGCAGGCGCATACGAATCTGGAAGAGGAAGGTTGTCATGTCACTGGGCTTGCTGTTGCCCGCAAAGGAGAAATTGCCCAATGAATAGCAGATATACTTTCCATTGTAATATTCGATGGGATTGATGCGGTGGCTGTGATGTCCCACAACCAGGTCCGCCCCCGCATCCACGGTGGCGCGGCCCAAACGAACCTGATTATCATTGGGATAGTAATCCTTTTCAGCGCCCCAGTGATAGCTGACGATCACGATGTCGCAGCCCTGATCGCGGAGGGCCTGAATATCGCCGGGCACCTTCTCAATCAGCTCGTCATGCCGGCCGCCAAAAGTTTGGTAGGCCAGGCTGCCAATCTTCACGCCCTTGACAGTCAGGATGGCGGGTTCGCCCTCGCTGGCATAGGGGACGCCGGCAGCCAGCAGGGTCTCCTTGGTTTCCTCAAGACCGCTGTTGCCCATGTCCAGCACGTGGTTGTTTTCCAGCGACACCGTATCCACGCCGCCCTCAGGCAGCATGTCCACGTAGCTGGGATCGGCGCGGAAGAGGAACTCGTTCTCCGTCTTGTCGGGGTTACGACCCTCAGTGGTGAGCGTGCCTTCGAAGTTGACCATGGTCAGGTCGTCCGCAAGCAGGATGTCGCGTACATTGCGGAAGGGAAAATTGATGTCGCCCTTCTGCTTCTCCAATTCTTTTTCAAAGATAGAGGTCCCACTGGACTGCACATTGGAGCCGATGGTCATATCCCCGGCAAACGTCATGGTGAGCAGAATGGACCCGTCCGCCTCGTACACGGGCAAGCTGGGGTCCACCGTCGGCTCCGGCGTCACCTCGGGTTCCGGCGTCTCGCCCACAACGACCTCGCCGTTTTCATCAAAGATGGTGATGGAAACCTCCTCCGTGTCTCCCTCAGAAAGGGCGGTCATAGACAGGGTCAGGCACATCAAAAGCATGATGGCGAGGAAAAAGCGCTTGTTCTTGAGGATCATTCGGCCACCTCCGGGTTCTGGTCTGATAGAAATTACAGGGATGCCACAAAGTCTGCCATTCGGTCGAGCGCCTCGGTAAGCTTGGCAATACCCGTGGCATAACTGCAACGGATATAACCCTCTCCGCTGGCGCCAAAGGCCGTGCCGGGCACGGTGACGACCTTCTTTTCGCGTAAAAGCCGCTGGCAGAAATCCTCGCTGCTCAGGCCCGTCTTTTGGATGCCGGGGAAGACGTAGAACGCTCCCAGCGGTTCAAAGCAGCTCAAGCCCATATCACGGAAGGATTTCACCATCAGCCGCCGCCGCTGATCATAGCTTTCCCGCATGGAAAGCACGTCGGCATAACCATCTTCCCGTCCCTGGCGCAACGCCTCTTCTGCGGCCACCTGTCCCTGCCGGGGCGCACAGAGAATAGTATACTGATGGATCTTGCACATTACATCAGCAAAGACAGCAGGCGCACACAAGTAGCCCATACGCCAGCCGGTCATGGCAAACGCTTTGCTGAAACCGTTGAGCACGATGGTGCGCTCATGCATTCCGGGCAGGCTGGCGATGCTGGTGTGGCCTTCTTCGGTGTAGGTCAGCTCGGAATAGATTTCATCGCTAATGACGATAAGATCATTTTCCACAAACACGTCGCGCAAGCGCTCCAGCAGCGGGCGGTCCAACACCGCGCCGGTGGGGTTGTTGGGATAGGGCAAAATCACGGCCTTGGTACGGGGTGTAACAGCGGCGGCCAGCGCTTCCGGCATCAGGGCAAAGCCGTTCTGTTCGCTGGTGGGTACCGGTACAGGCACACCGCCCGCGAATACCACACCCGGCGCATAGCTGACATAACTGGGCTCGGGGATAAGCACCTCATCGCCTGGGTTCAGCAGCACGCGCAGGCTCAGGTCAATGCCCTCGCTGGCTCCGACCGTGACCAAAATTTCCTTCTTGGGGTCGTAGGTCAGGTGGTAGCGGTCCTGCATATAGCGAACGATTTCCTCACGCAGGCTGAGCATACCCCAGTTGCTGGTGTAGGCGGTTTCGCCGTCCAGCAGGCTGTTGATGGCCGCATTGCGGATGTGGTAGGGCGTAACGAAGTCCGGTTCGCCCACACCCAGCGAAATTGCACCGGGCATGGTGGCAGCCACATCAAAGAACTTGCGGATGCCGCTTTTGGGAACCTCCAGAATGGTCTGGTTCAAATAGCGCGAAGGTTCGAAGCTCACGCCGTCACCACCAGCCTCTTATCGCCATCGTTGCCTTCAAAGATGACGCCGTCGCTTTTGTAACGCTTGAGCACGAAATGCGTAGCCGTGCCCGTAACGGTTTCCAGCGTGCTGAGCTTGGTGCTGACAAAGAAGGCCAATTCCTTGAGAGTATGCGCCTCCACCAGCAGCAGAAGGTCGTAGGCTCCGCTCATAAGATAAACCGATTTGACCTCGTCGAAACGGTAAATACGCTCGGCGATAGCATCAAAACCCTGGTCGCGCTGCGGGGTGACGCGCACCTCAATCATGGCTTCCACACGCTCACGGTCCGTCTTGTCCCAGTTGATCACGGGCGAGTAGCGCAGAATGATGCCGTTGCGCTCCATATCGTCAATCACGGTAGCGACGGTTTCCACGGTGGAGTCAGTCATCACTGCCAATTTCTCCAAAGGCAGGCGGCAATCCTCCTGAAGCAGGTGTAACAGTTGCATTTGCAGGTTTTGCATGAGAAACCTCCTTATAAGCGCACAGCGCCTGGCGGTGTGTTGCGCAGAATATTTGACGAAATGCAGTGCGGCAGCTTAGAACAGGCCCGTGATTTCACCCTGCTCGTCTACGTCTATGCCCAGGGCGGCAGGAACTTTAGGCAAGCCGGGCATGGCAATAATGCTGCCCGCAAAGGCCACCACAAAGCCTGCTCCGGCGCTGAGCCGTGCCGAACGGATGGTGAGGGTGTAGCCCTCAGGCGCTCCCAGCCGTGTGGCATCATCGCTCATGGAATACTGGGTCTTAGCGATACACACGGGGCAGGCAGCGTAACCGTCGCCCTCCAGCTGGGCCAGGTCCTTCAAGGCCTGGGGCGCAAAGCTCACATCCGCCGCATGGTAGATGCGCGTGGCCACCGCACGGATTTTATCAGCCAGCGAGGCATCGTCAGGATAGGTGTAGCTGGGAACCGGTGCGGGATTGGCATCCGCTGCTTCGCAAACCAGTTTTGCCAGCTCCGTCGTTCCTTTGCCGCCTTCGGCCCAGCCGTTGCAGGGAGCGCAGGCCACACCCTGCTCTGCAAGCAGCGAGGAAACCATATCCAGCTCCTCGGCCGTATCGGTGGCGAAGCGGTTCAGCGCCACCACCACCGGAGTCTGCCATACCTGACGGATGTTTTTCACGTGGCTGAGGAGGTTGGCCATACCGGCCTTAAGGGCTTCCGGGTTGGGCTGAGCGTAGGTACCCTTCGCAACTCCGCCGTGATGCTTGAGTGCGCGCACCGTGGCCACCAGTACAATTACGTTGGGCCACAGGCCGTTCATGCGGCATTTGATATCCAAAAATTTCTCCGCGCCCAGATCCGCACCGAAGCCCGCCTCCGTCACTGTATAGTCGGACATGCGCAACGCCAGCCGGGTAGCGGCCACGCTGTTGCATCCGTGAGCAATGTTGGCAAACGGTCCTCCATGCATCAAACAGGGGGTATGTCCAATGGTCTGGATAAGGTTGGGACTGAACGCGTCGCGCAGCAGCGCAGTCATCGCGCCTGCTGCACCTACCTCACCTGCCGTGACCGGCGCCCCCTGATACGTCCGCGCAACCACGATTCGTCCCAGCCGGGCCTTAAGATCCTTAAGATCGGCAGCCAGACAGAAAGTGGCCATGACCTCGCTGGCGGCAGTAATATCAAACCCGTCCTCGCGAGGCGTGCCATTCTGAGTGCCCCCCAGGCCCTGCACAATGTGGCGCAGCTGCCGGTCATTGACGTCGAGGCAATGACGGAAACAGACCCGCCGGGGATCGATTCCAAGAGCGTTACCCTGCTGGATATGGTTGTCCACCATGGCGCACAGCAGGTTATTCGCCGCGGTAATGGCATGCAGGTCACCAGTGAAATGCAGGTTGATACTTTCCATAGGCACCACCTGCGCCCAGCCGCCGCCTGTTGCGCCGCCCTTCATGCCAAACACCGGGCCCAGCGAGGGCTCGCGCAAGGCAAGCATGGCGTTTTTGCCGATGCAGCGCATGCCGTCGGCCAAGGCGACGGATACGGTGGTTTTGCCCTCACCCGCCGGGGTGGGATTAATCGCCGTAACCAGCACCAGCTTTGCGCGCTGCGGCAGATCCGCATAAGCGCGCTGGTCGATTTTGGCTACATACCGTCCATAGGGCGAAACGGTTTCCGGCAGAAAGCCCGCGGTCCGAGCAATGTTTTCAATGGGTTCCAGCTTTGCTTCCCGTGCGATTTCCAAATCCGTCGCCATATTGTCCACGCACCTTTCTGCATCCGAAAGTCATTGGTTCTAATGAAGAAACAGGCTTGCCGCGCAAGCGAATACCATACAGTATACCTGAAAACAACAACCCTTTCAAGAGGGCACCGACATGCGGATCAATCCCCGCCGCATTTGCCAAAAGCCGCCCCCGGACGCGTGCCTATATCTGCGTCGGAGACGGCTATGCATATTGTATTTGTCAGGCTTTGGGTTCTTCCGCTTCTGCGCTGCCGCGAGCCAGCGCCATTGCCGCCGCGAAGCCCAAGGCAAAGGTTACCAGGCTGATTATAATCATCACCCAAGTAACGCCGGCCATGTCCGTGCGCAGCAAAATCGCCACAGGCGAAGCCACCACCAGTCCCAGCACCGCACAATACGTCTGCGTGGGGAAACGGGCCAGCAACCACTCAATCAGCTTTGCTACACCAAAGATGCCCAACACCACGCCCACGCAAAAGGGCGCCAGCATCAGAATCGGACCGCCCATAGCGGCAAAATCCATGCTGAACACAGCATTTTTCAAAGCATCCACAGCGTTGAGCACAGGGTTATAGTAGCCCAGCAACATCAGCACCATGCTGCCCGATACGCCGGGAATGATCATGGTGGCAGCCGCTACCGCACCCATCACTAGAAGAATGATCATCTGCCCCACATCCACCGTGAGTGTATCGGGGTTGGATACGTCACCGGTAAGCGCCATGGCGATGATGCCCGCAAAGAACAGTACAAACACCCCGATGGAAACACCGCCCAGCTTTTTATGCCGGATTTTTGCAAGCAGCGGGTTCAGTCCGCCCAGGATGAGGCCAATGAAGGTGGTGGAGGTGGGCAGGGGATAGTTTGCAAAAAGGAACTTGAGTAGGCTTGCCAGCGCCACAATGCCAACCAGCATGCCCACGGCATAGGGCAAAAGGGTTTTCACACTCTGTTTGAACTCGCTGAAAAGATGGGTGATACAGTGAATCAGCGTATCATAAATCCCCATGGACACCATCATCGTACCACCGGATACGCCGGGGATGATGTTTGCCACGCCGATGACCACGCCGCGCAGAATCTGATTGAGCAATTTCATTCGCTGTGAGCTTCCTTTCAAAAAAATGGGATGCGGTCCAGTGTATCACCTTTCAGCCGGCGCGTCAACGCCGGGGCCCGAACGATTCCATAGGCCATACTGCGATTCGTTTTTCAAGGCGCTGAGCATGCTTTCCTTGAGATTGGGGTACCGTTTGCAGAGAAAGGCCAGCAGCTCCTTCATCTCCTCGCGCTTGGTATGACCGTTGGCGGGGCAGGGATTTTTGAGCACGGGCAGATCCAGCTCCCGCCGCATGTGGATAACATGCTTTTCCGGCACGTAGATGAGCGGGCGGATGACCGTCAGATTGCTCCGGCTCATATAGGAACAGGGATGGAAAGTGTGCAGCCGCCCCTCGAAGATCACGCTCATCATCAGCGTCTCCAGCGCGTCCTCGCGGTGATGGCCCAGTGCCAGCTTGTTCAGCCCCCTGTCGGTGCACATATCACACAGCATACCGCGGCGCATCTTGGCGCACAGTGCACAGGGATTGGGGTCCTTACGCCATTCAAAAAGGATTTCATAAATCTCGGTATGGCGAATGACGATAGGCACATCCAGTTCATGGCACAGTGCCTCGATAGCGGAGGTATCCGGTTTTTCCCGGCCCATGGTGAGCATAAGGGCCGTCATCGTAAAATCATGATGGCGCACATAGCGGTACAGCGCCAGCGCGCGCAGCAGCAACAGGCTGTCCTTCCCGCCGCTTACTCCCACACCGATGCGGTCGCCCGGCTGAATCATATGAAAGTCCTCATCCGCTCGGCGGATGCATCCCAATGTTGTTTTCACACTACCTCCCGTGGGGTCACGCCCACGTACACAGTGTCCGCCTTGGCGGGATAGGTGTCACTGCTGACTTTTTCACGGCCGGTTTCCACTCCGTCCACATAGGTGATCAGATAAGCGTCCACCTTGTATCCCTCGCGGCCCTTAATGGTCTTTGTTTCGTCCATATAGGTCACGTATTCGGCGTCCTCATCTTCCTTTATGATGGCTTCCTCCGGCTTGGGAATTACTTCAACGGTTTCCGTCACCAGTTCATAAGTGGTGCCGTTGAGAGATGGGCCGTAAAGCCGCACCTCGCACTGAAGATTCTTTCGGCCTGAGCCAATGACGTGCGCCGCCAAATATACCGTGCCGCCGGACTCATTGCGGAAAGAAAAATCGATCTCACGGCCACGGGTATCGCTCACGGTGGCGTCCTTGCCATATTCCGTGTAGCTGACGGCCATGGAGTGCGGTTCGCGGCTGAGGATGGTCATACCACTCTGAACAGCAGCCAGATACACCGTGGTACTGGCCTGACACACACCGCCGCCCCAGCCCCACTGCTCGGAACCGTAGGCATATTCAATAGCGGGCAAAAACCCATTTTCCATACTACGGCGGCCCACAGTATCGTTAAAGCTGAACTTGCTGCCGTTGGGAATGCTCATGCCATTGATCTTGGCAAAGGCGATGCGGATATTTTCAGTGCGGTCCTCCGTAGAGGCGCTGGAAATGGGCGTGGTAGCGCGATAGCGCAACTCTACGGTTTTTTGCAAATCGGCTACGGTTACATTAGGCGCAATAGATTCAGGCTCAAGCAGCACCTCGCCGCTTTCCAGGTTCTGCACCATCTGCAAAATGCGCTCACGCACAGCGGTGGTGTCCAGCTTCTGACCATAAACCTCCTGCTGGAAGGTAAAGGGATTCGCGCTGTCATCAGGATTAAAGCTGATAATGTAAGCATCGCTGGGGGAACGGTAAGCCAATTCCTCCAGCTGTCTTAAAATCTCATCGATAGGAGCGGTATCGGCGCTCTGCTGAGCGCTGAAAAAGGCGTTCTGCGTGTTTTTGGCCGCCTCGATCTCATCTTGCAGTTGGAAAATATCCTTGCGGTCCTCACCATCCACATCGTGACCGATGGCCCATGCGGCATTGAGCGCCGCCGTGGGATCGAAGGAAATGCCCAGCGTCTGGGCAGTAATGTCCTTATACTGTCCGTTGGGATTGCGCAGCCGCACATACCAGCCATTCTGTTTCTGGTTCACATGATCCCAAACCAGTTGACTTCCCTCCGCCCAGGTCAGGCCGGACAGGTCGATGCCGTCCACGCTTACGTTGTCCAAAAACACGTTGAGATAGGGACGCACTTCGCTCTGAACCTTCCAGATATAGCCATATACACCTGCACCGGCCAGCAGGATCAGCACCAGCAGTACCTTAAGGAGCTGCCATTTGAGGCTGCACTTCTTGCGCGGTTTCCTGCCTTTTCCGCCGGAACCCTGCGGGGGCCGGGGCGGCTGTGAGGCGCGCTGCTTCTGCGGCTGAACGGGCCGGGCCTGGCCCGGCGCAGGCACATACCAATTGCCCTGCGCATCATAGTAGCCGCTCTTTGTCTGCCCCGGCTGGGGACGGTATCCCTGGTTATACATCCTGCTGCTCCTTATGCAAGTGGTCTATCGGTGCGGCACGGTCCAACGCTTCCTTCAGCGCGGCTATATCTCGTTCCAGCGCATGCCAGCCGCAGGGAAGGCGCCCCATCCGGGCCCGCGTGCCCGCGTCGCCATGATAATCGCTTCCGCCAGTCACCAGGAGCCCTTCCTCCCGTGCCAAGGCGTCCAACATTTGCGCTCCACGCCTTCCGGCGGAGGGATGATACGCTTCCACGCCCCTGAGGCCTCGTGCCTTACATTCCCGGATGAGCGCATACAGAGGTTCCCACTCCAGGCCCAAACGCATAGGATGCGCCAGCACTACAACCAGCCCCATGCCGCGAAGCGCTTCCACCGTATCACCGGTAGGGAGGAACGTACGCGGCACATATCCAGGCCGTCCCTCTGCCAAATAGCGTTCAAAGGCCTGATGCACATCGCGCGCCTGGCCGCTTTCCACCAGAGCGCGCGCAAAATGTGCCCTGCCCACACTGGGAACCTCCGTCAGTGCGCGCATTTTCGGTGTTACTGTCAAACCTGCCTTATCCAGCCGCTCCAACATACGCGCGGCGCGTGCACGGCGCTCTGTGGAAACGCCGGTCAAAAATGCTGCCAGCTGTGCGTTTCGAGGGTTGGCTCCATAGGCCAACAGATGCGTGCGGCCACCGGGGCCGGTGCTGATCTCCACACAGGGAATCAGCGTGAGCGATGGCTGGCCGCGCGATTCACGTGCCCGGTTTTCCTCCTGGACGGCCTGCGCCATGGCGTCCAGCCCATCTACCGTATCATGGTCGCACAGCGCCAACCAGGTTATCCCCAAATGGCCGGCGATCGCACAGAGCTGCTCCGGCGTTTTCAATCCGTCAGAGTAGACGCTGTGCACATGCAGGTCTGCCCGACTCACGGTCTCATTCCCCGTCGCGGGGTTCCACAAAGGGATCGCCGTCCTCTTCCACATCCTGAGGAGCAAAGCCGGGGGTCGCAGCCCCGTCCGTCTGCGCATCCGGAGTGGGATCATCCTGCGCCTCCTCAGACGGCTGCATCTTTTCCGCCTGGGTCATAGGCGGAAGCGGATCGCCCCGCATGACGCATTCAAAGTCCGCACGGCTCAGCGTGTCACGCTCCAAAAGCGCCTCGGCCACGGCGATGAGCTTATCCATATGTTCCTTGAGCAGATTGCAGGCGCGAGTGTAGCACTCGTCCAACAGGCGCTTGACCTCCTGGTCGATAGCGGCAGCACTCTGTTCACTGTATTCGCGGCTCTGGCCAAACTCCATGCCCACGAAGACCTCCTGATCACTGCCCAGGTACATGGTGCCGATAGAATCGCTCATACCAAACTGCGTCACCATCCGCCGGCACAGCTCGGTGGCGCGCTTGATATCGCTGGAGGCGCCGGTGTAGATATCGTCCAGGGACACGCGCTCGGCCGCATGTCCGCCAAGGGCCATGGTGACCATGCCCAGCATCGCTGTGCGGCTGTAGTTGTCATTTTCCTCGCTGGGCAGGCTGAGCGTATAGCCGCCGGCCTGACCGCGCGGCACGATGGTAACCAGATGCACATCATCGCACTCCGGCAGCAGATTGGCGATCACCGCATGGCCAGCCTCATGGTAGGCTGTGGTTTTGCGGTCGCGCTCAGTCACTTTGTGGCTGCGCTTTTCAGGTCCCATCTGGACACGGCTGACCGCGTCCACCAAATCCTGCTGGCTGATCTTTTTCTTTTTGCGGCGCACCGCCAGAATGGCGCCCTCGTTCATCACATTTTCCAGATCCGCGCCGCTGGAATAGGGCATACGCTTGGCGATGTTCTCCAGATCGACGTCTTTTTCCAACGCTTTGCCACGGCTGTGCACCTTGAGAATTTCCACGCGGCCTTCAAGGTCGGGATAGTTGACGGTAACCTGCCGGTCAAAGCGGCCGGGGCGCAGCAAAGCGGGGTCGAGAATATCGCGGCGGTTGGTAGCGGCCATCACGATGACGCCTTCGTTCATCGTAAAGCCGTCCATCTCCACCAGCAGCTGGTTAAGGGTCTGTTCGCGCTCGTCATGACCACCGCCCAAACCCGCTCCACGATGCCGGCCCACAGCGTCGATCTCGTCAATAAAGACAATGGAAGGCGCAGCCTTCTTGGCTTGGTCAAACAAGTCACGCACGCGGCTGGCGCCCACGCCCACAAACATTTCCACAAAGTCCGAACCGGAAATGGAAAAGAACGGCGCGTTGGCTTCACCGGCCACAGCCTTGGCCAGCAGGGTCTTGCCTGTGCCCGGAGGGCCCACCAGCAGCACACCCTTGGGTATGCGAGCACCCATATCGGTATAGGCCTTGGGGTTCTTCAGAAAATCAACCATTTCCTGAAGTTCTTCCTTTTCCTCCTTTGCCCCGGCCACATCCTTAAAGGTGATGGGGTTTTTGGAGGGGTCACTGACACGCGCGCGGCTCTTGCCGAAGTTCATGACCTTGCTGTTGCCGCCGCCCTGCCGTGCCATGATGAAATACCATGCCGCCATGGTAATGACAATCATCAGGATGAACGGCAAGAATTCCATATACCACGGTGTGACCACAGGCGCGCGGTATTCCACGGTAAAGGGCAAATCATTCACGCTGACTTCATCCAAGGTTTTTCCCTGGGCGGTAGCGGTCATCTGCCGGACAGTATCGATAAAGTCCGATCCGATGGTGGTTTCAAAATCGTATCCGCGCTCGGGAAAATCTGCATCCGCCACAGTGCCGTTTCGATACAGACCCACCAGCGATGTGCCACGAATGGCCACTGCCTTCACATTATCCTCACGGATGGCTGTAAGCAGTTCGGGGTACTCGATACGGCGGCTGACAGATTGGCCCAGTCCGCCGTTGAGGGCCACGGCGATCAGGATAAATGCGGCCACCAGCGCCACATAGCCCATCATTCCTCGTTGGTTCTTTTTCAAAATGAAAGTCCTCCTTGCATTCAGGGCGTTTTCCCGCGTTTTTGGGGATAGCAAACCAGCGTCGGGACACGCCGAAAACATTATAGCATAGGATGGCCCCATTGTACAAAGGATTTTCGTAAAATATAGGAAAGGGGGTATTCCGGCCGCTTCATCCCCTGTGCGCAGACTTTTTAAATTAATGATGAACAGGCGAAAAAAAGTGCTTGACATTTTCTTCGTCATCCCCTATAATAACTTTCGCACTGAATGCAGTGGGGAATTGTGTAATGGCAGCACCTACGACTCTGACTCGTATTGTCTAGGTTCGAATCCTAGTTCCCCAGCCAGGCTCCATGGTCAAGCGGTTAAGACGTCGCCCTCTCAAGGCGAAATCAGGGGTTCGATTCCCCTTGGAGCTACCAGTGCAGAAGCGGATCTATCGGGTAGAACCGATAGGTCCGTTTCTCTATTCATTCTTCTGTTCCCATGTTGCCAAGCGGTTACCGCCACGTTTTTTCCTGGAGGCAAATCAATGAACTTTCCCTTGAATCTTCCCACCTGGTTTCCCCTTGTGCCCAAGGCCCAGGCTGAGGCGGCTGATACGTTGGATACAAAGGACACCGCAGAGCATCCCGCGGGCCTGGGGCCCGTCACCGGCCGGGACTTGGGTAACCTGACCAGCCTTGTCAGGCCTTTTACCCGCGACCCATTTAACCGCTTGCGTCCGCCTTTTTCGCGCGAGGCTGCTGAACTATCGCTGGAGCTGGCCAGTATGGCCTACACGCTGGATCTGGAGCCTTGGACCGAAGCTGGCTGGAACGATTTTTCCATCCAGATCGACGATGAATTACAAAGTGGACTGAGCCATGGAACCAGCACGGACAGCGAGCGCATGCGTGCGTTGGTCAACGCCCTCAAGGTTCGGCGTGCCAAAGCCGCTCTGCGAGAGCGCAACCCCGTTTCGCAAGTGATGAGCGCCCTGCGCCAGCGAGAGCGCAGCGACACCATCAAAGCCGTGTGCATGATGCATCCTCTGCCCGAAGGGCAATTTTTGCTGGCAATCGGTTTCATGGGCACGGGCAAGCGCTTTTACGACTGGATTTCCAACTTCCGTTTTACTACGGAAGAGGGATTTCATAAAGGGTTTTATCAGCTTTGCACCTATTTTGAGGAGGGCGCAGAGAGCATCGTTTTTCCCGCCACGGCACAGGCCCTGGGCCTGGAAAAGCTCACCCTGGGTGAGGTTCTTTCCGAAATGAAAAGCCTGAGCAGCCGCTTCCGGTTGTGGATGGCCGGCCACAGTCAGGGTGGAGCAGTGATGCAGGTATTCTGTCACCGGCTGCTGAACGACTGGGGTGTGCTTGCACAGAACATGACGGGTTACGGCTTTGCCTCACCCACCGTTGCCACAGGCCATCTGGTGCATGACCCGTCTGCCTATCCGCTGTACCACATTCTCAACTGCGATGACATGGTGCCCCGTATGGGTGCGCTTCTGCACCTGGGCCTATGCATGGAATATCCGGCTGATGACGACTTCCGGGAGCGCTGCTACGATCTCAGTCCCCTGCCTGCCGACGTGGCGGCTCGCCTCGCGCTGGCCCCCTATCAACGGGCTATGGTAAACACGCCTACCATTCTTTTGTACAGCACCGCGTTTCTGCAATGCGTAGCCGAAGAAAAGGGCGAAGAGGGGCTAAGCAACCTGCTGGAGCGCAAGTGGGCTGTTCCCGCCGTGGACCGGATGTTACAGGCAGCCGGCGGCAAAGCCATGAACCTGCTTGACCGTCTGATTGAAAATGCGCAAAATGGCCATATCGCCCTCACCGGCCAACCCATGGACGAACAGGCCCTAGCCGACCTGCGGGATCGCATGCGGCCCGTGGTACATGCCTTTCCATTCCGGCGGCTAATGGGCGCCGTGTTGGCCTATTGCATGCCGCCCCACCACCTGGTATATCATCAGCAGGACGGTGCCTATGCAGTGATCGTCAAGGAAGAACTATGCCGCCTGCGCCCGTTTATCTGGCTCAACGGCGAAGACGGTTTGCCTGTTAAGCGCTATGGCCGTCCAGATATCGCCCTACGGATGCTGAAGCCGAAAGCGGCCATGACCTGCCGGCGCATTACGCGCAGTGCAGGGGGGACTCACCGGCATGTGGAAATGGGCGTACGTCGAATGGGACTTACCGCCAGAAGAGCTCGTGCAAGAGCAAGGAAACCATTATAAAGCCTCTTTTTTCTTATGCCCGACGGTTTAGGCCCTTCACTTCCGGCGTGCCGGAAATCTCCGGCTGCTTTCCGCCCCTTGCGGCATTGATCGCAGACCCTGCTACAATCAGCGGAATTGCCAGAAGCGCATTCAACGTGACGGCGCTTCCTCCAATCAGATAGGCCATCAGAGGTGCAAGCACCGGCTTGATAAAAAATGCGAAAGCTGCCGTATGGGCCCCGCCAAGTTTCATGGCCTGAAAGTACGACAGATAGCCCATGCCCGTGACCGCAATGCCCAAAAACAGAATGCACAGCAGCTGGCGAGACGTTAAAGTGCTCGGAAAGGGTTGCCTGGTAGCAAGCAAAATCATCAGCAATACCGTTCCTCCTATCAGGAAAGACAGGGTAATGCTCACCGTATTTTTTAACCTTGAAAGATATTTCTTGGATAAAACGGTATACAAGCTAAAGGCCAGCGCTGAAAGCATCGCCATTCCAACAGGCAGGAAACGTCCTCCTTCAATGGGAAGCGCACAAATCACGATACCTGCAACGCATAACGAAACTGCCAGCATTTGTGGCGAGCGAAGCTTTTCTTTTAGCAGCAACGCAGACAGGACGATCGTAAAAAGGGAATTGGCGGAAAACACGATGGCTATCAGCGCCGGCGAATCGGAGCGTTGAACGCTGATCTGTAACAGCGGCATGCTGATGCATACCATCAGCACGCCGGTAAGCGCTGCCGCGGCCACTTCCTTTCTTTTGAGCGGCATCCGTCTGCCTTCGGCAAAGGCAAATGGGGCGAGGAATGCTGCGCCGATCAAAAAGCGGAACGCCGTCAGCGTAAACGGACTGATCTCGTCGGCAATCAACTTGCTGACGGGTTCCAGCATGGAAAACAGCACAGCTGTGAGCATAGCAAACAAAACGCCTTTATTCATATTGCGCATCCTTATAAAAATTATAAAACTTTTGCCACATTGTCAGAATGAAGTTTAACGGACCATCCTCGCAAAACAGGTTAACCCTTGATATACCGTCTCATAAATTCGGCTACCAGATCCATGATTTCCGGCTGATAAAACTCGTCAACGCCATGCTGGCAGCCTTCCAGCCGGTAATAATCACAGGGCACGCCATATTCCGTAAGCTTGTCATAAAAATTTTCACTCTGGGAAAGCTCTACGGTCGTATCCGCCGTTCCGTGCAAAATAAGGAATGGAACCGTATCCTTGCTGACATAGCGAATGGCACTAAAGCGGTCCAGGTTGTTCAGCGCCTCCGCCTCGCTGCTTCCGACCTTCTCCAGGGCCACCGCACCGCGCATACGGTCCTGTGCGCTGCTTTCATAAGCCGCGCGCAGATCGGCTATGCCATAGATGTCAACAACAGCATTTACACCGCTGCTGTGCTCCAAAAAGTCTCCTTGTTCAAATTCTTTCAGGCCTTGCGTTACACCCACCAGGCTGGCCAACATGCCGCCAGCGGATTCGCCCATGATAAATACGTTGCCGGGATCGATGCAATACCGGTCTGCATGGGCACGCAGATAACGTATGGCCGCTTTAACATCTATCAGCGGTGCAGGCAGAGGTGACTCGTTCACGGTACGGTACTCCACGCTGGCAACAATGAATCCCCGCTCGGCAAAGGAAAGAAGCTGCGGCATCCAGATATTATGGTCCATCACATGCAACGCGCCGCCGCATAGCCATACAAGCAGAGGTCTTGGCTGCGTACACCTTTCCTTGTGTTTGGGCACAAACAGGCTCATACGAAGCGGACGTTCTGTTTCGCCATACCAGGCAACCTCGTTTTTATATGCTACGTTACAAATCAGGGAAATAGCGTCCCTTTTCAGGCGTACTTGCAGGTCCTTTTTCATGCGTTCTCATCATCCTTTCACCGCACCGGCTGTAAGTCCTTTGATAAAATACTTTTGCAGGAAGATAAAAATCAGCGTAATGGGCAGAGATGCAATTACAATGCCGGCGAACGCATAACCATATTCGCTGACATATTCGCCAAAAAACGAACTGATGCTAACCATCAAAGTGGGAGTGCGCACGCTGTTTAGAAGTGCCTTGCTGACAAGGTAATCATTCCAGATGGTAATGCCGGAGCGAATGCAGCAGGTAGCCGTTACCGGCGCAAGCAGCGGAAGAAATACCACCTTGTAGGTTTTGAAGGTTGAACATCCATCAATGTACGCAGCTTCCTCAAGCTCTACAGGGATGGATTTCATAAAGCCAGTATATAAGAAGGTGCAAAATGGTACGTGCCATGCCGTATGGATGAGGATACAGCCCCATATGGTATTATACAAGCTAAGCTTCGTCGACAGCCGAACCAGCATGAGCAGGCAGCTGATAAAGGGGACCACCATCAGCGTAACAACATACTGATAGCTGATATTGAAAAAACGTCCCTTGATTCGCGCCAACGCATAACCCGCCAGAGAGCTGATAACCACCGTCAGCAGCAACGCGCCCACCGTAATAATCGCGGTATTTAGAATTGCGTTGCCAATTTTCATGTTGTCCCATACATAGACATAGTTTCCAAAGCTGAACATATCCGCCTGAATGGACAGCGGAAACATAACGATATCCTCGCGGGTTTTGAAGGAGCCGATCACAAAATAATAGATCGGTATCCAGATCATCACCGTAATGAGCAGAAAAAACAGTTCGCTCGCTATCACCGGCCATTTCTTTTTCATTAATAGATATCCTCCCTCTTTTTGAGCACGATCAGCTGAAGCAAGGATACGACGGTGATAACGATCACCAGCAGCACCGACAGGGCAGATGCAATGCCGTACTTATTTGTTTCAAAAGAATAAAAATACACGCGCTGGGTAAGCAGCCTTGTAGAATAGCCCGGCAGACCGTTGGAAACGGTAAAGGGAAGTTCGTAGGCCTTAAACGCCGCAATACTGGTTGTAATTACATTGATCGTGATAGATGGCGCCATGATGGGGAGCACGATTTTGGTTTCCCTCTGCCACCGGTTTGTGCCATCCAGTTCTGCCGCTTCCAGCATGTCGCGCGGAATGCTTTGCAGGCCCGCCAAAAAGATAATGGCACACATGCCTACCTGAATCCACACGCTGGCCACGATAACCGCAAGCATGGTTACCCCGTAGGTTTCCAGCCAGTTTACGCTTTCCAGTCCGATAGCGTTCAAAAGATAATTGATAAGGCCGCTGTTATAGTTATACATGATATGCCAGATGATGCCCACGATGATGCCGCTAAGCAGGCAGGGGAAAAACCACATAACGCGCATCAGCGTACGGTTGATACGAAAACGTCCGGTTTTATCCAGTGCGAGCGCAAGCAGATAGCCCGCAACCACAACCAGGGCCGTCACACCTACAGCGTAAATCAACGTAGCCTGGGCCATGGTCCAAAAGCCTTCTGTGGTAGGCAACATGCGATAGTTGTCCAGGCCGACAAAGCGTGCCTTCCCGATACCATTCCATTCTAAAAAGCTGTAACGAATCACATTGTACAGGGGATAAAGAATAAATACGCAGGTAATGGCCAAAAAAGGCAGCAGAAAAAGAATACCGGTAATTGTGCGTTTCCGCTGCCACGCCATTTTGGATCCTTTCATTTTTCTCTTCTCCTTATTGATAAAAACTTGGGGCTGCCGTACCGCGCAGCAGCCCCGTAGCTATTTCCCAGTTAGCGGGCGTAGCGCTGAAGGACGGTGTTCATCGTGGTTATGGCGTCCTCAACGGTGCCGTTGCCCGCATACGCGTCGCGCAGGGCAGTCATGGCCGCGTCCTTAAACTCTGCGCCATAGAGGTTATATCCCATCGAGATGGAGTTAAGCTCGCTCACCTGGGGCACAAGTCCCTTGATTCCCTCAGGCAGTACGATCATGTCATCGGTCATGTTGGTCAGGACCGGTACGGTTCCGCGCGCGTTCTGGATGATTTTGAAGTTTTCCGGTTCAAATACCCAGTTGATAAACAGCTCCGCCGCCTCTGCCATAGCCGGATCGCTCTGCTCTGTCAGAGCAAAGGCAACCTCGGTAGAAGAGCTGATCCACAGGTCTTTATCGGGGTCGTTGAAAGGCGGAAAAATCGCAACGCCGGCATTTTCGCGTCCGCAATATTCGTCAATCGCGGCCAACGCGCCGGAAGAAACCCAGTTGCCACCCAAAAGCATCGCGGCGCCGCCTTCCGCCATAATGGCTACGGCATCGTCCTGTGTGGTGGTTGCGCTGCCGGTCATCAGATAGGGAATGACCTGCTTCAGTTTTTCCGCCGCCTCCGGATACTTGGTGAAATCAAACGTGCCATCCTTCATGCCGGCTTCGTAGGCCGCGCCTTCTTCCGGCGTCTGGAAGCAGTTTGCCAGCATCAACTCATAAAGCATATAGCAGATGGTGTGGTGATCACCGTTGATCAAAAGGGGTGCATAATCTGTCTTTTCCTGGATATCGGCACAGCACTTGAGGAACTCATCCCAGTTGGCAGGGGGATTATCCCATCCCGCTTCCTTAAGTGCATCCGTATTCACATACAGCGCAGAGAAAGAGGCGCCCTGGGTAATGCCGGAAAGGATGCCGTTGTAGGTAAACGCCTGGAGGAAGCGCTCCGGCACGTTTGCCGCGCACGGCATACCGGTCAAATCTCTAATCAGCCCACCTTCAATCATATCAAGGTAGATATCCGAAACGGTGAGTTTAATAACACCGGGCAAGTCATTAGCGGCAATACGCGCCGAAATAAATTCCGTAATATTCTGATCGCTTCCCACGGATTCCAGCGTAATCCAGGGGTACTCTGCTTCAAAGGAAGCCTTCATGTCCTGCCAGGCATCCGCCCAGTTGGTATCGACGATACATACCTCCAGGGTCACCGGTGCATGTTCCTCCGCCACGGCTGCACCAGAAAAAATCAGGAGGGCCAAAATGGATACAAGAATAAATGACAACCCTTTTTTCATGACAATCCTTCCTTCTCCATATGTTTTTATGAAAGCAGGCGCTGCTTTACATACCGTCATTTATGAAGGTATTATACCCTTGGGGCAAATTTATTGTAAAGCATCAGATAGGGTATGCTAAGCTTATGCTTGAATGTAAGGTGGGAGCGTGTTATCATCCTTATTGCCTTTCACCACGAGGAGGGATTTTTGATGGAATTGTTGCAGTTGCGTTATTTCTGCCGCGCTGCTGAAACTCAGAATTTTACCAAAACTGCCGCTGAATTTCTGGTGCCTGTTTCAAACATCTCCCAGACCATTCGGAAACTGGAAGGTGAACTGGAAGTCAAGCTTTTTGACCGTCACGGCAACAGCGTTACGTTAAATAAAAACGGCGCGCTTTTTTACTCCTACATATCCAAAGCAGTTGCTTCCATTGAAGAAGCACGGCTTGTATTAAAGGAACGCACCGGGGATATGTCCGGAAAAATCAACATTCTTGCTCTTGCGAACCGCGATGTGGTTTCCCAGTGTATCTCCCTCTTCCATCAGCTTTATCCACATATGGAGCTGACACTTGAAACCAGTCTGGAAAAAAAAGGTTTTCATTCGTTTGATCTGATTGTATCAGGTGAGGACAGCCGTCTGAATGACTATCAGAAAACGCTTTTATTGGACGATACGTTTATGATCGTAGTATCCTCAAAGAGTGAATATGTCCATCAACATGCCATGACAAAGGAACAGCTGGAAAAAGAAGAGTTTATTACACTGGCAAAAAGCATCAGCTTTAACTCTGCTTTGCAGCGTCTGGGCGAGCAATTGGGGTTCACCCCCGCAATTATGATTGTCTGCGAAGACCCCTATTACATTATAAAGTATGTAGAGGTAGGGCTGGGCATTGCATATATTCCATCAAAGACATGGAAAAACCGCCTCAGTCCGGGGGTAAAGCTGCTTCCCGTGGCAGGGTTGTCCATCCAAAGACAGACCTATCTGTACCACAACCCCAGAGCAGCTCACAGCGAAGCATCCCGGCACTTTGCGAAAATGCTGATCAACTTATCCTCCGGACTGTAATGTTTCCGTCTTATCCGTGCAATCCAGCCCCTGCTTAAGCAGTTCCTTTCCCCTTCGCTCCCAACGCGAAATCTGGGGCTGACCCACACCGAAGCGTGCAGCCAAGTCGGCCTGCGACCATCCCTGTGCAAAACGCAGCCACAGCACCTGCGCATAGGGAGTGGGCAGGCGTGTAAGCGCATCTTTCAGCAGCACCCAGTCTTCAAAGCTCTCCTGTGGTGCAAAGGCCGTTTGCACATCCAGTGCACCGTCCGCGCGGCGCATACGGTCACGAGCGGCCAGCATCTCCCCCAGCAGGGCAGGCTCTACGCCCACCTCCTGCGCCAGCTCACCCACCGTGGGTTCGCGGCCCTCACGGGCATTCAGCCTTCCACGGGCACTTTCTACCGCTGTGAGTATACGCGCCTCGGCACGGGGCACATGCATGGGGCCCGCCCGACGGCACAGCTCGCGCAGCGCCCCCAGCACAAAGGGAATGGCATAGGTGGAGAAGCGCACGCCCCGGCGGGCATCAAAGCGGGCAGCAGCCCACAGAAGCGCTGCTTCAGCCTCGCCGATGAGTTCCTCACGAGGCACACCCCGCCCGAAAAAGCGCCGGGCGCAGTACACGGCCAGACCGTAATGTGCACGCTCCGGCCGTTCAGCCGATTTCGTCAAGCATTCGCTCACGGTGCAACCCCACCTCGCCGGTGATGTATTTGCGCATGGTGACGGTCGTGCCTCTGTCTACGGCACTGTCCACCTCCACCGCATCCATGAAGGTCTGCATCACGCAAAAGCCCATGCCGCTGCGCTCCGCACCGTCACCGGTGGAGTAGAAGGGCTGCATGGCCTTTTCTACATCCGCGATGCCGCATCCCTCGTCCCGGATGACCACGGTCAGAAGCCGCCGGTCGCCGTATTCTGCACTCATGCGCACCAGCCCATCCTCCCGGCCGCGGTATCCATGCACAATGGCGTTAGTTACCGCTTCACTCACGGCAGTTTTGATATCTGCCATCTCCGGCAGCGTGGGATTGAGCTGCACAGCAAAGGCAGCGATGGCTACACGCGCGAACGCCTCATTCTGCGGCAGCGCGGAAAAGGTGAGTTCCATTTGATTTTGCATCACAGCCGTCCTCCCCTGATGTCATCCTCCACGCCGATCACCCGATCCAGCCCCGAAAGGCGGAACAGCTTTTCCACCGGCGGCCGCATGTGTTTAACACTCAAGCTGCCACCTCGCGCCTGCAGTGCGCGCAGCCTCCCCAGCAGCACCCCGATTCCCGAGGAATCCATAAACGTCAGGTTTTCCAGGTCCAGCACCAGGTGCGTGACCGTCTGGTCCTCCAGCAGCTCGTCCAGTCTGCGGCGAATCTGCGGGGCTGCAAAATGGTCCAGCTCTCCCGCGATGACCACCGTGACGGCGCTCCCGAGCGATTTTGCTCCAAGCATGGCTCATCCTCCGTTCCGGTCGTTTCGCATGTAGGATTCGTGTATTGTCACAGATATCCTTTGACGAATTTCGTCTACTTATGCAGTCCGGCACATTTTTCCGGCAACACAAAAAACGACGCAGGCGAAAATCGCCCGCGCCTCCAAAGATTGCTTATGCCAACAAAAACGTCTCCACTGCCCGGCCAAACCCCTCCGGGTTGGTCCGTGCGATGAAATGATCGCCTGGAATGATCTCAAGCCGCGCGTTGGGAAGGCTGTCACAGATCAGGCGGGTATGCTTCTCCCGAATCATGTCATTGGTTCCGGCAATCACCAGCGTGCGTGCGGTGATACGGCGCAGCTCCGAGGGACGGATGCAGGATTCGCGCACCATCAGGCGCAGCAGCTCTGCCTTACGTGCGGCCTCAGGGCTGAAGCGTGCCACCACCGCAGCCACACCATAGCCCAATACGATAGGAATCTGGACAGAAAGCTTCACGCCCGAGGGGAACAAATTAGCGCCATTGAGAATCAGCCGGTCCACCCGCTGCGGGTGCTCAAGCGCAAAGGTGAGGGCGATGTTTCCCCCATCGGAAAAGCCAAGCAAATTGGCTCTTGCGATGCCTTGTTCATCCAGAAAATCCTTCAGATCCTGCGCAAACTGACGGATGGTGAAGGGAGCATGTCCCCTTGGCGATTTGCCATGTCCCCGCGTATCCAGCGCGATGACGCGGAAGTGCCGGGCCAGCCCGGCGATGTGCGGAGCAAAGTAAGTGCTGTCCTCGCCATTACCGTGCAGCAGGACCAACGGGGCACCATTGCCCGCCTCGGTAAAAGAAAGCCTGATATCCATGACGCTCCTCTTACTGAATGGTGGCCGTAAACTTGATCAACGTTACATTGGGGCTATTGAACAGCCTGCCTTTGAGGGGATGTTCCTCGCTTGGTCCCAGGCCACCCGAAATATGCTGATTGATACTGTTGACTCGCTGCATGCCCACCAGCCCGTCGTCCGGAGGAAGCCATCCCATATCCGGTACATACGGCGCACCCGCACCCGGCACACGCCACTGTCCGCCGCAGTAATGTCCCGCCAATAGCAGATTGATGGTGCGGAAGCTGAAAACCTGTTCTTCATCCGCCCATTCCAGACTTGTTCGGATGTAATCCTGAATCAGCGGCACATGGGTTACAGCAATCTGCAAATCAGTGGAGAGCATTTGCTGCTGTGCGGTTACAGCACGCTCCATAGCGTCCAGGCGATAGCACAGCGCACGATAGCTGGCGCCGCCCTCCGCCTCGTACTGCTGCCCCAGCGCTTCCATATCTCCTTTTTGCTTGGTGAGGCTTTTGACCATGCCAGCGGCATCCACATCATAGAGGTATTCTGGCACAAACCATATGCCGCGTTTACCCACCTCCTGCCGTACAGGCGCATCCAGATAGACGGCTCCTTCCTTTTGTGCGGCAAGCACCCAGTCGGCAAGCACTTCCGGCGTGCCTCTTGGGGTAGATACCACAGGTTCCGGGTCATCATCGCCTGCCACAAAATAAACCGGAGCCTGGGGATTGATCTGCTTTAGGGTATGAATCAGCGTAAGCATGGGCTCATAATTACCGTCGCTGCCCACCATATCGCCGGTCATCACTACCGCCTGAAATGTTTTTCCTTTGAGGAGAGACTGCCACAACTCCATATCACTGCCAAGAGGCCTGGCATGCAGGTCGCTTATGTGCAGCACGGTAAAGCCTTCGAAGGTCTTATCCATTCCCATGACGGAAACGCGTTCCTCCAGCAGCGCCACATGGCTGTTAACCGACTGATTGAGCAAAAGCGCAGCCAGCACTACCGCCAGCATCATGCCCAGCACCGTAAGCAGACAGCCCCCTCTGCCGGTTTTCTGCTTTTCGGGGGCAAAGATATAGTTGCTCTTTCGTTTTCCCATTCCATTCACCCCCAACATGTTGTAGTACCATGATAAGGGGAGCCACCGGGCAAGTCAACGACCTCTTTCTAAGAAAAGCATTACGCTTTTTGCGTAGAAGCGCGCACTTTCGGCACAAATCCGATATAACCGGTCACAGATGTTTTACACTTGTAAACGGTCCGCACCGGGCAGCTCTCCTTCCATGATTTAACGCACACCAGCATATAAATAATCCCATTGTTTCCACTCAGATTTGTAAAAATACGCTGATAACCCGACGCAAAAAATATTTTTTTGCGGTTGACAAAAAAATTTTTTGCATATAATGTTTGACGTACAACTGTTGCATATAAAACATTTTAAATTATGGAGGCGCCAATGCAGCGGAAAATAGGAATTGACATCCACCGACTGGACAACCGCATTCGCCGCTGCGTGCAGAGAACTGCCACGCAGCATGAAATGGAGGCCGTCAGCGGTACCAACGGCCGCATCATCCGCTTTATAAGTGAGCATATGGACCGCGATGTATATCAAAAGGATCTGGAAAGCGAATTTGGCATCACCCGTTCCACCGCGTCGCGTGTATTGCAGCTGATGGAGCAAAAAGGGCTGGTAGAGCGGCAAAGCGTCCCGCACGACGCACGGTTGAAAAAGCTGGTGCTGACGGAGCGTTCGCGCAGGCTGATGCAGGAAATGTGTCAGACAGGTATGACCATAGATGCCAAGCTGCTGCGAGGGTTTTCACCCGAGGAGGTACAGACGCTCTACGGATTTTTGGACCGCATGTTTCAAAACCTGGAATAGCGGCGCTTCCGGATCATTTCAAATGAGGAGGGTAAGCAATGGTAAAACGCCTGATGAAAAGCATTCGGGAATACAAGGTTGCATCCATCAAAGCACCGATTTATGTATCCCTTGAGGTGGTCATGGAAGTGGTAATCCCGCTGATCATGGCGGACCTCATCGATCAAGGTATCAATGGCGGCAACATGCCCTACATTCTAAAAACAGGTCTGATTCTGGTTTTGGCGGCCCTGATGTCGCTGTGTTTCGGCGCGCTGGCGGGCAAATATGCCGCCATGGCCTCAGCCGGCTTTGCCAAAAATCTGCGCAAGGATATGTACAGCCATGTGCAGGACTATTCCTTTTCCAACATCGATAAGTTCTCCACCGGAGGTTTGGTCACACGCCTGACCACCGATGTGAGCAACGTGCAAAACGCCTATCAGATGGTGATCCGCATTGCAGTGCGCGCGCCGTTTATGCTGATTTTCTCGCTGGCCGCCTCCATCTGTATCGACTGGCAGCTATCGGTGATCTTCCTTGCCTTCATCCCTGTTCTGGGGGTAGGGCTGTACTTGGTAGCCAGCCACGCACATCCTATTTTTGAACGCGTATTTAAGCTTTACGACCGCCTCAACGGTGTAGTAGGGGAGAACCTGCGTGGCATTCGTGTGGTCAAGTCCTTTGTGCGCGAGGCTCATGAAGAGGAGAAGTTTGGCGCCATTTCGCGCGATATCTATCAGGATTTCTCACGTGCCGAGCGTATTCTGGCCTTCAATATGCCTCTGATGCAATTTTCCGTATATGGCTGCATGCTGCTGATCAGCTGGTTTGGCGCGCAGGCGGTGGTGGCTTGCGGCGGCGATGCAGCGCTTGGCCTGTCCACAGGTGAACTGACCAGCTTGTTCACCTACACCATGCAGATTCTTTCCAGCCTGATGATGCTGAGCATAGTGTTTGTGATGATCGTCATCTCCCGTGCCTCCATGGAGCGCATCGACGAGGTGCTGCAGGAGCCCAGCGCCATCGTCTCTCCCGAAAACGCGGTAACGGAAGTGGCCGATGGCTCCATCGTCTTTGGCAATGTAACCTTCCGCTATAATGCCAAGGCTGAAAAGCCGGTGCTGGATCATGTAAACCTGAATATTTCCTCTGGCCAGACGGTAGGCATTCTGGGCGGCACGGGTTCGTCCAAATCAAGTCTGGTTCAGCTGATCCCGCGCCTGTATGATGTAAGCGAAGGCAGCGTATCCGTAGGCGGCGTGGACGTACGCCGCTATGATCTGCAAACCCTGCGCGATGCAGTCGCCTTTGTATTGCAGAAAAACGAGCTTTTCTCCGGCACCATCAAGGACAACCTGCGCTGGGGTAACGAGCACGCCACCGATGAAGAAATGATCCACGCCTGCAAGCTTGCGCAGGCCGACGGCTTCATCCAGTCCTTCCCTGACGGGTACGATACCTACATCGAGCAGGGCGGCACCAACGTTTCCGGCGGCCAGAAACAGCGTCTGTGCATTGCCCGCGCGCTTTTGAAAAATCCCAAGGTGCTGATTCTGGACGACTCCACCAGCGCCGTGGACACCGCTACTGACGCGCTGATCCGGCAGGCTTTCCGCGAGGAAATTCCCAATGTGACAAAAATCATCATTGCCCAGCGCGTAGCCAGCGTGATGGATGCAGATCAGATTCTGGTGCTGGATGAGGGACGGCTGGCAGACCTGGGCACGCATGATGAGCTAATGAGCCGCAGTCCCATTTACCGTGAAGTATATGAATCCCAAATGAAGGGAGGCGATGAGGAATGATGCGGGGCATGAAAATGCGCGGGGGCGTAAAACCTCAGGATGTGGGTCAGACCATTCGGAGACTGATGAGTTATGTGGCGCGCTACCGCCTGCGGCTTTTGCTGGTGGTGCTGTGCATTATCCTCAGCGCCGTGGCCAGTGTGCTCAGTTCCACGTTTATCGGCATTTTGATTGACGATTACATCTCCCCGCTGCTTTTGCAGGCTGAGCCTGTCTTTACCGGGCTGGCGAAGGCCCTGGGCGTGATGGTCTGCGTTTACGTGGTAGGCATGGTCAGCGGTTACTTCTACAACCGACTGATGGTCACCGTAGCACAGGGTGTGCTCAAGGATGTGCGTGACGAGATGTTCGCCCACATGCAAACGCTGCCCATCCGCTACTTTGACACGCACAGCCATGGCGAAGTCATGAGCCATTTTACCAACGATACCGACACCCTGCGTCAGATGATCGCCCAGGCGCTTCCGCAGGTGCTATCCTCGGTGGTCTCACTGGTGGCGGTAGTCTGCGCCATGCTGTCTTTGAGTCTGTGGCTTACGCTGTTTGTGCTGGCCTTTGCGGTTTTGATGCTCTACATCACCAAACGGGTGAGCGCGCAAAGCGGCAAGTACTTCGTCAAGCAGCAGCAATCCCTGGCCGACGTAAACGGCTATATTGAAGAAATGATCAATGGCCAGAAGGTGGTCAAGGTATTCTGCCATGAGCAGAAGGCCGTTGAGGAATTTGACCGCCGCAACGAAGAGCTCTGCCGCAACGCCACCGCAGCCAATAAATTCGCCAACATTCTGGGGCCGGTCAACAACAACCTGGGCCACCTGCTCTACGTACTGCTGGCGGTGGTCGGCGCGGCCATGAGTCTGGCGGGATTGCCCAACGTGGGACTGGCCGGCGCAGGCACAATCACGCTGGGCATGATTGCCTCGTTTATGACGCTGTCGCGCAGCTTCGTGATGCCGCTAAGCCAGGTCAGCCAGCAGCTCAGCTCGGTTATCATGGCGCTGGCAGGCGCGGAGCGCATCTTCCGCCTGATGGATGAACCCAGCGAGCACGACGACGGCTATGTGACTCTGGTCAACGCGCGGCGCGAAAACGGCCAGATCGTGGAAAGTAAGGAGCGCACCGGCCTATGGGCGTGGAAGCATCCGCACCACGACGGTACCCTGACCTACACCGAGCTCAAGGGTGACATCGTGCTGGACGATGTGGACTTCGGCTACGTGCCGGACAAGACAGTGCTGCACAACATCTCCCTCTACGCCAAGCCGGGTCAGAAGATTGCCTTCGTGGGCGCAACGGGCGCAGGCAAAACGACCATCACCAACCTGCTCAACCGCTTCTATGATATCGCCGACGGTAAAATCCGCTATGACGGCATCAACATCAACAAGATCCGAAAGAGCGACCTGCGCCGCTCGCTGGGCATGGTGCTTCAGGATGTCAACCTCTTTACCGGCACCGTGATGGAAAACCTGCGCTACGGCAAACTGGATGCCACCGATGAGGACTGCATCCGTGCCGCCAAGCTCGTCAATGCCGACGCCTTCATCCGCATGCTGCCCAACGGCTACCAGACCGTGCTCACCGGCGACGGCAGCGGTCTGAGCCAAGGTCAGCGGCAGCTGATTTCCATCGCGCGCGCAGCCGTGGCGGATCCTCCCGTAATGATTCTGGACGAGGCCACCTCATCCATCGATACCCGTACCGAGAGCATCGTGCAAAAGGGCATGGATGCGCTGATGCAAGGGCGCACGGTGTTTGTCATCGCGCACCGCCTGTCCACTGTCCGCAACTCCGACGCTATCATGGTGCTGGACCACGGACGCATTATCGAGCGTGGCAGCCACGAGGACCTCATTGCCCAAAAGGGAGCCTATTACCGTTTGTACACGGGTGCATTTGAACTGGAGTGAGACCCGCCAACGGAATACCCACTGAAAAAGGATACAAATGGAGCGTCATCCGGGATAGGATGACGCTCCACCAGACTGTCAAAAACCCTTTTGGGAGGTTCGGAGGGCCGCAGCCCTCCGAGCTGCATTCCGAATCCAGCGACATGTGCGGTGGATTCGGATGCCTTGCGTAGCAAGGTTTCCTTACGCCGTCCGCCGCCCGGCTCA
>JAEYCB010000006.1 GCA_023404345.1 Bacillota bacterium
GACCTTTTCTGCTTTTCTGCTTTTCTACCTTCACCTACTACAAGAAGCCACTTTGTGCCGAAGCAAAGTGGCTTCTTTGACTGGCTGAAAGGCCGCCTGCGGCGGCCTTTTTCGACACGCTGAGCCGGACAGTTTTTCTGTCCGGCTTTTTTGCACGTTGCGCGAGGCTTTCAAATAGGGTACAATAACAACAAAGAAGAATGCGCCCTCGCAGCAGGGCGTTTTGTAGAAGGAGGTACTCATGGCCCTTCCCGTAATGCCCGGCCTTCCGCAGCCGCTTCGCGAACTTGCGGAAGGCTACGTCATCATGAAATGCCGCTACCAGTCGGCCCTGCGTGAGGTGCGCACGAAGCTGGAAATTCTCGACGATGAATTCCAGATGCGCCATAGCCGCAACCCGATCCATCACATGGAAAGTCGCATCAAAAGTCCGCAAAGTATCGCTCAGAAGCTCAAACGCAAGGGGCTGCCCCCCACCCCGCAGGCGGCAATGGAAAACCTGAATGATATTGCGGGTATTCGTGTGGTTTGTGCCTATTTGAACGATACCTATGCTATTGGCGAGTTACTTACCAGCCAGGATGATATTGAGCTGGTTCAGACGCGCGATTACATCGCTTCTCCCAAGCCCAATGGCTACCGAAGCCTGCACCTGATCGTGCGGGTGCCGGTGTTTTTGAGCGAGGGCAAGCTGCTTTTGCCCGTGGAGGTGCAGATTCGCACCATCGCCATGGACTTCTGGGCCAGCCTTGAACATCAGCTGCGTTACAAGGAAGTCACGCATGTGCCCGAGGAGCTGAATCATCAGCTTTTTGATGCCGCGGAGCGTATCGCTGTGCTGGATGGCGACATGCAACATATTCATGACCAGATGGCCGTGTTGGCTAACCGCATTGATGATTTGAAATAGGCAACATCTGATAGAAACCGCCTCTCCTGCACATACTGGCAAGGGGAGGCGGTTTCAGACTGTCAATAGTCCGTTTGTGGAGGATTTGGAGAGCTATGGCTCTCCGGTTGTGTTGTCAAGCCGGCTTTTCCGGGTGGGTGGCAACCATGGCCGAAAGACCTCTGGCGAAAAAGATCGCCAAGGCGAGCTTTTTGACACGTTGAAACCGCCTCCCCTGCGCATACTGGCAAAGGGAGGCGGCTTTATTTGATTGGGTTTCTTTTCAGCATCATCGCGGGGGCAGCTATGAGCATACAAGGGGTAATGAACACCCGGCTGCAAGAACGTATCGGCCTGTGGGAAGCCAATGTCTACGTACAGGGAACAGCCTTTGCTCTGTCACTTGTTGTGATGTGGCTGTTTGGCACAGGCAACCTTGGCGCTCTGGCCAATGCTCCCCGGGGCTATCTGTTGGGCGGCGCATTGGGACTGGTCATCACTGTTACGGTGATGCTGGCCATCAAAGGACTGGATGTTACGGTGGCGGTTTCGGTCATTTTGATTGCTCAACTGCTGGTGGCAGCGGTTATAGACGCCTTTGGCTGGATGGGGCAGGAAAAGGTACCCATGGGCCTTTGGCAGTATGTAGGGCTGGCGTTGATGCTGGGCGGCGTAGCGCTGTTCAAGTTTCGCTGACCACAGCGTCCGTGCCATCCAACAGGACGGTGGTCATATCGCTGAGCTGATTAATAGCTTCGCTTAGCGAGGTAAGGGTATCACTTACCTGTTGACCGCTGGCCAGCTTGGCATCATATGCCTCGATAATGGTGTAAATGTTGTCAAATACACTCTGATCGTACAGGCGTCCGATTTCTCCATACATGCCAACGTTCAGGTCGTTGAGCACCTCCACGCCATGCACGTACTGGCGTATGCGGCCCAGCATGGCTGATGTGGAACTGGCACCCAGACGGCTGAGAGAATTGACGCTGCTTACGGCGTGCTGCACCTCACTGCGAAGGCGGGTGTTGCGCTGCGCCTCAAAATTGCCTTCGTTGATGCCGCCTACGCCGGCAACTTTGAAAATAAGGAACGCAGCCAGCAATACCAGCAGAATGATGAGAATGGGCCGGTAGCGATGAGAACGCATCACGTTATGGTAGCCGTGAGAGCGAGTATATCGCGTCATACCGTCGGCCTCCTTTCAAAACGATGTGGGAATTGTACCCATTATACCACACTTTGTTCAAGTGGTAAAGAGCAGACAAAATAGGGCGGTTTTTGGCTGCTGTGTGGTGGAAAATGCCGTTTCTATGACCTAAATGGAGCACTTTATGGCAGAAAGAGGCGAAACAGATGGCCTGGCTACTGATGACTTTATGGGGCGGTGCAGTGCTGTGGGGCGCGGGACACCCTATGCGTGAAAAAGTACTGCGCATAAGCATGGCCTGTGGACTGGCACTGTCAATGACCGGGCAGGTGGTGCTTTTGTGGTTGGACAGACAGCTGACACTACAAACCGGTTTACCCCTGCACCTGTGCGGGCTATTTGGTGTGCTGTCCGTCCCCATGCTGGTGTGGCGTGCTCCACAGCCACTTTATGAGCTCTCAGCCTTTCTGGCAGGCCCGGCGGCGGCTATTACGCTGCTGTTTCCCGCGGTAATGGAATCCTCCCGCCCGCTGATGATGCAATTGGCTTTTTTGCAGCTGCATGTGCTGGTGGCGCTTACGCCCGTGATGCTTTGGCGCGCAGGAAAGCCGCTTCCCACGGACCCGCGGCGCGCGCTGGTCCTGGCAAGCGGCTATTTGCTTGGGGTGGCTGCGTTCAACCGCGCCTTCCGCACCAATTATCTGTTTTTAAGTGCCGCGCCCGCTGGTACGCCGCTGAAGTGGCTGGCTGCGCAGGGTGGCGCGTACTATGTATGCGCATTGGCCATGTTGTGCATGGTGGTGTTCTGCCTGCTGGCAGATGCATACGCAAAAGTGGAAGCTATTTCAGGAAGTAGGTCAGCATATAGCCCGTAACGCCTCCATAGGAAACCTTGGTCCATTCCGAACCGGGAATGAGCACCTGAACCGACGCGCCGCTGGGCATGCGCGAGAGCACGTTGTTGATGGACATATTGGCGGAGGAACGCAGGTTCACATAGCTGCCGCTGGGATGGTTAACCGTGCGCCAAGGCGTGGAGGGCAGATTATGAAGCTGGATATAGGCGGTCATGACATAGCCGGTGATGCCGGTGGTTTGATCGGTGACATGGCACCATTCGCTGCCCTGAGCATTGACCCACAGGCGAGTACCGTTGTAAAGCTTATCAAGGACCTTTGAGCCAGTGGATGCATACTGGCGTAGATTGAGCGCCTGGGTACTCTTGGGATTAGCCACTACGGCGTAGGCTGTACCTGCCGTACCGCCGCCACCCTGTGCGGCCTGATCGCGCGCGGCACACAGCCCCTCCTGCAAAAAGCCGCTGCTCATAAAGCCCCAATACCCGCCGATGCTTACGCACCACCAGCCGTTACCCTTAGCAAGCACACTCATGTAGCTGTCACCGGGGAACTGACGGGTGACAGGATAGTTCATGCCGGGACCTGAACGCATGTTCATAGCGGTGTTGTTGGGCGTTTTGATGGTGGCCACGGTGCTGCTGCCGGGATTTTTGCGCCCCCAGTCGGCCACATATTCACCGCGCACATAGCCGGTCTGGCCGTTGATTTGCACGCAGTACCAGCCGTTGGAGGCGTTTAGCACCTGCAGCGGCACTCCGTTGTAGAAGATGCCCAATACCTGCGCATTGTAGCTGGGCTGAGCACGGAAATTCAGAAACGCGCCGCCGTTGCTGTTGGTCACCAGCGCCGTCCAGACAAAATCGCTTTCATCGAGCACCTTGTCGATATAGTTTTTGCTCATATAGCCGGTCTTGCCGTCAGGCGTGCGCACGTAATAGAAATTGTTCTGGCTGCCGTTGATTTCTACCCAGGTGCCGCGCGTATAGCTGCCCAGCCACTGACTGGAGGAGCTTCCCTGCGCGCGCAGGTTGAGGGTATCGGTGCCGTAGATTACGCCGAAGGTATCGGTGGCCGCCATGGCGCAACCGGCCATGAGCAGGCACAGTAGGAACGCTGCTAGGGCACACAGGCGAATCTTGCGGTTCATCATGGGTATATCCTCCTTGGAAGCAGGATGTAAGGGGTCCCTTGTCTATCATGTAAACGGGATGCGAAAAGCAAATCTTCCCGCACGGAGAGACATTATTTTCGGTATTTTGGCAGAGTCAGCGCGCGCTCTACCGCATTGCAGATGGCTGCGTCCTCCACGGGCGTGAAAGAGCCTCCGCCGAAGCAGACATGTAGGAAAAATTCATACGTGCCATGGTTGCCGGTAACGGGACTATGGGTCACGCCGATGGCATGGGTGCCAGGCTGCGTGTCCAGCGCGTCGCACAGGCTGCGCAGGAGCGGCGCGTAGCGGTCTGGTGAAAGCTCGCCTGTACGGCGTGCAGCAGGGTCATCGATTTCAAAGAGCGGCTTGACCAGGCACATTAATTCGCCCTGGCCATGCATTACGGCCCGGAACTGCGGCACCGCCTTTACCAGAGAAAGGTAGCTCAGATCCACGCTTCCCAGCGTGGGAACGGGGTTGAGCGTAAGCAACTTTTCATCCCCCAGATTGGTACGCTCCAGATTGATCACCCGCGCATCCTGCGCAAGCGAGCCCGCCAGCTGGCCAAAGCCGACTTCCACAGCGTACACGAGCGATGCGCCATGCTTGACCAGGCAGTCGGTAAAGCCGCCGGTGCAGGCTCCGGCGTCGATGCATACGCGGTCTTTTACTGCAATGCCGAAATCCTGTATGGCACCCTCCAGCTTGTAGCCGCCCTTGCCTACATAGCGGTCATATAGGCCGCGCACAGTCAGCGGCTTGTCACAGGGTACCAACTGGCCGCCCGTAGTTACCGGCTGCGCGCCGCAATATACCGCGCCGCTCATCAGATAGGGCAGGGCAGCCTCGCGACTGTCAAAGAAGCCCTCTTGAATCAGACGGTCCAGAGCAGATCGCTTTTTTACCATACGCCCTCCGCTTTCTCCAAAGGCAGCCATGCCAGGATGCGCTCGATATGCCGGTCCCAAAAATCCCAGGTGTGGTCGCCCGGCTCGGTATGATATTCGATGGGCAGCTCTTTGCCGAAGCGGGAAAAGAAATGCTCGTTGGCTTCAAAGAGAAAGTCCTCCGTGCCACAGGCCACATACATGCGCGGCGCACGCTCCGGTTCACGCAAAAAACGGTCGGCCAAGCCAAACAGGCTGCCGGATCCACGCCACAAATCACGTTCGCTTCCATAAATGCTATCAAGCTCCTCGACTATGGCAGGATTGCGGCTGCGGAAAGTTTCGTAGCCTTTTTCCATTTCCACACAGCCGGAAATGCTGGCAGCCGCCGCATAGCGCCCCGGATGATGCAGCGCCAGTCTCAGCGCACCGTAACCCCCCATGGACAAGCCGGCGATGAACCGGCCTACACGCTTGCGGCAGACAGGAAAGTAACGCTCGATCACCGAAGGCAGCTCGCGGGAGATAAAGGTTTCATACTTTGGTCCATGCGCCATGTCCATATAAAAGGAGCGGTTGGCAGCAGGCATCACCACAGCTACGCGATAGCGCCGTGCGTATTGCTCCACACGGGTTTGACGCAGCCACATGGTATGATCATCGCTGAGTCCGTGAAGCAGATAGAGAACCGGTATGGGGGAGGCGGACTGCGCCATCACCTGCGGATCTGGCAAAAGGACATACGCCGCCGTCTGGATGCCCAAAACTTCGCTGTAAAAATGAAAATCGGAAAAGACCATCAGGGAACCCCTCCTGCATGATGAAAACTGTGGAATGCTTTTTGTATCATACCACAAAACGCGCTGCTTTCCAATATGCCCTGCCCGGATTGCACATCAGGAGGATCGGCCCAAAAGGATAGAGTCCCTGCAAATCCTGCAAGGCTTGACTTCCGTCCGGATTCAGGGCATAATACAAACCGCCGGATTATGGGCAAAGAAGGAGAGAGGCGCATGAGGCATGTAATTGAATCGGTAGAGCGCGGCTCTGTGGCTGCGCACTATGGCCTGCGTGCGGGCGATGTGCTGATCTCCCTTAATGACGAACCGGTTTTGGATGAAATCGACTATCAGGCGCTGATTGCGGGCAGCCGCGTGCGCGCCGTAGTGGAACGCGAGGGCAGAGAGCGCACTGTGGATATCCGCAAGCAGGAGGGCGAGCCGCTGGGTTTGCACTTCGGGCCGGAGATGGCACTCTCGCCCCGCACCTGCCGGAATAACTGCGTGTTCTGCTTTATTCGTCAGATGCCGCCGGGACTGCGTAAAACCCTTTACGTGCGCGATGATGACTGGCGCTTTTCACTGATGATGGGCAACTTTGTGACCCTGACCAATGTGGATGACGCCGAGTTTGACCGCATCATCCGCCGCCATGCCTCGCCGCTGTATGTGAGTGTGCATGCCACCGACCCCGCGCTTCGCTGCCGGATGATGAACAACCGCTTCGCGGGCGACATCCTGCAGCGCCTTACGCGCCTCAAGGACGCAGGCATCCGCTTCCACTGCCAGATTGTGGTGTGCCCTGGATGGAACGATGGCGAGCAGCTGCTTAGAACGCTAAGGGACCTTCGCGCTCTGGCGCCCGCCGCGCAGACCGCGGCCATGGTGCCCGTGGGCCTGACTCGTTTTCGCGAGGGACTGGAAGAGCTTCGCCCCTTCACCAAAGCGGAGGCGGAGGCGCTGCTTAACGCTATTGCGCCCTTTCAGGAGCAATGCCGCCGCGAGCTGGGTACCACCTTCGCCTTTCCCAGCGACGAGTTTTTCTGTATTGCCGGGCGGCCCATCCCGCCGGAAAGCTGGTACGAAGATTTTCCGCAGATCGAAAACGGCGTGGGCCTCCTGCGACGCTTTGAATGCGAGCTGGAGGAGGCAGAGCGCTTCGACCTGCCCGACGATCCCGCACCTGCGCGGCGATACCTCATCCCTACGGGCGTGAGCGCTGCACCGCACCTTATGCGCATGGCGGAGCGCTTCGCACCGCCGGGGGTCTGCGTGCGGGTGCTGCCGGTGAAAAATCGCTTCTTTGGCGAGACGGTCACGGTGACGGGGCTGCTCACCGGGGGTGACGTGCTTGCCGCCCTTACGCCTGAGGCGGTGGCGGGTGTGGACGAAGTGCTTCTGTGCTCGGTGATGCTGCGCCACGAGGGCGATTTGTTTCTGGACGATATGCATATCGACGAATTCCGCAGGCGCGTGCCGCTGCCCCTGCATGTGACCGGCTGCGACGGGCAGGCGTTTTACGACGCGCTGCGCGGCCGTTTCGACGACTGAAGGAGGGAACCCCATGGCCAAGCCGCTGGTGGCCATCGTAGGCCGCCCGAACGTGGGCAAATCAACATTTTTCAACAAGATTGCGGGCCGGCGCATCTCCATCGTGGAGGATGTGCCGGGCGTGACGCGCGACCGCGTGTACGCCGACGTGGAATGGATGGGCCGGCGTTTCAGCATGGTAGACACCGGCGGTCTGGATATGCGCAGCGAGGACGTGCTCCTCTCCCAGATGCGGCGTCAGGCGGAAATCGCCATGGACACCGCCGATGTGATCTGCTTTTTTTGCGACGGACGCACAGGCCTGACTTCCGAGGACGAGGACGTGGCCAATTACCTGCGCCGCACGCGCAAGCCGCTTCTGCTGGTGGTCAACAAAATGGACTATCAGGGTATGAGCGACCAGCTCTACGAATATTACAACCTGGGCTTGGGCGATCCCATCGCCATCAGCAGCACCAACATGCTGGGCCTGGGCGACCTTTTGGAGGAAATCGTCAAGCGCCTGCCCCCGCCCGCGCCCGATGAGGCCGAGGAGGAGGGGCATGTCATCCAACTGGCGTTGGTGGGCCGGCCCAACGTGGGCAAGAGCTCGCTGTGCAACCGGCTGCTGGGACAGGAACGCACCATGGTCAGCGACATCCCCGGCACCACGCGCGATGCCATCGATACCACCTTCACCGACGTGGACGGCACCCGCTACAACATCATTGATACTGCCGGCATGCGCAAGAAAAAGGCTGTGGAGGATGAAACGCTGGAACGCTACAGCGTGCTCCGCTCCATCGCTGCCATCGACCGCTGCGATGTAGCCCTGCTGCTCATCGATGCGCAGACCGGTGTGACCGAGCAGGATACCAAGATTGCCGGGCTTGTCCTCAGCGCTGGCAAGGCGGTGCTGGTGGCCGTCAACAAATGGGACGCTGTGGAAAAGGATACCAACACCATGAAGCAGTTCCGCAAGAGAATCTTGAGCGACCTCAAGTTTATGAGCTACGCGCCGGTGCTGTTTTTGTCTGCGCTTACGGGCCAGCGGGTGAATACCGTGCTCGCTGCCGTGAAGGCTGCCTATGAGCAGTATAGCCGCCGCATCCCCACGGGCGTGCTGAACGAGGCACTGGCCGACGCGCAGGCCAGCCTGCAGCCGCCTGTCTCCGGTGGCCGCCGGCTCAAGATCTATTACGCTACGCAGCAGAGCGCCTGCCCGCCGACGTTCGTGTTCTTCGTCAACAGCGAGGAGCTGATGCACTTCGCCTATGAGCGCTATTTGGAAAATCATCTGCGCAAGAGCTTCGGCTTCGAAGGCACGCCCATCCGTTTCATCCTCCGGGAAAAGACCAAGGACTGATAAAACAAGCGCCGCGCCGGAAATGCATCCGGCGCGGCGCTTTTGTCCGTCAAACCCGTTTTTCCCGTTTGCGCTGGGCGCGGCGTTCCTTGCCGGCTTCAAAATCTGCCCGCTCGGCGCTTGTTTCAGGCGTCAGGCCCGGTACGCGCGCGGGGCGGCCGTCCGCACCGATGGCCACCATGGTCAGATAGGCGCGGTTGACCCGGCTGCGGTCATGCGGGCATTCAAGGTGTTCCACATAGGTGTCTACGCATACTTCCATGCTGGTGTTACCCACGTAGGTCACGCGCCCCTGCAAAGTGACGGTATCGTTGATGTGGGCTGGAGCCAGAAATTCCAGGTGGTCCACAGCGGCGGTACGGGTTTCCATGCCGCTGTGGCGGCGTGAGACTACGCCAGCCACTACGTCGATCCACTGCATCAGGATTCCGCCAAAAAGCGTGTAGCTTCCGTTTACATCAGCGGGCATGACGATGTGCACCTGTTCGGTGCGGCTGGCGGATACGGGCTTGGAAGGGCGGATCGTTTCACTCATGGGTTGAATTTCCTCCTTTGAAGGCAGGTTTTTGGGGCGGCGGAAGCAGCACCGGCTCCGCCAGAGATGAAAGCAGCGCGCGCAGGCGCGCGCCCAGCAGCTCCGGAGCAAAGGCGGTCAGAAACAACAGCCGCCGTCGCGGCATGGGGTGAAGGGCAAACAGGTCCGGCGCCTCGTCAATCAAACGGGTCCAGAGCACCTCCTCGCTCCATCCGCGCTTGAGCTCTGCGTCCAGTTGTGTCAGGGCCTTGGTGCGGCTGCACAGCCGCCTCAGCAGATCTACCGGGGTTACTATGAAGCTGGGGTCCGGCACGCCGTCCACCGTAGCCAGGTGGATACGGTCGTCCATCAGCTTGCCAAAGGAAGACACCGCTTCCGAGCATATGGGATGGGGAAGAATGTCCATATCTACCCAGGCGGCGTGCGTAAATTCGGGCCTGCGGCTGGCAGCCCGAAGCATCAAGAGGGGTTTGCTGCGCCGGAAATGATCCGTAGGGCTCATGCCCATCCCCAGCAGGGAGCGGGGCAGCACCGCGTTGTCCGGATAGCTTTGCGTGTTGGGAAAGCTTGCGCGCAAAAGCCGCTCTTGCGCGCCGCCTGTATAAAGCAAAAGCGGCAGGCTTTCCACCGCCTTGAGAAAGCCAAAACGCAGGATATAGGCCGCTACGGGCCGCCGGGGGCTAGGCAGGTCTATAAAGGCGGTCACCAGCAGGGGCATGTAGCGTTCGCTCAGACGCATGCGGGTGGCACGGGCGTGTTGTGCAAGCCTGAGCCTGCGCGGCAGGCGCTGGGGATAGGTGTTTTCTACGCCGAATAGCCCCCAGGTGGTGCGCACGCCGGCCCGCCGCTGATCGTAGCGAAAGCCCGCCAACTGCTCAAAGCGGCTGAGTGTGGTGCCGGGCAGCGCATCGGGTACGGGGCGACGAAGCCACCGCCGGGGCGGCTCGGCAAGCGGCCATAGGGGCGCGTCCGGCAGGGCGTAGACCGAAAATCCCGCCACATATGCTGCAATGGACAGCGTAGACAGGGCAGGCTCCGCCTTTTGCAAAAAGCTCACCGGGCCAAACAGCAGCGCCGGGTCCACTGCAAGCGTATGTACAGGCAACGTGGCGCACACCAACGGCAGCCCCCGCACGATTTGGACGGCATTATCCTCAAAGTGGTCGGCCAGGGCCGGCAGGCAGGCTTCCGCTTCCACTGAGGGGCGCGGAAGTGGCGCCATTCCCCGCGCCGCGCGGTCGTATACGCGGGTATCGGCATCCGGGTCCGCCATGGGCGCCGGAACACTCTCCACCGGCGGACTAATGGAGGCGGAAAGCAGCGCGGCCTGTTGTGAAACGCGCCTGAAGGCATCGTAGAGCCGTGCATCCCATTTGGGGGCAAAGCCATGCGCGCCCATCAGGTGTAAAAAATACGTTTCGTCGGTCAGCAGGGACAGCGCGGCTTCCAGCGGTTCTTCGCCGGAATAGAACAACACGTCCTCATCGAAAAACGCTTCCCGATACGCCTCCGGCACAGCAAAGCGCAGGCCCGTGGGGCGTGCCGCCGCCGCTAGGGCCCGTTGCGCGGTTTGTACCGCCTCCATCCCATCGGTCAGCGAGGATAGAACTACCAGCATTCGCGGAGCCAGCACCGCGCACGTCCTCCTTTACAGGCAATGAATGGTTTCATTATAGGGCATGGCCGTGCGCCCGTCAACAACACGTTGACAGCCGGGGCCTGGCCTGATAAGATGAACGCGGAAGGCCCTGTGCGGGCCCGACGCAAGGAGGCGAATGCACATGCGCATCATGATCACCGGAGCAGGCGGCTTTATGGGCCGCAATCTGTGTGAGGTTCTTCGGGAACAACGACCCGAGGATACGCTGGACCTGATAGATCTTGCTACGCCGCGCCAGACGCTGGAGTCTGCTGCTGCGGAAGCGGACTTTGTATTCCACCTGGCGGGCGTGAACCGGCCGCAGGACCCGGACGATTTTATGCGGGGAAACGGCGATTTCACCCTGGAATTGACGGCTATGCTGGAGCAGGGCAAAAGGCCGCCCATGGTGCTGGCCAGCTCGATTCAGGCCGCGCTGGACAACCCCTACGGGGCCAGCAAGCGCGCTGCCGAGGACGCGGTGGCCGCCTATGCGCGCCGCTGTGGAACGCGCGCGTATCTCTACCGCCTGCCCAACGTGTTTGGCAAGTGGAGCCGACCCAACTACAACAGCGTGGTAGCCACCTTCTGCCACAACATTGCGCGCGGCCTGCCCATCACGGTCAATGATCCGGCGGCGCAGGTGCCGCTGGTCTATATTGACGACGTGACGGCGGAATTTGTGCGTGCCCTGGAGGGCGTATCCCTGCCTGAGGCGGAGGGACGCTATGCCGTCAAACCCGAATACCGCATCACCGTGGGTGATCTGGCGGCGATGCTGGGCCGCTTCCGCGACATGCGGGACCGCCTGGAGTGCCCCGACCAGTCCGATCTACTTACGGCCAAACTCTACGCCACTTATTTGAGCTTTTTGCCTCCGGAGGACTTTGCACGTCCCACGATCACCCATACCGATGCAAGGGGTTCATTTACGGAGCTTTTGCATCTGGGCGGCCACGGGCAGGTGAGCGTGAACGTCTCCCGCCCGCATATCACCAAGGGCGAGCACTGGCATCATACCAAGCATGAAAAGTTTGTGGTGCTCAGCGGCGAAGGCGTCATCCGTTTCCGTAAGCCCGGTGATGCGACGGTGATTTCCTACCGGGTGTCGGGCAATGCCCCGCAGGTGGTGGATATCCCACCCGGATACACCCACAATATCGAAAACACTGGCGATACCGACATGATCACCCTGATGTGGGCCAACGAATGCTTCGACCCCGCCCGGCCCGATACCATTCGCCTGCCCGTGGAGGCGCCAAAGGAGGAAGCGAAATGACCCGCAAGCTCAAGCTCATGACCGTGCTGGGAACACGGCCGGAGATTATCCGTCTGTCCGCGGTGATGCGTTGTGCTGACCGCTATTTTGACCATGTGGTGGTGCATACCGGCCAGAATTATGACCCTGCTCTCAATGAGGTATTTTTCCGTGAATTGGGCCTTAGGAATCCCGATTTCTACCTGGATGCTGTGGGCGCGGACCTGGGTGAAACCATGGGCAACATCATCGCCAAAAGCTATAAGGTGATGGTGCGTGAGCGGCCCGACGCCGTGCTTATTTTAGGCGATACCAATTCCGCCCTCTCGGCCATCTCTGCCAAGCGCCTGAAAATTCCCATCTTCCACATGGAGGCGGGCAACCGCTGCTGGGATTGGAACGTGAGCGAGATGATCAACCGCAAAATCGTCGATCACATCAGCGATATCAATCTGCCTTACACGGAAAATAGCCGCCGATACCTGCTGAGCGAGGGCATTGATGGCAAAACCATCTTCGTGACCGGGTCACCCATGCGAGAGGTGCTGGAAAGCCACCGGGAACAGATCGCGCAAAGCGATGCGCTTAGCCGCCTGGGGCTGGAAAAGGAGCGCTACATCCTTGTCAGCGCCCACCGCGAGGAAAACATCGACATTGAGGAAAACTTCCTATCCCTGATGCAGGCCATCAATCACATGGCCGAGGTCTATCAGGTGCCGGTCATCTACTCCACCCATCCGCGCAGCATGAAGTTTATCCAGCAGCGGCATTTTCAGTTTCATCCGCTGGTCAGGAACCTTACCCCGTTTGGTTTCTTCGATTACAACTGTCTGCAGATGAACAGCCTGGTGGTCCTCAGCGACAGCGGCACCCTCAGCGAGGAAAGCGCCATGCTCGGCTTCTGCGGGGTCCTGATCCGTACCTCCACCGAGCGGCCCGAGGTGCTGGACAAGGGCACGGTGGTTATCGGCGGCATCACGCAGAAAAGCGTGGAGCAGGCGGCGGAGCTGGCCATTGTCATGCAGCGCGCCGGCGAACCCCGTGCCATGCCCGCTGACTACCAGGATACCAACGTAAGCGTCAAGGTGATCAAGCTGATACAAAGCTACACGCCCATTGTGAATCAGACCGTGTGGCTGAAACGTTGAAACGCCTTTTCAGACACTTCATCCCCCGGAGTATGGCTTTTACTGGCATGGGGATGACAATAGGCCCCTGATTGCGTTATACTGTATATGCCAACCAAGGGAGGCATCAAACCCCATAGAAAATACAAGGAGGATTCGTTTATGACCCGCAAGCTGATAACCACCCTGTTGTGCCTGATACTGGCTGTGGCGCTTCCGCTGGCGACGCTGGCCGATACCCGGCATACGCTTACTATCCTCCCCGGCGACGACCTGGCGGTAATTCCCGCACTTGAGGACCTTTGTGACGCGCTGTCCGTTACCCTGACCACAGGGGAAAAGTCCGGCGGACTAACGCTTGGTATTAGCGGTGAGGATGTTGCGACCATCGCCATGGGCGCGGACAGCACCGGTCTGTATGTGCAGTCCAACCTGCTTAGCGACGATGTGCTGTATCTCACCTGGGACGACGGCTTTGCCTTTATTGCCGATCAGCTGAAGGAAGCGGTCAAGCAAGAGGCTGAGGCCAACGACACCGAGGTGGACCAGGACACGCTGGATACCATTGAAACAATTCTGTCTGTTTACAAAAGCCAGATTGTAACGGCGCTGAGCGCAGGCGGTCTGGCTGCCAAGACCTCCATCACCGCTAATCTGGATGAGGCCAGGGCCATGGTGCAGCAGGTTTTCCGGGATAGCCCTGATCTTGCTGAAATCTACGACGATCTGTTTGACAAGATTGTTGTGGAAGAAGGCGAATTCGTCGATCCTGAACGCGATACCGCTACTGCCCATCTGAGCCTGACGATGACGGGTGAGGATGTAGCCGCCATCTGCGATACGCAGTATATGCGCAGCATGATAGAGATGGCCTTGAAGGCAGAGCAGCCGGAGCTTGAAGGCCAGGAGCTGACAAGTGCGGTTAACGAGGCCGTGAAAATGGTACGCAGCATCTATGAAAGCAGCGGCCTCAGCTTAGTGTACAATATCTATACCGCCGATGAGGGCAATACCCTTGTAGCCATGGACATGGGCATGGAAATGAGCGTGGCGGAAGAGGAAGAAACGCAGAAAATCGCCTTTAATTTCAACTACGATCGCCTTACCGGAAACAGTGGCGTGAACCACTGTGCAGATGTGAGCATCAATGCCAACGATGAGATGATGGGCTTGATAACGTTCCAGCTCAAACAAGGCAGGGATGGCGTAAGCGACGGTTATCTGGCCATGCTGGCGGCGCAGCAGCAGATTACCCTGACCTACCATGCTGAAAACCAGGGTAACGACCGTGTGCGCACTTTGAACCTGTATAACCGCGGAAACGCCGCCGCCATCATCGAGCCTGCCGCGTCCGATCGGCCCATCATCGGCTTCCAGCTGATTTCCGGCCCTGCCGAGGACAGCGTGCTGGATGAGATTGACGGCGCTACCGGAGAGACGGCTTTGAATGTTATGAAACTGTCTGCTGAGGAGCTCGGGTCTCTGGCGGTTGATATTCAAACCCGCGCGACGCAGGTGCTTTTCACTGCCATGAGCAAATTGCCTGCCAGTGTGACCCAGCTTTTGATGGAGGGCAGCAGTTCCGTTACGACGGAAACCGAGTCCATGCAGGAGTGATTCTATCTCAAAGGATAGGCCCTTCTAAGGCATTTTTGCGCAGGAGACATGACCGAAGTCATGTCTCCTGCGCTTTCATTTGCCCTCCACTTCGGCTCTCTCCCACGATAGGGGATAGGCGATAAACATGTACGCACCAAAAAGCCGGAGGAACGCTTCTTAAATAAGCGTTTCTCCGGCTTGCAGCATCTCGAGTTATTTCGCCTTCTGTCCGATGCGGTTTTCGGTGCCGCTGAGCAGGCGTTGGATATTGGTGCGGTGCCGCCATACGCACATGACAAACAGCAGCACCGTAAACAGACACGTGACCCACTGCCCCCAATGGGCGATGCACATCAGCACCATATAGCAAAGCAGCATTGTCATGCTGCCGAGGCTGATGAAGCGCGTCAGGGCAATCACCGCCAGACAGACTACAATGGCAATTGCACCCCACAGGGGATCTACAAAAAACACCACAGCCGCCGAGCAGGCCACGCCCTTGCCGCCCTTAAAGCCATAAAACACCGGCCAGTTGTGTCCAATGATGGCAAACAATCCGGCCAGCATCATGCCGAAACGTGCAATGCCGAAGGTGGTCCCCGGCAAAATCAGACTGCCGATCCAGCAGGCCAGCGCGGCTTTGAGAAAATCGCCCAAGAAGGTGATCAGCCCGCTTTTGAGTCCCATCACGCGCAGCACGTTGCTCGCGCCAGTGTTCTTGCTACCGCGGTTTCGGATATCTACGCCCTTTGCGCCTGATACCGTAAGCCCTGTGGAAAAGCACCCCAGCAGGTAGGCGATGGCGGCGACCAGCGCCGAAAGCAGGATTTCTCGCATATGCCCCTCCGTCTGCGGCCCATGCCGCCCGTGATTCATTCTTCCCGATGCAAACCGCGATTATTATAGCATAGCCAGACGAAAATGCAAACCTGTCATTTTGGGCCTTTGGGCAAATACGTTTCGGCGCTTGCAACACGGGCCTGAATCGTCTATAATAAATCATGTATGTCTATATACCCAAGTACAGGGAGGATGGATATCGGTATGCAACAGACAACCGTTGTGCACAATCCGCTCACCTTTTATCTGCGGATGCTTCTGTATATGTTTATAGCGCTGCTTGTGCGCTTGGTGGCATTTACCCCACTGGCTTGCCTGTTCGTTTTTCCGGCAGGGTCACCGCTGAAGCTTTTGGCATTGTTGTGCCCGGTGCTGCTGGTGCTTTTGGTGCTGCCACTGCGCTATTCCTTTGCCGAAGCATTGGTTAACAGGGATGGCCGTCGTTACTTCAGCTTTGATACGGCGCTTAATCTGGGAAACTATGGCGAGAAGCTGGCTGAGTCCTTGCTGCATGCTGCGCATGTGGTCAAATGGGGCTTGCCCTTTTTTGCCATGCTCATTTATGGTTATTATTGGTATAAAGAGGTGGATGCCCTTACGCTGCTTAAAACGCTGACCGAACTGGGTCAGGGATGGACCAGCGTATGGTGCTCTGTGGCGAACTTCTTCCTGAGTCTGGTGGGTGCAGCTACACTCACACCGCCCAAAAATACCCTGATGGATGGTGTAGTGGCAGTATTGGCTGTGCTTGGGCTGGGCGTAGCCATATGGCTGTACGGCGCGGTGCGCAACAGTGCAACGCGCTATGTGTGGGCTTATGCCAACAGCAATGATCATTCTCCCCGCAAGGAGCTTCGCCGCCGTCTGCGCGGTCGCAGACTGGCCCAACTGGGTGTAGGCCTGATCAATCTGGTTTTATGGATTCCCTTTGTGATCGCCGTGGTGGCGGCGGTCAAGGGTGTGCTGACCGGCGCGGCGGAGGCGGTGCTCAAGGTTTTTACCCGTCAGGGTTCGTCTGGGCTGGATATGGCGCAGGCTGTGCTGCCGCTGATGACTGCATTTGTGTTTTTGTATATGCCGCTGCTGCCCATTCGCAGGATTTTGACCGCTTCCTTTGCGCTGTGGAACCATCATCCCAAGACCAATAGCAGCGGCACGCCTGAGCAGCAAACGGCCTCTCTGACCGCTGGCGAGGCGGCACCTGCCTTTACTCCCAGTGAAAACGGGCCCCGCTCGTGAGCGGCGTCCGGCTGGATAAATACCTGGCTCAGAGTGGCGAACGTACGCGCAGCCAGGCCGTGCGCGCTGTGCGGGACGGATTGGCGCAGATCAATGGCATGACCGTGCGCGATCCTGCCGCCAAGGTAGGGGAAGGCGACGAAGTGACCCTTGCAGGCCAGCCCGTACGCGACAGCGCCTTACAGTACTATATGTTTCATAAGCCTGCCGGCGTGCTTACCGCTGCACGTGACGGACGGGCGCAGACGGTGATGGACTTGGTCCCTCCGGCGCTTCTGCGCCGCCGTGTGCTGCCTGTGGGCAGGCTGGACAAGGATACCACCGGCCTTCTGCTTCTCACCAACGATGGCGCGTTGGCCCACGCACTGCTAGCTCCTGGCCGGCATGTGTGGAAACGCTATGTGGCCTGCGTAACAGGGCAGCTGGACGAGGAGGATATAGCAGCTTTTGCCGCAGGGGTGCCATTGAGCGATTGCACCGCCCTGCCAGCATCCCTCACCATTTTGTGCACGGATGAAAACGAAAGCAAAGCTGCCGTGGAGGTGCGCGAAGGCAAGTATCATCAGGTCAAGCGCATGTTCTCCGCCCGCGGACACGAGGTTATAGCTTTGCACCGCGCCTCTTTTGGTCCGTTGCTATTGCCGGAGGATCTTCCGCCGGGTGGCCTGCGCGAGCTCTCGCCCAGTGAGGTGTCAGCCCTGCGTGTGGCTGCTCTCAAACCCAACGATAAGGAAGGGTAAGCCATGCCGTCTGCCAATGATCATTACTACACTGCCGAACCTTCCAGCGATCACCGTCCCGGCGAGGTGCGCTTTAGCTATGGCGGCCGCGAACTGGTTTTTGCCACCGACAGCGGCGTGTTTTCACGCCGGGAACTGGACCGGGGGACGGAGGTGCTGCTGACTGCGCTGCCTCAATCCATTGAAGGACCTGTGCTGGACATGGGGTGCGGTTACGGAACCATCGGCGTGGCCGTGGGTGCGCGCTGGCCGGGGCTATCCGTTACCATGGCGGATGTAAATCGCCGCGCGTGCGATTTGGCGCGTGAAAATGCCCGCAGAAACGGTGTGCATGCTGAGGTGCTGGAAAGCGACGGATATGCCGCGCTGGCAGAAAGACGCTTCGCTACCGTTTTGCAGAATCCGCCTATCCGTGCGGGAAAGGCAGTCATCTATCGCATGTTCGCTGATGGGGCAAAAAGTCTGTTGCCGGGAGGAAAGCTGTATCTGGTGATTCGCAAGCAGCAGGGTGCACCTTCGGCCATGAGTTATCTGGCCACGCTGTTTGATGAGGTGGCCGCCGTGGAAAAGAAAAGCGGCTATTGGGTGCTGCGGTGTGCTGCACCGGTACAGACTGCTGAGGAGGATACCAGAGATGTATGACAGGGTTTTTTTTGACTATCCCATCGACCGGCGGGGGACGGCATGTGAAAAATGGGATTCTGCCATGGCGCGCGACCCGCGTTTGACCAATCCTATGTGGGTAGCGGATATGGATTTCCGTTGCCCGGACGAGGTGGTCAGCGCAATGTGTGACCGTGCAGCGCATCCCGTCTATGGCTACACCGAGCAAACAGAGGCTGCGGTAGCGGCGATGCTGGGTTTCATGGAGCGACGCCATGGACTCAAGCTCCATTCCACGGAGCAGATTATGCTGCCTTGTGTGGTGTCCGGATTAAAGGCGGCGGTACAGGCCTTTACGCAGCCTGGTGACCACATCATCGTGCAGCCGCCGGTATACGGTCCCTTTTATGCAGCTGTGCGCGATAACGGCCGCGAAGCGGCGGAATGTCCGCTCAAACGCGACGAGGCAGGCCATTATACCATGGACCTGGATAGCGTGGAGGATGCCTGCCGTGCGGGGGCGCGCATGATGTTCCTGTGCAGCCCGCACAACCCTGTGGGACGCGTTTGGAGCAGGGAAGAGCTCAAGGCGTTGTTTGCTGTGCTTGCCCGCTATGACGTGCTGCTTTTGTCCGATGAAATTCATGAGGACTTCGTGTATCGGCCCAGAACGTTCGTCCCGGCACTGGATTTGGCCGCAGAAACGGGTGTGCGTGCCATCTCCATGACTAGCGCCAGCAAGACCTTCAACCTGGCAGGCCTGCAGCAAGCGGCGGCCTTCTGCCGCGACAAAGCGCTGTTGGACCGGCTGGAAAAAACACTGCGTGATGCAGGCGTGGTATCTGGCAATATTTTTGGCATGGTCGCTGCCGAGGCGGCCTTTGCTCACGGCGACGCATGGTTGGATGCAATGTTGGATTACGTGGCCGAAGGCTACGCCATCTTCCGGGAAGAGGTGGCTGCCCGCCTGGCCGGCGCTGTGCTCACACCGCTGGAGGCTACTTATCTGGGCTGGCTGGACCTGCGTGCCTGGGGCCTGACCACCGCGCAGCTGATGGAGCGCACTCGGGCTGCGGGTGTGGAATTTACGCCCGGCACCTTCTTTGGCGAAGCGGCAGGCGAAGGATTCCTGCGCGTGAATCTGGCCTGCCCGCATGAACGCGTGCGTCTTGCTGCTGAACAGATTGAACGGGCATTGGACAAGAAAGACAAAAAATAATATAGATGGAGGGAACACAAACGTGCAAGACCTGAGCATCATCATCGACGAGCTGCGGGATGAAATGATCCGTACCCTGAAGGGCTGGATTCAGGTGCCCAGCGTGAAAGCGGCTCCCGAACCTGGCGCGCCTTTTGGCCGCGAGGTGAGGCGGGCGTTGGACCTGGTCCTTTCTGACGCGGCGGCCATGGGCTTTGAAACCCGCAATTTCGACGGCTATGCGGGCGACGTGCGCATGGGTCCGCTGGGAGTAGATCCGTTGGCTATTCTGGTTCACCTGGATGTGGTACCTGCGGGCGACGGCTGGACCGTGGACCCCTTTGGAGCAGAGATCGAAGGCGGACGCATGTATGGCCGTGGCATGTCCGACGACAAAGGGCCTGCGGCGGCGGCGCTGTATGCCATGTACGCCATGAAAAAGGCAGGTCTGCCGCTCAAACGCGAGGTGCGCCTCATCTTCGGCTGCGATGAGGAAAGCGGCTGGGAGTGTATGAAATACTATATGGAGCATTGCGATATGCCCCGTACCGGCTTTAGCCCTGATGCCAGCTATCCGGTCATCAATACGGAAAAGGGCATGCTGCATCTGAGCCTGCGCGCTGACTATGCTTCAGACGGCTTGTGTGTGAAGGAAATCAACGTGGGCGAGCGTTGCAATGTGATTCCTGGAATCGCTACCGCGCTGGTGGAGGGCGATGAGGCCCTGTGCAATAAGATTAACCATCTGGCAGGTGATATGCACATTCAGGTGGAGGCGCAGATGCAGGATGGCCTGGTACTGCTGACCTCCACGGGCGTGCCCGGACACGCGGCCTATCCTGAAGCAGCCCGCAACGCCATTGGGCAGTTGCTCATCATGCTGCGCGCGCTGGGAGTGACCGGTCCGTTGCGCATGCTGGCCGATCAGGTGGGCATGGAGTATGACGGGCTGGGTCTGGGCATCCGCTGCATGGACGAAACCAGCGGCGGTCTCACCTGCAACCTGGGCATCCTGCGCTACAATGAAAAGGACGGGCTGTATGCCACGCTGGACATTCGCTATCCCATCTTGTGCGATCATGCCGCGCTGACTGCCTGTGTACGCGCGGCATTGGAGGGTATCGAGGTCACCGTAGATGAGCAGAAGGACCCGCATCATGTGGCGCCTAACAGCAAGCTGGTGATGGCCCTGCTGGATGCCTATCATGAAGCTGCCGACCGTCCGCGCGAGTGCGTGGCCACCGGCGGCGGCACCTACGCCCGCGTGCTGGAGGAGGGCGTGGCTTTTGGCAGTGTATTCCCCGGCGAGGAGGAGTTGGCACATCAGGCCGATGAATACATGGCGCTGGACAGCCTGGTGCTCAACATGCGTATTTTTGCCCGCGCGATTGAAAAACTCCAGAACTGAAAATGCAAAACAACGGGGCGCTTGCCGGGAAGTCATGGCGGTGGGTGAGCCCCCGTTGTTTTGCTACTCTGGAAAATAGAAAAAAAGGATCCCCCAGCAGAGCCGAGGGATCCTTTTTTGTTTGTATTACGCTTCGGTGAAAGCGTCCTTGCTCAAGCCACAGACGGGGCATACCCAGTCTTCGGGCAGATCTTCCCAGGCAGTTCCGGGAGCGATGCCGTTATCGGGATCGCCCACAGCGGGATCGTACACATAGCCACAGGGGCACTCGTACTTCATTGCTATATCCTCCTTGCGTTCGATTTCAGATTTTCTTAGCCAAAATAACGCTTGAGCAGGCCGTCGAAGCCCTTGCCATGACGAGCCTCATCCTTGCACATCTCATGCACGGTGTCATGGATGGCATCCAGGTTGAGCTCCTTGGCCAGCGTGGCCAGTTCCTTCTTGCCGGCAGTAGCGCCCCACTCAGCCTCAGCGCGCAGCTCGAGGTTCTTCTTCGTGGAGGGGGTGACAACCTCGCCCAGCAGTTCAGCGAACTTGGCGGCATGCTCGGCTTCTTCCCAAGCATAACGCTTGAAAGCCTCGGCTACTTCGGGATAGCCGTCACGGTCAGCCTGACGGCTCATAGCCAGATACATGCCAACCTCGGTGCACTCGCCGTTAAAATTCATACGCAGACCCTCGATGATACGGGGATCAACACCCTCGGCAACGCCCACACGATGCTCGTCCGCATAAGCCTTTTCGCCGCCCATGGGCTGGAACTTGCTCTTGGGAGCCTTGCACTGGGGGCAGAATTCGGGAGCTTCGGGTCCTTCATAAACGTAGCCGCAAACCTTGCAAATCCATTTCATGATCAAATGACCTCCTTGAAATTGAAATCCTGAATATGGGGGCTTTCTTTGCCCTGCGTATTAAGTATACCCCATCTGCGGGGAAAGTGAAACATAAATCCACGCTAAATTTTCTTTTTTTAGTCAGAATAGGCAGCAATCAGCGTTTCTTCCATGCCGTCGGGGTCACATACGGCGGTATGACGCACAGGAAGGCCGGCCAGATCGCGCACCTGAGCGGGAATGGCTACGCCGGAAAGCTGTTCGACCTTTTCGGCACAGGCTAGGAAATCAAGGCCAGCTACGGCCTGCACGCCCAACAGGCTTGCCGCTACGTCAGGAGCAAATTTGTAGGGGCTGGCAGTAGATACCAGCACGGCGGGCGTCTGGTCGCGGGTCTGGTCGCGGTACTGCTGCAATACGCAGGAGCCGACGGCAGTGTGCGGGTCCATCACATAATGGGTCCGCTCGTATATACGGCGAATTTCGTCGGCAGTCATCTTGTCATCAGCATAGTCGGCCCAAAATACCTTTTGCAGCCCTGACAGCCGCTGTCCGCCGATGGAGAAGCTGCCGCAGGAGGAGAGCTGCTCCATCCACATGCGCACCAGCGAGGCATCCCGGTCCGCGCACTCGTAGAGCAGACGCTCCAAGTTGGAACTGACCAGGATATCCATGCTTGGAGACATGGTCTTAAAGAACGTGCGGTGTGTGTAGTAGGTGCCCTCACGGAAGAAATCGGTCAGCACATTGTTGCGGTTGCTGGCGCAGATCAGGCGACGGATAGGCAGCCCCATTCTCATGGCATAGTATCCGGCCAGAATATCGCCAAAGTTGCCGGTAGGTACTACAAAGTTGACGCCCTGCCCCATGCGGATGGCGCCGCGCTGCACCAGGTCGGTATAGGCAGTAAAGTAGTACACGATTTGCGGAGCCAGCCGCCCAAAGTTGATGGAATTGGCCGAGGAGGGCAGCTTGCCCAGCCGGTTCATGCGCTCGTGGAAGGCAGAATCGCTAAAGAGCCGCTTAACGCCCGTCTGCGCCTGGTCAAAATTGCCCCGCACGCCGATGACATGGGTGTTGCTTCCGCCGGTGGTGGTCATCTGCAACTCCTGCACCCGGCTGACCCCTCCATAGGGATAGAACACCGAGCAGCTGGTACCCGGTACATCGCGGAAGCCTTCCAGCGCCGCTTTGCCGGTATCGCCGCTGGTGGCGACGATGATACTGACCTCGCGCTTCTCACCGTTTTTTTCGGCAGCCAAGCGCACCAGATGGGGCAAAAGCTTGAGTGCGATGTCCTTAAAGGCCAAGGTCGGACCATGGAACAGTTCCAACACGTGAATGCCGTCGCTGAGAGCACGCACGGGGGCTACGTCAGGATGATCCCACGCATCGGCAGCGTAGGCGGCATCTACCGACTGCTCGATTTCTGCGATAGAGTAATCCTCCAGAAAGTCACGCAGGATGCGCGCAGCGCGCTGGCGGTAGCTTTGACCGCACAGGGCAGCCAGCCGTTCACTGGAAATCTGCGGAAACAGGCTGGGTACATATAGACCACCGTCTGCAGCCAGGCCCCACAGAATGGATTGCGACGCAGTTACGCAAGCGCCGCCACGCGTGGAAAAAAAGGACATGCAATCACCCTCCAGACAGGTTTTGGGATGCTTCATAATTGGAGTGATTCCATCATACACGGTTTTGGGACGCGTGTAAAGCCGTAAAATACATGAAAAGGGGGAACGGCTTTCAGACCGCTCCCCCTTTGTCATACGAAGGTTCAGATCACATAGGGCTTGATAAAGTCCGGCAGCTCCTCCACACCGGCGCTGACGGAGATCACAAAATCCACATTGTGATTGGCGCTGATGGTCTCCAGACGTTTGAACACCCATTCACTGGTATCCAGCTCGTTGTGGATCAGCTTTTTGAATGCGTCGATGAAGATGAGCCCCACATCGAAGTTCTGCGCTACGACGCCGCAGAGAAAGCCCATGAACATGTGGTCGCTGAGCAGTTCATACTCGCTGGCGTTGATAAAGCGCACCTCGTGGCGAAGGTCAAACATATAGCGATTGTCATCGTCGATGAAAACGATGTCGTGCTTGCTTTCCTGGCTAGCCTGGTTGGCCATGTCGATGATGCGCTTGGTTTTACCCGAGCCCTTTTTGCCGGCAATCACCTGAATCAATGGTAACGCCTCCTTACACTGTTTTGTTATCTCCTGGCGGCAACGCGCACCGCCGTGCTTACACACCCATTATACATGAACCGGAAGAGAATAGCAACGCCCCTTATTGTTTTTCTTCCGGCGGAGATGAAAGGGCCTGCCTGAGCTCCTCCATGCCCATTTCCGGCAGGTCGCGGAAAGGCGCGTCGGGCGATGTGGGATCAAATCGGCATACGGCCCGAAAATCGCACCGGTCGCAGGCACAACGGTCCGGATCGCGCGTGGGGGAGATAGCCGTTTCCCCGCTAAAGAGCCGGTCAGCCAGGGCTATGGCCACCTCGCGCGCGTGCGAAAGCAAGGCTGTGAACTGAGGCATGCTGAGCGCACGTGCTGTTTTTTTCAGCTCACCGCTTTTGAGGTACATGGGCGGAAGCACCCAGGGCGTATCTCCCTCGTCCATGGCAGAAAGGATGTCCACGTCGCTCAGGGCAACTCCGCGCAGCTGAAAGATTTCGCGCAGCTTGCCCTCCACGATTTCGGCGGCGTCGCTGGCGCTCTCCACCAATGGGTCAGCCACGTAGAAGTAGAAGGCGCCGGCAGGCTTTCCACCGGGAATGGCACTGGTGCATACGTCCAGATACAGCAAAAGCTGGAGCTGCAGTCCCCACCAGGCGCGCGCCGCTTCAAGACTCTGGCGTGCAGATTTATAATCGATCACGCGCAGATATACACCGTCGGGCGCATCATAGCGGTCGATGCGGTCGATGCGTCCGCGCAGAGCCACCTGCCGCCCGTCGCTCAAAAGCAGAACAATCGGCGGCAGACCACCCTCATAGCCAAAGGCAGCTTCTGTGCGGTAGAGGGTAAAGCGCCCGGCCGCCAGCTGCCGGGTGATGGTCACCGCCGCCCGCCGGATGGCATTGCGTGCCGCCTCGAAGCGCGCCAGACTGCGGTCGCCGTCACCCATGGGGCCGGCGAGAACTTCCTCCACGCGTGGTTCCACAGCCTCGTCTGCCAGACGGGATACAGCTTCGTCCGACAGATTCGGATAGGACGCTTCACGCCGTGCCAGGTGTGCAAAGCCGTTGAGGGCTGCGTGGTAGAAGGTGCCCGTTTCGATGGGGTCCACCTTCCATTCCCGAAGAACCTGGGGGCGTAGGCCGTAGGTGACAAAGTGCTTGAACGGGCAGTCTGCAAACTGTTCCAGCCGGCTTACGGACAAGGTTTCGTCACCGTAGAGAGCGCGGGTCACACCGGGCGTGAGGGGTTGGGCCTGCCCATCAAAGCCCAGCGCACGAAGCAACTGCATGGCGGCGGGCGCAGTGCTGGGCGAGGACAGCAGTTTGTCCATGCGTTCGCGCCAGCAGGGCCCGAGGGGAACCACGCCGTCGGCATGAGCGCGCAACATAACGCCCAGCGCACCCAGCGCCTGCGCGCTGGATAAAGGCAGTTCGTCCTCTGGTACAGTTGTACGCGAAAGTCCCGGCATAAGCCGGTCGCGGAGCTGGCCCAGCAGGGAAAGCGGCCGCAGGGCCGCACCATCGGGTGCGGTCTTAGCACAGCTTAGAAACAGCCATCGAGAGGGCAGCGTCATCGCGCGCTTGAGATCCAGGCGGGCCATAAGGGCACGGCTTTCATCCGTCAGCCCCAGAAAGGTGCCCGTGCCCTGCTGTGCCAAGGCGCGTTCCTCAGGGGTGAGCAAGCTGTCGGTAGTGCGGGAAAGCAGGCCGTCGTTCAGGCCAAGAATGAACACCGCATCCGCCTCTTCGGCCAGGAGATGCCCCAGCGTACCTGCATGCACCATGCCCGCAGCGGGCGGAAGCGACTTGAGCGAAATAGCCGAAAGTCCACATTCCAGCCGTGAAGCAATGTGCTTGAGCGGAATGCGCGCGCCGCTGCTGAGCTTAACCAACTGGTCAAGCAGCCTGAGTACAGCCTGCCATATCTGGCTGTTTTGGCCTGCGCGGGTGAGAAAACCGTTTTCCAGCAGGCGGTCTTCCTCACGTTTCAGCGCGTCGTAGGCATTCACATCCTGCAAAAGTCCAAAGGCAGCGGTCAGCGATGCCGTGGCGTCGCGCGCGGCCACCAGCGCGGCCCGCGCGCGCAGAAGCGGTTCCATCAGTCGCTGCCGGAGCGCCTCCATGCGTGCAGCCTCCGGACCACGGGTGAAGGGGCGCGTCCAGCGTACTCGGTCCACACCGTAGCAATAGGCATAGTTTTCTAGAGCACATGCTTCCTCAAAGCTCAAGGGTGCATAGCCGCTTTTGAGAAGGCAGAACATGTCGCGGTTGCGCCAGCCACCTGCCATGCCGCGCAGAGCTGCCAGCCAGAACTGCGCTAGCCCGTGCGAGGCGGCGGGAAGCTGCTGGTCGGTGTAGAAAGGGATACCGCTGTCTTCCAATGCGGCCGTGACAGCAAAGGCATAGCCGCCCCCGTCAGGATAGAGCACAGCCACCCGCTCAGGGTCCACTCCCTGGTCCAGCAGCCAGCGCACCTCGCGGGTCATCAGGGCCGCTTCCTCATAAGGCGACAACCCGTCGGCCAGGTATACGCCCTCCGGCTTGCCTATAAAGGGGGAGGCGGGGTGGGCAAACAGCGCCCGGTCCAGATACGCCACGGCAGGCGGACGATCCAGTGGTTGCGGCGGCAAAACGCGCACCTCTGCGTTTAACCCGCTTTGGGAAAGCAATTTCTGAAAGCGGGCAATCCCCTGCCGCACGGGGGTATACAGTTCGCCATCCGGCACAATTTCAGCATCACAGATGAGGGCGATGGTCAGGCTCCGGCACAGCGGCGCGGCTGCGCACATAAGCCGCATCAGCTGCTGGGGCAGTGTGTCAAAACCGTAGACAAACAGGTGCTTGCCCCGTAAAAAATTGCTGTCTGCAAGCCGCCCTGCAACGTAGGCCAGTTGATCCTCGCTGTCGCTGAAGCGCCCTCGGAGCACTTCGCGATATTGCGCATAAACCGCAGCCAGGTCAGTGAGCTTGTCGCGCGCTGCTCCTTCAGAGAGGGAAGCCGCATAATCCCTTAGCCCCTCCGGGTCCAACCCGCCGCGCTTCATATCCGTAATCAGCGCATCCAACTTTTCCACAAAGCCCCGGCGCTGGGCGATGCTGCCGTAGTAAGGCAACTTATCTTCCAGCCGTTCCAACGCCTGGCTGAGCGCCATGCGGCGGCCTGCGGCGTCCAGCGGCTCGCGACCATCGCGACCGGCGCTGGATAGCACCTGTTCGGAAAGCCGCGACGGACTAAGCACGTCGATCAAAAACATGCCAGTTAAATGAAGCCGGTCCATCACTCCGCGCTCAGCGGCCAAAGTGAACTGCTCCGGCACCAGTAAAAGCGCATCCTCGCCCCTTTTGGCGCACTGCCCCAAAGCTTCCACCACGGAGGCGAACAGCCGGTGTGCGCGCGAGGTAAGAATGGTAACAGACACGGTGAAAACGCCCCCCTTCGGCCTACTGTTTTTGCCCTTTCGGCTGGAAAAGACCGCGCGAACATGATATCATAAACACGGGCGGCGCGCAAAGCCTGCCCGTGATTTTGCCAGCCCGCTTTTTCCGGGGCTGGGAGAGGGTGAACAGGGTATGGAGGACACCATCGTAGGGGTGGCCACGGCGGCGGGCGAAGGCGGTGTAGCCATCGTGCGCGTGAGCGGGCCGGAGGCAGTGTGCCTGTTTGAACAGGCGTTTCAGCCGCGGGGCGCAAAGCCGCCCTACGAAAGCCACCGCCTCATGGTGGGCCATGCAGTGGACGAAACCGGTCCTATCGACGAGGCCATGGGTGTGGTGATGTATGCGCCGCGGTCCTATACCCGTGAGGACGTGTGTGAAATCCATACCCACGGCGGTTCGGCCGCGGCTTCGCTGGTGATGCGACGGCTTGTCAGGCTGGGCGCGCGCCCGGCTGAGGCGGGTGAATTTACGCGCCGCGCGTTCATGAACGGCCGCATCGACCTGATGCAAGCCGAAGCGGTGATGGGCGTGATTTCCGCGCGCTCGGCGGCGGCGCTGCGAGCGGGGGAGCGTCAGCTGGAGGGCGGTCAAAGCCGCTTTATCCGCAAGGCACAGGAGGATTTGACCGCGCTGCTTTCCGGGTTGGAAGCACATATTGACTATCCTGACGAGATTGGCGAGGAAGAGGCACTCTCCGGCTTGTGCGAGGGACTGGACAAGCTGATTGCACAACTGGATGGGGCAATTGACGAACGGGGCGCACGTATTGTGCGCGAGGGGCTGCGCGTCGCGCTGTGTGGGCGGCCCAACGCGGGCAAGAGTACGCTGTTTAACGCCCTTTTGGGCGAGGACCGCGCCATCGTGACCGATGTGCCCGGCACCACGCGCGACGTGCTGGAAGGGTCCTTTACGCTGGATGGAACCAATGTGCTTTTGCAGGACACCGCAGGCCTGCGCGACAGCGGCGACGCAGTGGAGCGCATCGGCGTAGAGCGGGCCCGCGCAGCGCTTGCCAGGGCGGATGTGGCGCTTATGGTGGTGGACGCCTCGCAGGACCCGGACGATGAAGTATTGGACCTGTTGCGTATGGAGGCACCCTGCCCCTGTGCCGTGCTGCTTAACAAGGAGGACGCGGGCGAATGCCTCACCTTGGCGCAGGCGGAAGAGCTCACAGACAAGCGTCCCATTTTGCGTGTATCTGCGCGCGAGGGCGAGGGACTGGATGCGGTGCGCGATTACCTGCGCGGCTTCCTTCGCAACCCCGACGAGCTGGCCCTCACCCATGAGCGCCACATGGCTGTGGCGCGACAGGCGCTTGGCAAGCTGCGCGACGCGCAGTCGGGCCTGGCTTCGGGTGGGCTGATCGATCTGGCCGCCGTGGACCTGCACGAGGCGCTGTATCTGCTGGGCCGCATCACTGGCGACAGCGTGGACGAAAAACTGCTGGACGATATCTTTTCGCGCTTCTGCGTGGGGAAATAGGATAAATAAATCGTACTTTCGCTATAAATTACTAGGCAATAATGCCGGGCAGCGTGATAGTGAATAAACTGCCGGTTGGTATCGCATCCTCCAACCGGATATCTCCGCGATACAGTTGAACAATTTCTTTTACAAAAGTCAGACCTAAGCCGCTTCCGGTATGAACAGCGCTTGCAGAAGGGATTGCGCGGTAAAAGGGTTCAAACACAAATGGCTTTGTTCATCAGAAATGCCCATGCCGGTATCCCGCACCGAAATTGTCAGGATATCATCTTTGGCATGGCTTGCAACCCATACTTGCCCGCCAGGACAAGTATACTTGATTGCGTTTTCAACCAGGTTGCACAGCATCTATCCAAATAATAGACGGTCGGCAACAATGTTCAAGGGCGTACAGTCCAGCACAAGCGTTACCCGTTTTTTGACCGCAAGAGGGTTACAATCGGTTTCAATTTGGTGAAATAGATCCATCAGATCAAAAATCTGGTTGATTACGGCATTCGTTTGCCGGTAGAGCGCCAGCAGATCAGCCGTTATTTTTGCCAGGTATTCCACTTTTTCTTTTGAGGACGCAATGGCTTTTTTATAATCCTCCAACGTCTGCGGATGCTTCATCTCCAGCACTTCATATTTTGTAAGCAGAACGGCCAATGGCGTTTTAAACGCATGGGCAATATTTGCCGAAATCCGCTTTTCGCGATCAAAAGAATGGTTCAACCTGTGAATCATTTCATTAAACGCTCGTATCAGCGCATAGCTTTCATCTTTGGTTTTGGGCAATGGAAGCTCGCTTTTCAAATCGCTTGTGCGAAAGTTTTGGATAGTCTGAGTTAGATTGCGTATCGGCTTCATTGCCAGATCCGCGGCAAAATAAGAAAGAACCCCGCCAAAGACTACAACGGCAGCAAGGCCAAGCAGCAGACGGGCCTGGTTGCGGTTTTCCTGCTGATCAAAGGCTTGAAGTTTGGTATAGCGCACCTCTTCCATGGTGCCTTGGCTTTTTTCAAGCAGACGAATGTTATTCATCATGGCGCTTGTTGACAGCATGTTCCATAAACATAGAAATACACAACAAATTGCCAGTGTGCCTGTCGTAATGGCAGCAATTCGTGTTTTCAGCTTCATGGGTGATCTTCCGCCTCCTTGCGAATCATGTACCCTTTGGACGGAGCACTTTCTATAAAAACAGCAGAATTGAGATAGGGAGAGAGCTTCTTGCGAAGAAAAGAAACATACACGCGCACAGAGGAGGTAAAAGGGTCGGCGTTTTCATCCCAAACATGCTCCAGTAGCTCTTCCTGCGTTACATAACGATTTGCATTGGACATAAGGTATTCTAAGATTCCATATTCCTTTGGCATAAGCGGTACTGCTTTGTCGCCAATCAAAACTTCCTGCGTGTTGCGAAGAAGAGAAACGTTCTGGCAGGTAAGTATGCTTTGCTCTGTTTCAAATCTGCGCCTTAGCAGGCTGCGAATACGGGCCAGTAGCTCCGAAAAATGGAAAGGCTTTATCAGATAATCATTTGCACCGCAATCCAGTCCTCTGACGCGGTCCTCTACACCTTCCCGCGCGGAAAGTATCAAAATCCGTAAATCGGAATTTGAAAACCATAAAATTATGAGTGATTATTGCTCTCCATAGGTTATCAATAAAATCCTCCAAAATCCTTGAAAATAAAGGATTTATCGCAGTGTGTTCGCCTTATCCCTTTATATGATTTCACACAAGTTTACTCTTTCCCTGACTGCTTATAAGGGCAAAATCAAGGGCAAGAAAATCTCATAACAAGATATAACAAAGTGTGGCAATCGGGGAAATGTGATGTATGTGCGAATATATTATAACGGAGGATTTTTTAATGGACAAGTATATTTATGATAAGAGTAACGGTCTTTGGTACGAATTACAGGGAGATTACTATATTCCTTGTCTTACTTTACCAGCCGAAAAAGAACACAAACCTATCGGCTTATGGGGTCAGCGACACAAACGCTATTTGCAGAAACATAAGAGAGCGGTTTACACCACACTACTTGCAAATGGCAAGTTGAACAGTTATCTTGCCGACATTGACGAACGGGCAACAACGATGATGTTTCGATTGATTGAACAAATGGCTGATAAGGAGGGCATTACCGAACAACTAAAAGCAGCAGACCAAATGGCATGGGTCGGGGCTATGAACAATATTCGGAATAGAGCAACAGAGATTGTAAACGCTGAATTGATTTACATATAAGATGAAGGCGGTAGCAAATAATGATATGCTCCCTTTAAAGTAGACAGCGGAAAAACAAAACTGCCGAAACGGAGGGAGCAATTATCATGAGTTTAAAAGGCAAAATACCGCCGGAGGTAAAGATTCAGGCTGTGGAGGACTACCTAG
>JAEYCB010000007.1 GCA_023404345.1 Bacillota bacterium
CGGACGGCATAAGGAAACCTTGCTGCGCAAGGCATCCGAATTCACCGCACATATCGCTGGATTCGGAATGCAGCTCGGAGGGCTGCGACCCTCCGAACCTCCCAAAAGGGTTTTTTGACAGTCTGACGGGACGGAGAATAATCTCCGTCCCGTCACATAAGGCAGATTGGTTAGCGCTGCACGCGCCCGCTGCCGCTGCCCTTCATCAGACTTTCCACCTCGGCCACGCTCACGCGGTTGAAATCGCCGCTGATGGTGTGCTTGAGGCAGCTGGCCGCCACGGCAAATTCCAAGGCAGTCTTTTCATCCCCGTAGGTATTCAGACCGTAGATCAGGCCGCCGCCGAAGCTGTCGCCGCCGCCCACGCGGTCCACGATGTCGGTGATGCGATATTTGCGGCTGAGGAAGAAGTCCTTGCCGTTGTAGAGGCAGGCGCTCCAGTCGTTGTGGTTGGCGCTCTTGGATTCACGCAGGGTGATGGCCACGCGCTGGATGTTTGGATAGGTGTCCATGGCGAGCTTGGCGATGGCCTTGTACTGCTCGATGTTGAGCTCGCCTTCCTCCACAGAATGCGCACTTTCGGCCTTGAGCAGCAGGGACTTCTGGAAGTCCTCCTCGTTGGCGATCACAGTATCAACATATTTGACCAGCTCGGTCATCACCTGATCGGCGGTCTTGCCATACTTCCAGAGGTTCTTGCGGTAGTTGAGGTCGCAGCTCACGTGCAGGCCCATGGCCTTGGCCGTCTTGACGGCCTCCAGGCTCAGATCCGCAGCGCCCTGGCTGATGGCGGGGGTGATGCCGGTGAGGTGGAACCACGTCGCACCGTCAAACGCCTTTTTCCAGTCGATGTCGCCAGGCTTGGCTTCGCAGATGGCGCTGCCCGCGCGGTCATAGATCACCTTGCTGGGACGCTGCACCGCGCCGGTTTCCAGGAAGTAGATACCCATGCGGCCATCCCGCCGGACGATATTGCTCACATCCACGCCAAAGCCGCGCAGTTCGCGCAGGCAGGCCTCTCCGATATCGTTTTTGGGTAGCACGGTTACATAGGAGGTCTCCATGCCGTAGTTGGCCAGAGAAACGCTCACATTTGCCTCGCCGCCGCCAAAGGTGGCCTCCAGGCTGGGGGATTGGAAGAAACGCTCGTAACCGGGGCTTTTCAGACGCAGCATGATCTCGCCAAAGGTAACAACCTTCGCCATGGTACATTCATCCTTTCACTCTATCTGTCAGGTCGATGGGGTTATTTCTGCAGCAGGTGCACGGCAAATCCGGCAATCTCATCCTTGAGGTAGATGGCGCGCATCTTGCCATCCTTCATGATGACGCTGCTGTCATCAAAGGTGAAACCGCGGCGCTCCATGTGCCAGCGGGCGCGCTTGATGGAATTGCAGGCCACGGCGATGTGTCCATGCGTGCCGCGGAAGGGAATCTTCATCACTTCAAAGCCATCGCCCACAAAGTTGGCATTCTTGTGCTCGTCGATAGGCCAGCCCAGCAGTTTGGACAGCATCTGCGCATCCTTCATGGACTGTTCCGGCGTGCCGCTGTTTACGCCCACATGGCGGATTTCCAGACCCAGCATCTTGTTGACGGCGCTGCGGGTGATGTCCTCAATGCGCTTCCAGTCCTTCTGGGCCACAGCATCGCCGGGCACCATCCAGCTGCCGCCGCAGGCGACGATCTTGGGGAAGGCCAGATATTCATTCAGGTTCTGCTCGTTGATGCCGCCGGTGGGCAGGAAGGTAACGCCGCCGTAGGGCGCGGCCATGGCCTTGATCAGCTTCAGGCCGCCCAGAGGCTCAGCGGGAAAGAACTTGACGGTTTTCAGTCCCAGAGACAGGGCCACCTCGATGTCGCTGGGATTGGCGCAGCCAGGTACGATGGGCACGTTCTTTTCCTGGCAATAGCGCACGATTTCAGGGTTCAGGCCGGGAGAGACGATGTAGGTGGCGCCTGCATTCACAGCGCGGTCCACCTGGTCCTTCGTAAGCACGGTGCCCGCGCCCAGAATCACATCGGGCAGCTCGGCATGCACGCGGCGGATGGCTTCCTCAGCCGCATCAGAGCGGAACGTGATCTCCGCAACGGGCAGGCCGCCATCGGACAGCGCCTTGCAAAGAGGCACCGCATCCGCGGCATCCTCCACCTTGATCACCGGCACAATGCCAGCCAGAGACAGCTTCTCGATCATTTCCATGGGACGTTCCTCCTTTTGTTCTTGCGTGGCATAAGGGTGTTATGCAGCGGCCCAGCCGCCGCCTGACAACATTGGTTCAGAACGGGATCAGGCATTTTTCAAAAACGGTTCGATGCGTGGCTGAATATCCAGCAACAAACCGGCGCAGCGCGTAATCTCATCCTCGCCCATGCGGAAGCTTGGTGCGGATACGCTCAATGCGTATACCGCCCGCCCCTCGCGATTGCGCAGGGGAATGGCTACGCAGCATACGTTTTCGTTGTTTTCCTCGCGCTCCACGGCGTATCCCCTGCTTCGTACCGCCGCCAGCTGCTCCAAAAGTTTGTCCACGCTGGTGATGGAGTGCGGCGTAAGGGCAGTCATTGGCACATCTGCATAAAGAGCGCGCACCTGGGCATCATCCATCGTGGAGAGAATGGCCTTGCCCAGCGCCGTACAGTACAGCGGTGCCCGGGAGCCCACATAGCTGGTCATACGGATGGACTGGGTGGAGTCCAGCTTGTCGATGTAGAGCGTATCCCGATCGGCGCGCACACCCAGATGCATGGTTTCGTTAATTTTGTGATGAACCTCCGCCATACAGCTACGAATCAGCTCCATCACATCTACCTGGTGCATGGCGCCTGCGCCGATTTCAAACATCTTTAATCCAAGACGATATTTCCCAGTATCCTCCTGCTGCGTGGCATAGCCCAGATGGGTTAGCGTCTGGGCCAGATTGAAGGCTGTGGACCGCGGCAAGTGCAATGCCTGAGCCAGCTCGCAAAGGGCCATGCCCTCGGCGTGCGTACCCAGCAGTTCCAGCATATCCAGCCCACGCTGCAACGTTCGATTGGGAATCTCAGCCATGAAATCGCCTCCGGTGTTCACATATGTGAACGATGTTCCCGGTTATGATGCCTTATTATAGCCCGCCCAAGTCTGTTCTGTCAAGGGCTGTTATCAGCAAAAGCCGCGTTTCTCGCCAAAGAAACGCGGCTCAGCGTGTCGAAAAAGGCCGCCGCAGGCGGCCTTTCAGCCAGTCAAAGAAGCCACTTTGCTTCGGCACAAAGTGGCTTCTTGTAGTAGGTGAAGGTAGAAAAGCAGAAAAGCAGAAAAGGTC
>JAEYCB010000054.1 GCA_023404345.1 Bacillota bacterium
CACGCCCGTCTCATAAAAATATGATATAGTAAAGGCGGGGGTGAAAAGAATGGATGAGATCAGAGCAAGGATAGCTACCATAAGCGATCCCAGGCATGCCAGCTATATAAAACATCAGTTGAGTGACATATTGCTTATTATTATGTGTGGCGTACTCAGCGGTTTGGATACCTTGGGAGACTTAGCTTTATATGCCAATGAAAAGCAGTATTTTTTCAAAGCAGCCTTTGGCATTGCAGCGATTCCGTCGAAAGCGACCTTTGGCCGGATTCTGAGCATGCTGGATGGAAAGGCCGTCGGCGAGGCCATTTTGGATATTTTGCGCACTCGTTACACAAGCGGTAATATTATCGCTGTGGATGGCAAAGCCATATGCAGCACAGGGAAATCAGGCAATCCGCATAGCGCACTTCAAATTCTCAGTGCATATTTGACGGAGAGCGGCGTTGTGCTTGCCCAAGAAACGATACATGAGAAAAGCAACGAAATACCAGCATTTCAACAAATGCTGACTTATCTGGATGTGCATGGTAAAACTGTCACAGCAGATGCCATGCACTGTCAGCGGCGCACTTCAGAGGAGATTGTGGCTCGCAAAGGAAATTATGTTTTTGGATTGAAGGAAAATCAGCCGTCCCTGTTAGCTGATGTGCGGATGTATTTTGAAGATACAGATGATGGTGACAGCTTTAATACCTTTCAAACAATTGAAAAGAATGCCGGTAGGATAGAAAAGAGAATTTGCCGAAAAGCACGGGACATAGCTTGGTTAGCGGCACATAAATGGCCTGGCTTAAGAAGCGTGTTTGCAGTAGAACGCATAGTGGATGTTCGCGGAATGCTCAGCAAAGAGACTAGTTATTATATTTCCAGTTCCGATGTCTCAGCCAGAGAACTGCTGGGAGCAGTCCGTGAACACTGGAAAATCGAATCCATGCATTGGCTTCTAGATGTTACCTTTTCAGAAGACGAGTCACGTTTTCTCAGTGAAAATGCCCATACGACTATGAACGCCTTGCGCAAATTTGCGCTTACAGTCCATAAAAATTATCTTGCTGCTTCAGGCAAAAAGCGTTCGCTGAAAGCCAATATGCTCGCTGCTCTTATCCGCCCTGATAATCTCCTTGACCTTTTCGCTTTTTTATGAGACGGGCGTGATAGTAGCGCAATCTTTGTGGAATATTCCCAAAATTATTTCTCAAAAAATCAGGGGCCATGCGCATGTGCGCATGGCCCAGAACAACTTTTCAGAATAGGGTCTAGCCCTGAATATGCCAAATAGTATCATTGTACTGACGGATGGTGCGGTCCGAGCTGAAGAAGCCGGACTTGGCCGTGTTAATGATGGCCATCCGCAGCCATTTGTCGCGGTTCTGGTAGTCCTCCATCATGCGGCGGTTGGCCATGGAGTAGCTGCCAAAGTCCTTGAGGACGAAATAGCTGTCCGGCATCCCACCGTAATCGCCCACCAGCAGCGTATGGTACAGATCCTGCATGGCGAGAGGCTCGTTGGGGAAGAGTGTTCCATCCAGCCACTGGCTCATGGCCTTGCGGATTTCGTGGTTTGTTTCAAAGATGCTCATGGGATTATAGGTGCGTTCGCGGTACATGCCCTCCACGGTATCGGCGCGCATACCGAAGATGTAGATATTATCAATACCTACCTGCTCATAGATTTCTACGTTTGCACCGTCCATCGTGCCAAGCGTCACAGCGCCGTTCATCATGAACTTCATGTTGCCCGTGCCGCTGGCTTCCTTACCGGCGGTGGAAAGCTGCTGGCTGATTTCGCTGGCGGGAATCAAAATTTCGGCAGTAGAAACATCATAGTTCTCGATATAAACGATCTTGATCATCTGCCGGGCGCGCGGATGCTTGTCGATCAGGTCCGCCAGGGCATTGATGTAGCGGATGGTCTGTTTGGCGCGCATATAACCGGGAGCGGCCTTGGCGCCAAAGAGGAAGAGGCGCGGCGGCATGGTAAAATTGGGATCGTCCACAATGCGGTTGTAGAGCACCTGGATGTGCAGGGCATTGAGCATCTGCCGCTTGTATTCATGTAGGCGCTTAGCTTGGGTATCGAAGACAAAGCTGGTATCGATGTCGATGTTCTGCCGGTCCTTGACCAGCTTTTGCAGACGCTCCTTGTTGTGCTGCTTCACAGCGGCGAACTTTTCGCGGAAGGCGGGATCGTCCGCGTAGGGAAGGAGGTCAGACAGTTTGGAAGCGTCGGCCACAAAGCCGGGGCCAATGGCTTCCTTGAGCAGCGAGGTTAGCGCGGGATTGGCTTCCACCAACCAGCGGCGGTGGGTAATGCCGTTGGTGATGGCGCTGAACTTGCCCTTGTTGAGCAGCCAGTAATCATGGAACAGACTATCCTGAAGGATCTTTCCGTGCAGCTGGCTCACGCCGTTGACGCTGAAGGACATAGCCACGCACAGATTGGCCATGTGCACTTGCCCGTATGCGATGATGGCCATATGGCCAATGCGCTCCCACTGATCGGGATAGCTTTTGAACAGCTCAGCGCACAGGCGGCGGTTCAGCTCCTCCAGGATCATGTAGATGCGGGGAAGCGTCTGCTTCATCATATCGACGGGCCAGCGCTCCAGCGCTTCAGCCATGACGGTATGGTTGGTATAGGCCATGCAGCGGTAGGTGATGCGCTGCGCCATTTCCCAGGAAAGGCCCTCCTGGTCGACCAGCAGGCGAATCAGCTCGGGAATCGCCAGGCCCGGATGCGTGTCGTTGATGTGGAAAACGCACTTGTCCGGCAGCAGATCAAAGTTGTTACCAAAGTGCTTTTTGAAATTTTTGATCGCATACTGCAGGGTGGCACTTGTGAAGAAGTAGTGCTGCTTGAGGCGCAGCATCTTGCCCTCGTAGTGCTTATCTTCAGGATAGAGCACCTTGGAGATCACCTCGGCCATCTGCATTTCTTCCATGGCCTTTAGGTATTCACCCTCTCCGAAGTGCGTCAGGTCCAAATTGGCACGGCTGCGGGCTGACCAGGTGCGCAGCGTATTGACGCAATCGTTGTTGTAGCCCACTACGGGCATATCGTAGGGCACTGCGTCAATCTGGTAGGTGTCCACGAGCTTAAAGACCTTGCGGCCGTTTTCCTCGCCTTCCTCCACATGACCGTTGAACTCCACAGTGCAGGTATCTTCGGTGCGGGCAACTTCCCAGACGTTGCCGTTTTGCAGCCAGTTATCCGGCAGTTCCACCTGCTGGCCCTCCACCAGTTTCTGGCGGAACAGACCATACTCGTAGCGGATGGTACAGCCCATGGCAGGAATGTTCAGGCTGGACAGGCTATCCAGGAAGCAGGCGGCCAGGCGGCCTAAGCCGCCGTTACCCAGCGCGGGTTCGGGCTCTTCGGGCAAGATGGCTTGCAGGTCGATGCCAAGCTCATGCAGCGCCTGAGCATAGTTTTCCTGCGAGCAGAGGTTGATCAGATTACAATTGAGAGACCGGCCGGTTAAAAACTCAACCGACAGGTAATACAGACGCTTGCGCTTGGAATCGCGCAGGCGGCGGGAAACCATCCACTTTTGCATGATCTGGTCGCGCACGGTAGATGCGACGGCCTTGTAGAGCTGCTGCGCGGTAGCTTCCTGCACGGTAACGCCATTATAGCGCTGCAGCTTGCCTGCGATGCTCTGTTTGATGGACTCCACATCAAATGCGGTAGTGGGCATATGAATCCTCCTTGATAGATTGGAAGTATTTGAGGATAACAGCGGTATTATACCATGAAGTCAGGTTGAAGGGCAAATTATTTATCCGAAAGCAGGACAGATCAGGCATCCGGAGACGGGAGAGTTTCACGTGAAACATTTGCATTCGCTTTGCGCTTACGGTACAATAGCGCATATCCCCTCATCCGAGAAAGGAGCGATGTACATGCGCTTTACTCCCGCGCAGGAAGCGGCCATCCGCGCCGATAACCGCGAATTGCTGGTGTCTGCCGCGGCAGGTAGCGGCAAAACCGCTGTGTTGGTGGAGCGCATTGTACGATTGATTGTGGAGCGCGGCATCAGCATTGAGCGGATGCTGATTGTTACCTTCACGCGCGCAGCTGCAGGCGAGATGCGCGAACGCCTGGAAACGCGCCTGAACGAAGCTGCTGTAAACGAGCCGCATCTGGCCCGTCAGGCGGATCTGGTCAGCGTGGCTCAAATCTCCACGATACATAGTTATTGCCAACAGGTGGTGCGGCAGAACTTTCAACACTGCGGCGTAGATCCGCAATTCATGCTGGCGGATGAGCGCACCCGTGCCGCTTATTGGCGCGAGGCCACAGAGGAAACGCTGGACTGGTTATATGGGGCGGCGCATGAAGATAATGAGCTGGCCAGTCTCACTCGCAAATTCACCGAGCGTGAAATCACGCTTATGATGGAAACGCTCTACCGCTTTTTAATGTCGCGGCCCGATCCGATGACGTGGCTGGAGGAAAATGCGAAAAAAAACTGGAACGATGAGGATATGGAATTTGGTCCATTGGCCCAAGCCTTCTGCCGGGAGGCGTCGCTCATTTTGGAGGGGATGGACGCCCTTTGGCATGAAGCGGACGAGATGCGCGACAATGCGGCGTTTCCTCCCCCTTATCTTCTTACCCTGAAAAGCGACCGTGGAACCATTGATATGCTGCGCACGGCGTGTGAAAAGGGGATGCGCGCCCTGTGCGAGACGCTCGCAGGGCTGAAATTTGCCACCCTGGGGCGCTTCAAGCCTGCCACCGGGGACGAAGAACGTTTGGCAGGAGCTTTTAAGGACCTGCGTAGCCGCATCAAGGATATGGCGGATGATTTGAAAAAGCTGCTGCCTGCGGATTTTGAACAAGGCATGGCTGATATGCAGGCCATGAGCCCCGCTACGCATGGTCTGGCTAAAGTGGTGCGGCATTTTCATGACTGCTTTTTGAACCGTAAACTCAGCGAGGCATGCATCGATTTTGGCGATCTGGAACATATGACGCTGGCGGTGCTGCGCGATCCGGAGCTGCGCGCTCAGCAGGCGCAGCGGTTTGACGCGGTGTTTGTAGACGAATATCAGGATGTAAGCGCCTTGCAGGAGGCAATCCTCAACGCACTTAAGCGTGAAACGGGTGCAGAGCAGTCCTATTTCTATGTAGGGGACGTAAAGCAGAGCATCTACCGGTTTCGCTTGGCCGAGCCCGGATTGTTTCTGGGAAAGCTGGAACGCTTTTCTCCCAGGGAAGATGCGACGTTTCGCCGGATCGTGCTGAATCTGAATTTCCGCAGCCGAGCAGGGGTGCTGGATGCGGTGAACCGTGTGTTCTCACATGTAATGGACCGCCGTGTCACCGAGATTGACTATGATGCCGATGCAAGGTTGTATCCCGGTATCCCTTCTCAGGGGGACTCGCCGGCCGAGCTGCATGTGCTGAATGCTCAGGGAAAGCGGCCCCAGGACATGGTCCTGGCCGAGGCAGAGCTTATCGCGCGCGATATCCTCGCAACGGTGGGCGAGCCGGTTCCCGATGCTCAGGGGCAACCCGGAGCACCGCTTCACTACCGCGATATCGCTATTTTGCTCCCTGTGGGGAAAAATGTGGCCGACAAGGTGGAGCTGGTGTTAAGCCGCATGGGCATCCCTGTGTATTGTGAAGGCGGCGGCGATCCCATGACGACCGATGAGGTGGACCAAGTACTTCAGCACCTGATGCTGCTGGACAATCTGGCCAATGATGTGGCGCTGCTCAGCGAACTGCGCAGCCCGCTCTTCGAGCTGACGGAACGGGAGTTAGCCGCCATCCGCCTGCTTCGGCCCCAGCGGGAGGCCAGCTTCCTGAGTGCGTTGCAGGCTGCAGCACAAGAGGCCGATGAACCCCTTGCCGGCCGTTGCCGAGCGGTGCTGGAAGCGCTGGAGGCTGAACGGTTCTATGCGCGCAGCATGCCTCTGGCAGAATACCTGTGGAGTTTTCTTAAGCGCAGCGGATTATATGCACATTATGGGGCACAGCCAGGCGGAAAGCTGAGACAGGCGAACCTGCGCATGCTCTGTCATCGCGCAGATGATTATGAGCAAAACCATACAGACGGACTCTATGGCTTTGTGGAAACCATCAGGGCCGATGGCGGCGGGGGAAGCGAACAAAGTCCCGCCGTGATGAACCCCTGGGAAGATGTGGTGCGGGTGATGACCATTCACAAATCCAAGGGGTTGGAATTTCCCACGGTATATGTGATGGGACTTGGCGGCGCATTATTGCGCCGGAGTCAGACCCGTACGCTCAGCCTGCATGGTGAAATTGGCTTTGGCCTGGGTTACGTCAATGAAAGGGCGCGGACCCGGCGTCCGACCCTTTTGCAGGGCGCTGTTACGCTCAGGGAACGCAGTGCCGAGCGGGCAGAACGCGCGCGTGTGCTCTATGTAGCCATGACGCGGCCGAGGGTACGGCTGGTGCTGGTAGGCAGCATGAAAAATCCCAATATTGAAGAAGTAGGCCGTTCCGGAGGGGTATATGGTGTCCGTGAGGCGCATAGCATGCTGGATTGGTTGCTGCAATCTGTGCAATCCTGTGACGATATATCAGTGGAACGAGAAGGGCAACTTTCCACAATCGTGATGAGGGAAACTGAGGCTCAAGAGAAGTTCCCCACAGAATCCACAAGTTTTCCACATAAAAGTGCCCTGTGGCGCATCGTTTTCCACATGGAGCCAGTCATTACAAGGCATTTTGCTCGTCAAAGCGCCCCGTTGCCCTTCCCATTGCCTGAGGTGACAGAAGAAAGGTATGCAGTAGAGATCCCTGCTCCTAAGGCTGCCGGTATGAATTGGTCCGAGGCGGATACACCGCAGGAGGAAAGACAGGCCGCCGTGGTTCCCTTAAAATTGGGCGTAACCGCACTTTGCCGTGCACTGGATGGCATGCAGCCGCTGGAAGAGGCTGCCCAGGAGAATGAAGAGCAACTCAGACACCTTCCCTATGACGGGCCACGTCCTCGACTGCTTGCATCGCTTCCAGCCATACCTGACTTTTTGGAACAGCCCACGGAGGAAGCAGGTATGCTGCGTGGCATTCAGACGCATCGACTGCTGGGGTTGATGGATTTGGAAGGTGCAAGGGCGGCAAAAGGCGATGAAAAAGCGATTTCCTTCCATATAAATAGGGAACTGGTCCGACTGGTGGAAAAGCATGTAATGACCCCCACAGAGGCGGCCCTGGCAGATGCCGGTATGGCAGCCCGCTTTCTCAGCGGCCCACTGGGACAGCGGATGCTGGCGGCCTCCGTGGTTCGAAGGGAGTGGAGTTTCAATCTGCGCATAGATGAGCCATTCCCCACGCTGCTTCAGGGTGTGATTGATTTGTGCTTTTTAGAAGATGGCGCATGGGTACTGGTGGATTTTAAAACAGATCGCATCCATGATGGGGACGAACTGTGGAGGCGTTATGGGCGGCAAATTTCTTTTTACCGCCAGGCGTTGCAAGAAGGTACCCCATGGCCCGTGAAGGAATGGTCGCTCTACTCGCTGCGCTTGGGAAAAGCGTTCGCCCAATATGACGAAGGAACATTGAAATATGACAAAAATATTTCAAATTCGATGGAACAAAAGCGATGAATGAATCGTTAATTCTATGCAGGCGAAATATTCGGGGTTGATTTTCCCGTATTTTCCCTGTACAATATGCTTGATGCAGGGGGCATATGCCTTCTGCATAGGCGTAAGAGGTTTGTAACATTTCCTTTTCGACTTCCTTTAGGAAACGGAGTGTTGATTGTGAAACATCCCCATGCCACGGACAGGAGCCGCCATGCGCGGCTGAAGCGGGCGGCTGTTGCGGCGCTGCTGCTTGCCGCCTGCGTGGTTTTGAGTGCTTGCTATATGGAACCCGACCGCGTCGTGGACAGCAACAACGGGCTAACTGTGGGAGACGGCGGACAGACCTTCGATACCGTCGTAACGCCCACACCCAGCGTAACGCCTACTCCCACGCCTGCACCCACCAGCAACGAGGCGGATTGGAGCGCATGGGACTTCGGCAATGACACCGCGACCAATCCGCCAAGCAACGTAAGTCCTACGAATGCTCCTATTAGCGGTGCGACCAGCGCTCCTCAGATCGGATCGGCAACGCTGCCTCCCACGAAGGCGCCCACCAATGCGCCCAGCGCTACGGCTACGCCGTCTGCTACCTCTTCCGGCAGCAGCACGCTCAAGGTGGGTTCTACCGGAAGCGATGTCAAACGGCTTCAGCAGAGGCTCAAAGATCTGGGCTATCTGACGGGGAGCGTGGATGGAGATTTCGGCGCTGCCACCGAGCAGGCTGTGCGAGAGTTTCAGTCTACCAACGGTCTGTCTGTAGACGGCAAGGCCGGTACTCGCACCATTGAGAAGCTCTATTCCAGTAGCGCAAAGAAAAAGAGCTCTTCTTCCAGCAGCTCCGGTTCCTCCAGTTCGTCCGGAAGTTCCAGCAGTTCGAGCGGTTCCAGTAGCAGCAGTTCTTCCAGCTCTTCCTATACAAATGGCAAGACGGATATCTACCTGCAGCTTGGTTCCTCGGGCAGCCAGGTTAAAATTCTGCAAAACCGGCTGATCGTGCTGGGCTATCTCAGCGGTACTGCAGATGGCGAGTTTGCTGAGACTACACAGGCCGCAGTCATCGCCTTCCAGGAACGTAACTCCATTTATGCTGACGGTATCGCCGGTCCCACGACGCTGACCAAGCTGTATTCCGAATCTGCGAAAAAGGCTTCCAGCGTGGTCGGTCATCTTGGTTCGCTCAAGGAAGGCACCAACGGCAGCGCGGTGAGGTCCCTGCAGCAGAACCTCAAGACACTGGGGTATTATACCGGAAGCGTCGATGGCGACTATGGCAGCGGAACCACCGCTGCGGTTACGGCCTTCCAGCAGGACAACGGCCTCAATGCTGACGGCATTGCGGGCAAAGCAACGCTCAATGCTATCTATGCCGCACTGAACGGAGGCTCCTCCGGCGGATCGTCTTCCGGCAGCAGTTCCAATCCGGAAAACTATGGCAAGACCGCTTCATCCAATGGCTATACCACCATTACCACAGGTTCCAGTTCCTCCAATGTGACGGCTCTGCAAAGTGCTCTGCAGGCTACTGGCTACTACAGTGGCAGCGTGGATGGCAGCTATGGCAGCGGCACCGAGGCGGCAGTAGAGGCCTATCAGCGCGCGGCGGGTCTGCGCGTGACCGGAATGGCGGGTCCGACAACCCAGCGCCTGCTCTATGGCGGCACGTCTGAAAGCGGCAGCTATTCCAAACTGGATGTGGGGTCCACCGGCAGTGCGGTTAAGCGCCTGCAATATGCCCTCTACGAACTGAAGTACTATGACGGAGATATCTCCGGCACCTACGACACCGTTACCCAAAACGCGGTCATGGTGTTCCAGGAGCTTAACGGCCTGTCCATTGACGGCGTGGCCGGGCAGCAGACGCAGCAAAAGCTGTTTTCCAGCAGTGCGGTGCCCTGCAGCATCTAATCCTTATTTGGACGGACCGCCGCCCCGTATCAGCTGGTACGGGTGCGGCGGTCCTTTTGCTTTATGAAGAAGCTGTAAACTTTGCGCAGGAGCCCCGCTTGAGGCCGTGCCTGTTTTGACGCGTTGAACTGCGTGTGCTATAATGCAGACTGTATTCCTATGCTTCACGGAGGAAACGATATGTTTGGAAAGATGATGAACCGCTATTACTACGGAAAAAGCGGCAAGGGCGATTACACCAAAGAAGATCTTCCCCAGACACGCTGGCAGCTGTTTTGGGAAATGCTGCGCGTGCGTCTGTCAGGGTTGGTGCGCCTCAATTTGATGTATGCAGTCGTATGGCTTCCGGCCATCTTCGTGATTGGGCGGGGATTGCTTTTGTGGTATGCGGGGCTTGCCAATGTGACCGATGCGCAAATGCAGATGGAAGCAGGTGAAATTACCGCGGAGGCGGTTGCAGCAATGACGCAAAGTTACACGCAGGGTATCCATGCTGTGATTTTGCAGACGCTGCTGCTGCTGGTGCCCTGCCTGGCACTTACGGGTCCGTTTACGACAGGTGTGGCTTATGTTACCCGGAACTGGGCGCGCGATGAGCACGCCTTCATCTGGTCGGATTTTATTGATACGGTCAAGGGCAACTGGAAGTATGGCCTGCTGACCGGTATCATCACTGGCATTATGCCGCTGCTGATGTACGTATGTGTTACGTTCTATGGCGAAATGGCAAGCACCAACCTGCTGTTTGTGATCCCTCAGGTGATTTGTATCGTGATAGGCCTGTTGTGGCTGTGCTCCCTGATATATGTCTATCCACAGATTGTTACCTATAAACTCAACTATCGCAACGTGGTGCGCAACAGTCTGATTATGACGGTTGGCCGCCTGCCCATGACTGTGGGCTTGAAGCTGCTGTCGTTGGTTCCCTGGGTGATTGCGGCATTGATTTCGCTCTTTACGCCCTATATGCAGTATGCCCTTCTGGGACTTGCTGCCTATTATATCGTCATCGGTTTCGGCCTGAGCCGTTTTGTGGGAGCCAGCTATTCCAACGCGGTGTTCGACCGGTATATCAATCCGAATATTGAGGGTGTTCAAGTAGGCCGCGGCCTGTACAATGCCCAGGATGACGAAGATGATGAGGATGCCGGCGAGGAAACCGGCGAATGAGGAACGAGCCTTTGTCACAACCTACCCACGCAAGGGAGGGAAGGACATGGGCAAAAAGGATGAATTGTTGACCGGAGCCATTCGCCGCGACGCACTTACCCGCCTGACTCGCGAGGAGCGCATGAAGTATGAGCTGGCACGTGAGTTGGGTTTACTGGACCGGGTGCGCCAGGTAGGCTGGGCAGGCCTGAGTGCAAAGGAAACGGGCCGCATCGGCGGGCTCATCGGTCAAAGCCACAGACGAAAGCCTTAGAAGGAGCGACATACACGCATGTACACCGCATTTGCATCCGTATACGATAGGCTTATGGCCGATGTGGACTATCTGGCCTGGGCACGGTTCTATCATGAGTTGATGGAACGCTATGGCGTTCCGCGCGGAAAGGTATGCGAATGCGCCTGCGGTACGGGTAGCATTACTATTGCCTTGAGCAAGATGGGTTATCAGATGACCGGTGTGGATATTTCGCCCGACATGTTGTTTGAGGCTTCACAAAAAGCACGCCGTACTGGTGCGATGATTCCCTTTGTCAGGCAGGACATGCGCCGGCTGCATCTGCACCGGTGCATGGACGCCGTATTATGCACCAATGACGGCCTGAACTATCTCAAGGACGCCAGCGAGCTGACCGATTTCTTTCGCGCAGCATTTTTGAGCGTGCGCGAGGGGGGAGCGTTGTTTGTGGATCTGAGCACGCCCTATAAGTTGGAGCATGTGCTGGGTAACCACTTCATTGGGGATGAAACCCCTGAGATCGCTTACCTGTGGCAGAATCGCTACAACCGTGCGCAGGGATACGTGGACCTGAACCTGGCCATCTTCGTTAGACAGAAGGATGAAACCTATCTGCGCATCGGCGAGCAACAGCGGCAGTATGCACATAGCGCCCAGCTGCTGACCGAGCTGATGGAAGCGGTAGGCTTTACCGACATCCGGATTTACGGTGATAAAAAGCTTTCCCCGCCGGAGCCCCACGCGGTGCGTTGGTTCCTGGCAGCTCGCAAACCGTTGATTGAGGAAGCGCCTCCCACTGTGGGCGAACGCATGACTGAGGTGCCTGAAGCATAATGGAAATACGGGAGAAGGAAACGCATATGGAACAAAAGGACCAACTGCTGCATATTACCCTGATGGATGGCATGGTCAGGGGACTGCTGCTTACCGCTACCTCTACCGTAGCCAAGGCGGCTGCTATTCATCTGACCAGTCCGGTAGCCACGGCTGCCTTGGGCCGGACCCTTATGGGCACTGCTATGATGGGCGTGATGCTCAAGGCAGATCAGGCCAGTGTGACCGTCACCATCGATGGTGGAGGGCCCCTGGGGCGCATTGTCTGCGTGGCAGACCATGACAGCGTGCGTGGCTGCGTAGACGTGCCAAACCTGGAAATGCCGCTCAAGCCCAATGGCAAACTTGATGTGGGTCGCGCTGTGGGGCACGAGGGGCGTATGAGCGTGGTGCGCGATATGGGGATGAAAAGTCCCTATGTGGGCCAGGTACCCCTGGTATCAGGCGAAATCGCCGAAGACTTTGCCAACTACTATGTCGTCAGCGAGCAGACACCTACGCTGCAGAGCTTGGGTGTGCTGGTCAGCGGCGAGGTGGTGCTCTCGGCGGGCGGTGTACTGTTGCAGCCCTTGCCGGGATGCACGGATGATATCATCAGCCAATTGGAGCTGCGCAGCCCGCTGATGGCCGATATCAGCCGCGAACTGTGCCACGAACCCATGGAGGCGCTCATGGCCAAATGGTTTGAGGGACTTAGGCCCGTGGTGATCGGTCAAACGCCGTTGTGTTACCGGTGCAACTGCTCCCGTTCGCGCATGGAAAAGGCGCTCATCGCCATGGGACGCGAGGAGCTGGGCCGCATGGTTCAGGATGAGCAGGACGGTGCGGAATTGACCTGCCATTTCTGCAAAAAGACGGAGCGCTTCACCCAGCAGGATCTGCTGCGTCTGCTTAATCAGGCGCAGGCATAAGCATTCGGCTTGCCCCGCGAAAAGGCGGGGCGGAGAGGAAGCAATGACCAGCATCCAAATGGATACCTTTCAGCGCCCGGCGCCGTACTGGCTGCGGCGGGCGGAAAAGTGCAAGCAGGCGGGGGACCTGCGCCGTGCGGCGGTGCTGGAACGTCACGCTGCCCGCACAGATCCCGGCTATGCTGCCGGGCCGGCCAGCTATGCGCTTACCCTCAGGCAGCTGCACTGCTATGAGGCCAGTAACCGGGAGGCATTTGCCGCTTTGGCGTACGATCCCTCGCGTGTGGCGCTCTATGGGCTGATCGGCCAGAACATGATTGCTCTGGGCCACAGGCAGGAGGGGCTAGACGCCTTTTCGCTGTATTTCAACGCGCCAGAGGCTGAGCAGACTGTACCCGCCCCTTGGGACGGGGATGTGTACGAGATGGAGGAGGCTTATTGGGAACCTCCCGTTAAGCGGCGCGCCCGGCTCAATGGCCTGATGCATTTGATTTTATCCCGCATGGCACGTGGCGATATGGATGGCGCGGCCCGCGCCCTGCAGCGTGCACGGCGGGCTCCTTTTCAAGCGCCATATGCCCGCCGGGACGAGCTGGCCGCTCTGTGGCACGAGCGGGCCGGCAGGCCGCAGGAGGCCCTTCGGTATGTACGCCATGCCATTCGCCTGCGTCCATACGATGCACAACTGGCTGCTTCGGCGGCATGCCTTCTTGGCAGGTTGGGCAAAGCGGCGGAAGCGGCTTCTGCGCTGACACGCGCAGCCGTCTGTGCGGCTACTCCGGCGGATGAACTCTTGGTGTGCCTGGCTTCCGAACAACTGGGAGCGCACGAAGCTGCGCATGCCATGCTCGCCCGCAGCCTGAAGCGATGCGCAGACCGTTATCCCGTGTTGTACGACCTGGCGGTTTGCCTGCTCAAGCTGGGCAGACTGGAACAGGCCAGCCGCTATATTCATTTGTGCCGCGAACTGGACCCGGATGACGTGCCTGGCGAGGTGTTGTTCAACCGTGTGATGGATATGGAAACCCGCGCCCTCAGCCCGGATCAGGTTCGAGCCGAGGCTGTGGGCGTATCCTATTATGGATCGCTGAACGAAGACGAGTTGAACCGATGCCTGAAGCCGGTTACGCAGGCTGTATGCGAAGGTCCAGATGCACTGGCTGTGGCTATTAGCACGGATGCAAAGCTGCGGGCACGCTTCCTTTATATGTTGGCCTTGCCTACGGATTGGCCTGCAAAGCTGCTGCCCTCCGTATGTGCGGCTATGCCGCCAGAGGAGGCGCAGCGCCTGCTTCGCCAAGTGCTTCTGGCCGACCCGCGCGCGTCGCTGACCAAACGGGTGGCTATGGCGATACTCGCTTCTATGGGCGCGCCTGCACCTTATGCTGTGTGGCAGGATGGGCGGCTCGGCTGTGTGGACCCCACTCAGCCTCCCCCACCGACTGCCAGTTTCTATCAGCGCATGATTACCCGATGCCTTAACCGCGCTGCGGCGCTTGCAGAGGATCGTGGTTTCACACCATGGGCGTTGGCACGGGTGCGGCGCATGAGCGAGAAGGAGCGCTTTCGCCTGATCGCAGACCGTTGGAAAGTGTGGCCGCTGGCGCTAAGCATTCGTTACCGCTATGAAAGAGGTCTTTCGCCTCAGCGCATTGCGGCGGAGGGTATGGGCACGCGGCGAAGGCGTGCGCTGCAAAGTGCGCTGAGTGTTTTGCGAGCAATCGAGGAGGAAGGTACACATGAACATCATTGATTTTGACGCCCGGTTTACCGAGGTTTTGAACAAATGGATCGAGGAGAACCGCCACCGTTTCCGCCGTCCGGAGGACATGGAGGATGAGGTGCCTGATGTATACCTGCGCTGGCTGAACACACCTGCTGATTGGTTGGAAGGCTGTGCGCCGGGGGAATACTTCGACCGCTTTTCCGATAGTACACAGCTATGTGCGCTGCTTCGTGGATATATTAAAGAAGGCGTGCCCGTGCCCGATCCTCTGCTCGACCGACTGGCGGAGCTGGGTGATGAGGCAGCGCTGATGGCATTGGTAAAGGATAAAACCGCTCCCTGTGAGGCGCGCATGGATGCCATTGAGCTGTTGCGGCAGATCGAGAGCACAATGCCTATGGTGGACTTTATCCGCTGGCAGGTGGAGCGAGACGATGAGGAAGATATTCTCGACAATGCTCTGGAAAGTTTGCGGCAGATGGGCGAGGGAGTGCGGGGACCGGCGAAGGTAGCATTCCTGGCCGCCGGGCCGGAGGGCAAGGAGGCGCTTTTGGACGTACTGGCGGATTATCCCGGTGACGAGGATGTATTCCGCTTTGCGCTGGAGCAGTTTAAAACCACCAAGGACAAGCGCGCCCTTTATGCAGGGTACTTGGCCAAGCTGGACGACGATCACGCCCTGGAAGCCCTGCTGGACGTAGCCGAGGGCGACGACGTGACCTATACTGACTTTATTGAAATCCGCAGTGCCATCGAGCGGCTGGGCAGCGAGGCCCCTGTGCGTGACTGGTCGCACGATCCCACGTATCAGGCCTTCAAAAGGCTGCAACGGGCGCAAAACTGATCAACGGTTCCCCGGTTTTGCAAAGGAGGCATTCATGATTACCCTTCAGGAAATCAAACAGAACGAGAGCATCAAAGCTTTGGTCCGGGCGGGCAACCGCTATCTGGAAACGCTGGGATATACCGATCACGGCCCCAGACACCTGGGTTATGTGAGCCGCACAGCCAGCGGCATTTTGAAAAGCCTGGGATACAGCGAGCGGGAGGTGGAGCTGGCCGCTATCGCCGGCTGGGTTCATGATGTGGGCAACAGTGTCAACCGCCATGATCATGGTCCCAACGGCGCCATTTTGCTCTTTCCCTTGCTAAGGGAAATCGGCATGGATATCGAGGATGTGATGATCGTCATCACCGCCGTAGGCAACCATGAGGAGCAAAGCGGCACGGTATCCAGCGCGGTATCTGCTGCCTTGGCCATTGCCGATAAGTCGGACGCGCACAAAAGCCGTGTGCGCAATGGACGCCCGGATGTGAGTGATATCCACGACCGCGTGAATTTTGCCATTCAGGAAAACAGCGTCATTGTGGACCGCAAACATAAAATCATCCGTCAGGAGCTCAAGATGGACGAGTCCTCCAGTGTGCTGGAGTATCTGAGCATCTACCTGCCCCGCATTTTGATGTGTGAGCAGGCGGCGGAGTTTTTGGGCCAGCATTTTGAGCTGTTTATCAACGACCGCCCGGTCAACAACCGCGCGGGCGTCTAAGCGTCCCGCCGCCGGAAGGAGGCATTTCACATGATCTGCGAACGCTGTGGGCACTCCATGCCCGACGGATCGCTTACCTGCGAAAACTGCGGCACCTATCTGGGCCGCTATGGCGGTTCTGCCCTTCAGGATACGGGCGTGCGTGCCATTCGCCAGGGCAGGGTCAGCGCGACGGCGCCCACTCTGCCCTCCGGGGGTAATCGTCCCAGAGAATATGGCGACTATGATCTGTCCGCCCTGCCTGTGGAAGAAGCCAACCATGCTCCCCGGCGCAAGCCGGCCGCTACCTTTCAGACCGAGCGCGGCAGCAGCCGGCCCGATACACGGCGCGGCGTACCGGTAAATGCGCGGGGGCGTGCTCCCGCACTGAAAACGCGGCATGGCCGGGTGCATACGGTTCATAGACATAATATCAACTGGATGCTGATCGGTGTGGCACTTACGCTGGTAGTTGTGCTGGCGGGTGCGGGGTATATGCTCTATATGACCCGCAGCGACAGCGGGCAGCGGGCTACCGCGCGGCGCAACGCGCTGACAGCGACCGAGGGCATGTTTGCTTTGGCGCAGAATACGGACGATCCCTTGGTGCAGGAGGAGCGCGAAGAGTTAATCAAACAGTGGGGTGGCGTACCTGCTCAGGCTTATCGGCTGGCCGGTCAGGACTATTTGGATGTGGGCGATGTGCAGGCTGCAATTACCTGCCTTCGTATCGCCGATGTCATAGACCCTGAGAACTACGATGGCCTGCTTCTGCTGGCCAACGCATACGAGCTGGATGCACAGGATGAACAGGCCGAGGCAGTGTATCTCAAGCTGGCACAGGAGGTCAGCCCTTTCCGCAGTGAGGCTTACACGGCGCTTATCAGCATGTACCTGGAGCAGGACCGCGGACCCGAAGCGGCGGATATGATGCTTCTGGCCTATGAAAATACTGACCGCGAGAATTTCCGCCAGCAGCGGGATGATTTTCTTCCCGCCATGCCGGAGGTCAGCCTTACTGCCGGGCGTTACGAGATCAGCGCCATGGAGCAGGATATCTCCCTAACGTCCCCCCAAGGTTATGACGTATATTATACCGTGGATGACGATGCGGTGCTTCCGGAGGACGGCATTCTCTGCGAGGACGGCAGCATCATGCCAAAGGAAGGAACGGTTACGCTGCGCGCCGTAGCGGTAAGCGGTAATCTGGTCAGCGACCCCATCAGCGTGTCCTACACCTTCTATTATCCCACGCCGCCTGCACCTAAATGCAACCTTGCCCCCAATACCTATAAAACGTTGCACGAGGTCAGCCTGCGTCCCGGAACCCTGAGTGAAAGTCAGGCTGCTGGGCTCACGAAAAAAGAGCAGGCTGAAATTGAAAGCCATTATGTGTACTATTACACCATAGATGGATCTACTCCGACTGAAGAAAGCCCTGTTTATGACGGTACGCCCATCAAACTGCCTTCCGGCCGTGTCACCCTGAAAGCCGTATGTGTTAATCAGTACGGAAAAATGAGCCCCACGCTTGAGGTAGGCTACAAGTTTAACGTTAAGCCCGACCCTCTTAAAATGTATGAGGAAGCCGATAATTTCGGCAGCTTTACGCTGAACAAAACCTCCATTGAGGATTTCAAATCCGCTTTCGGCCAGCCGACTCAGGAGCTGGAAACAACCTATTTGAACCTGGACAATTCAGCGTGGCACTTGCAATACAGTTGGGGTTATGCCGTGTTTATCCTGGAAAACAATGCCTGGCAGCTGGTACGTGTGGATATGAACAGTGAGATCGGCACGCCGCCGCGCGGCGTTGGCTTTGGCAGCACGGAAAGCGAGATCGTATCAGTCTATAAAGACTTTGGGCAGGTGGAGGCGCCCAACGGAACACGGGGCCTGTATTATGAATATCCCAATGTGGGCCAGGTGCTGGTTAATGATGACGGCACCCGCACCGTGCGTTACAGCTGCCAGATTTCCACTAGCAAGGTTTGGGTACTGGAATATGATTTAGGCAGCAATGGTCGGGTTGTCCATATGGCAAACTATTACCAGCCCTGATCTGGCGCGCGCGTCTTTTTTGTGTTAAATTTGACAAACATGGAACAATTCCGCAAAGTGATTCGTCCTATGCAGTGGCGTATATTCCGCGCGTGGAATGATATGCGGAAATGAAATCGCCGGCGATTTTATCCGGTTTGCCGGAAAAAAGGGGGAAACATAATGAAGTACCTGTGGAAACACCTGTTATGCGCCACGCTGTGCCTGTGTCTGCTTTTTTCATCAGCACTGGCTGAGGGTGTGGATATCAATTTGTATGTCATGACCGACTACAGTGACGCCAATGCCCTGACGGTTCGTTCTGGACAGGTTGTAGGCCAGAATCTGTACCTGCTTGTGGGTGGCCCGTATGGCGACATGGAGGAAGGCCAGGTCAGGCTGGAGCGGTGGACTTCCGGAATGAGCGAGCCGGAGATCGTGCTGGAGGGACTGTTGAGCTATCGGAATGAAAACGCGGATGATACCATGCCGGTGATCAACCGCTTGCTTTCCGACGTAGAATGCCTTTACGGCTACGACGAGATCAACCGCCAGATCATGCGTCTGGTGGATGGCGCGGGCAACGCAGCAGTTGAAAAGCTGTCCGTACTGGAGGCTGCGGAGGAAGAGAAATCTGAGGATGGCTTTTACTACAGCAGCTATATCAGCGCCATGTTTGTGCAGAATGGCGAAGTGGTAAGACTGGCGGAGAATTACGGCGAGGGCGAAAGCAGCATGGTCGTGGAACGCTATGCGCTGGATACCGGCAAGCTGATTGCCAGGAGCGGGGCCGACAATACGCTTCGTACGCTCTGCGCTTATAAGGACGGAAAATATCTGGCGCTGGTGCAGCCCACTCCGGGTCCGGAGGATATGGAAGCGCCCATGTCGCAGATTGCTGTATACGACCCTGCCACGGGCGAGATGACCTCTACGGCTACCTTGTCCGGCAGCTACCTGAGCAATCTGACCTACGATGCTGAAAGCGACACTGCTTATTATTGCAGTGGAGCGACAATTTATGCTGTGCCGCTGGCAACGGGCGAGTCCCGCGTAAGTGCCTATCTGCCTGTGAATGCCTGGTCCGGGTCGGACACGACCTTTGCGACGCTTTCGGGCGGGATGATCGCCTATGCAAATGGCGACGGCGCATATGTGCGCCGTTTGGATGCGCCGGAATTGGCGGCGGGTGCATTGACTGTGGCCAATGAAGGCGGTACGATAAAATATATGGCTGTGGTGGGTGAGCATCCCGAACTGAACGTAACGCTTGCCAGTGAATATCCGCAGACCATGGAAGAACTCACCACCGCCATGGTCAGTGGTACCGGCACTATGGATGTGCTCAGCCTGACTACAACCTACAACCCTGTGGCGCGGCTGATCGATAAGGGTTATGCCGCGGATTTGAGCGGTTATCCCGAACTGATGGCCGTGGTCCAGCGTATGGATACGCGCTTTACCGATTCCGTCATGCGTGATGGTAAGCTTTATGCTCTGCCCGTTTCGCTTTCTACCAATACGCTGGGCGTCAATGCCCAGACCATGGAAAAGCTGGGCCTGACGGAAAGTGACCTTCCTACCACATGGCTGGAATTTCTGGACTTTGCCGCGAATTTCTACTATGATTATGGCGAGGAAAACGCCGATGTGGCACTGATGGACCTCAATATGCGCAAGCCCCTGTTCCAGATGATCCGTGATCAGTATGTGGCGGTGCAGCTGCGGGATACGGGCAGTGTCAGTTTTGATACCCCACTGTTCCGAAAGCTCATGCAGGCGCTGGAGGCCATTGACTTTACCGAGCTGGACCCCTATGAGGTCAAGGGCGACAAGGTATGGGAAGGCGATGATGCCAACGAGTTCTATGAAAAGCAGCAGCTTTTCACCCTCTATTCCGAAGCTAGCCCCTGTTCGATGGGTCAGAGCGGTTATGGACGCGTTAACCAGCCTTTGGTCCTAAGCCTGGACGGCGAGACGGAACCCATCATCCCCACGGGTATGACTGTGATGATCGTCAATCCCCGCAGCACGCGTCTGGATCAGGCGGCGGCCTATCTTACCGCCTATGCCGGCCATTATGAGGCAGAATCGGAGAACATTATGTTCTTCCCGGATCAGAACGAACCCGTGCCCAACAGCTATTATGAGGTCCAGAAGCAAAGCTATGAAGATCGCCTGAACGATCTGGACGGCCTCATTGAAAAAACGGACGAGAGCGAGAAGCCTGCTCTTAGAGAAGAACGGGAGCAGGTTCAGAGCTATCTGGATGAGCTGGAAACCCAGCGCATGAGTGTGACGGAGGAAATGATTCAGGCCTATCGCGAGCAGGTGGCGCCCTACCTGTATGTAACGCCCCAAACGCCCCTGACAAACCCTGATTCTAGCGCTGAACTGGATACTCTGACTAGGCAATACCTCGACCGTGCCATTGATCTGGATACCTACATCCGCGAAATGGATCAGCGGGTGAGAATGATGATGCTGGAGGATATGTAACATGACCCGGAAAGCCTTTTCCCTGATTCTGGCGCTGATGCTGCTTTTGTGCTCCCTGCCCGGTTGGGCAGCTGGTATGACCATGAGTGTGGCCGTACAAGGCGTCAGTGTGGATGATGACGAGATTGTCACTACAGCGACCAACGTAGGAAGTACGCTCTATTTGCTGTATCAAAACGGCGTCTTTGCTACCCGTCCCGTGGATCAGAACGAGCCGACTGTGCTGGGTGAGGTTCTTAACACCCAGTATTATACCGAGGCTCCGGTAACCGAGGACGGACAGGTCTACATGGATCGCCTGTTTGTATGGAATGGCCGCGTATGCGGTATGTGCACCCCCACCGGCGAGGTGTGGACGCTGCTGGATGATACCGGCGCGTTCGCGCCCAGCAAGGTGGAAGGCCTTACGCTGGACACCTCCGGACTGATTTTTCAGGAGGAAGGCCAAGATTATTCGTCCACGGTGGAAGTCAGCAGCTTCTTCTGCGAGGGCGACTATCTGTATTACACCGGCATGGTGTATATGGGCACGCCGCATGCCGTGGCCGGCCGTATCAGTCTGCAAACAGGAGAAAAGCAGGACTTTGCCTGTGAAAACCTCATGAGCCTTGCGCCTGTGGGTGATGGCACCCTTATGGCACTTGTGTATGACAGTTCTGCTCTGTATTCTGCCACCACTCAGGTTGACCTGAGCAAGATGGCGCAGTATGGGATCTTTGACCCTGAAAAGGACGCCGTTGCCTCGCTGGCAGATCTGCCTACCGATAACGATATGGGCGGCTATTCCACCAGCAGCATCTGTGTGGGAAATGGCACCCTGTATTATATGGACGGTTCCCGTATTGCGGGCCTGGATCTGGCTACCGGTGAGAAACGCCTGAGCGCCTACACCGGTGGAGGCATGGTTACAAACGGAGGTCAGGCGCTCTATGTGGACGGATACTATGTTCTCATAAGCAGCTATGGCGGACTTCAGGTGTTCAAACTGGACCCGGAAGGTATTGAAAATGGTGCGCTAACCATCTTCGGCGAATTCGGCAGTGAAACGCACAATAAGTTTGTGCGCAACCATCCCGAAATCGCCGTGGATGTGAGCGGGGACTACACCAGTGATATTGAAAAGCTCACCCAGGCCATGGTGTCCGATGCCGGTGCGTATGATGTGTTGCTGATGAACCTGTCCTATATGCCCGTGGAACGCCTGATTGAAAAGGGATATTGTGCTGATCTTAGCCAGAGCCCGAAAATCATGGAGAAGGTATCGGCCATGTATCCCGAAGCAGTTGAGCCCCTCATGGTGGATGGCAAGCTATACGGCGTGCCCGTGGGCATGAGCGGTACCTGCTATGGTGTGAACATGGAGCTGTGGGAAAGCCTGGGATTGACCGAGGATGACCTGCCCACCTCCCTGCCCGAGCTGTACGACTTTGCCGCCAACTGGGTGTGGGATTACGGCGAGGACCATCCTGAAATCTCCCTGTTTGACATGGGAAGCTACTCCAGCCAGATGCTTTATTCGTTGCTGATCAATGACTACATTGCTTATATGCAGAAGCAGGGCGGCGAGCTTGCCTTCGACACGCCGGTGTTCCGCAGGCTGATGGAGGGTTTCTCCGCTATCGATTTCGAGGAAATTCTCAGCGTGCAGGATCAGGATCAGGACAACTACTGGACTCCGGACGCGCTGTTTAGCACACCCATGAGCGTGGGTTACCTGGGCTATCAGGATGAACGCTTCCAGCCGCTGTACCTGTCGCTCGAGGATGGCGGAGAGCCGTTTATCGGCATGAACCTGAGCGTGCTGACTGTAAACCCCCGCACCAAGCGTATGGATCAGGCGCTTCTCTACGTGAGCGAGTACCTGGATAACCTGGATAAGACCAGCGCCAACATCACGCTTTTCCCTGATCACAATGACCCTGTGGAAAATGATGCTTACCAGAGCAACCTCGAGGATATGCAGGAGTCCCTTGCGAAGATGAAGGAGAGCCTTGAAAATGCCTCGGAGGAAAACCGTGCCGAGATAGAGCAGCAGATTCAGTGGCAGGAGGAAAGCATCGCGGATTGGGAGAACTACCGCTATTCCGTCACGGCCGAGCAGATTACTGACTACCGTGAGAACGTAGCGCCACTGGTGTATGTCATCCGGCAGAATGTGTTCCTCAATGCCGATACTTCCGCCACCAGTGAGATCAACAAGCTGCTGATGCAGTACATGGAGGGTGCGGTGGATCTGGATTCCTTGGTGCGCGAGCTGGACCAGCGCGTCAGACTGATGCAGCTGGAAGACCAATAACGCGGCATCACAACTTTTCCCGCCGCGGGCGGGCCTATTGCCGGGACCGCCCGCGCAGCTGTGCACCCGCGCTACCGCTGTGAATATTGCCACCAAAGGAGCTGCGCATGTTTCGAAAAAAATCCGTATGGCTCTATCTGCTGCCGGGCCTTATGGGCCTGCTGGCTTTTTACTTGGTGCCCTTCGTGTGGGGCGTATGGTTTAGCCTGACGGACGGCACCATCGATAACCGCTTCGTAGGCTTTGACAACTACCTGCGCGTATGGAAAAATGAGGTGTTTCAGCTGGGGCTGAAAAACACCATCGAGCTGTCGCTTTTGTGCGCGCCGGTCATTTTCGTGCTTTCCTTTCTGTTGGCGGGCATGCTGCGCAAGCCCATCGCAGGCAGTACCTTTTATCGAAATGCCTTATTGATGCCTTATCTGATGCCTTCAGCCGCTATGCTCATCATCTGGCTGATTCTGTTTGATTATGGCGGGCCAATCAACCGGTTGGTGGTAGCACTGGGTTTTGACCGCGTCTTTTGGTTGGAGGGGGCGGCCCTGCGTGTGCCGATTGTGCTGCTCTATATTTGGAAAAATCTTGGCTTCAGCGTGGTCATCTTTACCGCGGCGCTTCAGGCCGTGCCGGAATCTCTGTATGAATATGCCAGCCTGGAAGGTGCCGGCTGGTTCCGCCGCGAGTGGTCTATCACGTTGCCGCAGATTTTGCCCACCGCATTTCTTGTGTTCGTGCTGGCCGTGGTCAACGCTTTCAAGATTTTTAAAGAAGTGTATTTTATCGGAGGCGCTTATCCTGCAGAGAGCATTTATACCCTCCAGCACTATATGAACAACAAGTTTGCCAAGCTGGATTATCAGGACGTAACCACCGCCGCGTATTCCTTCGCGGTGATCGTAATTGCCCTGTTCCTGCTGCTCTATCGCACCAAGAGCGTGCGTCAGGGCGAAGCCGCCTGAGAAAGGAGCGTATTCCATGGCGCAAAGCCACGTATCCATCGGTGCCTCCGGGAAACGGCGCAGGCGGCGTGCGCGCGGATTAATGCGACGCGTGCGCAGGGCCCGACCCTTGAGCTGCCTGATTTTAACGCTGATCGCGGTAATCATGCTCATTCCCATCGTATTTACGTTTTTGTACTCCTTCTTTCCTAAGGGTGAGATTTCATCCTATCTGGCCCAGCGGGGTAACTATGATCAGAGCCAGTGGATGGACATCCTCTTTTCACCTGCACAGGTGAGCCTGAGGCAGTACTACACCATTCTTATCGAGGAGCCGCAGTATTTGCAGCTGTTTTGCAACAGCGTGCTGTACGCCGGGGCCATTTTGGTGGGACAGGGGTTGGTGATTCCGCTCACGGCCTATGCCCTCAGCCGCTTCCAGTTCCGTGGGCGCGATGCGCTGTTTTTCCTGGTGCTGGTGCTGATGGTGCTGCCCTTTCAGGTGACCATGGCGCCTAGCGTAATGACACTGCGGGCTTTGGGGCTGCTAAATACGATTTGGGCTGTTATTTTGCCCATGATTTTTTCACCTTTTTATCTGTTCCTGGTGCGCCAGTTCATGATTGGCATTCCCGGCGAAATTGTGGAGGCGGGGCAGATGGATGGCGCGGGCACGTTGCGCTGCTTTGTGCATGTGATGCTGCCGGTATGCCGCCCCATTCTGTGTGCAGCGGCAGCGCTGAGCTTTGCCGACAGCTGGAACATGGTCGAACAGCCGCTAATCTATCTAACCAACCAAAGCATGCAACCGCTGTCGGTTATGTTCAACCAGATCAACACGGATTCCACAGGTGTGGCGTTCGCAGGTGCGGCGCTCTACCTTCTGCCCATGCTGCTGATCTATATCTACTTCCAGGATGATATCCTCCTGGGTGTGCAGCTAAGCGAGCTGAAATAAAAGGGGAGGCTGAACTTATGAGCAAGAAAAAGCGCGCGCTCAAAGCGCTGGTGTGGCTGGGTGTGATTGTGGCCGCATGCATGTACTTCTCGCGTGCCATTCAGACTATTACCACACCCAAGGTTAAGCTGGTGCAGGCTACTACGGGCCGTATTGAGCAGAAAATCTCCGTGGAAGCCAAACCTTATTTTCCTGTAGAAACGGAAATTACCCTCAACAAAGCCAAGGATTATCCCATTACGGTGGATAAGGTCTATGTAAAGCCGGGTTTGATGGTCAAAGAGGGAGATACCATCTTCACTGCCACCATCAACGATTATCAGACCAAGGAAGAGGACCTGCTGACCAAGTACAACGAAAAGTCGCAGGAACTGATTGACCTGGATATCAAAAACCGCAAGAACTCCAAGCAAAGCATGCAAAATGACCTCTATGACCTGATGATTGAAAAGCAGGACGCCCTGAACGAAGCCGAGAGCAAGGCGCGTCTGGCTGCGGCCGCCGAGGGAATCGAGCTGACCTTCGATCAGACCCTTTGGGAGGCCAAGGCCAAACAGGCAGGTGCTTCGAGCGAGACCATGGCGCTTATCCGTGCCGCTGCCACGGCCCGCGAAGCTTTCCAGACTGCGCGTGATGATTTCTATGCCAGCTACGAAAATAAAAAGATCAAGGTCAGCGAAGAGGTGTTCAAATACATCAATGACCGCAACAAGTTGCTGGAAGAGATGCAGGACCTCAGCGGCCAGATGGTCAAGCTTCTGGAAGCAAAGCAGGCATTGAGTACAGTGACAGCCACCAGCGAGGGGTACATCGTGGCCCTGGATCTGAAAAGCGGCGACAGCTACGATGGACAAAAGTCCGCCTATACCATCGCCAAAAAGGAGGACGTGCCGGTCCTGCGTGCCGATGTCACCGATCTGAAAAAGGACGTGTCTGAGGGAGCGCGCGTGGAGGTCGCGGGTGATTACGATACCTTCCGCAGCGAGGTTACGGCCGTTGTGGACGATACCGACGGTCGCAAATATGCTGAAATTGAATTGACGGATGATATTTTGCGCACAGCAGGCGGCATGCAGAAGCTGCTGCAGGATGGGGGCCTGCAGGTGAGCATTGTGTTCCGGGCGCGTAAGAACGCGACCATCATTCCAGCATCCGCTCTTAGGAGCGAGGGCGAGGGCGAGTATGTCTTTGTTGCGGAGCGCAAATATGGCGGATTCCTCAATTCTGGTGGACTCAAGGCCAAAAAGGTAAGCGTTACGGTCATTGATCGCAGCGATACGGCGGTCAGCGTGCAGGAAGATCTGAGCTATCAAAGCATCATCGACCGGGCCGACCGTACTGTGGAGGATGGGAAACCCGTGATGGAGTATGTGGAGTAAGCTATGCTGAAAGCATTTTGCAAACGCCGAAGAGGCACGCTGGTGCTGCTGGTTATTGCGCTGGCGGTAATGGCCTTTGCCTGGATCAATATTCAGGCTGTGCCGGGCACGTTCCAGCATGTATACGCCGCGCCCCAGCCTGCAGCGGCGGCAGAGGGCGAAAAGGAGACCAATAGCGGCCTGCGTGAGGCACGACTGAAAATCCGCGAGCTGGAAACGGAACTGGAGGGCGCCTGCGAGGATGCCACACTTTATGCCCTGGCCCAGCCGGCGGCTGTATCCATCCCTGACGGAGGAAAAAGCGTAAGTGCGCGCCTGGTGGGCGTGGAGGAGAGCTGGTTTTACCTGAAATCTCCGCTGCTGCTCAACGGCCGGTTGCTTTATCCCGATGAATGTATCTATGGTGAGCGTGTGGCCCTGATCGACGAGCAGTTGGCTGTGGCTTTGTTTCAGTATGCCGAGCCGCTGGGTGAAGAAATTGAGATTTCAGGTCAGCGTTTCCGTATTGTAGGTGTGCTTAAGGCAGGCAAGCGCGTGGGCGACCAGATGGACTACAGCCTTTATGTACCCTTGCGTTCATTGGAGGATACCAGCGTGGCACTGACTGCTCTGGTTTATGAGGCGCGTCCCGTGCAGGGTGCGGGCGGCTGGTCTGCCTTCCAGACCGCGTCGCAGAAGCTGGGCGACGGCACAACCATTAGCCTTGTCAAGGAGCGCATGAATGCGGCCATGCCCATGCGCATGCTCTTCACGCTGCTCGGCATGGCGCTGGCGCTGAGTGGGATCAGGTGGATGAATCAGCGGAGCGCACGCTTTGCTGCTGCCTACCGTGAGCGCCTGCAAACGCAGTATGCTGCCAAAATGGTGGGATTTGCGGCAGGCCGCCTGCTGCTGCTTGCACTGGGTTATCTTGTGTGCGCAGCGGTATTGGCCTGGCTGTTTACCCGCCTGGTAGAACCGGTATACACTTTCCCCGAGTGGGTTCCTGCGGTATTGGTGGAGCCCAAGGATATCCAGACCGCTTTCTGGAACGTGTGGCAAACTTCTGCTACCGTGGTGGAATACCGCACGCCGGAGCTTTTACGCCTGCGCTTTTTGCGTGAGGTAATGGCTTGGTCCTGCGGTGCGGCAGCGCTGCTTATTGGCAGCCTGGCAGGCGCAGGCAGCATGCTTTTCAAACGGCCCGCTCCCGATGAGGACGCATCGACGGAGTGCGCTGAACGGTCTTGAAAGGAAGCGGCGGCATGAATCCCACGTTGGCCTACAAAATCAAAATGCTTCCCGAAAGCCCCGGCTGCTATATTATGAAAAGCCGGGGCGAGATCATTTACGTTGGCAAAGCTGTCAATTTGAAAAATCGGGTACGACAGTATTTTCACGGGTCCCACACGCCCAAGGTGGCAGCCATGGTCAGCCGCGTGGATGATTTTGACCTCATGCTCTGCCAGACCAACTTTGAGGCGCTTACGCTGGAATGCAACCTCATCAAGAAGCATCGCCCTTTCTATAATATCCTTCTCAAGGACGACAAACACTATCCCTATCTGCGCATCGATCTAAGCGAGCCCTTTCCCCGTCTGACGTTGGCGCGCAACATGGATGACCAGCGCGCGGGCGTGAAGTACTTTGGACCTTACATCGGGGCTACCGCGGTACGGCAGGTCATGGACGAGGTACGGCGCTTTTTCCCACTGCGCACCTGCAATCTCAGCTTTCCCGTCAAATCGCCCCGGCGGCCCTGCGTGCACCATCAGATTGGGCAATGCCTAGCCCCCTGCGCAGGAGGGGTAAGCGAAGAGGAATATCGCGCCATCCTGATGCGCGTCATCGACTTTTTGAACGGCGACAGCCGGGAACTGCTTGGCGAGCTCACCCGCGAGATGAACGTTGCCAGCGCCCGCATGGAGTACGAACAGGCGGCGGTGCTGCGGGACAAGATCGCGGATATCCGCCAGCTGATGGAGGAACAGCACGCCATTCAGACGCGCGATGTGGAACAGGATGTGTTGGCTGTGGCTCAGGACGATCAGGATGCCATGGTACAGCTGACGCATATCCGCGCAGGGCGCATCGAGGGGGGCCGTGCTTTCCTGATGGAGCACTGCGGGGCGGAAGCACCGGAGGAGGTGCTTGCTGGATTCCTGACCCAGTATTATGATGACGGCCATCTGATCCCGCGCAACGTGCTGGCACAGGCGCTGCCCGAACCGCTGGATGAATTGGAGCGCTGGCTGCGGGAGCGGCGGGGCGGAGCGGTGACACTGGCCGTACCCCAACGGGGTGATAAGGTGGATCTGGTGCGCCTGGCTCTGAAAAACGCCGAGGATGCACTCTCCAAGCACCGGCAAAGCGCGGAGGTCAAGGATATGCGCACCCGGCAGGCTATGCTGGAGCTCAAGGAGGCGCTGCACCTGCCCGCGCTTCCGCGGCGCATCGAGGGATATGATATCTCCAACACACAGGGCATTTTAAGCGTGGCCAGCATGGTAGTCTTTCAGGACGGCCTGCCCGACAAGAAGGCCTACCGCATCTACCGCATCAAAACCGTCGAGGGCGCAAATGACTTCGCATCCATGGCGGAGGTCATCACCCGCCGTTTTACCCATGGCCTGAGGGAGCGCCACGAACGCGAGCAGGCAGGGCTGGACCCGGATGCGGGCAGCTTTTCCAAGCTGCCGGACGTGATTCTGATCGACGGTGGCCCGGAGCAGCTGCTCTTTGCGCACCGGGCCATGCAGGAAGCCGGGGCGAGCGTGCCTATGTTCGGTCTGGCGAAGCGGTTTGAGGAGATCTATCTGCCGGGCCGGGAGGAGCCTATCGTGCTGGACCGCCGCTCGAATGCGCTGCATTTGGTGCAGCATGTGCGCGACGAGGCACACCGTTTCGGTATTACGCACCACCGGGCCCTGAGAGGCAAAGAGGGTTTGAAAAGCGAGCTATCGGCCATCCCCGGCGTGGGTCCCAAGAAGCAAGCGGCGCTTATCCGTCACTTCCGCAGCGTGAAGGCCATTTTTGAGGCCACGAAGGAGGAACTGTGTCAGGTAGAAGGCATCAGCGCCGGGCTGGCACAGCGTATCCTTGATTATGCGGCGCAACGTAGCAAAGCGGGTCCGCAACTACCGAAGTAAAAACAAAAAGCCCCGCTTCTTCCATTTGGAAAAAGCGGGGGCTTTTACATGGATATGTTTATGCTTTGTAGATGCAGCAGGTAATGACGCCGTCGGATACAAACATTTGGTAGCGGATGGCATAGGGCAAAGTATTGGTCATGATAAGGTTAATCTCTCCGCCGCCTACCGCTGCGTCAAAACCCTTCTTGGCGTAATAAATACCCACGTCAGCATGTACCCTGCGATGTGTGACCAGGATAGGCAGCTGGATGGTTGCAATATAGAAGGTGGTATTGACCTGGCAAGTACCGCCTCCGTAACCCCACAGCGCGTCTTTTTTCATGATGGGCGCCTTATGATAGCCCGTGGACTGTGAGAATGGACCGATGGTCTGATGCTGGTTATACTCCTCGCCGGGCTGAAGGACCGTGCCGGTGATCATGCTGGAAGAAAGGCGGATATTCCAGTTGCGGCCCTGATACTGCTCGGAGGTAATACCTACAGCATAATAGGTGCTCATGGTACTGATCAAATCGCCGCTTTCAGCGCTCTCCCAGTCTTTGACCGGTACAAGCCAGGCGACGTCTTCTTCCTTGATGTAGCCGGTGGTTCGCCAGTAGGGCAGGGGGTAACGGCCTTCCTCGTCCAACTCGAAAACAGCGATGGCAGCGCCGGGATTGATGGTTTTGAGCACGGAGTCATCCTCCATGCTGTAGATGGTGGTGGTGTGATTGACAAAAGCCAGATAGGGCATAATGTCCAGCCCTGGGATCTCGCCCACGTAGGGGTCGATACGGTCCCACTTGAACAGCGAAGAAGTGCGAATGAAGCCGCAGGTGTTTTCGTAGCGCGCCAGGCACCAGTCGCCGCTGACTTCGCTGACGATCACCTGATCATAGATGGGGACGTTGCCGATCTTGCGGCTGAGTTCGTTGGGCTCCAAATAGATAATCGCGTTTTTGACCGCATAGGCGTAATAGCCCTCGTAAAAATTTTCGGCGCTTGTGGTAAAATTGGGCGCGTTGACCGGCTCAGCTACATCAATTTCAAGATCAGCCGTGCCATTGGCTTCGGCGGCCTCAAGGTCATAAAGGGTAATGTCGTCCAAATATTCGGTCAGCACATAACCTTCCATGCGGGTGGTGCGCACCTTGCACCATTCCTGGCCCAATTCGAGGATATAGACAAAGGAGTCGCGGGGTATGCTGTCGCCGGCAGGGGCATCCTTGCTGGGCGAGCGGCGCACCTTCAGAGCGACACTGGCAATGGCGGTGTGGGTAATGGGGGCCTGGTCATCCCCGGCAGCCTCCTGCGCAAGGGCACACAGCGGCGAGAGCGCCATCATTCCGGCCAGCAGTAGCAAAAGCGGCAGGCGAAAAAAACGCATCATGTGAACAAAAGGCTCCTTTACAGTTGGTTGGGTTTGGCGGAAATGGAAACCGCCCACGTTATATTATAACGAGGCGGCAACAGATTCGTCAATATATGTTTTCTTCACCATGAGGAGCGGAGCCGGCATCGCTGTCCGGATGATTCATCATCTCGCGGGGTGAAAGTGTGAAGAACTGCTTGAAGCGTTTAGAAAACTGAACTACATCAGGGTATCCTACCATCGCACTGATCTCATAAACCTTATATTCGCCGGCACGCAACAGATCGCGGGCGATGCTCATACGATAGCGAAACAGGTAATCGGAAAAGGCGTATCCCGTGTTGGCCTTGAATAGGGTGCTGAAATAGGAGGGACTTACGTTTAGCCGCGCGGCAACACCGCTGAGAGAGAGGGGGCTGCCGTATTCTTCGTGAATGATTCGAATGGCTTTGCGAACATAAGCGGTGTAGGCAGGTTGGGCGGATAGCAAGGTATAGAGGCTGACTGCCTGTGCCTCCAGTGTCTGCATCAGATCATAGAGGTTATTACACCACAGCAGCTCTTCCAGGCACTTTTCCACGGATGGGGCATTGGGCAAAGGGGAATGGAAGCGCTCCTCCAATTGATGGTAGAAGGCGCGGAAATATTCGTTCAGGCGGCTGCGGACGGTAAGCAGCGTTTGACCCGGACGGCCGCAAATGGAGCGCAGGGCGGCGTGCAGGTGGCGTTGCATAGCCTGAATATCCAGGGCGTTTACCACGGAGGGAGGCGGCAGACCCTCTCCTGCTATTGGTGAAGGAGCGTGCTGGGATTCCCAAAGCTCATAAAGAGCGGCGTTGAAGCGCAGATATATGTCCCCAGCGAGCGGAAGAATGCGGAAATACTCTGTCTGGCAAAGTTGGGCCGTGGATCGGGCAGAAACGTCGTCGCGGCAGAGGAATACGGTAATGTGAGCCGAAAGCGCAGTGGCGAAGGGAAGGCCGTCATCCGGCGGCGAAACCTGCACCGGGTCCACAGCTACCAGCAAGGCCAGGGCATCGGTGTCCAGACCTGCCATGCCAAGCATGCGCTTAAGGGCAGGCTCTGCGGCTGGAACCGCAACCAGCACATTGCGCAGCCATTCCGTCATGATTTCCGGCGAAAGAGGCATGGCAGAGGAGGGAACGAGCGTTTTTTCCACCTTTTCTACGCAGCGCTTGACGCAGGCATAGAGTGCGTCCGGTTCAATGGGCTTGAGGATATAGTCGAATGCGCCCAGTTTCAGGGCCTCCTGCGCATAACGAAATTCTGAATAGGAACTGATCAGGATGAATTCGCAGGCTATGCGCTTTTCACGCACGTATTTGAGCAGGGCAATACCATCCATGTTGGGCATGGATACATCGGTGAGGACAATGTGCGGATGGTGTGTTTCAATGGCCTCCACACCCTCGCGGCCGTCCGCGCATACGGCTATGACCTCGGCGTTCAATGCGTTCCAGTCAATGTAGCTTTTCAAACCTTCGCGGATCAGCCGCTCGTCGTCGATGATCAAAACCCGATATTTATTCATGTGCATCCTCCGCTTTCAAGGGAAAGGCCAAAAGCACGGTTGTACCCTGGCTGGTACTGCTGGTGATGGAAAAGCGGTACTCATCACGATAATACAGCCGGAGCTGGCGCACAATGTTTTTGATGGCAAAGTTGCGACCGGAGTCACGGGCGGGATCGTCCGGGTTTTTGATATCTTCCATTAAAACTGCCAGCTTTTCTGAAGACATGCCCACGCCGTTGTCTGTAACGGTGTAGCACAACCAACCGGCAGGTTCCTCTCGGAACGCAATTTTCAGGCGCCCGCCCAACTGGGGACGCAGACCATGCTGATAGGCGTTTTCCACAATCGGCTGAAAGAAGTATTTGTAGGTACGGCAATCCTTGATTTTTGGATCGACTTCGATTTCCGAAAGAATAGCGCCATCCATGCGCACATTGATGAGCATGATATAAGCCTTGAGAATTTCGGCGGCCTGGGACACAGCGAGGGTATCGCGTCCATCGTTAAGCGTAAGGCGGAAAAGGCGCGAAAGATTGAAGATAATTTCAGAGATCTGCGGCACATGATGGCTGTTGGCGATCCAGTGAATGCTATCCAGCGTGTTGAAGAGAAAATGCTCGTTGAGCTGGTTTTGAATGTACTTGAGTTCGAACTCGTTTTTAAGGACGCGGGTTTCGTAGTTTTCGTGAATGAGCTGCTCGATGCTCTCCAGAAGCACGTTAAACTGGTTGCCAATCATGCCGAATTCGTCGGGGCGGGACACTGGTACCCGTACGGAAAGGTCACCACTTTCCGCCGTTTGGATGGTGCCGCACAAAACATGAATGGGACGGAGAATGCGGTGCAGTAAAAACATCAGAACCGCTACAAAGATCAGCAGCAAACAGAAAAAGTAATAATAGGAATAGCGCTGGATGATGCCTGTGGAGGAGCTCAGAGAAGACATGGGTGCGGAGAGATAGTAACACAGAGAGGTGTAAGAGGATTGAAAGGCTACTGCCAGATACTTATCGCTTCCATTTGACAGAACACGCCATGATCCCGGACGTAGCTCAGCCAACGCATCAATGCCCTGTGCGCCCTCTATGCCCGGAATTGCCAGCACGTAAGTGTCGCTTTTGACAAATAAACCCACTGTTTTATCCGGCACTAATGCCCGAAAACGCTCTGATAAGATGTCGGAGGACAGCGTCAGACGGCAAAAGAGTTTGACCGAGGGGTCGTTAGAAAAATAGGGGCAGAAATAGCTGACCAGGTACATGGCACCGTTTTCATCTATTTCAGGCTGCCATGTATGCGAGGTTGCCTCGGCTGCCTTGGACAACCAGGAAATATCATCCTCCGGTGGCTGCGTGACGATTTTGCGGGTGGCATAGGGCTGACTGGAAAACAGGATGTCTGCGTAGGGATGGTACAGTTCGATGGAATGGATATAGGAACTGCTCAAATAGGCTTGGTAAAGGGTGCGGCTGATAGACTGTATGATTTGATAGGCTGCATAGTCATCTTTGCCGCCGACAAGCTCGGGAGAAAAGGCGGAGCCGGAAAGGACAGAATCCGCGCGAAGCTGCGTTTGTAAAATGTTAATGCTGTAAAAAACTTCATCCATGGTGTCCGACACATTTTGCAAAACGACCTTATACTGCGCTCCGGCATCCGCAATGGCCTGTCTGGCCGATGCTTGGGACAAAAGATGATAGAAAATGGCCATGGGCAAAGCAAAAATGATAATGAAGAACACCATGCTTTGCGTTATGATGCTGTTTCGAAGAGGATGTACCCTGATTTTCCATTTTTCCGGCATGTCATCATACTCCCTTAATACACACCAGAGAAAAGACGGCTGAAGCGACGTTTTCAAATTACTCCGCCCGTTCTGTTTTGTCAACCGGCATCACGTTGCCAGTTTTGCCAATCCAAGAAAAATAGAATGGAAACACAAAAAGCGAAAGAAACCACAACACTTAATCGTTCCTAAGCACAGGATTCAAACCAAGGCTCATTTCCCTGAGAAAGGGCAATGGCTATAATACGAATAGAAATGGAGTGAACGCAATGATATATACGAGCAACCTTGTGGTAGGACTGGAGAGGGGACTGGATGATCCGGCGTTCCTCAAGCGAGCGGCTGATGAAACCGGCACGGGCGTGGAGCTGTTTTTGCACACGTACGATGCAGCCTATCTGAGAAATATGGAAGAAGCGGCGCAGTGGCTTGGCGATAGGCCCCGCACCACGCATGGCCCTTTTATCGGCGTGGAGGCGGCTTCCCCCAAGGGGTCGCAGGAGCATGAGCATTTTCTGGCAGCGTACCGCTATGCGTTTCAAATGGCCCAGACGCTGCACAGCCCGCATATGGTATTTCATACCCATCAGCGGGTGATTCAGGCAGATGAGCGAGTGCAAGCGCGGGAAATGTGCATGGCCTCCATCCGGGAACTGCTGGACATGGCCGACCAATACGGCGTTCGCCTGCTGATTGAAAACCTGGATATCCAGAAAGCGGGCGTATCCCTCTTTGACGAGGAGGCTTTTCTGGAACTGCTGGAACGCTTTCCACAAGCTGGTTGTCTGATTGACGTGGGCCACCTGCATGTGGCGGGATGGGATACGGAACGCGTGCTGAAAACCCTGGGGAAGCGAGTGGAAGGATTCCATTTCCATAATAACGACGGGAAGGACGATACTCACTGCCGCATCACAGATGGAACGCTGGATTACGCAGAAGTGATGAGACTGTACCGCCGCTATACGCCCACTGCCGACATCACGCTCGAATATGGAGACAATCACGGAATTACCTGTGACGATGTGATTGAGGACCTGCGTACCATTCAAGGGATGCTCGCCTGAAAGGGCCATTAGGCCCCAGGATGAGAAATAAAGACAACAATAAAAGGAGGAGAACAAATGAAACGCTTTCTGACCCTGCTGCTGTGCCTGACCATGCTGGTTTCCATGGCTGCCCTGCCCACCACGTCGCTTGCGGAGGAAACGGTGGAGCTGACGTTCTACTACCCTGTTGGCGTTGGCGGCGACCTGGCGCTGCTGATTGAAAACCTGGCGGCGGAATTCACCAAGGAAAATCCCAATATCATCATTAACCCGGTTTTCTGCGGCAATTCCACCGAAACCACCACCAAGACCATCGCGGCCATTCAGGGCGGCAATGCGCCTGACTTTGCCATTCTGGGCAATTCAGAGCTGTATTCCATGCTCTCCCTGGACGCCATCATTCCCTTGGATGACCTGATCGCTGCCGACGAGGATGGACAGGAGTACATCGATGACTTCTGGCCAGCTTTCCTGCAGAACTCCTACTATGATGGTCACATCTACTCCATCCCCTTCCAGCGTTCCACGATCATTATGTATTACAACAAGGACGCCTTCCGCGCGGCTGGTCTGGACCCTGAAACGCCGCCTACCACCTGGGAAGAGCTGGCTGAGTATGCTCAGAAGCTGACTGTGCGCGACGAGAACGGCAACGTGACCCAGTGGGGCGTTCAGATTTCCACCAATGATCCCTTCATGTTCAGCCCCTTTGCGCTGCAAAACAGCGAAAACGGTGAGAACCTGATGACCAGCGATGGAAAGACCGCGCTGTTCGATACCGAAGGCAACGCCGAGGCGCTGCAGTTCCTGGTGGACCTGTCCCAGAAATATCAGGCGATGCCCGAAGGCGTGATCGTGTGGGCTGACTCCACCTCCAACTTCATGGCCGGCACTGCTGCCATGCTGTATATGTCCTCCGGCAGCCTGACCAACGTGCTCAAGAACACTGATTTTGAGGTTGGCACCTGCTTCCTGCCGGCCGGCAAGCGTTATGGCTCTGCCACGGGCGGCGCGAACTTCTACATCTTCGATGGCATCAGCGACGAAAAGTTGGCGGCCACCTGGAAGTTCATCCGCTGGATCACCGAGCCGGAACGCGCCGCTCAGTGGAGCATCGACACCGGTTATGTGGCTACGCGCAAGAGCTGCTTTGAGCTGGACGTGCTCAAGGATTACTTCGCCGCCGTGCCTCAGGCCGCCACTGCGGGCGATCAGCTGCAGTATGCGGGCAGCGAGCTCATGCTCTATGACAACACCCGCTGCTGGGATATTCTGAAAAACGCGATTGACGCTGCCATGACCCTGACCATGACGCCGGAAGAGGCGCTGGCTCAGGCGCAGGCGGAGGTTGATCAGGTTCTGGCCGATTATCAGTAACCGGCCCTTGGCGGGGCGCGTTTTACGCGCCCCGCTTTATGGACCATAGGGAGGAGTGAGCCGATGCAACGGGCCAACGAACGCAGGAATCAGCTTCGCAGGGATGCGCTGGGCTGGTCGTTTTTGCTGCCTTCGCTGCTTTTTCTGGGATGCTTCACCATTTATCCCATTGTAAAAGCCATCATTAACAGCTTCCAGAAGGTGAACCTGGGCAAGCAGACCTATCAGTTTATTGGGCTGAAAAACTATACGGACGTGTTCAATGACAAGGTATTTATAACCGTTCTGGGAAACACGTTCAAATTCGCCCTGTTTGTGATTCCGCTGAGCATGGTGATCGGCTTTTTCCTGGCCATGCTGGTCAAGCGGGAGGCGCGGGGCGTGGGATTTGCCCGCGCGCTGATCTACTATCCCAACATTGCACCTACAATCGGCTTTGCTACGGTGTGGACTTACCTGCTCACGCCAACCGTGGGCTTTATCAGCCAGGTTGCCAAAATGATGGGAGTCACGGCGCCGGACTTTCTTAACGATCCCCAGTATGCCATTTATACCATTATGGTGGTATATCTGTGGCGAGAGGCAGGCTTTGTCATGATTTTTTATACATCGGGCCTGCAGAATATTTCGCCGGAGTATTACGAGGCGGCGCTGATCGACGGCGCTTCGCCCTTTACGATGCTGCGCAAGATCACCCTGCCGCTGGTAAGACCTACCACCGTATTCGTGCTTATGTGTACGATGGCCAACTCCTTTAAAATGGTGGACCTGATCGTGACCATGACCACCAAGGGCGGCCCCAACAACAGTACCAACGTGCTGATGTATCACATCTATCAGACGGCCTTCGCCTACTGGGATATCGGCAAGGCGTCGGTGATGACGGTGGTCATGCTGGTCTTTATGCTGCTGGTATCCTTTGTGCAGTATGGCGGTATGGACCGTCACACCCACTACGACAACTGACAGGAGGCGCAAAACAATGAAGCAAAAGCCGGGTATCGCAACGCGCACCGTGCTGCTTGTGGTGAGCCTGCTGTGGGCTATTCCGTTGATCTGGTCGGTGCTTACGGCGCTGAAGCCGTCCAAGGAATCCATGCTGTTGCAGCTGCCCAGCACGCTGACGCTGGAAAACTTTCAAGTTGTATTTGAGTCCGCACCGTTTTTGCAGTACGGGCTGAACACCTTCCTTATCGTGGCCGGCATTCTGGCGGTGCAGCTGGTTACGGTCACGATGGGCGCCTACGCTCTTGCGTGCGTGAACTTCCGCGGCAAGGGCCTGGCCATGGCGCTGATTATGGTGCAGATCATCATTCCGGCGGATGTGCTGATTCTGCCCAACTACACAACGCTTCGTCAGTTGGGCCTGCTGGACACGCTGCTGGGCGTGATGATTCCCTTCTTTGCCTCCTCCATGGGGCTGTTGCTGCTTCGGGGAGCATACAAGGGCATTCCCTCAGCCATCGCTGATGCTGCCCGTATCGACGGCGCAGGTATCTTTCAGACGTTGCTGAACGTGTATATTCCGTCTACACGGGCAACCTATGTGGCATTTGCCATCTGTTCCATCAGCACGCACTGGAACAACTTCCTCTGGCCGATGATCGTAATCAACTCCGTGGAAAAACGGCCGCTGACTGTAGGCCTTTCGCTGTTTGCAAAAGCCAGCGAGTCCGGCCCTATGTGGGCGAAGGTGACGGCTGCTACGTTGATCGTAATGCTTCCCCTGTACGTGCTGTTCTGTTGCTTCCAACGCGTCTTTGTATCCAGCCTGGTTCGTTCCGGACTTAAATAAAGCTGGATGCCGCTTTTTTCAAGCCGTTCGCCGCAGGCGGGCGGCTTTTCATGGTTGTGCGCAAAAAGCAGTGGACAAACCCATCGCCCTGTTGTAAGATGGTGCTTGCCGTCGCGCGCGGTGTATTTTCATGCCAAGGGAGAAGAACCTGCAAATGAAACGTTCGGTTCGGGCAAACCTGTTGCTAACGCTTACAGCGCTGATTTGGGGTGCGGCTTTCGTCGCTCAGGATGTAGCGGCGGACACGCTGGGAGCGCTTACCTTCAACGGCTTGCGCATGGCGCTGGCGGCACTGGCGATGCTGCCCGTGGTTGCATTTAATAATCGAAAGGCACGGAAAAACGGGGTGGATGCCTCCTTTTCCCATATGTCCTCCACGCAGAAAAGAACGCTGCTGACAGGTGGCATATGTTGCGGCGCGATGCTGGCGCTGGCCAGTGCCTTTCAGCAGACGGGCATCGCCATGGGTACGGGCGCAGGTAAGGCGGGATTCATCACAGCGCTGTATATTGTGCTGGTGCCCCTGCTGGGTATGCTGTGGGGCCGCAGACCGGGTTGGAAAGTGTGGCTGGCTGTGGCGCTGAGCGTAGGCGGACTATACCTTTTGTGTATTGGCGAGGGCTTTTCCATAGCGCCGAGCGATGGAATGCTCATTCTGTGTGCTCTTTGCTTCTCCGGTCATATTCTGGTGGTGGATCACTTTAGCCGCCGCACGGACTGCGTAAAAATGAGCTGCCTGCAATTTGCCACGGCAGCGGTATTGTGTATGTGCGTTGCGGTGATTACAGAACCTATTGACGTGGGAATGATTGTGCAATGCGCTGTGCCGCTGCTTTATGCTGGTGTACTCAGCGGTGCAGTGGGATACACGCTGCAGATTGTGGCGCAGAAGGATACCGATCCTACGGTGGCTTCACTGCTCATGTCGCTGGAAAGCGTTTTTGCGGTGCTGGCTGGATGGCTATTGCTGGGCGACATGCTTACTGCAAGGGAAGCGCTGATAAGGTAAGATAAGTTGCGCAAAATGAAAGGAGGGAAAAAGAGACATAGTTTGCGAACTCTGGTAGAATGAAGTTGCGACACACCATTCTAAAAGGAGACTGCAAACCATGTCTGAGAAAATTGT
>JAEYCB010000030.1 GCA_023404345.1 Bacillota bacterium
GCGGACGGCGTAAGGAAACCTTGCTGCGCAAGGCTTCCGAATCCACCGCACATGTCGCTGGATTCGGAATACAGCTCGGAGGGCTACGGCCCTCCGAACCTCCCAAACGGGTTTTTTGACAGTCTGAAGCGGCGGGAGGCATATACCTCCCACCGCTTTTTTATCTTTTTACGAAACAATTTCCACGCCCAACAGCCCGGCCAAATCCAATACCTGCGCCGCAGTGACCTTTATACCGCGCAGGTCATAGAGCGAAATGGTCCATCCTGCAATGCGGCAGGTTGTCATATCAATACCCTCCAGCGGCGTATGTGCCCACTGGGCGCGTGTAAGATCCGAATGGTCAAAGCGCACTCTGGGCATCCTGATCTCGGACCACAGGCTGTCCCTAATTCGGCAGTCCTCAAACGCAACACGATCCAGCTTGCACTCCGAAAAGGAGGCGTAATCCAACATGCAGCCGTCAAAGCCTACGTTCATCAGCGCACCCCGCATGATTTCCACACCCGTCATTCGGCAGCCCCGAAAGCGCACACGCTGAAACGCCGCGTTTACCAACTGCGCATTGCTCCATTCGCATCTGTCAAAGACGCAGTCCACAAAGTTCATACGTTTCAAATCGTTGCTGCCAAAACGGCAGTGCTCAAACACGCAGCCTCGCACGTCCAGTGTTTTGCCCGAAAAGCCCTCCATCTCTCCGTCTGTAAAACGCAGGTTTTCAAGGTCCCCGTCTCCTACCATCACTGCAGCCGCAGCCTCTGAAAGCGTGGGGCCTTCTACCGCCCGGGCCGGCAGCGCCGGTTCCGTCAAATGCTATCCATCCTTCATGCGCATGCTCTCCCCTTTCCGCTTTTCTCATTATACGGAGCTGTATCCTGCGCCGCAAGCATCCATGACACCTCGGCAGAAAAAAACATTCGTTGTCATCCCAGTCCGCGCGTGCTATAATAAATGGCATAAACAGGTGATTGAAGAAGGAGGAACATGCGATGAAGCGCAGAATCGGCATTTTGACCAGTGGAGGCGACTGCCCCGGCCTCAATGCGGCCATCCGCGGTGTAGCGCGCGCTGCCTATGAACTTTTTGACGCGGAGATCATTGGTATCCGCAACGGATACGGCGGGCTCATCGAAGGTGAATATCAGGAGATGAGCAAGAAGCAGTTCTCCGGCATTCTCACGCTGGGCGGCACCATTTTGGGCACCAGCCGTCAGCCGTTCCGCAACATGCGGGTGATCGACGAACGCGGCGTGGACAAGGTAGCCGCTATGAAAAAGACCTACAAGGATTTGAAGCTCGATTGCTTGGTCACGTTGGGCGGCAACGGCACGCATAAAACGGCCAACCTGCTCAGCGAGGAAGGTCTCAACGTGATCGGCCTGCCCAAGACCATTGACAACGACATCTATGGTACCGACTTCACCTTCGGCTTCCACACTGCCGTGGACATCGCCACCGAGGTGATCGACCGCATCCATACCACAGCCACCAGCCATGGCCGCTGTATGGTTATCGAAATCATGGGAAACAAGGCGGGTTGGCTGACGTTGTATTCAGGCCTTGCAGGCGGTGCAGACGTGATTCTGCTGCCCGAGGTGCCTTACGATATCAAGAAGGTGGCCGCAGCCGTGGAAGCACGCGCCAAGAGCAAAAAGGCGTTCAGCATCATCGCCGTGGCCGAGGGCGCCATGAGCGAGGAAGAAGCTAAAATGAAGAAAAAAGAGCGCGAGGCCTACCGTGCCACGCTGCCCTATGATTGCATCAGCAAGCGTATCGCCGCTCAGCTTAGCGAAATGGTGGGCGTGGAAGCGCGCCATGTGGTGCCCGGCCACATTCAGCGCGGCGGCAGTCCCAGCGCCTACGACCGCGTGCTCTCCACCCAGTTTGGCGTACACGCCGCCGAGCTCATCCGCGATGAAATCTACGGCGTAACCGTAGCCCTGGATGGAAATGAGATCATCCACAACAAGCTCAAGGATATCGCCGGCGTGCCCAAGCCCGTACCTAAAGACGATCATGTTCTGGTGACTGCCCGCAATATGGGTATCTGCATGGGCGACTAATCCCTTATCCCTTTTATATATGTAGACGGCTGCTGTACTCACGGCAGCCGTTCGCTTTTTTCTGCATATGTCCCCTTGCTTTCCCCGTATAAACGGGGTACAATCATAGTAGAAATCATCGAAAGGCAGGTGAGCAGGATGGACGGCTGTGATGGTCACGGTCGAAGAATGTTGGTCGGTTGGAGGCGGCGCGGAAATGCCGCTAACCGAAAGTTCGCGAGGCCGTTCACCCTGTTGCCAAAGGCGTGAACGTCAGCAGGGGCTTCCGGCGTTTTGGCTCGCCTTGAACCGCCTCTTTCCAAAAATGAAAAAGGAATGAGGAGGCGTTGAAGATGGAGCCGAAAGTCCCTGTGATGGAAGAAACCGCCCTGACCTCAAGGCCAGATTATGAGGCGGAAATCACCCAAATTATCAAAAGCCCCGCTTCCCCCAACGTGATGCGGGAGCGTCTAGAAGATTACCATGAAAAAGACATTGCCGGAGTTTTGCCCACGCTGACCCCGGCAGAGCGTAAAAAGCTGTATCGCATCCTGGATGCGGATATGCTTGCCAACATTCTTGAACGCCTGGAGAATGATGAGGCGGCCGAATTTCTTTCGGAGATGGACCTGCGCAAGGGTGCCCGCACGATTGAGAGCATGGAGACCGACGCGGCGGCAGACATTCTTTCCGCGCTGGACCGCAAGAAAAAAAGTGACCTGATCGAATGCATGGACGAAACCTCCAAAAAGGAGCTCGCCCTAATGCAAACCTTTGACGACGATGAAATCGGCAGCAAGATGACTACCAACTACATCTCTGTGCGCGACAACCTCACCGTGAAACAGGCTATGAGCGTGCTCATTGAACAGGCTGCCGAAAACGACAATATCTCCACTCTCTTTGTGTGTGATGGCGACGATGTATTTTGCGGTGCGATTGACTTAAAGGAGCTGATTATCGCCCGGCCGGAGACCGATTTCCACTCTCTCATCATGACCTCCTATCCCTATGTATATGGACACGAGGACATTGACGACTGCATCGAACTGCTCAAGGATTATTCCGAGGACCTCATTCCTGTACTGGACAACAACAATCATCTGCTGGGTGTGATCACTTCGCAGAACATGGTACAGGTTGTGGATGACGAAATGGGCGAAGACTATGCCCGCCTGGCCGGCCTGACCGCTGAGGAGGATCTTACCGAGCCGCTCGCGCAAAGCATGAAAAAGCGCCTGCCCTGGCTGTTTGTGCTGCTGGGATTAGGCCTTGTGGTATCCACGGTGGTGGGCGCATTTGAGCAGGTCGTTTCACAGCTTACGCTGATTATGTGCTTTCAGTCTCTCATTTTGGATATGGCCGGAAACGTAGGCACACAATCACTGGCCGTCACCATCCGCGTGCTGATGGACGAAAACCTGACCTTCCGGCAAAAGTTTGGCCTGGTGATCAAAGAGGTGCGCATCGGTTCAGCCAATGGCCTCTTGCTGGGGTTGGCTTCCTTTGTGCTCATTGGACTGTACATCTGGCTGTTCAGAGGCCGTGACCTGATGACCGCCTTTGCGGTATCCGGCTGCATTGGTATTTCCCTGCTGCTGGCCATGGCCATTTCCAGCGCTGTGGGCACCTTGATTCCCCTGTTTTTCAAAAAGATCCACATTGACCCTGCCGTGGCCTCCGGTCCCCTCATCACAACGGTGAACGATCTGGTCGCTGTAGTCACCTATTACGGGCTGAGCTGGATTTTCCTGCTGCAGATCATGCATCTGGCCGGCTGAGGGCCGGCGCATTGCGGCGGCACACGCCGCCCATGCCAGATTGGAGGTGAATAGGTTGAGTAAAGCCATTATCGTATACACATCTATGCATCATCAAAACACGCTGAAATTGGTTCAGGCGGTGGCCGCATGCATCCAGGCCGATACGGTTGATCTTCTCAAAAATGCGCATCCTGATCTGGCCGAATACGACTGTGTGTTTCTTGCCTCCGGCATTTACTTTAATACCCTCCACCGGTCCTTGATGGATTTTATTGAGCATACGGCATTCAAGGGCAAAAAGGTCTGCATTTTGTATACTTGCGGCTTTCGTTACCGGGAGTACGCCAAACCAGCGGCCCGGCTGCTGGCTCAGAAAGGCGCGCACTATGCGGGCAGCTTCGGCTGCCGGGGCTTTGATACCTATGGCCTGCTGGAAAAAATCGGCGGCATCGCCAAAGGCCATCCCAATCAAACGGATTTGGAAAAGGCGGCAGCTTTTGCTGCTGGCGTTGTCAGCAATAGGAGACCATAAAGCGGGCAAAAAACACGGGCGGGAAAGAAGTGTTTCTTTCCCGCCCGCCGCTTTTTATACCCTTAATTCGCGTGAGCAATCCTAAGTCCGGTTTCCAGCGCAAAGCTTTTTACCTGATCACTTTCCAGATCCTCGTGATGCATGTCAACAGCGGTGATCTGGTTGTTGTCGTAGGTTTTGTAGTAGTATACGCTTTTGCTGGCGTTCATACAGCAGGAATAGGTGGTGATATCCCAGCGGTCGTCCGCCCGCACTGCTCCGCGCGGCATGGCCACTGCATCAAGCAGGTGGAAAAACTGCGACACGCTGCTGTTCTCATCCTCTGCGCAAGCGGAATTGAGCCTGAGGAACGCCGCCTTCACAAATCGGGAGGCAGGAGAAAAATCTCCCGGAAGGCCCAAAGTGCCAAATCCGCGGCCAAACGGAGCCAGCTCAAGCCCGGCAGCGAAGCTGTTTTCCGGTTCACCGGACCGCAGACCCATGTACTGGTGCAGATTGGTCATTTGAAAATCAAAGGGTGGATTGTTGGTCAGCACGCCTACGGGGTTGTCGTACACGCGCATACCTTCGCGCATGCATTCCACCACGATGGAGCGCTCCCTGTCCGCGATATGCCAGTGGAGCGGGGTAAGAGGCATGCGCTCACTGAAGGGAATGGCTATGATGTGGGTGCGCTCCAGCAGGGCGCGCGCCTCCTCTACGCTGGCGCACTGCCCCAGCACCCAAAGCGGCAGCTCAAAGGGAGATATATTGGCCTTGTCCACCACCTCCTCAGCGGGATAGAAAGCATTGCCGGGAAAGTTCAGCCCCGCGATGCCAAGGCCCTTTTCGTTCGCCGCCTCAGCATACAGGGGATACCCGTCCACAACCGTCGCCATACCGATGATTGCGTAATGTTTCCTGCATTCGCCTGCCTTGCGAAATACAAACGGGTATTGACGGGGAGTCACTGCCACCTGCTCCCCAAAGGTATATTCAAGATCCAGGTTTCGTCCAAAGTAAAAGTCTCCGGTTGTCAAAGCAATACTGGTACACATGTTTTTTCTCCTTGCTGGCGGAGTATGTTTTTTCGCCGCCCTCTTTCATTATAGTGTGCCGCCCCCGGCGGCATGTATTCCAAAAAGCAAAACGGGACGGCGCGCGGCCGTCCCGTTGCTTACGGGTTAGACGGGCATGGTCTTTTCTTCCTTGTTGAGCATGGTGCTATCTACGCCAAGCTGCTTGGCCTGACGATACTGGAAGAACTTTACTGCCACCTGCGGGAACAGGGCGTAGCTGAGCACGTCCTCCTCCTGCTGATAGTAATCGCGAATCTCCTCGCGATACTTCTCCAATTCGGGCGGGATATCGTCAGCGGGACGATGGGTGATGACCTTGTCATCGCCAATGCACTTTTTACGCACTTCCTCGTTGACAGGCGCAGGCAGACGGCCATACTCGCCACGAAGCAGGCCCTTGGACTCCTTGGTGACCATCTTGTAACGCTCGCCGCCCAAAATGTTCATCACAGCCTGGGTGCCTACGATCTGGCTGGTGGGCGTCACCAGCGGCGGATAGCCAAAGTCCTTGCGCACACGCGGTACCTCGGCCAACACGTCGTAATACTTATCCATGGCATTAGCCTGCTTGAGCTGGCCGATCAGGTTGCTCAGCATGCCGCCGGGCACCTGATAGAGCAGGGTGTTGGCATCGGTGGAGAGCACACGGGCAGGATCGCGCCAGCCTTCCTTGGTCAGTTCGTCGGCTACGCCGCGGAAATAGGAAGCAAGGTCGCTCAGGAGCTTAAGGTCCAGACCGGTGTCGTATTCGGTGCCCTGGAGCGTCGCCACCATGGACTCGGTGGTAGGCTGCGAGGTGCCGTTGCCCAGCGCAGACAGCGCGGTATCGATCACGTCAACGCCCGCCTCGACGGCCTTGAGCAGCGTCATAGCGCCGGTACCGGTGGTATCATGCGTGTGCAGCACGATGGGCAGGTTCGTTTCTGCCTTGAGGCGCTTGATCAGGCTGTAAGCGCTGTAGGGCAGAAGCAGGTTAGCCATGTCCTTAATGCAGATGATATCCGCACCCATCTTGGCGATGTCGGCAGCCAGCTTGACGAAGTAGTCCTCCGTGTGCACAGGGCTGATGGTATAGCTCATAGCCACCTCGGCGGTGCCGCCGTATTTCTTGGTGGCCTTGACAGCGGTTTCCATGTTGCGCAGATCGTTGAGCGCGTCAAAGCAGCGGATGATGTCGCAGCCGTTTTCAACGGTCTTTTTCACAAAGAAGTCCACCACGTCGTCAGCGTAGTGCTTATAGCCCAGCAGGTTCTGGCCGCGCAAGAGCATCTGCAGCTTGGTGTTGGGCAGGCCTTTGCGCAGCTTGCGCAGGCGCTCCCAGGGGTCCTCGTTGAGGAAACGCAGGCAGCTGTCAAACGTGGCGCCGCCCCAGCATTCCAGCGAGAAATAGCCTACTTTGTCCAGCTTTTCAAACGCCGGCTCCATCTGGGAAAATTTCATGCGCGTGGCGGCCTGGCTCTGGTGCGCATCGCGCAGGATGGTATCGGTAATTCCAACCTTGGCCATTGTTTTCACCTCTTATATTGCGATTAACCAAACATGCTCAGCAGGATACCGGCGGCGATGGCCGATCCGATCACGCCTGCCACGTTGGGGCCCATAGCGTGCATGAGCAGGAAGTTGGAGGGATTTGCCTTCTGGCCCTCCACCTGGCTTACGCGCGCAGCCATAGGCACAGCGGATACGCCGGCGGAACCGATGAGCGGGTTGATCTTGCCGCCAGACAGCTTGTTCATCACCTTGGCCAGCAGCACGCCACCCGCGGTGCCAAAGCCGAAGGCTACCACGCCCACCACGATGATGCCCAGCGTTTTGGGCTGCAGGAAGGTGGAAGCGGTGGCGGTAGCGCCCACAGTGGTGCCCAGGAAGATGGTCACAATGTTCATCAGCTCGTTCTGGGCGGTCTTGTTAAGGCGGTCCACAACGCCGCTCTCACGGAACAGGTTGCCAAGCATCAGGCAGCCTACCAGCGGAGCCGCGGAGGGCAGCAACAGGCTTACGATGATGGTTACCGCGATGGGGAAGATGATCTTCTCGCGCTTGCTCACAGGGCGCAGCTGCTCCATCACGATTTCGCGTTCCTTCTTGGTGGTGAGGGCGCGCATGATGGGCGGCTGGATGACCGGCACCAGCGCCATGTAGCTGTAGGCAGCCACCGCAATGGGGCCCAGCAGGTGCGGAGCCAGCTTGCCGGTAAGGTAGATGGCGGTGGGGCCGTCCGCACCGCCGATGATGCCGGTGGAAGCGGCTTCCTGCGGGGTAAAGCCCATCAGGGTATAGCAAACGATAAAGGTAATGAAGATACCCAGCTGCGCGGCAGCGCCCAGCAGCAGGCTTTTGGGATTGGCAATCAGGGGACCGAAGTCGGTCATGCAGCCCACGCCCAGGAAAATCAGGCAGGGATAGATGCCCAGCTTCACGCCCAGGTACAGATAGTCCAGCAGGCCGGGGGTGATGACCTGGCCGGCGGTCGCCAGCAGCTGACCGGTAACGCTGAACACCTGTCCGTCCGCCAGGTACGCCCCAGCGGAGCTGATGATGATCTGCGCGCTTCTGGCCAGCATGGACCCATCAGCCGCAATCAGCGCACCCGCGGCATTGAACGCGCCGCCGGAGGTAATAGCGTCCACAATCTGGCCCAGCATGTTGCCGGAAGCATCCATGACTGCGCCCTGAGCGGTAAAGGTATAGGCAGCCGCATTGCTCAGTGCTGAGGAATCCAGCAACACCGCGCCGCCAAACAGACTCCAGTTGGTATGGCCGCCCGCAAAAAGCTCCTGATGATACATACCCGCGATGGGCAGGTTGGTCAAAAGCATACCAAAGGCAATGGGCATCAGCAGAAGCGGCTCATATTTCTTGACCACGGCCAGGTAGAGAAGCACGCACGCGATGGCAATCATGATCAGTGGCTTGGGATCATTAAACAGCGCGTAAATGCCGGAATCCTGGCAAAGTTTTAGCAAACTCTCGCCCACGTTCATGGTTTGAAATCAACTCGCTTTCTTTTGAGAATTAGGAAAAGGCCGCGGATGATCTCAGCCGACAACGATGAGGGGATCGCCGCTGTTGACAGAAGCGCCCTTGGCAGCCAAAACCTGCTTGACGGTGCCGTCGCAGGGGGCCATAATCTCGTTTTCCATCTTCATGGCTTCCAGAATCAGCAGAATGTCGCCCTTCTTAACCGTAGCACCCTCGGTTACGCGCACCTCAAGGATGGTGCCGGGCATGGGAGCGTTCACCTTTTCACCGCCGGCTACAGGCGCGGCAGGCGCAGCAGCGGGAGCGGGAGCGGCGGCAGGAGCAGCCACGGGGGCAGCCACAGGGGCAGGAGCGGGAGCAGCGACAGGAGCCACGGGAGCGGACGCGGCGCCCACTTCCTCGACGGCTACGGAATAAGCAACACCATTGACCGTGATATTGAACTGACGCATGGGGTGGAATCCTCCTTCAACAAATGCAGATGGTTTTGTAGATCAATCAGAAGCGGCTGTAGGTCTGTTCCTCGCGTCCCGCGCGGTTCCAGGCGGGCGCATTATTCACGCGCTTGATATGGCGCACCACAAATCCGGTGGGAGCCTGCCACACGGCGGCAATCGCGGCGGTGATGGCAGCGATCACTTCCGCACTTACGCCCTCGCTCACGGCGGGAGCGGGCGCGGCCACAGGCGGCGCAGGCACCACGGGGGCTGCGGGCTTGGCCTTCTCAGGCTTCTTTTCGCCGGAGGCCCTGTCGGTAATCATCGAAAGCACCTTGATGAAAACGATCAGGATAATCAGGCCGAGAAACACAACCAAAAGGCCGATCACCATAACGCCAAGGCCGAAGATCAAGTTCTCCATGAATATCCCTTCCTTTCGGCGTTACATGGGCAGGTTGTCGTGCTTCTTGGGCGGGTTGGAATCGCGCTTGGAGCTGAGCATCTCCAGGGCGGAAATCAGCATGGCGCGGGTCTTGGCCGGCTCGATGATATCGTCCACCATGCCGTCCTTGGCGGCATTGATCGCTCCGGCCACTTCGCTGGCATATTGATCAGCGTACTTGGCGCGGGCTGCTTCCACGGTCAGTTCCTTATCGGCCTTGACCTGATCAGCATAGAGTACGGCCACGGCAGCTTCAGGAGTGAGAGCAGAAATCACTGCGCCGGGCCAAGCATAGGTTACATCGGCATTGGCCTTGCCACCCATGGCCACGTAAGCCTGGCCGATAGCGTCGCCAGTCACCACCGCCAGCTTGGGCGCGGTAGCCTCGGCATAGGCAAAGAGCAGCTGGCTCTGGGCCTTAAACAGCCAGCCCTGAGCACTCACGCTGTCCACGGTCACGCCGCTGGTGTTGATGAGGCTGATCACGGCGATGCCGAAGCAGTCCATGAAGCGCACAAAGCGCGCAGCCTTCTGCAGAGCCCCGGCGGTCAATTTGCCGCTGGCGGCCACCACACCCACGCTGCGGCCACCCATGCGGCCCATGAAAACACGTACAGCAGGCTCGTAAGCGGCGTACAGCTCGATAGAAGCGCCGCCATCCATCAGCGCAGCCACCAGAGCATCCACATCGGACGGATCAACGGCCGGAATCAGGCGGCTCATATCGTCCGCATCAATAATTTCGCTGTCCTCAAGGTTGCTGGAAGGCAGCAAAGCCAGCACCTGACGAGCCTTCAAAAGCGCCTCGTCTTCGGTGGCGGCAGTCAGCGCGCAGGCTCCCATGCCGGCGGCTACCTTCGCGCCGCCCAGTTCCTCAGGCTTCACGGCCAGGCCGTTCATAGCGGCCAGCACCTGCGGACCGAACACCATCAGCTGGCCTACCTTTTCTGCCACGATGGACACATCTGCCAGCTGCGTCAGCAGCGCCGCGCCACCGATGCAGGGGCCCAACACCACAGATACGATGGGGCACACGCCGCTCATACGGGCCAGCTTCTGATAAATCTCGCTGTAAGCGCTCATGGCCGCCGCGCCTTCGTCAATGCGCACGCCGGCGCTGTCCAGCAGCGCCACCACAGGCGCACCGGTCTTGAGGGCCATGTCCAGGAGCTTGAGGATTTTGGCGGCCTGAGCCTTGCCCATGGCGCCGCCGTGAACGGTGAAATCCTGCGCAAAGATGTACACCGGACGCTCCTCAAGGGTTGCGTACCCGGTGATGACGCCCGCGCCTTCCTCGTTTTGGCTCACCAGCGCAAACAGCTCCACAAAGCTGCCGGCATCCGCGAGCTTTTCCACACGCTCGCGCGCGGTCAGCTTGCCTGCCTCGCGCTGTTCCTTGAGGCGCTTTTCGTTTCCGCCGAGGATGGCGTCACGAATTTCCAGCACCTTTTGAAGGTCTTGAGAGTTGTGCATTTCCGTTCTCCCTTCCATGCGGTAATGGTCTTTGGTCAGGGGCAAACTGGCGAAAGTCCAACTTGCACCCCATTCATTTGTTTCTGCATATCCTTCCTGTTTTCCTGCTCACATGACAATCTTTTCACGAATTTTTGGGCAAAAATTTTGCGTATGCTCGAAATCCCTTACAGAGACGCATCTTTCTGCCCAAGAAAGGTGTCGATCAGCTCGCAGGCCTGGGCGACGGGGTCGGCCGTCATATCCAGCCAGTGGATGGACGCATCGCGCCTGAACCAGGTCATCTGTCGTTTGGCAAACTGTTTGATGGCTGTGGAAAGCAGCGTGCGCATCTCCTCCAGCGTGCCGATCTCCCCCTTCAGATACTGGGTGATAAAGCGGTATTCCAATCCCAGCTTTAGCAGAAATTCCTCACTCACTCCCCGGTCGAGAAGGCCGCGTACCTCCTCCACCATGCCTTCCTCCAGCCGCCGGTCTAAACGCTCATCAATGCGGCGGCGCAGAGTTTCGCGGTCCCATGTCACCCCCAGGCGCAGCGTCTCGTAGCGCGGATTTCGGCCGGGGATCACGTCATCGCCATCGTGCAGCTTTTCCAAAAGGCGCATCACGCGGTTTCGGTTGCGCCTTTCCACCTCCACGTCGGGAACAGCCTTGACCAGCATGGCGTAAAGCTCCTCCGTGGTGAGCTTCTCCAGCTCAGCCCGATAAGCAAGATCCGGCATACGGTTTGACAGCTCATAGCCGTCCGCGACTGAGTCCACATACAGGCCGGTGCCGCCCACCAAAAAAGGCGGTTTTCCCCGCGCCAGAATGTCGTCGATGGCCTCATAGGCCATGCGCTGGAAATCCGCCATGGAAAAAAAGTCGCCCGCTTCGCACACGTCAATCAGGTGGTGCCTGACACCCTGCATCTCTTCGGGCGTAATTTTGCCACTGCCCAGGTCCAGCCCACGAAACACCTGTCTCGAATCCGCCGAAACAATTTCGCCGCCGTAGCGCAGGGCCAGTTCCACCCCCAGGCTGCTCTTGCCGGACGCATTGGTGCCTGCAATCACAATCAGCTTTGGCAGCATGCCAACTCCCCCATTCATCCTTCTTTCTGATAGGCGATGCGCGGCGTGCCGTCCTCCACCCAGATGGTGCCGCAGCGTTCGAAACCGTTGCGTTCAAAGGCGCGGCGCATGGGCAGGTTGCGCTCATGGGTATCGCCGCGCAGGTTGGGATGGCGGCTGAATGCCCAATCCACAATCAGATCCACCATGCCGGGCTTTTCCCTCGTGGAAGCCACACGATGCAACGTGGCATAGGGGCGCTCGTTCTTCCATGCACCGTCAATCACGCGGTAGGTGGGATCTTCTCCGGGAATAAGGACGAAGGCCGCATACAGGCGGCCCTCCTCCTCGCATACGTAGCACCGTTTCCCGGCGATATCGGCCTCAACCGTTTCCCGCGGGGGATATTGCTTGCCCCATTGGCCAGGATTGCCGCTTTGCGCCATAAACCGCCGTGCACCCTCATAGATGCGCAGCACGGCTTCCAGATCCGCCTTCACGGCGGGTCGGATCTGCATGGTTGTTTTCCCCCTTTTCCGGGTTTATTCCTCCGGGATGCCAAACAGCCGGCATGCATTGCGCGCTGCGGTATCGGCCAGTTCCTCCGTGCTCACGCCGCGAAGCTGCGCCACCGCCTCGGCCACATAATGCACAAAGGCAGGCTCGTTTCGCTTGCCGCGCATGGGCACCGGAGCCAGATAGGGGCTATCGGTTTCCACCAGCAGGCGGTCCGCCGGGCACATGCGCGCGGCCTCCTGAAGCTTATGCGCGTTTTTGAAGGTAACCGGTCCCGCAAAGGAAAGATGGAAGCCTAGATCAAGATATTCCTTAGCGCTTTCCACGCTGCCGCTGTAGCAGTGAAGAACGCCCGTAGGAAGCTCTCCACGGCGTTGCCTGAGTACCTCCAGCATGTCTCCATGCGCGTCCCGCACGTGGAACACCACCGGTACGCCCATCCGCCGGGCCAGGTCCAGCTGACGGATGAGCACCTCCCGCTGCTTGTCGCGGGGTGAGAGGTCGTAGAAATAATCCAGGCCAATTTCGCCCACGGCCACCACCCGGGGCTGTGCCAGCATCCGCTCCAGTTCGGCTTCTGTGTCCTCCGTCCAGGTCTTTGCTTCATGCGGATGCACGCCCACTGCGCCGTATACACCCTCATGCTTTTTGGCAAGCGCAACAATGCGGCGGCTGGTATCCATGTCGCTGCCTGCCAGGATGCAGCGCGTGACGCCAGCCTGCGCCATGCGCTGCATCACCTGCGGAAGATCGTTTTGAAATCCCTCGTTTTCCAGATGACAATGCGAATCAAACAGGTTCATCGGATATCCGCTCCATCCTCTACGCCGGGTTCAACGGTAATCAGCTTCAGCGTTTTGTCCTGCGCATCAGAGGCGCAGAGAATCATGCCCTCGCTGCGGATGCCCCGCAGCTTGGCAGGCCTGAGGTTAGCAACCACAACCACCTGCTTGCCCACCATTTCCTCTGGCGTATAGAACTTGGCGATGCCGCTGACCACGGTGCGCTCCGGTTCGTCCGGCCCCAGGCTCAGGGTCAGTTTGAGCAGCTTGTCTGCACCTTCCACCTTTTCGGCAGCCGTAACGCGCGCCGCGCGCAGCCTGACGCGGGCAAAGTCATCAATGGTAATCAGGCCGTCGTCCTGCGCAGGGGTCTTTTCAGCCTTGGGCGCAGGCTGCTTTTCCGGCTTGGGCTCCTGAACGGGCGTGGGCACGATGTCAGCCAGTTCTTTTTTGATGTCGATACGCGGGAACAGCGCCTCTCCCTTTTGCACCTTGCCGCCTGCGGGCAAGAGGCCAAAATGGGCCGCGGTCTCAAACCCGCACAGCGCCGGGTCGCTCACGCCCAGTTGCTCAAAGATGCGCGCGGGCGTGCGCGGCATGGTGGGCGCGATGAGGATGGCCACAATGCGGATGCACTCGCACAGCACGTACATCACGGTTTTCAGCCGTTCTTTGCCCTCCTCGCTCTTGGCTAGTACCCAGGGCATGTTCTGGTCGATGTAGCGGTTGCACTCGCCGATGAGCTGCCAGATATCCTGCAAAGCCACAGAGAATTGCAGTTCATCCATGTGCTTGCTCACGCGCTCGGGCGTTCCCTCCGCCAGGGCGATCAGCAGCCGGTCGGTGTCGTTCCATTCGCCATGGGCAGGCACCACACCGTCAAAGTATTTCTCCACCATGGCCACCGTGCGGCTAACCAGATTACCCAGATCATTGGCAAGGTCGGCATTGATGCGTGTAAGCAGGGCCTCATAGCTGAACTGGCCGTCACTGCCGAAGGGCATCTCGCGCATGAGGAAATAGCGGATAGCATCGCTGCCGTAACGGTTGCACAGCACCACAGGGTCCACCACGTTGCCCAGGGACTTGGACATCTTCATGCCGTCCAGCACCAGCCATCCATGGCCGAACACCTGCTTGGGAAGAGGCAGGCCCAACGCATGCAGGATGATAGGCCAGATGATGGTGTGGAAACGGATGATCTCCTTGCCGATCAGGTGGATGTCGGCGGGCCAGTATTTCTGATACAGGCTGTCGTCGGCACTCTCATAGCCCAAGGCGGTGATGTAATTGGTCAGCGCGTCCAGCCACACGTAGACGGTGTGCTTTTCGTCAAAATCCACCGGCACGCCCCATTTGATGGAGGTACGGCTGACACACAGGTCTTGCAGGCCGGGCCTGAGGAAGTTGTTGAGCATTTCGTTTTTGCGGCTGACGGGCTGGATGAAGTCCGGATGCTCCTCGATGTAATCGATCATCCATTGCTGATACTTGCCCAATTTAAAGAAATAGGCTTCCTCGTTGGTCTTTTCCACGGGGCGGCCGCAGTCCGGGCAGCAGCCGTCCTTGAGCTGCATTTCGGTAAAGAAGCTCTCGCAGGGGGTGCAGTACCATCCCTCATAGCTGCCCTTGTAAATATCTCCTTGATCGTAAAGCTTGCGGAAAATCTTCTGAACAGCCTTGACATGCCGCTCGTCGGAGGTGCGAATGAAATCGTCGTAATCGACGTCCATCAGCTTCCACAGCACCTTGATGCCGCTCACAATCTCATCCACATATGCCTGGGGGGTGACACCCTTGGCCTGGGCCTTGCGTTCAATTTTCTGGCCGTGTTCGTCGGTCCCGGTCAGAAAGAAGGTGTCGTACCCTTCCTGCTTTTTGAAGCGCGCCATCGTATCAGCCGCGACAGTAGTATATGCATGGCCGATATGCAGATTGTCGCTGGGATAGTAGATGGGCGTCGTGATATAGAAGGTCTCCTTATTGGGCATGTGTGCTTCCCCCTCCTCGATGAATCAAAAAAGCCGCGCCCCATCAGAAAAGGGGCGGGCTTGACCCGCGGTACCACCCTTGGTTTATCGCTTACGATCCTTGATGATCGCAGGCCTGTAACGGTGCCGACCGCCCCGCCCTACTTATCGAACGGAGAAGCTCCCGGGCCATGTTCCCGCCGCGCCCGCGCCGCTTTTCACCCTCTGCGGCTCTCTTTGGCTGGACGTGGGGCGGTACTCTCCCGCTCATCGCCTGTATGTGCTTACCGCCCTTATTATACCCCATTTTTCGCGCTTGTCAACGGAAAAGCGCACCCGCAAGCACCGTGCCCGCCAGCGCACCCAGCAGCGAGCAGGGCACTGCGTAGCCAGTGGCCTTGCGGTCCACGGCACTCATGTACACGCACATGGTATAAAAGATGGTTTCGCTGGAGCCCATCACGGTGCTGGCAATCAGACCGATGCGGCTGTCCGCGCCATAATGTCCCAGCAGTTTTTCTACCATGGCCAGGGAAGCCGACCCGCTCATGGGCCTGAGCAACACCAGTGGCGCCACCTCGCTAGGAAGCCCCACCCATTCAAAAACCGGCGCCGCCAGGGAACACATCGCATCCATCAGCCCGGAAGCCTGCATCAACCCTACTGCCACCAGCATGGCCGCCAGGTTGGGCAGCACGCGCACCGCTACCTCCATTCCCTCGCGCGCCCCATCTACAAACAGATCATAGGCTGGCAGCCGTCGATACGCCGCGGCAAGCAACGTTATCAGCAACGCCACCGGCACAATCAGCCCGCTAAGCATGCCGTACCCTCCGGCGGCGGCAGAGCACCGCCAGTGCCGCGCCCACGGCAGTGGATACCGCCGTGCACAGCATGCTGGGCAACACCACTGCACCCGAATCCGCAGATCCCGCCGCCACACGCAGGGCCAGTACTGTCGTGGGAAGCAGCTGGATGCTGGTGGCGTTGAGAATCAGCAGCATATACATATCATGTTCTACCTCAGGCCTTTTTCTGCGTTCTTCCTCCATCAGGCGCATGGCTTCCATACCCTGTGGCGTAGCGGCGTTTCCCAGCCCCAGCATATTCATCGACAGGTTCATGCACACCGCCTGCCGCGCCACCCTTTCATGCACATTGGGCATGAGCAGCCGCAATGTGGGATGCAGAATCTTTTCCAGCTTCTCAGGGGCACGCAGTGCCCTCAGCACGCTCATCCAGCCGCAGAAAAGCAGATATCCGGCACCCAACGTAAGCGTCAGGCTGATGGCATCCCCTGTCGCACCCAGCGCCGCTGCCAGCATTTCCGGCCCACGTCCATATAATATCGCATATAGCAACGATCCTCCCATCATCGCAATCCATAGCCATTGAAGCGCCATAACACCCCACCACCCTTATATTAATACACACTAATTTTAATGTGTAAATTTTGAAATATTTTTTATTTTACACCTGATTTTATGTATATGGTTCATTCTGGTGCCAAATGGACCATTGACAGATTATTCACTGGGTTGTATTTTTATGTTATCCAGTGGGATTTGGTCCTACATGGAAATTTGTCTGCTTTTTGAGAAGTGGAGGGCTTGGAGCATGAAATCGACCGGTGTGGTGCGTAAATTGGATAACCTGGGTCGCATTGTGATCCCGATCGAGCTTAGAAAAACCATGGGCATCGCCATCAAGGATACCCTTGAAATTTTTACCGAAGGCGACGAAATCATCCTCAAGAAATACCAGCCCGGCTGCATTTTCTGCAACGACGCACGCAATGTTACGCTCTTTAAGGGCAAGCTGGTGTGCGACAAGTGTCTGGCAGAAATGAAGCAGGGGCACGAGTAAGAAAACGCGCAACCACAAAAAAACCGCGCGGCAGGAACGGAAGGGGTTCCAGCCGCGCGGTTTTTTCGTTATACTATTTCAGCATATTCAGGATGGTCTGCTTGCTCTGCACACCTACAGTGCGGGCCGCAGCGTCGCCGCTGCGGAATACGATCAGCGTCGGAATGCTCATCACACGATAGCGCGCAGCGATTTCCGGCGCGTCGTCCACGTTGATTTTGCACACGCGATAAGCGTCGCTTTCCCCGGCGATTTCGTCCACCACTGGCGAAAGCATTTTGCATGGACCGCACCAGTCTGCGTAAAAATCCACCAGCACGGGTTTGTCGCTATGAAGAACCTCCTGGTCGAAGCTTTGAGCGGTCAGTTTGGTCACGGACATTTGATAAGCCTCCTTTGCTTGGGTGTTTCCAGTAATATGATACCCGCACGTTGCGGGGAATAAACCACTATTTTGAAAAAGGCGGTGTTTTTTCATGGGTAAGGCGCCTGAGCATGCCATTCATCCCTTCGCTCCCGTATGGGATGTGCATTCTCGTGTACTGGTTCTGGGATCGTTTCCCTCGGTGCGGTCGCGGGAAATCGGGTTCTATTACGGCCATCCGCAAAACCGTTTCTGGCGCGTGCTGGAACGCCTTTACCGTCAGCCTGTCCCGCCGGACACGGAAGGCCGCCGCACATTTGTACTCGCGTACGGCATAGCCCTGTGGGACGTGCTGGCCGCCTGCGATATCTCCGGCAGCAGCGATGCCAGCATCCGCCGCGCTGTGCCAAACGACGTGCCCACCCTCCTATCGCACAGCGGGGTGGAACGCGTCTTTTGCAACGGACAGCGTGCCTATGAACTTTACCTGCGCTATCTGGACGCAGCCTGCGGCCTGCCGGTCATAGCGCTTCCCTCTACCAGTGCGGCCAATGCCGCCTGGAGCCTGGACCGCCTCACATCCGCGTGGCAGGCCATACTCTAACATCCCTTCTCAGGCGCTTTGGGGCGTTTCCTTCAAATAGCGCGAGAAGGAGCGATAGAACATCGTACCCGTCACGCATACGGCGATGAAGTCCGAAATCGGTTCCGCCAAAAACACTGCGTCCACCTTGTTGGGCAAAAAGCAGGGCAGAATGAAGATGAGCGGAATCAGCAAAAACACCTTGCGCAAGAGCGCCAAGAAAACCGACGTTTTGGCGTTGCCCATAGCCACAAAGGTCTGCTGGCAGCCTACCTGAATGCCAAACAGCCCGGTAGCACCCATGTAGATGCGCAGGGCATGTACCGTCATATCCCTCAGGGCGGGATCGGTAGTGAAGATAGCGGCAAACAGCTGGGGCGCCAGCATGGCAAGTGCCCACAATCCCGCCGAATACGCTGTACATGCTATGATCAGCATGCGAAAGCACGTGCGCACGCGGTCCTTGTTGCCCGCGCCATAGTTAAAGCTGACAATGGGCTGCGCTCCCTGCGTAAGGCCCTGAAGCGGCAGGAGCGAGAATTGCATCACGCTGCTCAATATGGTCATGGCGCCCACGGCCAGGTTGCCGCCGTAGCGCAGCAGCGAGGAATTGAAACATACATACAGTACACTTTCGGTAAACTGCATGATGAACGGCGACAGTCCCAACGCCACACAGGGCAGATAGACCTTGGCGGAAATGCGCAGGTAGGGCGCACGAATACGCAGATGCGTCTTTTTTCCAGTGAGGAAATGCACCACCCACACCGCTGATACCGCCTGAGACAGAATGGTAGCCAGCGCGGCGCCACGCACGCCCATGTTCAGCGCAAAGATGAAAACCGGGTCCAGAATGATGTTGAGCACTGCGCCAATGAGTACCGTAAGCATGCTGATGCGCGAAAAGCCCTGCGCGGTAATGAAGGCGTTCAGGCCCAGCGCCACCTGTACGGCAATGGTGCCCAACGCATAAATGGCCAGATAGTCCCACGCATAGCCGATGGTTTCCTGATCAGCGCCAAAAATCAGTAACGCCTCTCGGCCAAAGATCAGGATCGCTGCCGTCAGCACCAGGGCCATCACCACCAGGGCCATGGTACAGTTGCCAAGGATGCGCTCCGCATCCTCCCTGCGGCCCTTGCCCATCATAATGGAAGCGCGGGGCGCGCCGCCCATGCTGGCCAGCGTCGCAAAGGCGCTCACCAGCAGAATCACCGGCATGGTCACGCCAACGCCCGTCAGCGCGGTAGCCCCCACCACCGGGATATGGCCGATATACATACGGTCCACCATGTTGTACAGCACGTTCACCACCTGCGCGGTGATGGCCGGAAGTGCCAGGCTGAACAAAAGCCTGCCAACCGGCTTTGTGCCCAATTCGTTGTCTCTGCTTTGCATGCTGCGCCTCCATAAGATCCAGTGCAAGATGGGTAACAGCACTATTATAATCTCATGCATATCGCTTTACAACCTTTCCAGCGGAATTGACAACCGCCCTGCCCCATGCTAGACTAACGGCGTTTCATCCATTCAGACAAAAAGGAGGCGTAGGCATGGACCGCGAGGCCCTGGAGGCCCTGCGCTATTTTTCGGACGGCACACATCCGCAGTCATTTGTGGTGCTTGCGGGACAGGGACCTGTGCTGCTCAGTGCGCCGCATGCGGTGCTGCAAACGCGCTCAGGCCGCCTCAAAGCCGCCGAACGTTATACCGGTATGCTCTGCCTTATGCTCAACCGGCGCTATGGTGTACCGTGTATCTACAAATCACGCCACCTCATGGACGACGCCAATCACGATTTCACAAGTCCTTATCGTGACGAGGTGTGCCGCCTGATCCAGGAAGAAGGGCTGCGCTGTGTGCTGGATCTGCACCAGCTCCGGCCCGACCGCTCTATGGCCCTGTGCATTGGCACGGGCCGGGGACGGCATCTGCGCGCCTTTGCGGACGCGCCAGTAGTGGTGCGCGATGCGTTTGTTCAGCGGGGGCTTTCTCCCGTCACGCTGGACGATCCCTTTGCAGCTGCGACGGCGCACACGGTGGCCGCGACGGCGGCTCAGGCAGGCGCGACGGCAATGCAGCTGGAAATCAACAGCGCGCTGTTGATGGAGGACAGTCCCGGCGAACGTTTCAACGATGTGTTAGCCGCCCTGGCTGAGGCTGTGGAGGGGCTGCGCGCAATGTTTTTCACCCGCGGGAAATTATAAAGGAGGGAAACCTGCTGTGCTGCATGGACTCATGGTAGTCAACGCCTTTTTGCGTACCACCAAGTTTGACGATATTTATCATACGCTGCTTTCCGCCGCCCACGGCGAAGGCATGGAGCTGGATGTGCGCACCAATGCCGAGTTGTGCTGCGAGGTGGCCACCGGCGCTTTTGCGCCCCGTGCGTTTGACTTCGTACTTTTCTGGGACAAGGATGTACAGCTGGCCCTGCAGCTGGAGCAGCTGGGCATGCGTGTATTCAATAGTGCTGATGCCATTCTCGCCTGCGACGATAAGGCGTTGACCTGGCTCAGGCTCAAGCGCGCGGGTATCCCCATGCCGCGCACCATTCTTGCGCCCAAAACCTTTGCCAACGTGGGCTATACGCAAACGGGTTTTGCCGCGGAGGCAGCTCGCGCACTGGGCTTTCCCGTGGTGCTCAAGGAATGCTTCGGCTCCTTCGGGCAGCAGGTATACCTGTTTCACGACGTGGACGCGCTGTGCCAAAAGGTGCAGTCGCTGGCGGGCACGCCGCTTCTGTTTCAGGAATTGATCCATGAAAGCTATGGCCGCGATGCGCGCATCAACGTAGTAGGTGGGCGCGTGGTAGCCTGCATGCTGCGCCAGAGCACCGATGGGGATTTCCGCAGCAACCTAACCCGCGGCGGCACCATGGCCCCCTACTCTCCTACCCGCGCAGAGACGGAGCTGGCTGTGCGTGCCACGGAGCTTCTGGGACTGGACTTCGCAGGTGTGGACGTACTCTTCGGCCGGGAGGGGCCGCTTCTGTGTGAGGTCAATTCCAACGCCCATTTCAAAACCACCCTGCAATGTACGGGCGTGAACATGGCCGTGGAGATTATGCGGCATATCGCCCACAGGCTGGAGGGCTGAATGGACACGCTGTGGTTATTGTACGACGAGGCCGATCTGGCGCTGAATGTGGGTTTTGCCGAACTGATGCGCGACCGGGGTCAGGCACGCGGGTTCGACATCGTGCCCGTAACCACCCGCGAGCTGACGCTGGGTATGGACCCTTCCGGCACTCCCATTTGTCTGCGGGATGGCGTGGCCGCCCGTCCGCGTGCTGTGCTTTCACGCCAGCGCAGCAGCCTGATCAGCTTTCACTTTGAACAGATGGGCATACCGGTGTTCAACAGTGCCCGCGTATGCGCCATCTGCAACGACAAGCGGGTCACGCATCAGTTTTTAAGCGGCCTGCCCATGCCGGAGACCGTCTTTTTGCCCGCAGGCTGCTGTGCTCCGCCTCCGGGCACGCGTTTTCCCGTCATTCTCAAGCCTGCGTGCAGCCACGGTGGCGACCGCGTCACGCTTGTGCACAACGAGCGAGAGTGGTGTGAAGCTGCCGCTGCCATTTTGCCACAGCCAGCCCTGCAACAGGCTGTGGTGGATGGAGCCGGTCAGGATTTGCGGGTGTATGTAGTCCATGGGCGCATCGTAGCCGGAGTGATGCGCACGGCAGCGCAGGGGGTGGTGAGCAACTTCAAACGCGGCGGCCATGTTGACCTGCATACGCTTTCTCCACAGGAACACATGCTGGCCCAGGCGGTCATTGATCGCTTTGCCCTCGCAGGCGCACCGCTCACATTTGCAGGTGTAGATTTGATGGTCGACCGTGGCCGTCCTGTGGTCAACGAGGTGGAGGACGTAGTAGGCAACCGCATGCTGTACCAGACCAGCGACATCGACATCGTTTCGCTGTTTTTGGACGGTTTAAGCGATATTGCGGCAAATCCCCAATGACAGAATGCGCCAGCCGTGTTATAATAGTTTTTGTAAACTGACTTTTCAGGGGAGGCGGTACCGTTGTTGCCCTTTAACATTCCCCCATATGTACCCCAGTGTTCCGATTACGTGGCTCAGGTGATTCAAAACCGCAAAATTTGCGGCGACGGGCCCTTTACCCGCCGTTGCAACGAAGCGCTGGAGGCCATGACCGGCGCACCCAAGGCCCTTCTGACCACCTCCGGCACCTCTGCACTGGAAATGGCAGCCATATTGCTGGATATCAAGCCAGGGGATGAGGTGATCATGCCGTCCTTCACCTTTGTGAGCACTGCTAACGCCTTTGCCCTGCGCGGCGCAAAGATTGTTTTTGCGGATGTGCAGCCTGATACCATGAATCTGGACCCAGAATGCGTGCGTGCGGCGATCACGCCCCGCACGCGGGCTATCGCGCCGGTACACTACGCGGGCGTTTGCTGCGACATGGACGCGCTGGGCGCCATCGCGCGCGAGCATGGCCTGGCTGTGGTGGAGGATGCCGCACAGGCTGTGGGCTCTCTCTATAAAGGCCGCCCTGCCGGCTCCATGAGCGATGTGGGCTGTTTTAGCTTCCATGAGACCAAGAACTACTCCATGGGCGAGGGAGGCGCGGTCATCCTCAATGATTCTCACATGGTGGAACGTGCCGAAATCATCCGCGAAAAGGGTACGGACCGCAGCCGCTTCTATCGGGGACAGGTCGATAAATACACTTGGGTAGATATTGGCTCTTCCTTCCTGCCCAGCGAACTCAACGCTGCTTACCTGCTGGCCCAGCTGGAACAGCACACGGCTATCGCCGCGGCGCGCATGGCCCGCTGGGAGCAATATCATGCCGGACTGGAGCCGCTGGAACAAAGCGGCTATCTGGAACGCATGAAGGTGCCGGCTGATTGTGTGCACAATGCACATATGTACTACATTAAGTTGCGCAGCCTTGAGGAGCGCTCCAACCTGATCGCCTTCCTGGCAGAGCATGATATCTGCGCTGTGTTCCACTACATCCCGCTGCATTCAGCCACAGCAGGCCTCAAATATGGACGCTTTGCCGGGGAAGACCGTTATACCACCGCCCTGAGCGAGCGTCTGCTGCGCCTGCCCATGTTCTACGAGCTGACCGAGGCAGACTGTGCCCGGGTGATCGAAACGATCTTTGCCTTCTTTAAGAAGTAAGGCATGCCCTGTTGTCCAAATTCCAAAGGATAAAAAACATAGAAAGGAAGCGTTTAACCACCATGACAATCTTCACTCGTGATTTTAACCGCAATTCTTCTTACTGGACCGCGATTCTCTTCTACCTGGTATGCGGCCTTCTCCTTCTGTTGCTGCCCAACCTCGCGCTTAGCATTGCCAATGTGGCACTGGCGGTGCTGCTGTTCGTTGTGGGCGTGCGCTCCATCGTCTCCTATGTTCGCGGTAGCATCCTGGATGGTGTCATGGGTCTGCAACTGGCCGCGGGCCTGGTGGCCACATGCTTTGCGCTGCTGCTGCTGTTCAATCCCCTTTTCCTTGCCGAAATTCTGCCCTTTGTGTGGGGTGTGGCGCTGCTGGTAGGTGGCTTCGGAAAGGTGCAAATGGCGGCTGATCTCAAGCGCATTGGCGATCGGCTGTGGTGGTGCGCGCTGGCCGCAGCACTGCTGTCGTTTGTGCTGGGTGCTCTTTCCATCACCCGTCCCGTGTTTATCGCGTCTGTACTCACTCAGTTCGTTGGCGCCTCTCTGCTGGTGGAGGGCGTGCTGGATCTTGTCTCTTTCCTGACGCTGAACAAAAGGATCAAGGAATTCCGCAAGCAAATGGAAAACAATTCCCGCATGTAGTTTCCGGCGTCGCTGCGCCAGACCCGCGCCTTACCGGCGCGGGATTTTACGTTTTTTTCACAATAAATGGATGCATACTCCGTGGTTTTATGCTATAATGCTGTATTATGCGGCTGAGTCGCAATTCCGCAAGGAGGTATTCTCTTGGACGACCCCATAGGCAGTCAGCTTCTGTTTCAGCTTCTCTTGATTCTGATCAACGCTTTCTTTGCTTCCACCGAAACGGCGGTGGTATCACTCAACGAAAACAAAGTCCGCAAGCAGGCTGAGGACGGCGATAAAAAAGCCGCCCTTATGTTGCGTATGATTGAATCGCCCACACGGTTTTTGTCTACCATTCAGGTATGCATCACGCTCAGCGGTTTTCTGGCCAGCGCCTTTGCAGCGGATAACTTTGCATCGGTGCTTGCAGGCGCACTGACGAGGGCGGGTTTTACCCTGCTCCCCTCTGCTGTTTTGCATACTGTATGTGTGGTATTGATCACGCTCATTTTGAGCTATTTCATGATCGTGTTGGGTGAACTGGTGCCCAAGCGCATCGCCCTGAAAGATCCAGAGCGTATCGCCCGCATCGCCTGCCCGGTCATCCGTGGCATGTCTAAATTTTTCATGCCCCTGGTGTGGTTGCTGACCGTTTCCACCAACGGTGTACTGCGTCTTCTGCGCATCAATCCCAACGATTCCTCCGAGGAAGTAACCGAAGAAGAAATCCGCATGATGGTGGACATCGGCAGCGAAAACGGCGCCATCGAGCAGGATGAGCGCAACATGATTGAAAATATTTTTGAGTTCAACAACACCACCGCAGCCGATGTGATGGTGCACCGCATGGATGTGGTAGCCCTGCATGTGGATGAAAGCCATGATGAGATTCTCCGTACCATCCGCGAAAGTGGCTTAAGCCGTTTTCCGGTATACGACAGCGATATAGATGACATTGTGGGTGTGCTCAACACACGGGATTTTCTGCTCAATGCCCAGCTGGATACGCCCAAGCCTCTGCGTGAACTGCTGCGCCGCCCCTACCTGGTGCCCGAAACCGTGCCGGCCGATACGCTGTTTAGCAACATGCAAAAGCAAAAGACGCATCTGGCCATCGTGGTGGACGAATATGGCGGAATGAGCGGTATCGTAACCATGGAGGACCTTCTGGAGGAGATCGTAGGCAACATCTACGACGAGTTTGACCCCAGTGAGGATGCTGAAATCGAAAAGCTGAACGACAATCTTTGGCGTGTGACCGGCACAGTAGATCTGGAAACCTTGGCCGAAGCGCTGGAGGTGGATCTGCCTCTGGACGAAGAATACGACACTTTGGGCGGGATGGTATTCAGCTCCTTTGACAGCATTCCCGAAGACGGCAGCACACCGGAAGTAACCATGCACGGCCTGCATATTCAGGTGGAAAGCATTGTGGACCACCGGGTGGAAAAGGCGCTGGTCAGCAAGGTAGCGCCGGAAGCGCCTGATGAAGGCGAGCCTGACAAAGCGGACACAAAAGAAGCCGACAAGGCCGATGAAAGGAACGCCGAATGAAGCCCATCCGCCATCTGTTTTGGGATTTTGACGGAACGCTCTATGATTCCTATCCCAACGTAACCCGTGCTTTTCTGCGCACGCTGGATGAATTGGGATGCCCCGCACTGGTAACGCCCCGTGAGGCGCTTTCCCTACTAAAGGTATCGGTATTTTCTGCGGCGCAGCACTGCGCCGGGATGGCCGGGTTGGACGTTGCCTGCGTGATGAAGGTGTTTTCCCGCTATCACGCGCAGGAAAGCGGTTTTGTTCCCTATGCCGGTCTTGGCGAATGCCTGCGGACGCTTCGGGCGGCGGGCGTTCGCCACTACCTCTACACGCACCGCGACCGTCGCGCCGTGGAGCAGCTTGAGCAGGACGGCCTGTGGTCCCTGTTTTCCGATGGCGTAACCAGTGAGGACGGCTTTCCCCATAAGCCAGCCCCGGACGCACTCCGCTGTCTTCTAACCCGAAACGCTATCGACCCGTCTGAAGCAGCTATGGTTGGCGATCGCGACATCGACATCGAAGCGGGGCACAACGCGGGCATGCGCGGTGTGTTGTTTGATCCCGATGGCTTCTATCCTGCTCTGCAGGCGGATCTTCGTGTAGGCACCATGTCGGAATTGACCAGTCTGCTACTTCCCTGATGCTAGCGGACGTGCCGGGTAAATAGTCCCACGGCACGTCCGTTTTTAGAACGCAAAAGCGGCATGGTATATACCATGCCGCTTCAGCCTGTCAAAAAAGGTCGCATCATGCATCCTTTTTTGTTATACTAAGGACAGGTGATGAAGATGCTAAAGAAAGAAGCGGAGCAGCGTCAGGCGATAGAAATGCTGTGCACAGATATGC
>JAEYCB010000049.1 GCA_023404345.1 Bacillota bacterium
AATTTTCTCAGACATGGTTTGCAGTCTCCTTTTAGAATGGTGTGTCGCAACTTCATTCTACCAGAGTTCGCAAACTATGTCTCTTTTTCCCTCCTTTCATTTTGCGCAACTTATCTTACCTTATCTAGCTTTATCCAGTTTAGTTGGAAATTTATTTGCAAGATTCCCTACAATTCTGGAAGCTTCCCTTTTGCAGGAATTACAGAAGATAAAATATATTTTTCTGCCAAATCCAAATAATCTGCTTCTAAAGTAAACGCTTTGGAGCGACTTACTTCTTCAATGGCTTCGAGTAAAAGTGAAATATTTTTCTCAGGCAAAGATTCACAAGCCTCTAAAACCACTGGAAAATTAAATTCCCGATTGATAATTGCTTCAGCAAGGCAATTTCTCTTTTCTAAACGTTTTAATGATTTGTTATTCATTATTTCTGCAATAGTCATTTTTATTTACTCCTATAAAGTAAAATAATACATTTTTGCACTTGCTAGCGGCGAACAGCATTTTATGCTGTTCGCCGCCAGCAAGCAGACTGCTGACAAAGGGGCTGCTTTCGGTTGAAAGCAGCCCCTTTGTCAGCGGTCTGAGCGCCCCCGCCGAAGCGGAGGCGCTTTTTCAATCTCAGTACTGGTTGTTGCGGTTGCGCTCGAAGCACTCGCGGCAGTACACGGGGCGGTCGCCCTTGGGCTGGAAAGGCACCTGGGTGGTGGCGCCACAGCCGTCGCAGATCACCTCAAAGTACTGGCGCTCGGCGCGACCGGGATTCTCGCGGTTGCGGCGGGCAGCGCGGCACTCATGGCAACGGGTGGGGTCGTTCTGGAAGCCCTTGTCCGCAAAGAACTGCTGCTCAGAAGCGCTGAACACAAATTCCTTGCCACAGTCACGGCATACCAAAGTCTTGTCTTCGAACATGGTTGGATTCCCTCCACTTTTTGGTTTGTTCTGTCTCGAATCTGCTTTGAGTCCCTGGCGTGGTTTCCGTGCTTTCGAACAAACTCGAAGGAAAGGAACCTGAACCATATAACCTAAGCTGGACAGCGGCTCAATTATAGCATGAATCCGCGCGTTTGCAAAGCGGTTTCCCGAAATTTTCTTTTCCGGCCGCTCCCGTTGCATCAGGCGGGGTTTTTGATCATGCGGCGGATATCATCCAGGAGGCTCACCAGGCTGGGCGACTGCTTGATGGAGTCCTCCACTTTGCTGATGGAGGACATCACCGTTGTGTAATGCCGGCCACCGAAGGCATCGCCGATGCGGGTCAGGCTCAGGCCCATCATCTCGCGCGCCAGGTACATGGCAATCTGCCGGGGCACAGTGATCTCATGGTTGCGCTTAGGGCTTTTGAGGTCCTCTACGCTCAAGCCGTAATAGTTGGCGACGGCATCCTGAATGCTGTCGCAGGTGATCACGCGCGTTTCGGAGTGCTTGAACAGCTCGCGCAGCGCCTCGCGCGCCAACTGCATGTCGATGGGACGACGGGTCAAGCTGGAATAGGCTGTCAGCCGGGTCACGCTGCCCTCCAGCTCACGCACGTTGGTGTCGATCTTCTCGGCGATCAACGCCAGAATGTCGTCGCTGATGTTGAGGTGCTCAAACTCCGCCTTCTTGCGCAGAATCGCCAGCCGTGTTTCGAAGTCGGGCCGCTGGATATCGGCCACGAGTCCTCCCTCAAAGCGGCTGCACAGGCGCTCTTCCAGCTTCTGAATCTCCTTAGGCGGCTTATCGGAGGTCATCACGATCTGCTTGCCGGCCTCACGCAGGTGGTTGAAGGTGTGGAAGAACTCCTCTTCCGTACCATGCTTGCCCGCAATGAACTGAATATCGTCCACCATGAGGATATCCACGTTGCGGAAGCGTTCGCGGAACTGCTGGTTCTGATTGGTCTGCATGGCGCTGACCAGCTGGTTGGTAAAGTCCTCGCTGGTGATGTATAATATGCGCATATCGGGATACAGCTCATGTGCGTAATGTCCGATGGCGTGCATCAGGTGCGTCTTGCCCAAGCCCACGCCGCCGTAAATAAACAACGGGTTATACGCCTTGGCAGGCACCTCCGCCACCGCAAGAGACACCGCATGCGCAAAGCGGTTGCTGGAGCCAACTACAAAGGTGTCAAAGGTATATTTGGGGTTGAGCAGCGCCAGCGTATCACCTGACGAACGAGCCTCCAACGCCTTGAGCCGGTCCTTAAGCTCCTCGTGGCCATATACCTCCACCGTCAGGGCGCGGCCCGCCGCCGTACTGACCGCCTTTTGAATCTGGCCCATGTACCGGCTCGTGCCCATCTGCTGCACTACTGGGCTTACACACTCCAGCAGCACCGTATCCCCCACCAGCGCGCAGGGCTTAAGAGCCGTTTCGATCCAGGTGCTGTAACTGATGCGGGTCATCTCCTCCTGCAAAATTTTGCAGGCACTTCCCCACAGCTCCTCAGCCTTCATCACGGCGCATTCAACCTTCCATTCGTGTATATTATACAAAGTTTGCTTTGGTCTGTTATCCACATGGTTACTTCCAAAGATGCAAAGAATGTGGAAAACGCTTTTGTGGAAAACCACACGCGCCATTCCACATTTCGTGCATTATCATAGCAGATGCGGACACATTTGACAAGTATCCCTTCGCTTCGCACTTTTGCATAGGAGAAGAGATGTTGAAAACCTTCTTTCCTACCCATGGTGGAAGACATCTGCCACCTCCACAAAACATGGCGCTTGACAACTCAAAACTGTATATATATACAGCATTAATTGAATAATAATATATTTTTTAAAGAAAAGATTTCCTTCCGTTATTTTTTCCGTGCTCAAAAACAAGGACTTGATGAAGAGAATGTAGAAATATGTTGCAGAATTGGGTTGGCATCAGCTTGCGCGGACGGGAGGTATCAGGCGGCGATGGCGATTCCCGTTGGGGTGGCAGATGTGGAGCGCGTGCTCAGGCCGTGGCTTGGGACGCTTTTTTTGAGCGCCAACCATCTGGCTTCCGACGTGGCAGAGCGCATGCGCGTCTATGCGCCCTACCGTCAAACCCTGGAAAGCCTGCGTGACGAGCTGGAAAGCTTCCTTTTGGTGCAGCTCAACCGCCTGACCAGCGGCAGTCTGACTGTCATTACAGACAATTATCATACCCGTCGGCTAGGCATGGGGCAGATCGCTGCCATCACCGATGACCTGATGGGCGTAATCTTTGACAAACTGACCCCCTTCTCTGCTAACTTCATAAAGCTCAATGACTACAGCCTGCGCGTGTGCAGCCTCAACGCCCTGCGCGTGCTCTATCAGCGCTACGCCTCCTTCTACACCAAAGAAGAATTTGATTTTATGGTGCATATGATCCGCACCATCTACCCGCCAGAGCGCTATGCCGCGTGGCTTAAGGAGTAAGCCGCGCGTTGCATTTTTTGAAGAAAAAGTGTATAGTGTGTAGTGTTTGCCTGAACCAACGACCCGTGCGGCAAGGCCAGTCCGTGCCGCCTTTGATTGTATGAACGATTTTGAACAGCAAATCCTTTTCAGCGGCCTGGAGACAAGCGCCTCCCTGCCGCCCCTGGCCGAGCGCATGCGGCCCCGCACGCTTGATGAATTTGTGGGACAGGAGCGGATTTTGGGGCCGGGCCGGCTGCTTCGCCGCGCCATCGAGGCCGACCGGCTGCAAAGCAGCATCTTCTGGGGCCCGCCCGGCTGCGGAAAAACCACGCTGGCGTCCATTATCGCCCGCATGACGGGCAGCGCATTTGAAAAGCTCAACGCTGTGACCAGCGGCGTGGCGGATGTGCGCCAGGTGCTCAAGGAGGCGCAGGAGCGCCGCCTGCGCTATGGCCGTGCCACCTACCTGCTTCTGGACGAGTGCCACCGCTGGTCCAAAGCACAGAGCGACAGCATTCTTCCTGCTATTGAAAGCGGTCTCATACGTTTCATCGGTTCCACGACGGAAAATCCCATGGTCAGCATGACCCCGGCCATTGTGAGCCGGTGCCGCGTGTTTCAATTTGAGCCTCTTCAGACGGAAGACGTGCTGCGTGCGCTGCAAAATGCCCTGCGCGACCCGGAGCGCGGTTATGGTCAGAGCGACGTACGCTTGGAAGATGGCGCGCTTGCCTACATCGCCCGCATGTCGGGCGGCGACGTGCGCACCGCCCTTGGCGCGCTGGAGCTGGCCTGGCTGACCACCGCCGAGGAAACCGCCCCCTCGACCGGCCGCCCCTTCAAGCGCCTGACGCTGGAAACGGCCCAGGAAAGCGTACAGAAGCCCATGCTCAAGATGGACGAGGGGCAGTATTACGACATGCTCTCCGCCTTCATCAAGAGCATGCGCGGCAGCGACCCGGACGCGGCGCTCTTCTGGTTCAGCCGCCTGCTCTATGCGGGCGTAGATCCTAAGCTCATCGTGCGGCGCATCGTGGTGCACGCCAGCGAGGACGTGGGCCTGGCCGATCCCCTGGCTATGCTGCAGGCGCAGGCCGCCGTGACGGCGCTGGAATTTGTGGGCATGCCGGAAGCACGCATCCCCATCGCGCAGGCCATCATCGCTGTCTGTCTGGCAGAAAAGAGCAACAGCGTGTGCACGGCCATCGACGCCGCCATGGCGGACGCCCAAAAGGGCGGGCTGGCCCCCGTGCCTCCGTACCTGCGGGACCAGAGTTATGCCATGCCGCACTCCCGGACGCCGCAGTACAAATACCCCCACGATTATCCCGGCCATTTTGTCAGGCAGGCCTATATGCCGCCGGGCTATGAACATACCGTGTACTACCGGCCCACCTGCCAGGGCCATGAAGCCAAACTCCGCGACCGGCATGCACGCAGATTTGGAGAAGGCCATGAAGCATGAGCTGAAACGCAAGCCCGACGTTCAAAAAACCACGATGTTTGCCATCGTGGTCAATGCCGTGCAGATCGGCGTGCTACTAGCCTTTGTGCTCTATGTGCTCACCGCAGGGCCGGAGGCGCGCAACAGCTGGTCGTTGCAATTCATGGTCATCGCGGGCGCGCTGATGGCCGCCTGGGGCGCGAGCGTGGATATTCAGGATGCGCTGCGTACCCGCCGGCTGGAGCGCACCATCGGCGAATTGCAGATCACCAATAAACAGATGGATGCGCTTAACCTGAAGCTGCGCGCTCAGCGTCATGACTTTCTCAACCACCTGCAGGTGGTTTACAGCCTGCTGGAGATGCAGGAATATGATGAAGCCACCGCCTATCTGGAGCGCGTATACGACGAGCATCGGTCCGTTTCCTCGGTGTTGCGAACCAAGATGACGGCTTTCAACGCGCTGTTGCAGGTCAAGAGCGCGGCGTGCGAGGAACGCGGCATCACGCTGGAGATGGACATCCGCAGCACGCTGGAAGGCCTGCCCGTGCCGCCGTGGGAACTTTGCTGCATCATCGGCAACCTCATGGACAACGCCATGGATGCAGTGGAGGGAGCGCCGGAAGGCCGCATTCGCCTGACCGTTTCGGAGGAGCTGCGCGGCTTTTCCTTTGTGATCTCCAATAACGGCGCGCCCATCCCGGAGGAGCTGCGCGGCCGGCTTTTCGAGCCGGGCGTATCCACCAAGGGCGAGGGCCATGGGCTGGGGCTGAGCATCGTGCGCAACACGCTGTCAGAGTTTGGCGGAACCATTTCTCTGGAAACGGGTCCTGAAACCGTCTTTACCGTCACCGTGCCCCGCGAAAACGCGGGCACGCCAAAGCCTGCGCCCAAAGGGCGCTAACACACGAAGGGAGCGCGGGGCATATCCCGCAGGCGCATGGAACGCAGCAAGCAGCGGTTTTTGAAAAACATGGTGGGATTTTCCATGGTCACATGGATTTCCTTTGCGCTGGGCTTTATCGCAACGCCCATCTCCACACGGCTCTTCGCGCCTGCGGAGCTGGCGCGCGTGAGCATGTTCGGCACCTATACGTCGCTGTTTTGCTCGGTGTGTTATCTGGGGCTGGATCAGGCATTCGTCCGCTTTTTCCGCGAAACCCCCGGCCGCATGACGCCGCGTGCGCTGCTGACCTTCTGCCTGTCGGTGGCGCTGGGCTTCGGGGTGGTGTCCTCGGCGGTACTACTGGGCTTCTGGCGCTCTTTGAGCGGGGAAATCGTGGGACAGCCGGATTTCTCCATCTTCTTATGTCTGTGCCTCTACAGCTGCTCGCTGGTCATCTTCCGCTTTCTGTCGCTGTGCTACCGTATGGAGCAGAACGCGCTGCTCTATACCATCCAGGGCGTGGTGCATGCGCTGCTGACCAAGATCGCCTACCTGGCGGTGGGCTTCAGCCGCCCTACAGGTCGCTACGCCATTGTGGCCCTGACGGCGCTGATGGCGGTCTTTACGGTGGTCTTTCTGATTTTGCAGCGCAACCGTCTGGACTTTTCCTTCCCCCGCCTGACCGACCGGGACGCTGTGCGCGAGCTGGGCAAATACGCCCTGCCGCTGGTGCCGCTGAGCGTGCTGAGCTGGCTGAACACGTCAGTAAGCACGCTGGCGCTCAAGCACCTGCTGGGGTACGAGGCGACGGGTATCTTCTCCAGCGCGCTGGGGTTGGCCTCCACGATCAACATCATCCAGACGGGCTTCAACACCTACTGGGCCCCCTATGTGCTGGAAAACTACCAAAGCGACGACCGCCAGCGCTTCTACACCGTGCACCGGCTCATGGCCTGCATGCTCACGCTCTTCGGGCTGGGCATCACGCTGCTTCAGTCCCCGGTGTTTTTGCTGCTGGGCAAGAGCTACCGAAGCTCGGTGGTGTTCTTCCCGTTTTTGTTCCTCTCCCCCATCTGCTACTGCCTGGGCGAAACCACGGGCATGGGCATCACCATTTCCAAAAAGACCTATTGGACCACGCTGATCTACCTGTTTTCCGCTCTGGCCAACATCGCTCTGTGCTTTCTGCTCATCCCGCCGCTTGGCATCTCCGGCGCGGCCATGGCCTCGGCGCTTTCGGCCATCCTCACGCTGCTTCTGCGCACTGCCGTGGGCGAAAGGTACTACCGCGCGATTCTCAACTACCGCTGCCTGGCCCTGACCATCGGGCTGATGACGGCGGCGTCCTTTTTGAACCTGCTGCTAAGCGGCGTATGGAAATACCTGGCGCTGGTTCTGGTGCTGGCGCTGGCCTGCGCCCTGTACCGTGCGGAGCTTCGGACCCTTCTGACCACCGCCGGTCAGGTGCTTGCCGCGCTGCGCGGCCATCTGCGGAAGGAGGAGCGCCATGGGCGATAAAAAGCGCATCCTGATCATAGCGGACGCGGACAGTTTCTGGACCCGGCGGCTGATGGAGCACCTGCTCCTGCCCGCCGGCTATGAACTTGTGCTCTTTCCCATCTGGGGCGACGGCGGCAAGTACGCCGATTTTTACAAAGCCAATGGCGTGACTGTCTATCACGACCGCCACACCTTACCCGTCATCCGCCACATTCCGAGGCTACGCATGTGGGCGCGCATCGCCCTCAACGCGCGCAACCTGAAACGCCTGGGGCCGTTTGACATCGTGCACAACCACTACCTGTCCCAGCGCGATCTGGCGCTGGGGCGGCTGGTGGCGCGGCGCTTCCATGCGCATTGGGTGTGCAGCTTCTGGGGCAGCGACCTCATGCGCGCAAGCCCCCTCGCGCTTCGGCGCATGAAACCCTATCTCCGCCTGTGCGACGCCATCAGCGTGCACAGCGAGCTCAACCGCGACATGATCCGCCGGGTCTACGGCGAGGACGCCGCGCGCAAGACCACGCTGCTCTACTTCGGCCAGACCGGCTATGCGGACATCGACCGGGCGCGCGAGCGCTTCACGCCCGCGCAGTGCCGCGAGCGCTTCGGCATCGCACCGGACCGGTTCGTGGTGTGCGTGGGGTACAGCGCCTCCTCCGCCCAGCAGCAGCTGGAGGTGCTTGAGGCGCTCAAGCTCCTGCCCGCCGAGCGGCTCAATCGCATGACACTGGTGTTGCAGCAGACCTATGGCGAAAACGATCCCGCCTACGTGGCCCGCACGCGCGAGCTGGCGGGCCGCCTGCCCTGCCAGACGGTGGTCTTGACGCAGTTCCTGGGCCCGGAGGACAGCGCCATGCTGCGCCTGTCCGCAGATGTGTTCATTCTGGCCATCCGCACGGACGCCTTCTCGGCCAGCATGCAGGAATACCTCTACGCCGGCGCCTGTGTGCTCAAGGGCGCGTGGCTGGGCTATCCCCAGCTGGAGGACATGGGCATCGAGCTGGAATCCTTCCGCGACTTTGCCGATGTGCCCGCGCTGGTGGTCCGCGCCATGGATGGCACGCTCACCGGCCTTACGCCCGATCAGCGTGCCCTGTTCCCCCGTCTTTATTCCTGGGAGGCCGTGCGGGAGAGCTGGCTGTCCCTCTACCGCTGATTACCTTCCACCGATGGGCAGGCCCATCAGCATGTAGCGCCATACGCTGGCGCGGATGCACCAGTGGTGCCGCTGTCCCGTTCTCCTGCGTCTGTACTCGTAATCGCGCTTCATGATGAACCGGCTCCTTTCGTGTCTCTTTATTTATAAGACGCGCAAGGAGCCGGTTTGGTTTGCCGATTTTTACAAAAATTTTACGATTGTTTTACGCCTGTCCCAGACAGAGCTGCACCGCCTCGTCCAGCACCTCCGCGATATTCTCGCGGATGACCAGCGCAGCCAGGCTGTCGTAGGGCGTTTCATCCCGGTTGATCAGCGCCAGGGGCACCCCCGCGCGCAGATACCCCACCAGCCCCGCCGCCGGGTGCACCACCAGCGACGTGCCGCCCACGATCAGCAAATCGCAGCCCTGCACGGCGCGCACGGCGGCTTCCAGCACCTCATCGTCCAGCGGCTCGCCATAGAGCACCACATCCGGCCGCACCATCCCCCCGCAGGGGCAATGCGGCGTGCCCTCCTGCGAAAGCACCCACGCAAGGTTAAACTGCCTTCCGCAGCGCATGCATGTGTTGCGGTGCACGGAGCCGTGCAGCTCCAGCACCTTCTGGCTGCCCGCCGCCTGATGCAGCCCGTCGATGTTCTGCGTAAGCACGCAGTCCAGCTTCCCGGCAGCCTCCAGCCGGGCCAGCGCGATATGCGCGGCATTGGGCCTGGCATCGGGATAGAGCATCACGTTTTTGTAAAACGTCCAGAACTCGTCCGGGGAGGTCAGGAAATACCGGATATGCAGCATGTCCTCGTAGCTTTTTCCCTTCGCGCCGCCATAGAGGCCGTGCGCGCTGCGGAAATCGGGGATGCCGCTTTCCGTGCTCACGCCCGCGCCGCCAAAAAACACCGTCCGTTTGCTCTTTTCCAGCATCTTTGCCAGCTGCCTTGCCGCCTCGCTCATTCGCCGTTCTCTCCTTCTGTCAGCGCGCCTTTGGCAGGCGCTGCTCCCTGTCTGTTTCGACGCGAGCGGACGCAAATCCTGTTTTGTCGGTTTTTTGGAGCCTTTGCCCCAACGGGTCGAGGCGGCATAAAACCGCGCCTGCCGGCCCATACTCCAGTTACAAGCCTATGTGCGGAGGTGTGGGTTATGGCGATGAACAAAGTGGAAATCTGCGGCGTGGATACCTCCACGCTGCCCGTGATCTCAAACGAGCGCATGCGTGAGCTCTTTCCCCTGGTGCACAGCGGCGATTTGAACGCGCGCGAGGAATTCATCCGAGGCAATCTGCGCCTGGTGCTCAGCGTGATCCAGCGCTTCAGCAATCGCGGGGAAAACGTGGACGACCTGTTCCAGGTGGGCTGCATCGGCCTCATCAAGGCGCTGGACAACTTCGACGTGACGCAGAACGTGCGCTTTTCCACCTATGCCGTGCCCATGATTATCGGCGAGATCCGCCGCTACCTGCGCGACAACAACGCCATCCGCGTCAGCCGCAGCCTGCGCGACATCGCCTACAAGGCGCTCAAGGCACGCGACCGCCTGGCCGAGCGCATGGGCCGCGAGCCCAACGTAACCGAGCTTGCCGAGGAGCTCAAGCTGCCCCGCGAGGACGTGGTCTTTGCGCTGGAGGCGATTCAGGACCCGGTCAGCCTCTTTGAGCCCGTCTATAATGACGGTGGCGACGCTCTCTACATCATGGATCAGGTGACCGACAACAAGCGCCCGGACAACAACTGGCTGGATGTGATCGGCGTGCGCGAAGCTCTCAGCCGCCTTAGCGAGCGCGAAAAGCATATCCTGACGCTGCGCTTCTTTCAGGGGCGCACGCAGATGGAGATCGCCGGGGAGATCGGCATCTCTCAGGCGCAGGTGAGCCGTTTGGAGAAAAACGCGCTCAACCATATGAAAAAGCACGTGGACAAGGATTAACTCCGATCCCTGCCGTTTTCACGATCCCCGATATGTGGTAAAATGATGCGGGCAGTCGTTGCCCGCCGCCACATAGAAGGGATCGTGCGCGTTATGCAAAAGCCCGAAAACCGCCGGAAAATCTGGAAAAGCATCTTTGCCCTGCTGCCCCGGAAACAGAAGTCCGGCTTCTTTCTGATTCTGCTGATTCTGGCCGTCTCGGCGGTGCTCAGCCAGCCACGCCGCTGGCTATCGGGTATCTGACGGACCATGTGCTGGCGGGGCAAAATGCCTCGTTTGCCTCGGTCGCGCCGATTCTGGTAGCCATTCTAGTTGTCAACATCGTCAACGAGCTCATCAAGGTGGCGCGACGGCTCATCGTGGAGGATACCGCCACTCAGGCGGAAAAAAATGCGCGCCAGCGGGCCGCGCTCTCGCTGCTGATGGCGCCGCTGTCCTATTTCCGCGCCCACATGACCGGCAACATCCACGGGCGTCTCAACCGGAGTCTGGAAGGCACCGTCAAGCTGATCAAGCTGATGTTCATGGACTTCGCCCCCGCCGTAACCACCGGTCTGGCGGCGGTGGTCACGATCTTTGCGCAGCTGCCCGCCTCCGTGGCATGTCTGGTCGTGCTGGTGATTCCCGTGGGCACGTTCATCGTGCTTCGCCAGATCGGCACGCAAAAGGGCATCCGCGTGGAGCTGATGGAAACCAAGGCGGACATGGACGGCGCCATGGTGGAACTGCTGGGCGGCATCGAGACAATCCGCGCGCTGGACAGTGCGCAGGCGGAAGGCGCGCGCATCGAGGCGCGGTCCGAGCAGCTGCGCAAAAAGGAAATGCGCCATCACCGGGCCATGGCCTTCTATGACTGCCTGAAATTCGTCAATGAAGCGTTTTTCAGCGTGCTGGTGATCGGGCTGTCGGTGCTGCTGGCCTCTCAGGGCGCCATTACGGTGGGTACGGTGCTCACGGCCTACCTGTGCTTTACCCAGCTCACCGGCCCGCTTCGGGAACTGCACCGCATTCTGGACGAATTTTCCGAATGCGTGGTGCTGGCAAACGACTACTTCCGGCTGTCGGACCTGCCGCTGGATTTCTCCTATCAGGATGAGGGCGCTTCGAAGGCCCAAGCGCCGCAGGACAACAGCGTAACGCTGAAGGGCGTGCGCTTCGCCTACCCCGAAAAGCCGGATCAGCTGATTCTCAACGACATCGTGCTGGCGATTCCGCCGGGGAAGTTCATCGGTATCGCCGGGCCCAGCGGCTGCGGCAAATCCTCGCTCATCAAGGTGATCGACAAGCTGGAGGAGGCGCAGGGCGAGGCGCTGCTGGGCGGCGTGCCGCTCGATTCACTCTCGCGCACCGTTCTGGCCGAAAACGTGGCGCTCGTGCCCCAGACGCCCTTTCTCACCGCGGATACGGTCTGCCACAACATCTGCTACGGCATGAAGCGCGAGGTTTCCCCGGAGGAGGTCCGGGAGGCGGCGCGCAAGGCCAACATCGCCGCCGACATTGAGCAGCTGGAGGGCGGCTATCAGTTCATGCTGGCCGAAGGCGGCACCAACCTCTCCGGCGGTCAGAGGCAGCGCATCGCGCTGGCCCGCATCTTCCTCAAAAAGCCCCGCATCCTGATACTGGATGAGGCCACCTCCGCGCTGGACAACACCTCTGAAAAGCGCATTCAGGCCGAGATCGAGAAAATGAAGGAGGAATGCGGCACCACGGTTATCTCCATCGCGCACCGCCTGTCCACCCTGCAAAACTGCGACGAGATCATCGTCATGGACAAGGGCTGCATCGTGCAGCGGGGCACCTATCGCGAGCTGGAGAACGCGCCGGGGCTGTTTCGGGACATGGCGCTGGGGATTCGCAAGTAGGGTCTGCAGAAATTTCCGACATAAAGCGCGGCGGGACGTTGCCCGCCGCGCTTTGCATTTGAAGAAAAAACTTTCCCTTGACTCTGCCGCAGCGTCAACTGCTATACTGCGCATGTAAGGAGGGCATCTACCATGGAGTATTCCATTCAGGCCTTGTCGCGCCTGTCCGGGGTGACCACCCGCACCCTGCGCTGGTACGACCAGATCGGTCTGCTCAAGCCCGCACGTGTCGCGGAAACCGGCTACCGCTACTACGGACCAGCCGAGGTGGACCGGCTGCGGGACATCCTCTACTATCGGGCCCTCGGGGTGGAGCTCGCCCGAATCAGGGAATGTCTGGACGATCCCTCCTTCGACCGGCTGACCGCCCTGCGCGGTCACCTGGATGGCCTGCGGGCGAGGCAGTCGCAGCTGGACAGTCTCATCCGCTCGGTGCAGGACGCCATCCGATGTGAGGAAAGGAATGAGATTATGAGCGTTCAGGAGAAGTTTGAGGTGTTCAAAACCCAGGCCGTGGCACGCTACGAGGCGGCCTATGGCAACGAGGCACGCCAAAAATACGGCGATGAACCGGTGGAACAGGCCAAGGCAACCCTTCTGCATCTGTCACGCGATCAGTACGGGGAGTGGACGCGCCTGAGCGAGGATATCCGGCGGCGGCTGGAAGCCGCGGTGCGGGGCGGCCTGTCGCCCAGCGGTGAAGAGGGCCGAGAAATCACCGCCCTGCACTGCCGTTGGCTCACCCTAACGGGCACCGCCTATGACGCGGCTAGGCATCGTGGCATTGCACAGCTCTATATAGCCGACGAGCGCTTCACCGCCTACTACGACCGGGCTGTATCCGGCTGCGCGCGTTTTCTGCGGGACGCGGTCGAATGCTGGGCCCGGTAGTCGGAACCAAAATGCGCAGCGGGTTTTCACCCGCCGCGCCGCTTTTTTTACCGGTTCTGCTGGGAAATCATGTTGATCAGGCCACCGGCGAGGATTATGCCGCGCTGGCGCTCGGTCAGCTCCAGCTTCATCTCCGCCGTGAAGCCCTTGGTCACATTCGTCACGGGAATGCGGCTTGCGCCCTCGCGCACCAGCGCCGCCACGTTTTCCAGAGCGATCTCGTCATCCTGCGAGAAGCGGTCGTAATCCGCCTCATCCGCAAATTCGAGGGGCAGAATGCCGTTGTTGATCAGGTTGGCGCGGTGGATGCGCGCAAAACTCTTGGCCAGCACGCCGCGCACCTTGAGGTACAGCGGCACCAGCGCCGCGTGCTCGCGGCTGGAGCCCTGCCCGTAGTTCTGCCCCGCCAGCAGGAAACCGCCGCCCTCCGCCTTTGCCCGCTCGGGGAAGGTGGGGTCCACGGGCGTGAGGCAGTGCTCGCTCAACTTCGGGATATTGCTGCGGAAGGGCAGGAGCGAGCTGTCCGAGGGCATGATGTGGTCGGTGGTGATGTTGTCCTCCATCTTGAGCAGCACCTTGCCCGAGAGGCTCTCCGCCAGCGCCTCCGCCTTGGGGAAGGGCTTGATGTTGGGGCCACGAACAACCTCCACCGCGTCCGCCTCTTCTTCCGAAGCGGGCGGAATGATGAGATTGTCGTTGCACAGGAAGCTGTCCGGCATGACCACGTCCAAATCGGCGTCCACGCTGCGCGGGTCGGTCAGCACCCCGGTCAGGGCGGTGGCGGCGGCGGTTTCGCAGCTTACCAGGTAGATGCCCGCGCTCTTGGTGCCGCTGCGGCCGAAGAAGTTGCGGTTGTTGGTGCGCACGCTCACGGCGTTGGTGCAGGGGCTCTGCCCCATGCCGATGCAGAAGCCGCACGCCGTTTCGCAGATGCGCGCTCCGGCCTCGATCATGTCATGCAGCGCGCCGTTGGCGCTGAGCATGCTCAGCACCTGCCGGCTGCCCGGCGCGATGACCAGCGACACGTCGGGATTGACGGTCTTGCCCCTCAGAATAGCGGCCACGCGCATCATGTCCAGATAGCTGGAGTTGGTGCACGAGCCGATGCATACCTGATCCACATGGATGGGCCCGGCCTCGGCCACGGTCTTTACGTTGTCAGGCATATGCGGCAGCGCCACCATCGGCTCCAGCGCCGACAGGTCGATCTCCACCGCCTCGTCATACGTCGCATCCGGGTCGGCGGCCAGCGGCGTGAAGTCCGCTTCGCGGCCCTGCGCCTTCAAGAAGGCGCGCGTCACCTCGTCCGAGGGAAACACCGAGGTCGTCGCGCCCAACTCGGCGCCCATGTTGGCGATGGTCGCGCGTTCGGGGATGGACAGCGTCTCAACGCCCGGTCCCGTGTACTCCATCACCTTGCCCACGCCGCCCTTAACGGTGAGGCGGCGCAGAAGTTCGAGAATCACGTCCTTGGCGGCCACGCCGCGGCTTAGGCGGCCCGTGAGACGCACGCTTACCACGCTGGGGCAGCTGAGATAATACGCGCCGCCGCCCATGGCCACCGCCACATCCAGCCCGCCCGCGCCAATGGCAATCATACCCAGCGCGCCGCCGGTGGGGGTGTGGCTGTCGCTGCCAAGCAGCGTCTTGCCGGGCTTTCCGATGCGCTCCAGCTGCACCTGATGGCAGATGCCGTTGCCCGGCTTGCTCAGATAGATGCCGTGCTTGCGGGCGACGCTTGCGATATAGCGGTGGTCGTCCGCGTTTTCAAAGCCGGTCTGGAGGGTGTTGTGGTCAATGTAGGCCATGCTGCGCTCGGTCTTGACGCGCTTTACGTCCATGGCCTCAAATTGCAGGTAGGCCATGGTTCCGGTGGAATCCTGCGTGAGCGTCTGGTCGATGCGGATAGCAATCTCGCTGCCCGGTTTGAGCTCGCCCGATATCAAATGGGCGGAAAGAATCTTCTGCGTTACGTTCATGCTTTTGGTCCTCCGTGTTCTTTCCCTGTGTTCGCGGCCCGCTCCCGGCGGGCCGCACTGTGTTTAGTATAAGGACTCGTTCGCCCGGTTGCAATGCACGCATGTCAAAAAGTGCAGGAATTATACAGGCTCACGGAGCGTGAGGACCGATCGTTCCCAACGCATGCCTCCTCCGGAAATTTCCATTGCGCCTTTGGCTGTCCGTCATGCCACGTTCACGCGCCCTACACAAAGGGCCGCTATACTCTGCGCCATGGAAAGGAGGTCCGCATGAAAGGTTTCTTCCAGGCGCCATGGCGCTTTGCCGCGTGCTATGCGGCGTTTTTGATCGCGGCGTTTACCTGGGCGCTGCTGGATACCTTCGTCATTCCGCACCGGGAGCTGATCGTATCCCATGCGCGCGGTGTCACCGAGGAGGTGCTGGAAACCCTCGCGCCCTCCGCCACGCTGGCGGCTCCGCAGACGGCGGCAGATGCCTCCTTCTATCAGGATGAGTACATGAGCGTTGAGCTCACCACCCTCCGCCGTGACGATACCACCTGCTATGTAGCGGACGTATGGCTGGCCAGTCCCGCTCTTTTGCGCACGGCGTTGGCTGAAAACACCTTTGGCCGCAACGTGACCGATACCGTGAGCGAACTCGCCGGGGCAAACGGCGCGGTGCTGGCCATCAACGGCGATTTCTATGGTTCGCGCAAAAGCGGCTGGTGCCTCAGAAACGGGGTGCTCTACCGGGACAGCGAAGCCTCGACAGCTACGGAGCTGCTGCTGGTGGATGCCTCCGGTGATTTCTCCATTGCGGATGACCGTGCCATGACCGCCGGGGATGCCGAGGGTCTGTGGCAAATCTTCTCCTTCGGACCCGCGCTGGTCACGGACGGAGATGTATCCGTGGACGAGGATGACGAAGTAGCGCGCTCCATGGCCAGCAACCCGCGCACGGCCATCGGACAGATTGGGCCTTTGCATTACGCCTTTGTGGTGACAGACGGCCGCACGGAAGAAAGCGCGGGGCTGTCCCTTGTGCAGCTGGCGAATCTGATGCTGGATATCGGCTGTGAAACGGCCTATAACCTGGATGGTGGCGGCTCGTCCACGATGGTCTTTCAGGGCGAAGTGGTCAACAACCCCACCACCAATGGCCGCACCATCACCGAACGGGAGGTGAGCGACATTGTCTACATCGGCCTTTGAGCCTGCCACGCGAAGGCGCGTGCTGGGCTGCGTCCTCTGCGCGGCGGGCTGTGCTGCCGCAAGCGCCGTCTATCAGGCGTTCGGGCACGGCGTCACCTCGCGGACGATGACATGGGCGTTTCTGGTGCCGCTGCTGGGCGGCGCCGCGCAGCTGTGGACATGGTCCCTCACGCGCGGATGCTCCGTGCCGCCCGCCATGGCACGTCCGTGGCAGAACCTGCTCTTCGCGGGTCTGGCCACGGTGACGGCAGGGCTGTATTACCGGGGCATTGTGGACATCGCCGGAGTGGACGGCGGCTGGGAATACTGGTTTCTCGCGGGAGGCGGGGCGCTGGCGCTGGCCGGCACGCTGGGCCTGTGGCGGATCAAACCGGAAGGGAGCTGTTGAAATGGGAAATTTCACTTATGTTTTTGAGCGCGTGGAGCGCAAATTTCTCCTCACGCCCGGTCAGTACGCGGGACTGATGCGCGTGCTTCCCGAATACATGCAGGTGGACCAGTATGGCGAAAGCGCCATCTTGAGCCTGTATCTGGACACCGAGGACAGCCTGCTCATCCGCCGCAGTCTGGAAAAGCCGGCCTACAAGGAAAAGCTGCGCCTGCGCAGCTACGGCGTGCCGGGCGACATGGACAACGTGTTTCTGGAAGTGAAGAAAAAGGTTCAGGGTGTGGTGTACAAGCGCCGTATCTGCCTGCCGCTGGACCGTGCCATGGCATGTCTGGCACAGGGAGCCGTGCCCGCTGCCGGCGGGCAGATCGGTCGGGAAATTTCCTACATGCTTCGCCGCTACCGGCTGCGGCCTGCCGTGCTCTTGGCCTATGACCGCACCGCCTACACGGAGCTGGAGCCCAGCCCGAACCGGCTGCGCATCACCATCGACCGCGATATCCGCAGCCGGCAGACGGATCTGGATCTGCGTCTGGGTTCGGCGGGAGAATCGCTGCTCGCGCCCGGCATGCGGCTGATGGAGATCAAGACCGCGCACGCCATCCCGCTGTGGCTGTGCACCGCGCTGGATCAAAACGAGATCCGGCCCACATCGTTTTCCAAATACGGCCGCGTGTACGAGGCCCGCATGCGCGCGGGGCAGACCCGCGCCATGCGCCCCGCTGCCGTGAAAGGAGGTGTTTGCGATGCTGTCTGCCATGTTTGATGTCAATCAGGGCCTGTCCATCGGCAGCATGCTGGTGCTGATGCTCTGCGCTGCCGCCTGCGGCCTGCTCATCGCCATCACCGCCATGATTACGGGCCAGTGCAGCAAAGGATTTGCCGGCTCGCTGGTCACGCTGCCCGTGGTGGTGCAGGCCGTCATCCTCATGGTCAATGGAAACGTCGGTACAGGCGTAGCGCTGCTGGGAGCGTTCAGCCTGGTACGCTTCCGCTCTGTGCCCGGCTCCTCACGCGACATCACGCTCATCTTTCTGGCCATGGGAACCGGGCTGGCCACCAGCATGGCCTACACGGGCTACGCGCTGCTGCTCACGGCGGTGGTGTGCGCGCTGCTGCTGGCACTGCACTTTATTCGCCCCTTTTCCCAGCCGCTTCTGCTGCGCGTGACCATTCCGGAGGACCTGGACTACACCGGCGTATTTGACGACCTGTTCGCTGCCCACACGCGCCGCTGGCGCCTGGAGGGCGTCAAGACCACCGGCATGGGCAGCCTGTTTGAGCTGCGCTATACGGTGATCCTCAAGGACCCCAAACAGGAAAAGGCCTTTCTGGATGAGCTGCGCTGCCGTAACGGGAACCTCACCCTTTCCCTCACCCGCAACGCGCCCGTCCATGAAGAGCTGTAATTAAGGAGGGCTTGCCCCATGAAGCGTTTTATCTCTGCCCTATGCGCGCTCCTTCTGTGCGTACCCACTCTTTTTGCCGTCTCGGCCGAGACGGCGGACGACCTGTTCAGCGACAAGGACCTCACCCTCGCCGATCCCTCCGAGGCCGTTGACATCGTCCTGACCGAAGGCGGCGTAGACATCGCCGAGCCGGGTGTCTACCGCCTGAGCGGCCAGGTAGCGGACGGCAGCATCCGGGTGGCGCCGGCCACGGAGGGCGACGTGTGGCTCCTGCTGGACGGCGTGAGCGTCCACAACGAGGATGGGGCGGCGCTGACCTCCGACGGCTGTGACAAGCTGATTCTGACCCTGGCGGAGGGCAGCGTCAATTCCCTCACACAGGGTTCGGCCACGCCTGCCGAGGAGGATAACGACGCGGCCATCTATGTGCGCGACGATCTGACCATCAACGGGACCGGCGCGCTCATCATCGAAAGCGCCTATCTGGACGGGATCAACTGCCGCGATTCGCTGCGCATCGTGAGCGGGGACATCACCGTAAATGCCGTGGATGACGGCCTGGTCGGCAAGGACGAGGTCACCATCGGCGGCGGGACCATCACCATCAGCGCCCAGACCGGCGACGGCATCAAGTCCACCAACGCTGAGGACGCGGACCGTGGCTTTGTCACCATCGCGGGCGGCACGCTCACCATCACCACCGGCGAGGGGAGCGCGTCCGTCAGTCAGACGTCATCCGACGGCTGGGGCGGCTGGCAGCAGCAGGCCGAGGAAGATACGCCCAGCCAAAAGGGCGTGAAGGCTGAAACCACGCTGACCATCTCCGACGGCACCTGCTCCATCGACAGCGTGGACGACGCGCTGCATGCGGTAGATGTGAGCATTTCGGGTGGTGAACTGACCCTGGCCACCGGCGATGACGGCGTGCATGCCGACAACACGCTGACCGTCTCCGGCGGGGCCATCACCGTGACCCGTTCCTACGAAGGATTGGAGGGCACCGACGTGACCCTCTCTGGCGGCGAAATCAGCATTACCTCCAGCGACGACGGCATCAACGGCGCGGGTGGGGATTCAGCCACCACCTCCGACGAGGGCACCTTCGGAGCGTCGGGCCGGTTTGGCCGCGACCGCTTTGCCTCCTCCACGGGCACCGTGCGCATCAGCGGCGGCATCATTTTCGTCGATGCCTCCGGCGACGGTGTGGACGTCAACGGCGACTTGGAGATGACCGGCGGCGAGCTGTATGTCAATGGCCCTGAAAGCGGCGGCAACGGCGCGCTGGATTATGACGGCTCCTTCACACTGACCGGAGGTACGCTGGTCGCCGTGGGCTCCGCCGGTATGGCGCAGGGCGTGAGTGACCCCGCCATTCCCGGCACGGTGATGAACGCGTCTGGCTCCGGAACGCTCGAGGTGCTGGACAGCGCGGGAAATGCGCTGGTCCACTTTGAGTCGCTACGCAGTTACAGCCACATCGTCATCTATTCCGACCGCTTTACGGACAGCGAGACCTACACCCTGACGATAGGCACCGACAGCCAGTCCGTACAGATGACTACCGATTCCACCGGCGGCATGGGCTTCGGCGGTGGCCGGGGTGGCTTTGACGGCGGCCGGGGCGGACGGGGAGAAACGCCTGAAACCATGCCGGAAGGCGGAAGCGGGGAGCGTCCTGCAAGGGACCCCGCCGCGGCACCCGAAAGCGCGCCTCCCGAAGGGGAGAGCAAATCCGGAGACGGAAAACTGTAAATTGCTTCAAACGTCCGGCGGCCCAACAGCCGCCGGGCATTTCAGACTATTAAGGCAATACCGCATAAAAAAAGCAAAACGCAGGCCAATATGATATAATGGACGTATGGATAAGCAGATGACGATTTCCGCATTCAGCGATGAGCTGGCGCAGGTGCGGACGAAGAAAAAAGAG
>JAEYCB010000057.1 GCA_023404345.1 Bacillota bacterium
AATTTTCTCAGACATGGTTTGCAGTCTCCTTTTAGAATGGTGTGTCGCAACTTCATTCTACCAGAGTTCGCAAACTATGTCTCTTTTTCCCTCCTTTCATTTTGCGCAACTTATCTTACCTTATCGGGGCTCAAATGGGATGCGATTGATTTTGAGAACAAAACCATCGCAATCCGGCACACGGTGACGGCCTGCGCTGAAAAGGGCAGGCGGATCGAAGTGGCAGCCGATACGACCAAGACAGCCTCCAGCCGGCGGACCCTCCCGTTGGTGCCGGCTTTTCAAACGAAGCTGGCCGCGTTAAAGGAGCAACAGGAGAAGAACCGCATACTGTGCGGCCGCTCCTATTGCACGGATTACCTGGGCTACGTTCTGGTGGATGCAATGGGAAACCGCCTGAAGCTGAGCTACATCAGCACGGCCTTTCCCGCACTGCTCAAGCGCAACGGGCTTCGGCCCATCCGCTTCCACGACCTGCGCCACAGCTGTGCCAGCCTGCTGCTGAAAAACGGCGTCCCCATGAAGCAGATTCAGGAATGGCTGGGGCACAGCGACTTCAGCACGACCGCCAACATCTACGCCCACCTGGACGCCGGGTCCAAGCTCACCTCTGCACAGGCAATGGAAAAGGGATTGGGAATGAGCTCCGAAGCCCTTATAGAATAAGGGCTTTGGGATATGGCGAGAGAACTTTGGAGAGGAACGCCAAAGCGAATGAAAAAAGGCTTTCCCCGCTGTGGGGGAAAGCCTTATGGCGGAGAAGGTGGGATTCGAACCCACGGACCGGTTATTAGCCGGTTTACCCGATTTCGAGTCGGGGCCGTTATGACCGCTTCGATACTTCTCCAAAATCTATCTCAACATCGTCTCTCGGAAAAAGGAGAGAACTGATGGAGAGAACTGCTCATGATCCCATTCCGGGGGCACCTTGCAAACCTAGTAAAATCAAGGCTTTACGTCGATTCGATTCCACCTTTCGGATTAGATTTCGAGGCAGGAAGGTAATGGCCACTTGATCATTTTCTAGGGCCACACACAACCGAACTTCATTATACCATGCCATACGCAAGTTGGCAAGCATAAAGCGACTGTTTGCGTTTTGTTATAAAAACTTAGAAAAAAGATTGACAGAGAGGGCAGAATGTAGGTATACTAGAGGCGTTAGCCACAACTAATTTTAAGCGGCTTTTCTTTTTGAAAGGCGGTTAGAAATAACTAATCAAAATGGATATAGCACAAAGGAGGGTGCTTATGAAAAATAACTTTGAACAGCTGATGGTACAGCACTGCGCGGCAACACTGGCAGGACATAAATGCGGAAGCCTGTTTGCCTTTTGTACTGAGAATGAAAGAGAATGGCGACAGGCTGTGGATGCGCTGGATGCTCTGCTTGCACCCAAGGGTGTTCGGGTAAGAGCACTTGCATCATGCCCAAGAGGATGCAAAGTTTATGCCTATCGTCCTGCGATGTTGGCACGGCGGTTGGAAGATCCGCAAATAACTCGCTTTTTGGCGCAAAAGGGATATACAGATATGCACCAGGAGGAATGTCTGAATGAGCTAGGTAGACGCATTCAATGTGAAAAGTCCTTTCCGCATGAAATCGGCGTGTTTTTGGACTATCCGCTGGAGGATGTGATCGGATTTATTGAACATGGTGGCAGACACTGCGCTTGTGCAGGGTGCTGGAAGGCTTATAGTGACGAGAGGGAGGCAAAGCGGCGCTTTGAGTTGTATGGCAAGTGCAAAAGAGTGTATACCGATTGTTACCATCGGGGGACGGATGTTGCACGGCTGACCGTAGCCGTTTGACCGACAAAGGAACCGACAACTGTTTTAAAAAGGAGAAGAGGTATGGACAGAATCTGTGTGGTGTACTGGAGCGGAACCGGAAATACCCAAGCTATGGCTCAGGCTGTGGCCAAAGGCGCGAACGCGGAACTTGTTGTCGCTGGCAAATTTGATCCGCAGCAGTTGGAGACATTAAAAGCCATAGCCTTCGGGTGTCCTTCCATGGGTGCAGAACAGCTCGAGCCGGATGAATTTGAGCCGATGTTTGAAAGCTGCAAATCATACCTGTCGGGTAAACAAATTGTGCTTTTTGGTTCTTATGGTTGGGGGGATGGCGAATGGATACGAAACTGGGAGGAAGAGTGCCGGGCTGCGGGTGCTGTGCTGGCGCGTGATAGCGTAATATGCCAGGGAGCTCCTGACATGGAAGTGCTGACAGAATGTGAAAACCTCGGAGCTGCGCTTAGAAAATAAAAGGAACCGAGAAGGGCGGGAGGAGCATAGCCTCTCGCTTTTCTTGCTTTTTGCTTGCCTTCAATTCCTGTATCATGGTATCATAGAAAAATGCGGTGAAACGGTGACTACTAGGTTGCCGTTTGCAGACGCAATTATAATATTTATTATTTATTGTTACGGAAAGGATCTTCCCATGCTTCGTACCGTCATTTCCCTGCCTAATCGTGCTCTACGCCTCCTGTTAGACAGTCTGCGCTGGGATAAGCCCTTTATGCGCAACGTATTTATGGTGGCACTGCCCATGGTGATCCAGCAACTGGTGACCGCATCCCTGCACATTGTAGATGGGCTGATGGTCAGTGGACTGGGTGATGCGGCTTATTCTGCCGTGACGCAGGCCAACCGCGTAACCTTTATGTTTAACCTCTTTAGCTTTGGTACTTGTACGGGCGGAGCAATCTTCCTCAGCCAATACTGGGGCGGACGAGATATCCGGCGTATGCGGCAAGCCATGGGCCTTACGATGATGTTTGTGCTTATCGTGGCAACTGTATTTATGAGCGTGTCGCTGCTGATGCCCCGGCAGATTATTTCGCTTTTCCTGCCGCAGGGTGAAAGCTTTGACCGCGCGGTGGAATATCTGTCGGTGGTAGCATTTGGCTATCTGTTCACCGCTGTGGACAACGTATACGCTGCCACCCTCAAGGCGGCGGAAAAAACCTATTTGCCTATGCTGTCCGGTTTTGCAAGCATTTTGACCAATACGGTTCTCAACTATGCCTTTATCTTTGGCAAATTGGGCTGCCCGGTTATGGGAGTCAGGGGCGCGGCGCTGGCTACGGTTATCTCTGCCGCCGTGTCCATGGGAATGAATATGGCGTTTTCCTATGGCATGCATTTGCCTGCGGGAGCCAAACCTTCTGAATGGTTGCAGCAGGAGAAAGGCTTTGTGGGACGTTTCAGCAAAACAGTGGTGCCTGTCATTTTCAACGAGGGACTGTGGGCAACCGGCACGACCATGTATAGTGTTTTTTATGGACGCATGGGTGATGCGGCGGTTGCCACGATGGGAGTATGCACCACCATCAACGATTTGATGTGGGTAGCTATTTTCGCACTGATGAATGCAACTGCCATTATTGTGGGTAAGGCGCTCGGTGCAGGTGATCGTGAACGGGCCTATTTATATGCCAAGCGCATGATGGCGGGCGCGCTGGCAGCTGGTATTGTGCTGGGTATCGTGGTGATTGCTGTACGCTGGCCGCTGGTTAACATTTTTTCCGGCTTGTCCTATCAGGTCCGGGATAAGGCTCAGCTCATTCTGCTGCTGGGAGCGCTGACCATCTGGTTCCGCGCATTCAATACCATCAATATTGTGGGTGTGCTTCGGTCGGGCGGCGACACTATGTTCAGCCTATGCCTGGATGTGGGCACATTGTGGCTGGTGGGGGTGACCAGTACGGGCTTGGCTGCGCTGGTGTTCCATTGGCCGCTGGAATGGGTATACGCCTGCACTTTCCTGGAGGAAGCTGTTAAAATGGCAGTTGGTATACCACATTTTAAAAAGAAACAGTGGATGAACGTGCTTACGGAGCAGCCGCAGAGCTAACGGAAGGGAAGGAAACAGCATGGAACAGCTGGATCTGGTGGTTAAAATCGGAAGCATGGCATTGATTCAAAAGGATGAAAACGCCATTGACTATAATATCTTTCAACGCCTGGGAGGCGATCTGCGGCCTGGCATGATTCTGGTAACCAGCGGCGCCACCGAAATTGGGCGTCTGGATTATCTGAAACGCACCGGCCATGAGCTGACCGGCGTGACTGAGCAGGACAAGGTGGATTATTCTGCGCAGGGGCAGACCATTCTGATGAATACCTACCGTCAGTTTATCCGCCCTGAATATGGCATTCGACAGGTGCTGGTGGAGCATACACATTTTAATGATCCGCTTCGCCGAGAGCACATCCACCGCATGCTTTTGCGCGCGGCTGCCCAGGAAGTCATTCCCATCATTAACTACAACGACCCCGTCAGTGATGACGAAGTGCGAAAGATGGAACTTGCCAGCCGCCGTGCCGAGGGCATGGAAGTGGTGGAGTGCGTGGATAACGATGAAACCGCAGAAGTGGTGGCGCAACTGGTGGGTGCAAAGAATTTGATCTTGCTTACTAGCACCGAAGGCATTTATCTGGATCGCAATGACCCCAGCACGCTGGTGAAGTTGGTCAGCGGCCGGGATCTTGGCGAGGTGCGCGCCCACGTGACTGAACTGATGGGCCATTGCAGCGGCGCAAGCCGTGCCGGAGCAAACGGGGCACGGGCCAAACTGGCCTTTGCGCTGCGCGCGGTGGAACGTGGCACAAATGTGATCATTGGTCATGCGCGTTATCATATTGCGGACCTGCTGGCGGGCAGGGTGCCATGCACGCGCCTGGGGGTAAACATGGAGGAGCAGGAATGAGCCCGGTGATGTGGACGGTTGTGGGTGTTGCGGGCGCGGCGGGAGCTGCGTTGATTGGTTGGCATATGCACAGACGGCAAATGCCGGCTCTGCGCGCGTTGGATGCGAGCTTTCAGTGCCCGGACATGCGCTTTCGCTATGCACCGCAGGAATTGTTTGATAGTTTGGATCGTCTGGGAACTCAGGGTGGCACATTGTTGATGCGATTTTGGTGTGCCGATGCGGGGTTGAGCCTCCTGCTGTTGGCCGTTATGCTTGCGGCAGCCAATAACAGCGTGGGGAACTTTACGCCATTGCGTATAGCTATGGATGCAGCAGCCGGTCTGCGCACCTTGTTAGATCTAGTGGAGGATGGGTTGCTTGCAGGTGTTGTTCGTGCCTATCCTGACCGCAGGCGAGAAGGCATGACGCGCGTCAGTGCTGTAGTTACGGCAGCTAAGTGGTGCCTGACAGGACTGTGGGTAGCCGGATTGTTTGGGGGACTGGTGCTGCGGGCAGCACGCCTGTAACGGCGCCGGGATTGTTTGGAAAGGAATGGATATGATATAATATAAAAGATGAAAATGTGATTTATAAATAGCAAGTCTGTTTGAAAAAACGGCTGGCTGCGGACGAAGCGGAAAGAAAACCGCAAGGCAAAAATGGAGGGTAATGGCATGAGTGAAAAAGCGTTGCGCACGCGTGGAGAGCACCGGCTGTGGAATGCGCGCTGGCTGGCAGCTATGATCTACGCGCTGGTGATGCTGTTGGACCTGCTGACCTACGAGCGGGGACATGCGCTGATGCAAAGCTATGGGGCTGCACTGGCCTTTGCCATGATAGGTATCTGCCTCTATCGCGGAGAGTACCGTGCAGACCGGGCCTATGGCCTGGGCCTGGCCCTTGCGGCCTGGTACGCGCTCACAAGGGTCCTGAATGGGGACCATTATTTGCAGTATGATTACAATCAATATCGCATCGTTAGCATGGCTGTGACCTATGGTTTGGCTTTTCCAATGGCTGCTATGCTGGAAGACGAAGAAAAACGCCACGCACTGGATCGTATCGTTGCCATGCTCACGGTGGCGCTTTCAGCAGTATGCTGGCTGGGAGTCATTGCTGCGCTTCAGGGCGAGGTGATTACCATACCATTTTTCAATAGCCAGTTTGGCATTATGGAGGATGGGCGGTTGTATGTGCTGAGCCAGCACCCCAACTTTACAGCAAGCATTAGCGTGAGCGGCCTGTGCATGTTGATCTATCTGGTGGTGAGTCGATGGAAACCCTGGGTGTTGATTCCCGCCGTCGTGGGTGGTGCGGGTCTGTTCATGGCGTTGCCGCTCTCGGATTCCCGCACGGGTATGATCGCCTTTATAATCAGTGTGGTCATTGCGGCGGTGATTGGCTTCCAGCGGCTGAGTCTTCCCGCCAAATGGCGCAGAATCGTGGAGGCTGTGTGCCTTGTGGCCATTGTGGCGATTGTTGCCGTGGTGGGCTTTAACGCAACAGTCAAAGTGGTATCTACCACCAATGAGAGTGAGCAGACCATATCTCAACGTTCCCTATTGGCGGATTTGACCACACTTACGGGACGTACAGGCGTATATGGCGCTGTTCCGGCCACCATTGCGCAGCATCCGTTGGCTTTGCTCAAAGGGTTTGACGAGCTGGAAATGATGCCGGCAGTAAACAAAAACGTCGATATGCAGTACAATCATATGCACAATTCCTTTTTGCAAACGCTGATGCTCACGGGTGTGCCAGGCCTGGTTTTGACGCTGTGGCTGACGTGGCGCATCGTTTCAGCAGCGGTGCGGGTGCTGTTTGAAAGTGAGGGAAAAATTGGCCCTGCACAGAAGTTGCTGGTATTGCTGCCTGCTGCATTGTTTATACAGGGCATGCTGGAGCATTACCTGTTTATGGACAGCTACAGCATACTGAATTTCCTGTTTTTCCTGTTTTCGGGCTATGTGGTACGGCTGGGCCGGCAGGTGACTTGGAAACAGGCGTTTCCGATGCTGTCGCGCCGTACAAAGGCATAGGAAACAGGTGTGGCCTGAAAGATGAAAAGTGCAGATTCGGGAAAAGTAAATGCAGACGCCGTTTTTGGCTGTTTTGATAAGGAGGCGCAGTAACGCATGTATACTGTAGAGGAGCTTTACGATTTGAATCACACACTGGCAGCGGAGTACCTCAGGAAATTTACCTATCCCTGGGAGGCGCTTGGGGGCATTAAGGACATGATCCTCGCTTTGGGACCGAAGCTGGACCCGGAGCAGTATGACGAGGTATCGACGCAGGTGTGGGTGCATCGCACGGCCACGGTGGCTCCTACGGCTTACTTGGGCGCGCCGTGCATCATCGGTGCGGGCACAGAGGTGCGGCATTGCGCGTTCGTGCGTGGGTCGGCGCTGGTGGGGGAAAACTGCGTGGTGGGCAACTCGGTGGAGCTGAAAAACGTAATCCTTTTTGACAATGTGCAGACCCCGCACTACAACTACGTGGGGGACAGCATTCTGGGTTACCGCTCCCACATGGGTGCGGGCTCCATCACCTCCAACGTCAAAAGCGACAAGTCCCTCGTGGTGGTGCACGGCCAGGGAGAAAACGTGGAGACAGGCCTGAAAAAGTTTGGCGCGATGCTGGGCGATTTTGTGGAAGTGGGCTGCAACAGCGTGCTTAATCCCGGTACGGTGATTGGACGGGAAAGCAACGTCTACCCCCTCTCCTGCGTGCGCGGTGTGGTGCCTGCGCGGCATATTTACAAGAGCGGCGGCCAGATCGTACCCAAGCGCTGAAGATTTTCCGCTTGACAGGCGGCACGGCAAATGCTATAGTGAGCGTGTTTCGAATGACGCGGGACGCGCCATAGCGATTGGGGCATTTCAGAGACCGCCGCCCCGGCTGCAAGCGGCGGATGCCACAGGCTGATGGACACCACCCGCCGACGGGCCGCGAGGCGCGCGATACAGCGCCAGCCAATGAGTGGAGGCCCTTCGGGGCGTTCAAGCAGGGTGGAACCGCGAGCGAAAGATCATCGCCCGCCCCCGCATACCGCATGTGGGGGCGGGCGTTTTCCGTCCCCATACATACAGAAAGGAGAACGTAAGCCATGATTCTGAACCTGTTTGACAAGGCCTACGAGGTGCCGGACAATAGCTCCGTGGGCGACCTTCTCAAGGCCCAGATGCCCGATGACTGGAAAAAGTACCTCGCCGTACGGCTGGAGGATGGGATGCTTTGCGACCTGTTTGCTCCCGTCGCAAAGTCCCAGACCGTGACCCCGCTCACCTTTGATGACCCGGATGGCCGCAAGGTGTTCTTCCATTCGGCCAGCCACCTGATGGCCATGGCCGTCAAGCATCTGTTCCCCGAGGCGAAGCTGGCCATTGGCCCCGCCATCGCGGACGGCTTCTACTACGATTTTGATACCGAGGTCCCCTTCACCATGGAGGACCTGGCCAAGATCGAAAAGGAAATGCAGCACTGCGCCAAAAAGAGCATTCGCCCTCGCCGCTACACGCTGCCCCGCGCCGAGGCCATCGCCTATATGCAGGAGCGTCAGGAGCCCTTCAAGGTGGAGCTGATTGAGGACCTGCCCGAGGACGAGGTGTTGTCCTTCTACGAGATGGGAGACTTTACTGACCTGTGCGTGGGCCCGCACCTGCCCAATCTGGGCTATATCAAGGCGTTTAAGCTCACCCACGTGGCGGGCGCCTACTGGCGCGGCGATGAGCACAACAAGATGCTCTGCCGTATCTACGCAACCGCCTTCCCCACCAAGGAGCAGCTCCAGGAGCACCTGGACCGCATCGAGGAGGCCAAGAAGCGCGATCACCGCAAGCTGGGCCGTGAGCTGGACCTGTTCGACATCCGCGACGAGGGCCCGGGATTCCCGTTCTTCTATCCCAAGGGTATGATCCTGCGCAATATTCTGGAGGATTACTGGCACGAGATTCACCGCAAGGCCGGGTATGAGGAGATCAAGACGCCCATCATGCTCAACCGCGGCCTGTGGGAGCGTAGCGGCCACTGGGATCATTACAAGGAGAACATGTACACCACCAAGATCGACGACACGGACTTCGCCATCAAGCCCATGAACTGCCCCGGCGGCATTCTGGTCTATCAGCGCAGGCTGTGGAGCTACCGCGATCTGCCCATCCGTTCGGGCGAACTGGGCCTGGTGCACCGCCATGAAAAGAGCGGCGCGCTGCATGGCCTGATGCGCGTGCGCTGCTTCACCCAGGACGACGCGCACATCTTCATGACCCCCGAACAGATCAAGGACGAGATCAAGGGCGTGTACAACCTCATCAATGAGGTCTATACCCGTTTCGGCTTCCCGTATCATGTGGAATTGTCCACCCGTCCCGAGAATTCCATTGGTACCGACGAGATGTGGGAGCTGGCCACCAACGGCCTGCAGGGTGCGCTGGACGAGCTGGGCGTGAAATATGTGATCAACGAGGGCGACGGCGCGTTCTACGGCCCCAAGATCGACTTCCATCTCACCGACTGCCTGGGCCGTACCTGGCAGTGCGGCACCATTCAGCTGGACATGAACCTGCCCGAGCGCTTCGACCTGACCTACACCGGCGCGGACGGCGAGAAGCACCGCCCCGTGATGATTCACCGCGTGGTGTTCGGCTCCATCGAACGTTTCATTGGCATTCTGGTGGAGCACTTCGGCGGTGCTTTCCCCACGTGGCTGGCGCCTGTGCAGGTGAAGGTGATGACTATCACCAGCCGCAGCGACGAGGCTGCACGCGAGGTGGCCGGCATGCTGACCGATGCGGGCCTGCGTCCGGAGCTGGACCTGCGCAACGAGAAAATTGGCTTCAAGGTGCGTGAGGCCCAGATGATGAAGATTCCTTACATGTTTGTCCTCGGCGACCGCGAGGCGGAAAACCGCACCGTGACCATCCGCAACCGCAAGGGCGACAACCTTGGCACCGTCTCCTTCGAAGAAGCCGTGGCCATGATCAAAAAACTCAATGACGAGCGCACCATCGACTGATGGAAACAGGACGCCCGGCGGCAAAAGCCGCCGGGCGCTTTGCGTCCTACACCCATATCCCACGGCGAATAGCATCGTGGCCGTATCGCCCGCGGATTCCATCTACCATGCGGTCCAGAGCCATATGCCGCTGGCGTATAGCCTCCTCTGGCAGAAAGGAGAGCTGAATATCCCGCTTCGCAGGGTATAGCGCGCTTACGCACACACCAAGAGCCCGAAGCGGTACACGTGGCCGCCAGTGGCGGGCGAGCAGGTCCATGGCACCGTCGAGAATGTCATAGCTGCAATCGGTGGCTCTGTCCAGCGTAAGCTGACGGGTGATGGTGTGCATGGCTGTATCCCGCAGACTCAGTTCCACAACCCGGCCTGCCATCCCCTGTTGGCGAAGCCGGAAAGCTACGCTTTCGCTCAGATCCAGCAGCGTCAGGCGTGCCCCTCGTTCATCTGTCACATTAGTGGGGGTGGTGGTGGAATTACCTACGCTTTTGACCGGTTGCTCGTCGTCGCGGAAAAAGGCGCCGGCATCGTTGCCCCGTGCAAAGCCGCTGAGCGTAAGTCCTGCCTTGCCCAGTACACCGCGCAGCACCTGTGGGTTTGCTGCAGCCAGCTGCCCTACGGTGTAGATGCCGATGGAATTGAGTTTGCGCACCGTTGCCCGGCCTACAAACAGGAGTGATCCGATGGGCAGCGGGTCCAGCACCTGTGACCGGTTCTGATCACAGATCAGACTGACGGCGTCTGGCTTTTTCAGATCGCTGCCCAATTTGGCAAATACGCGGTTGTCGCTGACGCCAACGCTTACGGTCAGCCCTGTTTCCTCCCGCACGGTGTGGCGCAGGTGGTTGGCGATGCGTTCGCCCTGTAAAAGCGTCATATCAGGAGCACTTAGATCCAGCCATGCCTCGTCGATGCCGAAGGGTTGTACCTTGTCGGTGTAGCGGCTGAAAATCGTGCGGACTGCCTGACTCAGCCGGGACACTTCGCGGAAATCCGGAGCGATGATGGTCAGCTCTGGACACAGCTGAAATGCCTCCCAGAGTACCTGCCCCGTCTGGATGCCATACCGCTTGGCGGGCATGTTCTTGGCCAGCACGATGCCGTGCCGCCGCGCAGGATCACCACATACTGCTACAGGGACCTCCCGAAGGTCCGGGCGGTCCAGACAGGCCACGGAAGCATAGAAATTATTTAAATCCGCGTGCAAAATCACCTTTGACATGCCAATCGCTCCAAACAGAGAATAGCAAACATACATTCGCCTTTATTATACGAACATATGTTCTTAAAATCAAGTGCCAGATGTAGTCATCCCACCGTTACGGCACACTATCCCTTGCGGAAGCATAGAATGACGTGTGGGCGGTCCGCAAAAAGCGCGGCGGCGTTTTACAATCCGCCCGCTTCATGATATGATAACAAAGCAGGGCCGTCCTCGGAGTGTGAAGGCATGAAACGAGGCGATATATACATGGCCGAGCTGGACCCCGTGGTCGGAAGCGAGCAGGGCGGAACTCGGCCTGTGGCCATCATTCAAAACGATATGGGCAACCTGCATTCGCCCACAGTGATTGCAGTGCCACTTACGGGAAGTACCGGCAAGCCTGACTTGCCCACGCACGTGCGCATTCCCCGCGGAGAAGGCGGACTGTGGCGCGAGTCCATCGTGCTGTGCGAGCAGGTGCGTACGCTGGAGAAGACTCGACTTAGACGGCGTTTGGGCGCGCTGGCGCCGGAAAGCATGCGCCGCGTGGATCGAGCCCTGGGCGTATCGCTGGATATGACCTGCGAGGGCGATGCACAATAGAATAGGGGCGGCTCCCATTAAGGGGGCCGCCCAGAAAAACCAAAGGAGAACGCATGAAAAAGAATCTGCTGCAAAACGAGCATTTAGCTTCAGCTATCCAGATTATATTGGGCTGTGTGCTGGGGGCGCTGGCCTATCCGCTGTTTCTGGTGCCCAACCATATCGCACCGGGCGGGCTGACTGGCTTGGCTACGGTGCTGAACTATCTGTTTCACTGGCCTGTGGGTGTAACCAGCCTGGTGATGAACGTGCCCTTGTTCATTATCGGCTACCGGGCAATGGGACGGCTGTTTGTGGTTCGGTCCCTTGCGGCTACAGTGCTGTTCTCCGTGCTGATCGACGTGATTCCTCTGCCTGCGATGACACAGCAGCCGCTGTTGGGAGCTGTGTTTGGCGGAGTACTGCTAGGGGCGGGCCTGGGGCTGATTTTGCGCGGCGGAGCGACCACAGGTGGCACCGATATGGTGGCTCGCATGATCCATAACCGCTTCCAGCATATTTCAGTAGGAGCTATTCTGTTTTTCATCGATTGTTGCGTGGTGCTGATGGCCGGCTTTTTCATTGAGGCGGAATATGCACTGTATGCTTTTGCGTCTTTGTATGCGGCCAGCAGGTTGATCGATGTGGTGATGGTGGGCCTTGCCCGGGAAAAGGCCTGTTACATCATTTCCAGCCAGCATGAGCAGGTTAAGCAGGAAATTATGCAGAAGCTGGACCGGGGCGTAACGGTGCTTCATGCCGAAGGCGGATATAGCGGACAGGAACGACCGGTGCTGCTGTGCGTGCTAAGTGCGCAGGAGATGGGCCGGCTCAAGGCCATCGTGCGGGAGGCGGATGAGGACGCATTCCTTTTCATCAGTGATGCGCACGAGGTATTGGGCGAAGGTTTCCGCAGGTTGATGGAATAAATCAAACCGCCGCGGGTGAGGGAAAGGACCTCATCCGCGGCGGTTTTGTCATGCCCATATGATAGGTCAGGATGCAACGGCTTCATTAAAAGCCTCAAAGAAATCCGGGCAGCTCCAGGTGCCACAGGCGCTGACAGATTCATCGCTGACCAGCAGTTGCAAGGTCAAACCATTTTTCAGCCCGATACACAGCGAACCGGAACCGCTCATGGCTGTACTCTGGTAGTCGGCATAATCCAGAAGCGTCTGCATCAGCTGCTGAGCCGTGGCAGTGTCGGATATGCGGCCCTTTCCGGCCAGCTCCATCCACTCCACATCGGCAGGATCACATAGGGTATCGGCCAGTGTTTCGGAGCCGATGATGGCAGTTCCTGCATAGCTCACCCGCTGGAATACGCGCGTGCTTCCATCCACCTGAGCGGCCACTAGGGCACCGTTCATGCCGGAAATGGCGTAGACCGTTTCACCACGGGCCACTACGTTGCTTACCATACCACTGGTACCCAGCGCAGGCTCGACATTAAACTCAGTCACCTGTCCCAGCTCCTCGCCCAGAAGTGAACTGGAAATACCACTGGGACTTTGGAGCATGCGATAGGTAGCGCCGTCCATGGTGATCAGCGGAAAGCTTTGGCCCTGGCCCTGAGCAAACAGCGTTTGATTGGAGCTGGCACTGCCCGCGCTCATGGACAGGCTGCCCACCGGCACGTCACCCGCGGTGCGGGGCGCAGCGGTGGAAGGATGCGAATCGCCCGCAGAGCGGCTGCCCAGCACATTCTCCGTGGGTGTAGGCGCAACTCCGGGCACTTGGCCGTCTGAGGCCCATAGCGCGGCTCCCACGCACAAAACCAGCGCTGTGCATATGGCCAGCGCGGGCCTCCAACCCATGCTATGCCTGCGCGGCTGGCGCATTTCCGCGGCCTGCAGTTTTGCCTTTGCCAACAAGGTGGGCGTCGCCGTCAACCCGCCCAGCTGCCGCTCAGCCACTTCTGGCAGTTGTTCCAGGCGTTTCACTGCGAAAGACCTCCTTCTTCCTTCAAAATGCTTTCCAGCTTCTTTCTTGCACGGGAGAGGCGGCTGGAGATAGTGCCCTCGGGCAGATCCAGCATCTGGGCAATTTCGCCAATGCCGTAGCCCTGGTAGTAGTACAGCAGAATTGCTTCCCGAAAGGTAGGCGGCAGTTCGTGAATGGCTTTCATCATGGCTTCCTCTTCATCGCGCTTGTCGCTGTCATCCGGGGCGGGAATCATTTCAAACGCCGGACTGCCGAGCACCACACGCTTGAGCCATGCGCCGCGCCACAGATCGCGGCAGCGGTTGAGCGCCACCTTGAGCAGCCAGGCCTTTTCCCGGCCTTCCTGCAAATCGGGCGCATTGGTCATCAGGCGTACGAATACGTCCTGACATACATCCTCCGCGCGCTGCCTGTCGCCGAGGTAGAAGTAGCTTACGCGTAGCACGTCTGTGGCGTACTTCTCGTAAAGTTCCTCGTAGCTAAGCATGTCCGAGCCTCCGTTTAATGCCCGGACGCGCATCCTTCACGGGCGTACTGTGCTCATTCATCCAACGAATCCGCCTTCCCTTTTCCTGCACAAAATTCAAATTTTCTTGAGGAAATTTTCCAACAGGGTGATGCAGCAGGCGCCCATGGTCAGTTTGACCCGATTGAGCGGGACCATGCGCCCGAAACATTTTAGCATCCGGGCCCAGGCGCGTCAACACGAAGAACACACCAGGCAGAAAAATCCACGTAAAGGGTCATAAACGCATTCCGTGCTGCATAAGATGCAGGAAGGATGGCCATTTTATTTGCACGTTGGCAAATCCTGTGTTACAATACGCAATGTTTGTAAGACGCCTTTGACACGCAGAACGGAGGAATCTACCAAATGCTGTACCACAATTCACACGACGCTCGATATCGCGATCCCCTTGGGCCCATTGCGGCAGGAAACAGCGTGACCCTGCGCTTTGCCTGCGATGAAAGCCCGGAAGTGCTGCTGCGCACCTGGGATGGCACGGAGCGCCTGTATCCGATGGTTCCCGTGGGGGAACATCTTTATGAAGCAACCGTAACCGTGCCGGACAAGCCGATGCTGTTTTGGTACGACTTTATTATCCGCCGGGCGGATGGCGACGTGCGCTACGGAAACAGCCGGGACCAGCTGGGCGGCGAGGGCGCGTGCTACGATGGACAGCCCGACAGCTATCAGGTGACTGTTTACGATCCCGCCTATCATACCCCCGAATATCTGCGTCACGGGATCATATACCAGATTTTTCCCGACCGCTTCTTTAAGGATAAGAACGGCCAAAAGGGGCGGGTGCGCAAGATTGCCGCGGCCCATCCGGACGCTACCTTCCATGAAGAATGGAACGAACGCCCCACTCTGGATTTGGACCCTGAAAACGGAGACAACCGCGCGCTGGACTTTTTTGGAGGTACGCTCAAGGGCATTAAGCAGAAGCTGGATTACCTGGCGGATCTCGGCGTGAGCGTTATTTATCTCAACCCCATCTTCCGTGCCCATTCCAACCATCGCTATGACACGGGCAGCTATCAGGAGATCGACCCCATTTTGGGCGACGACGCTGCCTTCGACGAGCTGGTGGCGGCGGCGAAGGCGCGCGGCATCCGCATTCTGCTCGACGGTGTGTTCAGCCACACCGGCGCGGACAGCAAGTACTTCAACCGCTACGGCCGCTACGACAACCTGGGCGCGTATCAGAGCAAGGAAAGCCCCTATTACGACTGGTACCGCTTTGAGGAGTTCCCCGACAAGTACGATTCGTGGTGGGGCTTCTACACGCTGCCCACCGTCAATAAGAATAACCCCTCCTACCGCGATTTCCTGTTCAACCCCGAAACCGGCGTGATGACGGGCTGGGTGCGCCGCGGCGCGTGCGGCTGGCGGCTGGACGTGGTGGACGAGCTGCCCGTTGATATGGTGCGTCAGATGCGCGAGGCCGTCAAGCAGGCCGATCCAGATGCGACGCTGCTGGGCGAGGTCTGGGAGGATGCCAGCAACAAGACCGCCTATGGTGTGAACCGCTCCTATTGCCTGGGAGATATGCTGGACAGCGTGATGAACTATCCTCTGCGTTGTGCGGTGATTGATTTCTTCACCGGGGTGATCGACGCCTATCAGCTGCGCCGGGTGATTCTGCACCAGCAGGAGGTGTACCCTGCACCGTTCTACTATTCGCTGATGAACCTGCTTGGCAGCCACGACCGCGTACGCATTCTTAATGCGCTGTGCGGACTCAACCGTGAGGGCGCTGTGCAGATGGACCGTGCCGAAGCGGAAAAGGTCACCTTGGGCAAGCGCGAACTCAAGAGCGCCAAGAAGCGCTACCTTGAGGCCATGAAGCTGCTGTGTGCCTTGCCTGGCGCGCCCACCGTGTACTATGGCGATGAAATCGGCATGACTGGCATGGCCGATCCCTGGAACCGCGCTCCCATGAACTGGGACGAGCCGGATGAAAAGCTGCTGGAAGGCGTGCGCGCGCTGCTCATCAAGCGTCGCAAGACCCCAGTCCTGCAGACGGGTTACCTGGAAGTGGAGGCCGTAGATGCCGATACGCTGCGCATTACGCGCTACGCCAAAGATGGCAAGGATGTATTTGGCGAGCCGCTCTCCGGCAAGGACTCCGTGGTGAAGGTAAGCCGCAAATAAGTGCGATAAGCCACGAAAAGGCGGGTTTGGGCGGGAGACGCCGTTGCTTTCAGGCATGCGCGTATTGCGCCAGTTCTTGGGTTGATGCTATAATAACCTTGAACACAGCGCAAGGAGGCTACCGTTTTGACCGCCAAGGAATTAATCCGCAAGAACCTGAATGTGCCCAACGTGCTTACCATGATCCGGCTTCTGTTGGTACCGGTGTACGTGGCGCTGTTTGTCAGCGGGCAAAAATATGCGGCGCTAGTTACCTTCCTTGTAGCCAGCCTGACCGACCTGCTGGATGGACGCATCGCCCGTAAGTACAACCTTATCACTGATTTTGGCAAACTGGTGGACCCGTTCGCCGATAAGGTGATGGTACTGACAGCCCTATTCAGCATGGCTATTGGTTCGCCGGCCATTCCGCCGGTGGTCCCCTGGGCAGCGGTGATCATCCTGCTGTTGAAAGAGCTGATAATGATTATCGGCGGACTGGTGATGCTCAAGCATGGCATCGTTGTGTATTCCAGCATGGTTGGCAAGGTGGCGCACTGTGTGTTTATTGCAGGTTTGGTAGCCACGTACTTTCATGACTGGTTTGCAGCAAACTGTGCGGGCTGGATGCTGACGCCGGATCTGCTCTTGCTGTGGCTGGGCGTGTGCATTACGCTGTGTGCCCTGGTGTTTTACGTAAGTGACGCGATCAGAAAAGCAAAGGAAAAGGGAATTATCTGATGGGCTCGAAAGGGCCTGATGGGGGGATGGGCGCTTGCCTGTCTCCCTCTTTTTACAGGCAGGTGCTTTGTCTGCCTCATAAAGAGGACCCCGGTGGCCCTTTGTCGAATCCATGAGCAGATTCTCTTTTTGGAAACGGAGGCTCCCTCATGAGTGAATTTTTGGCGCCCCTCAACTACGGCCGCGCGCGCGACGTGCTCCGGCGCCTGAGTGCTTATTCGTCCTATACGCCTCAGGGCGCCGCTGAGGTTCTGGATGTGCTGCGGGAAAATTATCCCCTGGTGTTTAAGAAGCTGGAAAGCAAGCAGTTTGATAACGGTGCGGTGCTGATGGAGATGCCTGGCGCAAATAGCACCGCTCCGCTGGTGTTTGTGTCCCATTTGGATGCGCCGCAGGCAAATGGAATTGAAGAGAACAGCCCGCATGAAATGCCCATGAGCGTGCCGCTGTCGCGTGCCCATGTGGTGGCGCTGCTGGAGGCGCTGGAAGGACTTTTGAACGACGGCTATCAGCCCGGCGGTGATTTGCTGCTGGCTCTGAGTATGGACGGGCTTAGCGGTGGGGCGGGGGCCAGGAGCATCGCTGCGCATTTGAAAGCGCGCAGTCTGTCTCCTTGCTTTGTGCTGGACCACGGCGGATATGCCACCATGGAGGCGTTTCGTACCTATCTGCCCAAAAATGCGCCACTGGCGTTGATCGGCATCTGCGAAAAGGGCGAAATCCAGGGCGAAATGACCGCAGACCGTGAGGTGAACAGCCGGCCGGGCCGTGAGCGCGCTCGCCCTGTGGACGAGCTGCTGCGTGCAGGAGCACGGTTCACGCGTCGTCCGCGCCGGGCGCGGCTGTGCACGGCCAGTGAAATCATGCTTTCGGAACTGGGCAAAAAGGCGCCGCTGCTGCAGCGGTGGCTGGTGCGCCGTCCACACCTGACATTTCCGCTGATGCGGATTTTGTGGCGCAATCGGTCGGTATTTCACCAGTTTTTTGTGAGTGAGCGCACGGTGTGTGCCCTGAATGCGCAGGGGACGCTGCAAACTCCGGCCCAGCAGGCATCCCTGACGTTCCGGCAGACGTTGATTCCCGGAGTGCGCGCGGCGGAGGCGCGACATCGCATTCGTTGCTTAACGGGTAACGATGATTTGCATCTGACCTTTTCCATGTGCGAGGACGCAAGCGTACCCAGCGATCCCAGCGGCGAAGCATGGGAGGCACTGGAAACGGCTATTGAGATTCAATTTGAGCGGGCGGTGATGGTGCCCTGCCTGAGCCCTTTTGTCACGGATGGACGGTTTTATGCCCAGCCCGGCGGACGGGTATACCGCTTCTCGCCCTTCATGCTCACAGGCGAAGAGGCGCTTTCAGGCACGTGTACCGTAACGGACGGCACGCTGCAGACGGCGGTGCAGTTTTTCCGCTCCATGCTGTGCGTATAAGGAGGACGAGATTTGCTTTCCATAGTGTATCTTATGTTGTTTCTGGCGGGGGGCGCGGTGATCACGCGGCTGCTGTTGCCAAGGCTCAAGCCTGTGCTACGTGTCTATCTGGGCCTGTCGCTGGGTGTGCTGCTGTTGATGTGGCTACCGGTCCTGTGGGCCTACGCGGTACGCTTCAGCTATACTGCGCACTGGCTGGCCCTGGGCACGCTGGCGCTGCTTGCGGGCGTGGCGTGGCTGTGGCGCGACCGGCGTACGCCCGCAGCCTTTGACGAGACTGAAAAGCGCACGCTCCGACTGCTGCTTTTGCTGGTCGTGCCGCTGACGGTGCTGGGCGGCTACCTGCAATATACACATTCCATCCGCCTGGCGGCAGATGGCACCTATCATGTGGGCCAGAGTACATATGGCGATTTGTCTTTGCATCTGGCGGTATGCACCAGCATTGTAAACGCGTCTTTTCCGCTGGAAAACAGCCTGATGCTGGGCGCTACCATGGCCTATCCCTATCTGGCGGATTCCATCGCTACCAGCATGCTTATGCTGGGTATGCCATTGAACACCGCCATGGCCTTTACCGGCACGCTGATGATGGCGTTGGTCTACGCTGGCTACGGGCTTTTGGCCATGCAGCTGTGCAGAAGGCGCGGCGCGGCGGTACTGGCGTTTTTCCTGCTGTTTTTAAACGGTGGACTGGGATTTTTCTATACGCTGGATGCCACGGTAAACGGCTATGAAGTCACCACCATGTGGGATAATCTGGCCAATGTGATGCAGGGCTACTACCAGACTCCCACCAACCAGCCAGATCCGCATAACTTGCGCTGGGTTAATATCATCTGCGACATGCTGGTACCGCAGCGCGGTATTTTAGGTGGATGGACGCTGCTGATGCCGGCGCTCAACCTCCTTGTGCCTCCGCTTTGCCGGCGAGAAAGGCATGGCGTGCGCGAACTTGTGCTTCTGGGGCTGTTTGCCGGCGGGCTGCCACTGGCGCATACGCACAGCTATCTGGCCCTGGTGCTGTTTTCCAAGGGCGCCTGTGCGTACTGCGTGTTTACCTCGCCCAAGGGAACACGATGGGATGCGTTTCGGCCCTGGCTTTTGTATGGTACCGTAGCGGCGGCATTGTCCCTGCCGCAGTTGATTGCTTTCACTTTTGTGCAGGCCACGGGCAGCGACCATTTTCTAAGCGTATGGTTCAACTGGGCCAACAACAGGGGCAATCGAGGCTTGGTAGATACGTACCTGTGGTTCTACCTCAAAAATGTGGGCGTGCCCTATGTGCTGATTCTGCTGGCGCTGTGCCGCCGCAAACCCAAGGATGCCCCCGCCGTGCCGGATGATCTGCGTCAGATCCGCCTGATCGCCTGCGGCGCGTTCCTCATCTATGCAGTGGCCGAGGTAATCAAATTCCAGCCCAACGAGTATGACAACAACAAGTTGCTTTATGTCTGGTTCCTGCTGTGCCTGCCCATGGCCGCGGACTATGCCATGGAGGCCTTTGCACGCCTGCGCGGCCTGCCGGGACGGCGCGTGATCGCCGGGCTGTTTCTGGCATGCTGCTTTACTTCCTCGGCGCTCACTGTGGCGCGCGAGTGTGTGAGCGATTATCAGGTCTACAGTGCTGCCGATATTGAAACCGCAGAATACGTACTGGAGAATACACCTGAACACAGCGTATTTTTGACCGGAAACCAGCACCTGAACCCCGTGAGTTCCCTGGCGGGACGTACTGTCTTGTGTTCCAGCGACCTCTACCTTTACTACCATGGCTTTAATACCACGGAGCGACAGGCTGAGATTGCGGCCTTCTATACCGATCCTGCCTCCAACCTTGACCTGCTCGGGCAATATCAGGTACAATATATCTACGTCAGCCCCTATGAGCGCGCCAATACCCAGTATGCGCTCAATGAGGCGGCGCTGGAGGCGCTGTTCCCGGTGGTTTATGAATCGGCCGGGGGGCAAAACCGCATCTTTGAGGTGCCGGAGGCGTATCGTCAATGAAACGCTTTTTGCGCTACGCGCTGGAGCACAACCGTAAAATCCGCACGTTGTTTTTGCAGGATGGGAAAATGGTGCAGAAAACGGTGAGCGTGCTCGCCTACGATGGGGAGACGGTTACCCTGTGCGCCGGGGTGAAGGGGACTCCCTTCACGTTGCCTGTGGGCGACCTGCTCAGCTGCGACTATGCCCGCGGAGACCATGGCGAGGATTGATGATCGCCGCAAACAGGAGAGGAAGGACATCCATGGTTCAAAAGATTAAGCATTATTTGGATACGCATGAGAAGCAGTATGAAATGATCCGCTACATCTTTGCCGGAGGGCTGACCACAGTTTTGAGCATGGTGGTTCATTATGGCTGCTGCTTTCTCATGGCTGAAAAAGCACCCTATGTGGGAAATCTTATTCCCTGGTTGGTGGATTCCATCAACCGGGCCAATAATGTACAGATGTCCATAGCCAGCGCCATCTCATGGGTAATTGCGGTGCTGTTTGCCTACTGGATCAACCGCGGCCTGGTATTCCGTGCCAAGGATCAGGGAAATGTGCTGACCGGGCTTGTGCAGTTCGCCGGAAGCCGGCTGGTGAGCTTTCTGGTATTTGAGCAGGGCTTAATGTTGCTGCTCAAGCTAGTGGGTGTAAGCAACATTATCAACCGTGTGATTGTGCTGGTATTTGTAATGGTGTTCAACTACGTAGTCAGCAAGTTCTGGATTTTTAAAAAGGCCGCATAAGGCTGGGAAACAACGTAAAGATTACCAGGGCCAGACCGCCCGACAGCGCCCCGTGAAGCATACGTATGCAAAGCAGCTTCGCGGGGCGTATGCATTGATTTGCGAATAGCAGATTTTGCAGCCAGATGCTCAGTCCTCCGAAAGAGCATAGCGCACATAAAAGCGCCATGGGAACCTGGGACCATGATTGCAGCATCGCCGCTGCGCCGCCTCCCACCTCCAATAGCGCCCAAGCTGCCGCCAGCAACGGCTGATGTGATGCCGACCAGATCGGACACATAGCTGCAATCAGTGCGCGCAGTACTCCCGCGACGATAGCAAAGGTCATCATCGCGCCGCATACCGCCAAAAGCGATGTGACTGCCCCCGTTACGGCTTCAGGCAGAGAAGGGCGGAGCGGAGCGGATGGGGATGGTGAAAGGGCTTGCCGCTTTGCGCTGCTGCCCAAGTGGTGTGTTCTTTTCTTCCGTGATAACAGCCATACCACCCCGGCAGCAGCTAACGCACCCACCCAGTGACATAGCAGCAGCACCCAGCAGCCCACACGAAGCCCTGTCCACTGTGCCAGGGTGCCGGTAAAAAACATGGGACTCATTACGCCGCAGGCAGCCAGAAGCGGCTCCAACGCACCGGGGGACACTATGCGAGCATGCCACAGATCGCGCACGCGCTGCGCACTGGCCGGAGACCCGGAGGCAAAGGAAAAGAGTACCGCTGCAGCATAGCTGCGCCATGTGGAATGTTCGTGATTTGCCCTGCAAGGCAGCAAGCGGCACAGCACCATCATGGGCAGCAGAGCAGGCATCACTCCCTTTGCAAATACATGCGCAGCCTGAGAGGCAGCCTCCATTGCCTGTGAAGAAAAGGTCATTATCAGCAGAAGAAAAATGCCTGCCATCACGCCGCTCACTGGGTATATCCCTCCTTTTTTGCATTCTATGCCGTCCACTTGCTTCATTTGAACCAAAGAAAGCATGGCTTTTTTCCACAAAAACCGTCAAATTGTTTGCTTTTTCGGAAAAGGACCTTTTCAGAAACATTAATTTGCGGTATACTAGCTTTGTCTCTCCCTACATACGTTCGTTTGAGAAGGAGTATGCTTGTGACGGACTTTGTAAGCACGTGGAATAACGACCTTCTGACCGTACCTTTCGCACCCTTGGGGCTGATCGCCATGCCGGGTTGTGAGGAACTGGGGCAGAAGGTCAACAACTGGCTCATGAAATGGTACGAGCAGCAGGAAGCCTTGGAAGACACTCCGCTCTTCTCCCTGATGGGCGCCAACCGGCACGATTTCCTGATCGAGGCGCACTGTCCCCGCTTTGGCACGGGCGAGGGCAAGGGAATGATCAAAAACAGTGTGCGCGGCTACGACATCTACATCCTGACCGATATCGGAGCTTACAACGTCACCTATAAGATGTATGGGCGCGAAGTCCCCATGTCCCCCGACGACCATTATCAGGACCTTAAGCGCATCATTGCGGCTATCGGTGGACGTGCCAAACGCATTAACGTTATCATGCCCATGCTCTATGAGGGCCGCCAGCACCGCCGCACCAGCCGCGAAAGCCTGGATTGCGCACTGGCGCTGCAGGAACTGGAGCAAATGGGCGTGAGCAACATCATTACGTTCGACGCGCATGATCCCCGTGTGCAGAATGCTGTGCCCCTGATCGGCTTTGACAGTGTCAAGCCGAGCTACCAGATTCTCAAGGCGCTGTTCCGTAGAGAGTGCGACTTGCAGATCGACCGCGATCATATGATGATCGTCAGCCCCGACGAGGGTGCCATTGACCGCAACATCTTTTACAGCTCGGTGCTGGGAATTGACATGGGTCTGTTCTACAAGCGCCGCGACTATACCAGCGTGGTGAACGGCCGCAATCCCATCATCGCTCATGAGTATCTGGGCGACGATGTGGAGGGCAAGGATGTGTTCGTTTCCGACGACATCCTCTCCTCTGGTGAAAGCATTCTGGACCTGGCCAGAGAACTGAAAAAGCGCAAGGCCAACCGTATTTTCGCTGCCGCTACCTTCGCGCTCTTTACCAACGGGTTAGAGGCCTTCGACCGCGCTTATGAAGAGGGCGCGATCAGCCGCATCATTTCTACAAACCTGACCTATCGTACGCCGGAGCTCAAGCAGCGGCCTTGGTTCATCGAGGCGGATATGAGCAAGTATATCTCCTACATTGTAGCCAGCCTCAACCACGACCGTAGCCTGAGCAGCCTGCTCAATCCCTATGACCGGATCAAGGCGCTCATTACCCGCTATCATGAAAAGCAGGCAGAAAACGGTTTCCGCCTGGTATAAAGTGCAATTTAAAACCGCCCGGCATAAGATGCCGGGCGGTTTGTGTACGGCCAAACTGTTCAGTTGCCTCCCACGAATTGCCGCGTGCGGGGGTTGGCAGAATGAAAGATCTGCTCCGGCGGTCCTTCTTCTACAATAAGGCCGTCCTCCATAAAGACCACGCGGTCTGCTACGTCGCGGGCAAAGCTCATCTCATGGGTGACCACCAGCATGGTCATGCGTTCACGCGCCAGCTCGCGCATCACGCCCAGCACCTCCTGGGTCAATTCCGGGTCCAGGGCGCTGGTGGGCTCGTCAAAACAGAGAATCTCTGGGTCCATGCACAGTGCGCGGGCAATGGCCACGCGCTGCTGCTGACCGCCGGAAAGCTGGTAGGGATATTGGTCCGCTTTGTCAGAAAGACCGACCTTGGCAAGCAGCTCGCGTGCCCGCTCGGTGGCCTGTACGCGGGAGAGCCGCTTGACGTGCATGGGCGCATCGGTCAGATTCTGCATCACGCTCATATGTGGGAAGAGGTTATAGGACTGAAATACCATGCCCATCTTTAGGGTAATGCGGCGCAGAGTGGCTGGGTCGGCATAGGTAAGTTTGCCGTCACGGGTGCGGCACAGGGTAATATCATCAAGCATAATGGTGCCGCTGTCCACGGTTTCCAGTTGGTTGATACAGCGCAAAAGCGTGCTTTTGCCTGAGCCGCTGGGGCCGATCAGCGCGACCACCTCGCCCTTTTCCACGGTCAGGTCGATGCCCCGGAGCACGCCCAGCCCGTCAAAGCCCTTGTGGATACCGGTTGCACTCAACATGTGGACGCCTCCTTTCTAACGGTAATAGCTCAGCCTGCGTTCGGCCAGCTTGCACAGTTGCTCCGCTGCGCCGTTAAGAATCAGGTAGAGAATAATCGCAACCACGTACGGCTCAATAGATGACGAGCTGGATACCTGCTTTTTGGCCACAGTCATCAAATCCACCACTGCCACGGTAGAAGCAAGCGCCGTATCCTTGATAAGTGTAATGACCTCGTTGGCCACGGGCAGCAGCACCCGCTTGATCACCTGCGGCAGAATGATGCGCAGGAACGTCTGCCCGCCGGTGTAACCCAACACCTTCGCGGCCTCATACTGCCCTGCGGGGATGGATTGAATGCCTGAACGGAAGATTTCAGCAAAGTAGGCGGCATAATTGATTACAAATGCAAAAATCACCGCCCAGAACCGATCCACCCGAAAGGGCAGCACCTGGGGCAGGAGAAAGTAGATAAACATGATTTGCAGCATCAGCGGTGTGGAGCGCATAATGTAGATATAAAACGAAAGCGGCGCGCGCACCAGCCGTTTCCGGCTCATACGGCCCTGTGCTACCAGCATGCCTAGCGGAACGGAAAATACCAGCGTCAAAAAAAAGATGCTGAGCGTTACGCCGGCACCATCGAGCATCAGAGTGAACAGCTTCCATAGCCGGTCAGGATCATTGAAGAATTTGATGGTCATGGGTGTTCCTTTCGTGCACGGAAGGGAGAGGCCTGGCCTCCCCCTTCCGAAATGATACGGGGATTATTCGGCGGGCACTACCGTGATATCAGACCCGAACCATTGGGTGGAGATCTTCTCCAGCGTGCCGTCTTTCTTCATTTCGATCAGCAGTTCCTGCACCTTGTCGCGCAGGGCGATGTCTTCCTTGCGGAAGCCAATGCCATAGTTGTCGTCCGTCAGGGCTACGGCGGCCTTTAGGTCAGTCGCGCCCATGCCCTTGATGCGGTAATCGCCTACCACCAGGTCCATAAGCACCGCATCGCAGCCACCGTTTTGCAGGTCCATCAGGGCAGTCAGGTATTCGTCAAAGCCCAGTACCTCTGAGAAAGTGGCAGCCAGGTCAGCATAGTCGCCATTCAAGAGTTCCTCGGCATAGGAGCCGTTTTGGATGGCCACCGATTTACCTGCCAAATCCTCCAGACTGTCGATGCCTGCATCGGCACGGGTGTAAAAGATCATCTGGTTGTTCAGGTAGGGGAAAGTCATGGCCATGCTTTCTTCGCGCTCAGGTGTAATGGACATGCCGTTCCAGATGCAGTCGATGGTGCCGGAAGCCAGCTCAAGCTCCTTGGCATCCCAGGAGATGGGCTGTGCGATAAACTCCACGCCCAGACGCGCGGCGATCTCTTTGGCCACATCAATGTCAAAGCCTACGATTTCATTGTTCTCATCTCGAAAACCCATCGGCGGGAAGCTGTCGTCCAAGCCTAGAATAAAAGTTCCCTTTTCTATAATGTTTTCAACAGAAGCGTCGCCTTCGGCCAGGGCCAGACCAGAAATTGCGAGCATCAGTACCAACAGAACGCCAAACAGCTTTTTCATACCTAAAATACGCTCCTTTTCGAAATCACTTTAGTGCGATAACGTGGTAGAATAATATCACACAAAAGAACGGCTGTCAAGGGAACATGGAAAATTAATTTTTTGCATTGCGCGCGCCTGTAGTGGCGAAAAGCATCTAACAGAGTGAAGGGGAAAGACGACTGGGGGGGATAGGCATGACCAAAGAGATCTTTGCGCAGCAGGTAGAAGAAATGCTGCCAACGCTCTACAGGATATGCCGCGCGCATTTCAGCCTTTCGCAGGATCGTGAGGATGCGGTGCAGGAAGCGCTTGTGCGCGCCAGGGAGAAGCGAGGTACCTTACGTGATGAGCGCTATATGCAGACTTGGCTGGTACGCATATTGCTCAATGTATGCAATGGTATGCACCGCAAACGCTGCCGCATGGAAAGGACGATGTCTCTGCCGCCGCAGCCTGCATCCGCTAGCGGCGAAGACGCACTTAGGGAGGCACTGCTGGAACTTCCGCTCAGACTGCGTCTCCCAGTGGTGCTGTATTATATGGAAGGGATGACGCAGCAGGAGTGTGCCAAGGCGTTGGGCTGGCCTTGCAGCCTTGTCAAAAGCCGGCTGCGTGCAGCCCGCGCGGCATTGCGCATGTTGCTGGAAGGAGAGGAGGATGCCATATGAACGGACGGCCAGACTGGAAAGATGCTTTTGGAACGCCGGATCAGGGGTTCGTGGACTGCGTGCATGACACACTGGATGGCCTGACAGAAGCTGTGCCGGTTGCGCGGCATCCGGCACGCCTCCGGCGGCGAAGACTGCTTGCTCTGACCGCTGGCCTTGCATTGCTGGCGGGGGCGGCGCTGGCCGCTGCGGAATACGGCGTACTGGACTTTCTGCTGGGCAATCATGAGCTGTCAGAGCAACGCGAGGCGCTTTTGCCTCTGGTAACACCGGTGGAGGCGGAGGCGAGTGCGGGGCCAGTCACTTTAAAGATAAACGGCGTGCTGACCGATGGTGATCTTCTTGCCATGGACTGGCACATTCAAAATCGCAGTCTCCAAACACCTGTCTATGTCCAGATCGATGAATGGACGCTCAATGGCGTAGGTATTTGGAGCGATGGCAGTGACAGCTTTGATTGTCAGTGGCTGCCCGGCCTCTATGCACCGGACGGCACTATGCAGGATGGGGAGGTTGTTGTTCTGCCCGAGGATGTGAAGGAGGATGGCTCCCTGCAAATGGAGCTCACCATAGGTGTCTATACTCCTACCCAGCCCGCGTATCTGATGGACTCCTTTGATGCAGAGGAGGCCAGGCGCAAGACAGAGGAGGGCTTTTTCGTCATTGCAGGTGGAGAAGGATTTATATCGCATGAAGGAGATATGTGGTATCAATGCTTCGGGCGCATAGATGCGGAGCTTAATCCTACGCTGGCGGCGCGTTTCAAGCGGCATGAGCTGCGCGTTTCGCTTTTGCTGGACATGACTGCCGCCCCAAAATGCCGTAAGCCTTTGGAGATACAGGAGTGTTATGCATGTGACCGTTTCACAGCTCGCTTTGAAAGCGCTGTGCTGGCTCCTCTGGGCCTGTATGTTCGTCTGGTGGCTGAGCCGCTGGAAGGAACCCGTGAGGCGGCGGAGGCCCTGTTTAATGGTTCTTTTGATTTGACCGATGGAGGCGGTAGGCGGCTTGACATGCCGGTATATACCGGGGAACAGGGCATTAAACAGTTGCCTGGCGGTGGCTGGGGTACGTACTTCTCCGCAATCTGGATCATTCCGGATGAAAATCTGTTGCCCCAGACACTAGCCGTGCGTTATTTTGACGCAGATGGGAAGCTGCTTCTTTCCATGCCGCTGGAACACAGCAAAGGATGAACCGCCCGCAGAAAGCGGGCGATCCATCAGCTTCCGGTACAATCTTCGATTTGCTCAATTTCTGCTCCCAGCGTTCGTAGTTTTTGTGGGAGGTCCTGATAACCGCGTTCGATATGTCCGGCGGGGTCCTGCAAGACTGTTTCGCCGGAGGCAATCATGCCGGCCAGCATCATGGCCGCGCCGGCACGCAAGTCTGTGCTGCGGACCACGCCGCCGCGCAGCGGATGACCACCCTCTACCAGCGCGACATTGTTTTCCACCCGGATGCGCGCACCCAGGCGGCATAATTCCGATACATGCATGAAGCGGTTTTCAAACACGGTTTCATTGAGCAGGCTGGTTCCGTGACAACGAAGCGCCACAACTGTCATGGGCGCCTGTATGTCGGTGGGAAAACCCGGGTAAGCTAAGGTGCGAAGTTCAAAAGGTGAGACGGCTGTGCCGCTCAATCGGATACCGGCAGGCGTTTCGCGAATGCCGACACCGGTTTCTGCCAACTTGAACAATAGTGACCTGAGGTGCTCGGCGCATGCGCCCCGTACCAGCACACTGCCCTCGGTGATAGCGGCGGCGCAAAGCAGGGTTCCGGCTTCTACCCGGTCCAGAATAGGCCGGTAGATGGCTCCGTGCAGGCGCTCCACGCCCACGATGTTGACCGTGCCTGTGCCTGCGCCCGTAATCCGTGCGCCCATCTGGTTCAGGCAGTTGGCCAGATCTACAATCTCGGGTTCCTTAGCTGCGTTTTCCAGCGTGGTACAGCCGCGGGCCAGACTTGCGGCCATCATCAGGTTTTCCGTCGCGCCGACGCTGGGCAAATCCAGGTAGATGCGCGCTCCGGTCAGCCGGCCGCTGAGCTGGCGCATGCCGCCCAGCGGATGCACCTGCGCGCCCAGAGCCTGCAAACCCTTCAAATGTAGATCGATGGGGCGTTGCCCGATAGCGCAGCCACCCGGCAGGCCCACGCACGCACTGCCCGTGCGAGCCAGAATGGGCCCCAGAATCAAAATGCTGGCGCGGAGCTTGCGCATACGCTCCTCGTTTCGCGGGCTTTGAGGCTGCAGGGCACATACGGACAGGTCTGTGCCGCTGCGGTTGACTTCTGCGCCGCAGTCCCGAAGGATGCTCACCAGCGTTTCCACATCGGTGATGCGCGGGACTTCTTTGATGATAAGGGGATCCTCGGTCAAAAGTCCCGCGGCCAGAATGGGCAGCACAGCATTCTTCGCCGTGCTCACCTCCACCTCGCCGCTCAGTCGGGGCGTGTGGCGGATCAGATACGTCGCCACGGCGGCATCACCTCTGTTAGCGCGACGCGCTGCTTTTGGAACTTCTGCCAATGCTCTGTCATGTTCATTCCCTCCCGTCGCGCTCATTTTGACCGCCGCGTGCGTCGCCCATGTCGCGTGGAAACGTTTTTCAGCGCTCGTCGAAGTGGCGTTTCGCTCTGCTGGAAACCGGCTTTTGCTTGCATAGGGACGGCGGGCGGCGAAAAGACACAGCGGTCGGTGGAAGTTTTTTTTGAAGCGGTCGCCGTGCTCCGTGCGGACTGTACCGCGCAGGAGAAACATGCTATAATCAGAAGGCAGTTTACGAAAGGAACTTTTGCCATGAACCGCTTTGTGCTCAAAGCCCCCTATCCGCCCAGCGGCGACCAGCCCGCAGCCATCGAATCGCTGGCCAAAGGCGTTTTGGAAGGAAAGCGCGACCAGGTGCTGCTGGGCGTGACCGGCAGCGGCAAGACCTTTACCATGGCGTCCGTCATTGAAAAGGTGCAGAAGCCCACTTTGGTCCTGGCGCATAACAAGACGCTGGCGGCCCAGCTGTGCAGCGAGCTGCGCGCCTTTTTTCCGGACAGTGCAGTGGAGTATTTCGTCAGCTATTACGATTACTACCAGCCAGAAGCCTATATCGCCTCCACCGATACCTATATCGAAAAGGATGCCTCCATCAACGAGGAGATCGACCGGCTGCGCCACTCTGCCACCGCCGCGGTGCGTGAGCGCAGCGATGTGATCATCGTTGCCAGTGTGTCCTGCATCTATTCCATGGGCGATCCCAGCGAGTATGAGGGCATGATGGTCAGCATGCGCCCCGGCATGCAGATCAGCCGCAACCAGCTGATCGAGCGTCTGGTGGAGATTCAGTATACGCGCAATGACTATGAATTTACCCGCGGAAGCTTCCGTGTGCATGGCGATGTACTGGAGATCATCCCTGCCAATGAGCGCGAGCACGCCCTTCGTATCGAGTTTTTCGGCGACGAGATCGACCGCATCCGCGAGGTCGAGGTGGTTAGCGGCAACGTGCTGAGCACGCTGGAGCACGCGGTGGTCTTTCCCGCAACACATTATGCCATGGACCGCGAAAAGATGAATGAAAACATCGATCAGATCGAGCGGGATCTGGAGTTGCGGGCCAAGGAGTTGGAGGATGAGGGCCAGCCCCTCTACGCCCTGCGGCTGCGCCAGCGCACGCGCTACGATATCGAAATGATGCGGCAGATCGGCTTTTGCACAGGCATTGAAAACTACAGCCGCTACTTTGACGGCCGTAAGCCCGGCGACGCGCCGTATTCCCTTCTGGACTACTTTCCCAAGGATTTTCTGATGTTCATCGACGAAAGCCATGTCACCGTGCCGCAGATCCGCGCCATGTACAACGGCGACCGCGCGCGCAAAAAAAGCCTGGTCGATTATGGCTTCCGCCTGCCCAGCGCCTATGACAACCGGCCCCTGCTGTTTGATGAGTTCCGTGCCAGGCAGCACCAAACCATCTATGTCAGTGCGACTCCTGCAGCCTATGAGCTGGGCCTGAGCGAAAACACGGTGGAGCAGATCATCCGTCCCACGGGGCTGATTGACCCGCTGATCGTGCTTCGGCCCGCGACGGGTCAGGTGGACGATCTGGTGGGGGAGATCCACCGTACCACGGAAAAAGGCGGCCGCGTGCTGGTGACCACGCTCACCAAGCGCATGGCCGAAAGCCTGACGGATTACCTGAAAAATCTGGGCATCCGCGTGCGCTACCTGCATTCCGACATTCAAACCATGGAGCGCACCCAGCTCATCCGTGATCTCCGGCTGGGTGAGTTCGACGTGCTGGTAGGTATCAACCTGCTGCGCGAGGGACTGGATATGCCGGAGGTCAGCTTGGTGGCGATCCTGGACGCGGACAAGGAGGGCTTTCTGCGCAGCGAAACCTCACTCATCCAGACCATCGGCCGCGCGGCGCGCAATGTGGACGGCCGGGTGATCCTCTACGGCGACGTGCTCACCGAGAGCATGGAGCGTGCCATGAACGAAACCAACCGCCGCCGCGCGCTGCAGGAGGCGTACAACAAGCTCCACGGCATCACGCCGCAGAGCGTCAAGAGCACCGTGCAGGCCCTCATCCGTATCACCGATAGCATGAAGGACCACAAGCCCGACGACATGAGCGACGAGGAGCTCCAGGAGCTGATGAAGAGCGTGGAGGACCAGATGCTCTCCGCCGCCAAGGACCTCGATTTCGAGCGCGCCGCCAAACTTCGCGATGAGCTGTTCCGCCTGAAGGGCGAAAAGCACGACGAAATTCAAAAGCCGCAGGTGCGCAGGCACCGGCGGCCCAGGCGCACGCGTTAACCCTTTTGCGCGATGCGCCCGTAAAACAGATATTGCTGGAAGATGCCCGCGTGCTCGCCATAGGCGGGAAAGGGTGACTGGCCGCCATAGTCCTCATCGATGACGCTGCGAATCCACACGTCTACCGGCACGGAAGCGAGGCGGTGATAGCCAAAGAGCATCACGCAGCTGGCCACCTTCACGCCCACGCCGTGGATGGCCTTAAGCTGCTCCAGCAGCTCATCGTCTGGCAGGGTAGCCATGGCGTCCAGATCGGTCCGCCCGTCCACCACACGGCGCGCCGCATCCAGCAGATACGGCGCGCGGTACCCCGTGCCGCAGGCGCGGAGGCCACGCTCGCCTGCCCGGAGCAGCTCCTCCGGGCCCGGAAAGGCAAAATACCGTCCGCGGCCCCGGCCCACCTTCGCCCCGCAGCGCGTGCACAGCGCCTCCACGCACGTTTGAATGGCGGGGATGCTCTTTCGCTGGGAAATCAGAAAACAGACCAGCGTCTCCCATGGGTCCTGCCGGAGGATGCGCAGTCCCCGGCAGGTGCAGGCTGCATGCGCAAGGAGCTCATCCTGGCCGGCGGCCTCGTGTTGGATGGCCTCGTAGTCCGTATCCAGATCAAAGTAGGCGCGCCAGCGCCGCTCGAAGTCTTCCGGCAGGCAGTCAAAGCGGAAGCGCTCCCCGCCCAGCGGCGTCACGCGCACCCGGTCCGCTTCGGCCAGCGCGGTCACGATGCCGCCCTTTCCCTCGCGCATGCGGAAGCACTGGCCGCTGTGTGCGATCAGTGCGGGGTCAAAACAGGGAATGGTCAGGTCCATGGCGGCGCCTCCTTCTTTGCGGGCCTTGCTCGCTGTGATATACTATACCATGAAACCGAAGATTTGGGAGGGAGTTAAAAATGACCAAGGTAGAGGTAGTGCGCAAGGCCATGATGGACGCGCTCAAGGCGGGCGACAAGCCCCGCAAGGAGGCGCTTTCGCTGCTGTTGTCCGCGCTCAAGGCCAAGACCATCGATAAACGCGAAGACCTGACCGAGGACGAGGCCAACGCCGTAGTGTACCGGGAAATCAAGGAAGCGCAGGAAACGCTGGACACCACCCCAGCAGACCGCACCGATGTGATTGAAGAGTGCCGGCTGCGCATGACAGTGTACGCCGAATTTGCGCCCGCCCGCATGGACGAAGCGGCCATCCGCGAGGTGATCGAGGGGACGCTGGCCGAACTGGGCCTGGCTGAACCCACCGCCAAGGACAAGGGCAAGCTGATGAAAGCCCTGATGCCCAAGGTGAAGGACAAGGCCGACGGCGCGCTGGTCAACCGTTTGGTAGGTACGTATCTGAAATAAAAGCGGTAAATGGAAAAGGAGCAGGAAGAATCCCTGCTCCTCAAATTGACCCATTTGGGAGGTTTGGAGGGAAGCGGCCCTCCGAGCTGAATTCGTATCGCCCGGCTTTGCCGGGCGGGCGGGGAGTTTGCGCCCCGGCGCAAACATTTCTTAAGCTCCTGTCGGAAAAGATCGCCGCAGGCGGGCTTTTTCGACACGCTGAAGAGCAGGGAAGAATCCCTGCTCCTTTTTTTGCTTCAAACCGGTTTTACGCGTCCAGATCGGAGGCGTCAAAGCAGATTCTGGGCGAAAAACTCAGTTCCAGATAATCCTCGTACATGCGCTGGAGCGATAGGTAAATGCGCACGTCCTCCTTGACCCAAGAGGCGTCCAGCATGCCGTATTCCACATACATGTCCGTGGCGGCCTCGTCAAAGGGGTTGTTGTCGGGCTCGCCATACACACCGGTGAGCGCCTCCAGCGCCGCGCGGAAGGAGGCGATGCTGTTGTCGCCCGGGTCCAGCGTGACGGAGACAAGGCTCAAGCGAGGCTCACGCGCACTGTTGATACGCTGAACATCAAAGCATACAAAGGAAGCAGTCATATCTCCAATGCCCAGATCCACGTCTGAGAGCTGAATACTTCCGGTTTCCGCATCATCATCCTCAAAGTAGGGTACGAATTCCGCTTCACCGCCGATAGCTTCTACCAGTGCAGGACCATCCATTTCGAAGGTCGCGCCACAGGGCAGGGGAGTCGCAGCTTCTTCGGCCAGCGCGGCAGGCGCGACGGCCAGAGCCATCATCAGCAGCAGGGCCAGATATTTTTTCATGGGTGAATACCTCCATTTCTGTAGAATGCTCCGCCTCACTCATTCGACGGGGAAATCGGGCCTTCCTGTTGTGTGGGAAGGAATTGCGCATTTTTTTGCAGGTGTGACGATGCTGCCGGCCGCGAGCCTGTCGCCGCCAGCAGCGGCGGCGTCATGGCCACGATGGGCAGAAAGTAGCGGAAATAGTCGTTTACCGGGCTGAGCATGCATACGCCCAATGTGAGCAAAGCGGGCAGGAAGCAACACAGCAGCCGCCAGCGCCGCTGCCTCAGAGCGCTTAGCCCCGCGCCTACCAGCAGCCAAGTATAGGTGGCACATGCGTAGAGCAGTCCCAGCAGGGGGATGTGGCGGATGCCGCGCGCAAATATCGCCAGCAAAGTGCGTACACCCTCCAGCGCGGCGATCTGCTCGGTATGCAGAAAACGCGGGTCATCGCCCAGCTCATAGGTTTCAAATACCAGCCGGTTACCCGCCTGCTGATTATAGGTTTCGCCTTCCAGCTTGGGTGCGAAGGTGTAGTAGGAAACATTGCCCGCAAAGAATGCCTCAGCATAGGTCAGCGGATATTTGGCAAACATCGAAAGCCAGGTTTCGCGGTAGCGCGCCAGCGCCGCCTTTTCAGCCTCTGCGCCCTGTCCGTACTGGCGGAAGGTAAATTTGACCGGATCGGAAATCCACGGCTCGTACAGCTCAGCCAGGTTTTCTGCGTCCAGCACGCGGTTGATTTCGGCATATTCTTCGGGCGTGACCTGATCGGCGTGGTCACGCAGCACGCGCGCGCTTTGCTGAAAACAGACCGAATACAGGCCGCTGGCAGTTTCATCGCGTACGCCAAGCGCAGGAAGCAACACATGAGAAAATATCAGCGCGCATGCAACAGCTCCCGCAAGCGCGCCGCCTACGGCCAGCCGTGCACGCCCCCGTACGACAAACGCAGCAGCCAATACTGCCGTAGGCAAGATGACATACAGACCATTGGAGCGCATCAGGCAAGTCAGAAGGCCCCATATCAACAGCCCGGCGGCCTCCCGCCCGGTTTGCGCGGTCAGCCGTCCCTCCCGCGCCAGTACGAGCCGGATAAGGCATAGGGTGAACATCAGCAGCACGGAAGTATACAGTGTATCCTTGCTGATAAACTGCGCATATCCACCCCAGATGGGCAACAGCGCGAAGAAAGCTGCGGTGGACAGACGCGCCGCGCGACTTAGCCGCAGGGACCGCATCAGACGCAGGACGCTGCTCAGCGCCCAGGCCAGCAGCGCGGTCTGAATCAGCGTATAGAGCGCCGCCCCTAGATTGTCGCTGCCCACGAGGCGGCCCAGCCATACACACCCGCCGATCAGCCAGGTCAGAAAGACGGGATGCCATGTATCCATGGGCCGCTGGCCGAAGAACTGCGCCACCATCTCGCCCAGATCCCAGCATACAGTGCCAGGATAGAACGCGATGAGGTACGGTGACCAGCATAGTACCAGCATGAGCATGTACGCCGCCATCTCATGGCGCGAGACCCACCGCCGCAGCGGCTTCCATGCGGCGAGCATGGACGTATCGTCCAGCGTACCCGGCCGGTACATCGTCCCTCCACGCAGCCCGGCGTCCACCCAGACCAACAGAGATACCATGGGCACGGCCTGCCCTATGGAGCGCAGCAACGTCAGCGCCGGTGTGACGGGCGAGGCAAGCATAGCCCAGCTGTCGTAGGCGAAAAGCAGCCCCCCAAAAGTATTGAGCACGCCGAATAAAAGACCCAGCAGCGCCGCCCCCACGCCCAGGCGAATACCCCGCCGTATGTGTACGTGGTAGAGCAAAAACGTAAAACACAGGGCCAGCGCGCTCCACAGATAGCTCGTGGACGCAGCGGGCAAAGCGCTCATACCCACATAGCCATCGGCATCCACCACGAAGCACATAGCGCTGGCCACGCCCAGCACCGCGCAGAGAAAAGCGCGCGGGATACGCACAGGAGAGCCTTGCCGGTTGCCCATCATCGCATCTCCTTGTCGTGGGTGAGTCTAAGGAGGTTGAGGTTGATTTCAAAGAGCTGACGGTGTTTTTTTGCCACGGTATCCAGAATGAAGCCGCATACCAGCAGCAACAGCGCAAAGGTCATCATCACGCCGCTGACGATCAGCGTGGGAAAGCGCGGGACCAGCCCCGTACGGAAAAACTCCGCCAGCACGGGGATGAACAGGATCAGCCCCACGACGCCAAAAAACGCCGCAAACAGCCCAAAGAAGGAAAGAGGCCGGTATTCCTTGTACAACCTTGCGATGGTGCGAAGCACACGAAAACCGTCGGAATAGGTGTTGAGTTTGCTTATGCTGTCCTCCGGCCGGTCGCGGTATTCCACGGGCACGCTTTTGAGACTCAGATTCTTGTCCAGGGCATGAATGGTCATTTCCGTTTCGATTTCAAACCCCTGCGACAGAACCGGGAAGGATTTGACAAACTGGTAGCTGAACGCGCGGTATCCTGTCATGATATCGCGCACATCGCCTTTGAAAATGGTATTGACCAGATGCTTGACCAGACGGTTGCCCAGATTGTGAAAGGGACGCTTGTTTTCAGTGTAATAGGTAGCGCTCAGTCGGTCGCCCACCACCATGTCCACCTTTTTGTTCAGCACCAGGTCCACCATCTCCCGTGCGTTTTCGGCGGGATAGGTATCGTCTCCATCGATCATCAGGTAGCAATCGGCTTCGATTTCCCGGAACATCGTGCGGATTACATTGCCTTTGCCCTGACGGTATTCATAGCGAACGATGGCCCCGGCCTGGCGGGCGATATCGTCCGTATGGTCGGTAGAGTTGTTGTCGTAGACGTAGATATCCGCCTCCGGCAGAGCCGCGCGGTAGTCGGCAACCACCTTGGCGATGGTCTTGGATTCGTTGTAGCATGGAATCAGAACGGCGATCTTCATACGTACCTCCCAAAGCGTACCGCAGGGTTCAGGATGCTCTGACTTTGAGCACCAGCTTGACAATGGCGTGTTCCTCCGTCTCACTGAGGCAGGGTACGTGCGCGTCCTGCGGGAAGCATATGCAGAACCAACCGGCGGGCACCTTGACCGTGTTGACAGCGCGCCCGAGGAAGGCTCCGATATCCTTTTCATCGTTAAAGGGGGTATCGACGGGACACGAGGCTGCAGGGCAAAGTGCTATACGCTCTGCTCCGGTGATTGGCACGTGAATATCGGTGTAATGCTTATGAAATTCAAAGCTCATGGGGCGCGCGGTGAGCATGGGTTCGCTGACCGTGTAGAACACGTCGGAGCCCTGAAGCTCTACTCTGGTATTTACGGCAAGCTGCTCGGGTGTCAGCGCGGAAAGAAAGCGTAGCGCGACATCCAGCTCCGGGCTGATGCCCAGATAGCGAAGGGCGTTTTTCCATTGATCCAGGATCATGGTGCAAACTCCTTTCATGGAATTTATGTGCAAAATGATGAATGCCTATGAATAAGTACAGTATATCATACTTCATCGGAAGCGCAAGTTCAGACAAAGAAAAGGCGGGTGTTGTGAGAGGTTAACCTCAGAGATAAAACTGCTAAGAAGCGCTATAAAAAGCAATGCGCATCTTTATTGATGGAATACCTGTTCCTGTACAATCTCCTGTATGGTCAGCCGTATGCGACAGGGATCTGTGCGCATCCCATGACGCACCCATTCCATCAGGCTGCCTACTACTCCATAGGCATAATACAGGGCTACTGCCTCCGCTTCATCAGCGTTGGTTCTTCGCCGGTGAAAATATTCCTTTGCGCTGTGTAAAATCGCCTGCTTGTAATAATTAAGAAGCAACCCTGGGAGGTTATCGGGGGAAAGCGTCTGCATCAAGTGCATGTACAGCGCCGCATCCTGCCGCATCCGTTCGCATAGAAGTGGAATACTGTCCGCCCAGTGCCCCTGAGTGCAAGCCGCATCCAGCGCCGGCTGCATTTCCTGCTGAAACATCCAGCGAAGCATGTGGTATTTATCCTCAAAATGATAGTAAAAGGTATTACGGCTTATATGACATGCGCTGGCAATCATCTCTACGGTTATGGCGTCAAGGTTCCGCTGGCGCATCAGCTCTCTGGCGGCCTGCACTATGATCGTTTTGGTTGCGTTGGCAAGGGCCATAGCCACATACTCCTTCCTGATGCATCAGAGAATTTTTGAACAAAATGTTCATTTTGTCCTACTTTTGCACACTTGGACAGAAATGACCGTTGAATGCAAAAGCCCCCTCCTTTTATCATATCACAAACGGCTGGCATAGAGAATACCCGCCAAGCGAATGTCTGCCGTATACCAATAATATACAAGGGGAAAATGTTATGTTTAAAAAGATGTTGTTGATTATGTGGATGCTCATTGCCGTCCTTGCCATCGGTGTAGGAATCTACTTGCTGATGCATCCTTTGGTTGCGCTGGCCTCAACCGCCTGGATTATGGGAGTGGTACTCATCTCAAGCGCGATAGGCTCCCTGGTTACCTACTCTCGTCAGCGCGGTCAGCCGGGAGCGGGCTGGCAACTGGCAGACGGCATCCTCACGTTGCTGCTGGCGGTGTATGTGCTGCTGCACCAACTGTTTGCCATTGCGGCTTTGCCTTATCTGGCTTCTTGCTGGGTCCTGTTTTTTGGTATGCGCAAGATCATTAGCGCCATTGAGCAAAAGCATGAACCCTATTCCGACTGGGGCTGGAACCTAGCACTGGGCATCATTACGTTGCTGGTGGGCATGAGCATGCTTAGTAGTCCGGTTATGACATTGTTTAGCGTGGGTTCTATGATGGGAATGCTATTTGCATACCGTGGCGTTGTGACCATAGTTTTTGTCGTTCGTCAATGGAGACTGATCTCTGCCGCTGGGCACGGAGAAGAGAATCATTTCTAAAAGTATTAAAAAGGGGCGCTTTGCAACACGGGTTTGCAAAAGTGCCCCTTTTATCCGATGTTAAAGATGACAGAAAGCTCCGATTTCATCGAGTATCGGAACTTTGGAATTCTAGAGAGATAAAAGATGAATGAAGGCCCGGCGGTAAACCGCCGGGCCAAAGCATGTCCTTATTTGGCGTATTCGGTACTGCGGGTTTCGCGGATAACGTTCACGCGAATCTGACCGGGGTACTCCATCTCCTTTTCGATGCGCTTGGCCACTTCCTTGGCCAGTACCTTGGTGCCGTCGTCGGTAATATCCTCGGGCTTGACCATAATGCGCACCTCGCGGCCGGACTGGATGGCGAAGCATTTGTCCACACCGGGGAAGGAATTGGCGATCTCCTCCAGCTTCTCCAGGCGCTTGATGTAGTTCTCCAGACTCTCACGACGCGCGCCGGGGCGGGCGGCAGAGATGGCGTCGGCGGCCTGCACAAGCACGGCTTCGACGGTCTGGGGCTCGACGTCGTTGTGGTGGGCCAGAATAGCGTGGATGACGTCGGGACTCTCACGGTACTTGCGGGCAAGCTCCGCACCCAGTGTCACGTGGGTGCCCTCGGCCTCATGATCGACACCCTTGCCGATGTCGTGCAGAAGGCCCGCACGCTTGGCCAGCGCCACGTCCGCGCCAAGCTCGGCTGCCATCATGCCGGCCAGATGGCTGACCTCGATGGAGTGCTTGAGCACATTCTGGCCGTAGCTGGTGCGATAACGCAGACGGCCCAGAATCTTGACCAGCTCATGATGAATGCCATGCTGATGCGTTTCAAACACGGCTTGTTCGCCTGCTTCGCGAATCTGCTGGTCCACTTCCTTACGAGCTTTTTCCACCATTTCCTCGATGCGGGCAGGATGGATGCGGCCGTCCATGATCAGACGTTCCACGGCAATGCGGGCAATCTCGCGGCGCACGGGATCAAAGGCGCTGACAATCACGGCTTCAGGCGTGTCGTCGATGATCAGATCCACGCCGGTGGCGGTCTCCAGGGCACGGATGTTGCGGCCTTCACGGCCGATGATACGGCCCTTCATGTCATCATTGGGCAGATTGATCACGCTGACGGTACTTTCAGCCACGTGATCGGCGGCGCATTTCTGAATGGCCAGTGCGATAATGTTGCGGGCTTTCTTTTCGCCCTCCTCACGGGCGCGCGTCTCGATTTCGCGCACCATGGCGGCTGCATCATGATAGGCGTCCTTCTGGATACGGCTGACCAGCATCTGGCAGGCTTCATCCTGCGTCATGCCGGCGATACGCTCCATTTCGGCCACTTGCCGCTGTTTGTCGTTTTCGATATCTTCCTGCATCTTCTGCAGTTCGTTTTGTCTTTTGCCCAGCGCCTCTTCGCGGCTTTCCAGGGCATCCTGCTTTTTATCCAGCGATTCCTCGCGCTGCAGGATACGGCGCTCACTGCGCTGCACTTCGGCGCGGCGCTCACGGCATTCCCGGTCCAATTCGGTTTTCAGTCGAAGGACCTCTTCTTTGGCCTCAAGGATGGTTTCTTTTTTCTTTTCATCAGCCTTGCGCTGCGCGTCTTCCAGTAGGTTCCTTGCGTATTCCTCGGTGCGGCCGATCTTTTTTTCGCCGGCCTGCTTGCGGTACAGGTACCCGCCCGCCGCGCCCAGCGCTGCTGCCGCAACCGCTACGATGATCGTTACGATCCACTCCATGGCGTACACTCCCTTCCGTTGGTATTGCCTCCAGCTGCTTGTTTCCTCTTCATCCGGGGAACGGCTTTTTGCCTGAGCAAAAAAGCCGTCGAGCAAAGCTCGTGCGGCTATGTTGATTCGCTTTTTTGGCCATACCCGCCCTTCCGCCAACGACAACACGGCAGAGGAAAGAAAGCGGACGTCGGAGCGCATGCCCCGATTTCGCCCCGGCGACAGACACACGGGACGGCACCCAGACCAAGTTCATATACCCTTACAAAACGCCGAAGCGTTTCAAAACCAACCCGTTGTTCAAGCAGACACCGGTCCGCATGCACTGTGGGGGAAAGCCGGGAGATGGGAGTATATTTCGCAAAACAGCAAGGCTCTCGCAAAACGCGATAAGCCTGTATAGCCGACTACATCATTATAGACGTTTTCGGGGAACGTGTCAAGGTAAGAAGAAACGCAAAAACGGCCTTCGCGCTTTTTTGGCGTGAAGGCTGTCAAAAGGTTATGCTGTGACGGAATCTTCCTTTTTCGCGGCAGGAGAGAACACGTTTTCGGGCTTGGGTACATGAAATTCACAGCCCTTGTTGTAAAACACCTTTTCAGGCGGGATTTCCAGCTGCTCGGGATGGCGCAGGCAGTTTTTCATCACTGAAAACAGCTTGGCGTAGACTGCACCGCCACATACGCGCTCGTCCACAGTCACGCCGATGGGCAGCGTGCACTTGCGCACCACGTTGCCGCCTGCATCCACGGTGTAGCCGCGCTGTGGGGTGCCCATGGAAATGAACATGCTGGTATCACCGAAATTGTAGATGTGGTGATACACGCGCATCAGACCGATGGAAGCGTTATTGGTGATGAACATGCTGGTGTGAAAGGGCAGCCCATCCATCAACGCCTTGGGCAGCAGGCCATAGCGATCCAGAAGCCTCACCAGGCTTACCGCCAGATTGGGCAGCAGGGGAATCTTCAGCACGATGGAGGCCAGCTTCAACGCAAAGCCGGAAGTTTCGACTTTGCGATTTTTCTGTACCATTTCCTTGACACGCGCGCTAACGTCGTAGATGGTGTCGGTAGGGTCAAAGAACACTTTAACGGAGTTCTCCTCAATGCTGCCGTCTTCGGTGTCCATCAGCAAAGTAAAGCTGGCAGTGAGCTCCTTGCGGTTGTAGAACTGTTTGTTCATGATAAAGCGGTTTACTTCCGGCACCTGGGACACGCCGCGCACAAAGCTGGCGATGAGGATTTCCATGAAGGTAATCTTTAGACCTTCACGGCTTTTTTTGGCGATGTAGCGCATCAGCGGTTCGTACTCCACATCGTAATCCAGAAAAACCTGTGCATCGCAGCGCATGGGCATGAGGTATGGGGTTATCTGCACGATGGGGTCCACATCGCGCACGCGGCGGCCTTCTGGGCGGTGTCCAAACATGGCATTCCTTCCTTTCTGATAATGATAGGAGCAGACGGCCCCGCGAAGGGACCAGACGGCAGGCCATGCGGACTTCCAGCGAGGATAAATAATGGCAATATACAACGATAAAACACTGCACTCCACATAGCCGAAATTATTGTAGCTCAAGCAGCAGGACAAGTCAAGAGAAGGGGGCGCGCCTTCACGCCCGTCTCATAAAAATATGATATAGTAAAGGCGGGGGGTGAAAAGAATGGATGAGATCAGAGCAAGGATAGCTACCATAAGCGATCCCAGGCATGCCAGCTATATAAAACATCAGTTGAGTGA
>JAEYCB010000023.1 GCA_023404345.1 Bacillota bacterium
CAGCATATCTGTGCACAGCATTTCTATCGCCTGACGCTGCTCCGCTTCTTTCTTTAGCATCTTCATCACCTGTCCTTAGTATAACAAAAAAGGATGCATGATGCGACCTTTTTTGACAGGCTGAGCCCCGCCTGAAATGGCGGGGCTTTTTGCACCCTTGTGCGGCTGAAAGGCATGGGGTATAATGGGAACATCTTAGCCGGAGGAGGGCGGGACATGCAAAAGCGGGAGCGGCGTCTCACGGTTATACTGCTGGGGTGCCTGGCGCTGTTTTCGGCGGCTATAACCGCCTGGGTGTGCCTCAAGGAGCAGCCGCAAAACGTAGCGACGTTTGAAACGCGCTTTATGGACCTGGATAAACTGGGATTTGTGGCTGATGAAGGGCTGGCGCTGGAAGCTGTGCCCGAAAGCATGACTCTGCGCTGGGAGACAGGGGAGGGGACGGAACGGCAGGCCGTTTCGGATGCCATTCCTCTGGATGAGGGTAGCAGTGAGGCTACGCTCACGGTATATGTTTCCGGCAAACAGAATGCACTGGCACGGTCGCGTTGGGGTTATCAGATATGGCTGGAGTGGACATGCATATCTCAAACGGATAGGCGCGTTATTGACAAGGAACGCATCGAATTGCCAATGGAGAGCGATAAAGAACGCCCGCGCGTATGCTCGGTCAGTGTGCGTGCTGAAAAGGAGGAGCCATGTCAGGCGAGGGCCAGCTTAATCGTGACACCCCTTGAAGAAGCGATGCAAGCTGGATATCTTACGCTGGAGCATTGGGAGGTGAGGGCACGGTGAACGCCATTCCGGGTGCGGAGAAAATTACTCACCGGCGCGCCGCTTTCGTGCTTGCCGCTATTTTGGCAGTCGGGTTGCTGCTGCGCGTGGCGGCCATCCTGCCCTATGCCATGGGACCAAACACCTATTCTGATGACAACGGTTATCTGACCAGCGGCGTTACCTTCGCACGTACGGGCTACATAGCCTACGCCGACCCCGGCCTTCAGACCACGGCCATCGGCCCGGGTATGCCGTTGCTGCTGGGCGGGCTGGTTGCGCTGCTGGGAGCGGACCCGTCGGGGCTGGTGGCAGCGCATATCGTTTTTTCCTGTATTGGGCTTTTGACGGCAATTGCCGCCTATCTGCTGGGCGCACTGCTGTGCTCGCGTGCGGCCGGGCTGGTTGCCGCAGGATTGTGCGTGCTGGAACCGGCGTTGCTGTCCACCAACATCGTTTTTTTGACAGAAACACCTTACATGTGCCTGAACCTGTTCGCTATGTATTTCTTTTTAGCCAGTGTGCGGGAGTGGCAATGGAGCCGGTATTGGGCCGGAGTACTGTGCATGTGCATGGCAGCCTTCTTTAAGGGGCTGGGCCTGCTGGTGCTGATTGCCCCGGCTGTCTTGCTGGTCCGCCGGGGAACAAACCTGCGCCAATGGCTGCTTCGTGCAGGTGCTGCGCTGGCGGCTTTCGTATTGTTATTTATCCCCTGGTGGGTGCGCAATGGGCTGCTTACGGGGAAATTTGTGCCCTTTACCGCTAATCGGGGCGACATACAGCTGATGGGCTCGTACATAGGCTTTGGTTATCCTGAGGGAACCTATGAAGATGCTGTGCTTCAGTCAGACCGCGAGGCCTGGGAGCAGGGTTATCAGGATGATATGGAGCGCCGCTTTGCCCGGCGGGGCGAAATGGGGAAGGAGCGGCTGTGGCAGTGGTTTACGGAAAACCCGCTGGCCTTTATAGCAAGCCACCTGATTTACAAGCCGCTTGCACTGACGGTTTCCCACCTGCGCACAGTGGATCTGCTGCCCGACAGGCTGATGTCCATCGCATGGTGGGCATGTCTGGCTCTGGCGGTCTGGGGGCTTTTGTGCCCCCGTTGGGCAGGACGTGCAGAACAAGGATATTATGCCCCGGCGGTCTATCTGCTTGTGGCAACGCTGATCACCGCCATTTATGCGCCTCTGCCGCGCTATGGCGTATCGCATGTGCCAATCTGGCTGATTTACAGCGGTGCGGGTCTGGCGGATCTGGGAAAACGGGCGATGCGTCTCAGACGGGGAAAAAGCACAATCCGTTGATGGTTTCACCGCCGGCGGTACAAACTACCATGGAGGTGGGTATACATGAATGCGAGGCTTTGGCGGCGTTGGCATAAGGAGGCGCCCTGCACCAGCTCACCGGACAGCGAGGACCGCGCACAGATGGATTTGGAGCCTTCAGCAGATGCCGGGGCGACGGACGCCGAGAAAGCCAGTCTGCTTGTCAAGCAGATCGACCGGTGGATCGCTTCCATGGAGCGGCTGCGTCTGGCTGACTATGTGCGCTATGTGGACGATCGAAAGCGCCTGTTCTGGACCAGTTTTTTCAGCGGCGTGGCGCGTGGTGTGGGCATGGCAGTGGGATTCACTATTCTGGGCGCTATTCTGGTCATTATATTGCAGGATTTGGCGCGCCGTAACCTGCCGCTCATCGGGGATATGCTGGCTCAGATTGTCAGTGTAGTGCAGAACCGACTGGAATAAGAGGTGCCGGATGAAACGGATGATCGGGGTATTGCTGAGCACGCTGGTGCTGGACGCAGGAACAAAACTGCTGGCCTCCACTCTGCTAACCGGGCGTATGGTGTCGCTGGGGTGGCTGGTGGAACTTCGGTTGACTCGTAACGACGGCATGGCGCTTGGATTGTTTGCGGGGAACCGGCTGGCGGGCATGCTATTGCCCTTGGCGGTGATCGTTTGCGGCTGGCTGTTGCTCAGGCGTTATCGGCTGACGCCCTTCACACAGACGGCATGCGGTCTGGTGCTTGGCGGTTTTCTGGGCAACTTTTTGGAGCGGCTGTGGCATGGTTGGGTACTGGACATGATCTATTTCCCATTTTTGCCCTGGTTTGTGTGCAATGTGGCGGATATCGCCATCTGCACAGGCGTGGCACTGCTGGCGGCAAGCCTGCTCTTTCGCCCGCAGGACTGGAAGGAAGCGTAAGACTTATGCAGAAGATCACGGCGGTGGCGCAGGAGGAGGCGCGCTTGGATATGCTGGCCGCACAGGCCAGCGGGGCCAGCCGGTCACAGGCAGCTCGATGGATTGAGCAGGGACTGTGTCTGGTTAATGGCACGGTCCGACAAAAGCCCGCTTTCAAGATCGGCGCGGGAGATACACTGGAACTGACCGTGCCTGATGCCGGGGAATCAAGCGTGGAAAAGGAGGATATCCCGCTTGAAATTCTCTACGAGGACATGGACCTGGCTATAGTGGTCAAGCCTTGCGGGATGGTGGTGCATCCCGCCGCGGGCAACGAAAGCGGCACGCTGGTCAATGCCCTGCTTTATCACATGGAGGATCTCAGCGGCATTGGCGGGGTGAAGCGGCCCGGTATCGTGCACCGTTTGGATAAGGATACCAGCGGACTGCTCATGGTTGCCAAAAACGATCTGGCGCATCAGAGCCTTAGCGACCAGCTTCGCGAGCGTACGATGGAAAAGCACTATTTGGCGGTGGTTGACGGGCGCATGCGGGAAACGTCCGGGCGGGTGGATAAGCCCATTGCCCGCAGCACAAAGGACCGCAAGCGTATGGCGGTGGACCCTGGCGGGCGTGAGGCAACCACGGAGTGGACACTGCTGGAAAACCTGAAAAACGCAGCACTACTGGATGTGCATATTCTGACCGGACGCACGCATCAAATTCGCGTGCATATGCAAAGCCTGCATCATCCTGTGGCTGGCGACCCCATTTATGGGCAAAAAAACGGCGTGAAAGCGCCCAGACTGATGCTGCACGCTTACACGCTCTCTTTTACGCATCCCCGAACGGGCGAACGCCTGACTTTTACCGCGCCGCCACCGAGGGAGTTTACCACTGCTGTGCAAAAGTGGCGAGAGAATCCCACCGCGCCGTTGCCTTATCAGGCGTCTGTATCCGACTGATCGGGGGCCAGTTTACCCTGCGTCCAATGCCGGCGGCAAAGGCTTACATAGCTTTCACTGCCGCCCAATACAATCTGTTCACCTTCCCGCACCATTTTGCCATCTACGACGCGAGCGTTGCAGATGGCTTTTTTTCCGCACCAGCAGATGGTTTTAACCTCCTCGATGGTGTCGGCCCAGGCCAGAAGCCACTGGCTTCCCTCAAAAAGCTCATTGCGAAAATCGCACCTGAGGCCGTAAGCAATCACAGGCACATTATCCACGTCCACCACATGCACCAGTTGTTCCACCTGCGCACGGGTAAGAAACTGTGCTTCATCCACGATCAGACAGTCGTAATCACGCACATTGAAGCGGTCCAGCTCCTCGATGAAGTGGCACTGGCAGCTAAGGCCGCTGCGGCTGGCAATCATGGTTTCACCATCGCGGTTGTCCAGGCGGGGCTTGAGCATCAAGACCCGCTGCCCGCGCTCCAGATAGTTATGGCGCACCATGATAGCGTTGGCAGTCTTGCTGGAACCCATCGCTCCATAGCGAAAGTAGAGCTTGGCCATAAAGAATTCAGCCTCCAAACAGAAAAAGAAATTATTCAATGCCCAGTTGAGCTGCGAGATTCTCGGCGCGCTGGGCCGCGTCGCGGTGGCCAGCCAGGGAGGAAAAGAGCTCATAGGCGCCCTGCAAATCGCCGCTGCTTTCTAGCGCGTCGGCCTGATCGTATTGGGCGTCGCGCAGGTAGGTTTTGCACTCCACGGCCTGATCGGCGCTGCTTAAATAATCGCCAAGCAGTGTGAATAGATCAATCGCGGTCTGGTAATCCCCCTCATTCTTGAGAGCGATGGCACGATTGTAGATCTGACCGCGCAGGTTATAGAGGCGGTCTTCTGCATCATCGATGGTCACGGCAGCCTCATAGGCAAAGAGGGCTTCGTCGTAGCGAGCGTTTGCTTCGGCATCGCGCCCCTTGCAATACTGGCAGCGAAGCGGTGTATCCTCAAAATCTCCGATGGCCTCGAACGCTTCGGCTGCTTCGGCAAAGCGTCCCTCCTGCGCAAGGGCATGTGCATGGCAATACTGGTAACGTTCGTCACCGTAGAGAATGTCGCGCGACTGGGCGAAGTATTCTTCCGCCTGGGCATACTGGCCCTGCTCATAGAGTACCAGTCCGCGGGAATAAGCGGCATAGGAAGGAGCCTGGGCATAATCACCCAGGCGCTCGAACGCCTCGGCGGCTTCGGCGTATTCGCCGGAGGCGAAAGTATCCAGAGCACGATTGTAGGAGCGGCTGTAATCCGTCGAACAGGCGGACAGACACAGGACAATGGCTACGCACAGCCCCAGCAGTGCCCCAAGGCGCGCATGACTCATGCTTGCACCTCCTTTTGCTTGGGCCTAAACTCGCTTTTTAAAATGGCGTAGAGGTCTACGTCGGCAAAGCGGCCCTTGTTGTAGATGCGCTGGCGCAGGGTGCCCTCGTGTGTCATGCCGGCATTGCGCATCACATGACCACTGGCGGGATTGTCACACTCATGCTGGGCTTCGATGCGGTTAAGGTTGAGGCGGGTGAAGCCAAACTCCAACACAGCGGAAAGTGCCTCTGTCATGAAGCCCCGGTTCCAATAGGCACGGCTCAGACTATAGCCAACTTCGGCAGAACGGTTTTCCGGCTGCACCCACATAAAGCCAATGGTGCCAATCACCTTGCCCGTTTCGCGCAGGGCGATCACAAAGGTGCCCGGCGCACAGTTGCGATACTGGCGCAGCAGGTAGCGAATATAGGCGCGCGTCTGGTGAATGGAACGGTGTGCATCCCACAGAACATGGCGCGCCACCTCGGGATCGCGTGAATACTCGTACAGATCCTGCGCGTCGCTCATACGCACGGGACGCAGGATGAGCCGCCGTGTGAGCATGGTGGGCAGGCGGCCAAAGACCTCCAAATATGTCTGCATGGCAGGCAAATCCCTTCTTTCAAAAAACAGCTGACATCAGATGGCCCAGCTTCCTGTCCGGACAAAAGGCGGACGGGTCAGGCCCAGAACGAGCAAATACACCCCAAGCGCCAGCAATAGCAGCAGCGCAATCATCAGCAGCCAGAAAGCAGGGGAACGACGCGACCGGGACATCATAATCCTCCTTTATCGCATGAAAGGTATAAATGGCTGAAAAAAGATGGGAACTTTTTCGACCCGTAAATCGTTAATTTTCATGAGGCGCAAAGCGCGCGTCAGCCGTGCAGCTTCTGCCATGCCATCAATAGGCCCAGAGCCGTCTTGGCATCGCGCAGCTCACCGCTCATCACGCGGCTGACGGCCTCGGAAAGCGGCATCTTCTCCACGTGCAGAAATTCGTCGGGATCGGGGTGGTCCTCATGCTGACTCAGCTGTGTGGCCAGGTACAGGCCGATCTGCTCGGTGCAAAAGCCAGGCGTGGTCACCACGTGCGTGAGCTTTTCCATTTTCCCGGCACGCAGGCCCGTTTCCTCCTCCAGCTCACGATGCGCACAGGCGAGGGGGTCCTCCCCCACATAGTCCAGTTTGCCGGCGGGGATTTCCAACGTCATCAGGTCTACTACTACCCGGTGCTGGCGTACCAGGTACACGTTGCCATCAGCATCCACGGGTACTACGGCCGCCGCGCCCTTGTGGCGGACCACCTCCCGCAGGGCGGTATGGCCATTGGGAAGACGCACCTGCATGTGGCTTACGTCGATGAGTACGCCGTGAAACATCTCTTTCTCGGACAGGGGAACCTCACGCAGGTCGGGATGATCGCACATAGCGGGTCGCCTCCAAAATTTCGTTCCCTAGTGTATTCGCCGCCAGGATGCGTTCCCCCTTGTGGAAAGCTGAAAAAGCGCGGGGAAAGAACAGCGTATAACTTGTAAAAACTGCCCCACACCGACAGAAACTGCCGGCTCCCCTTCCTTGACAGTAGAAATGAAACCCCGTACAATGATAGTGACCGCAACCATTACTGAGCGGTCTGGCAAGGATAAAAGGCCTCAGTTGCAACGAAGGAGGATATCTATATGGCAAAGCATATTCCCGGAGCTTTCAGGCGCATGCTTGCGTTTGTAACCAGCGTGCTGCTGATTGCGGCTCAGCTGGTATTGCCTGTGGCCGCTCTGGCGCAGGATATCAGCATGCTGCCTACCGTAACGCTGCAGTGGACGGCAGTTGCGGATGGAAGCGTGCAGAGCACCACCGTGATGGCAAGCCTCTATGGCGAGCAGGTAGTTTATTGGGCTACCGTGCCCGAGGAGGCACTGCAGACCGGCGTAACCATTGCCGGCATCACCGGTACGGAGGACCCCTCTGTGGTGACGTACGCGCCCGCCGCCGGTACGCCCGTGAATGGCAATTCCACGGCGGTGGACGGTATTCCGGCCGTCAATATCGAGGTATGGCGCAACGGCGTTTTTGAAATTGCCTATCCGCTGTATCTGTCCGTGATTCCCATGCCACCGTATCAGCCGGTGGGGCCCACCAGCGGCACGGTGCATATCTCCTACAGCTTTGCTGGCAGCGAGCTTTACGGCTTTGACGAGACGGTACCGGCGGAGGGCCGCAGCTTTGCGCCGGACGCGTCGCTGGTGCCGGCGGGCTACGAGCTTGTCAGCACGGGCGAAGTGTTGGTGACGCTCAATCCCGACGGAACCACCAGCCCCAACCCCGTGGTTTTTGAGGTGCAGCAGAGCGCGCCGCAGGTCGTCAACTCGACGGTTACGTTCCATCATCTCGACGAAGTGACCGGCCAGCAGATCACCGGCGACACCTGGCAGGATCTGGAGCCCGAAACCTACAGCGCCTCCACCTATCAGCAGGCGGTGGAGGGATATACCTATTCGTCCGCCAGCCCCGATCCGTTCGTGGTGGACGGCATGGGCACGCCCGTCGAGGTGACGCTGTACTATACGCCCAGCGCGCCGCAGGTCGTCAACTCGACGGTGACGGCCCATCATGTGGACGCGCAGACCGGCCAGCCGGTCACCGGCGACACCACGGCGGAAGCCGAGGCAAACCGGGAGACCTATTCCTCCGTCTACCAGCAGACGGTTGAGGGCTATACCTACTCCCATGCCGAACCGGAGAGCTTTACGCCGGACGGCATGGGCACGCCCGTCGAGGTGACGCTGTACTACACGCAGAATGCGCCGGAGCCGGTCAACTCGACGGTCACGATCCATCACAGGGATGCCGCCGACACGGGCGTTTCCCTTGCCGACGACACCACGCAGAGTCTTCCGGCGGGGCCGTATGATTCGGCGGCGTACGCCATCGGCATCGACGGATATACCTTCCAGAGTGCGGACCCCGTGAGCTTTAACGTGGACGGGGCGGGCACGCCTGTGGAAGTGACGCTGTACTACGCGCAGAACGCGCCGGAGCCGGTCAACTCGATGGTCACGTTCCATCACAAGGACGCCGCCACCGATCAGGAGCTGACCAGCACGCAGCAGGAGCTTGCGCCCAATACCTATCCCTCCGCGGACTACAAGACGGAGATCGAGGGCTATACCTACGCTTCGGCCGCTCAGGAGAGCTTTACGGTGGACGGCACGGGCACGCCTGTTGACGTAACGCTGTATTACAATCAGAATGCCCCCACCGAGCCCGTCGTGTTGGAGGAGTACACCAACCAGTACGGCATCACCACCAAGGGCAGCCTGAACCTGCGCTCCAGCCCGACCACCGGGGTCAACAACCAGGTGGTTCAGGGCGTGAAGAAGGATGTCATCATGCCCACCACCCAGCGCGTGCAGGGCTTTGACAACGACGGCAAAAGCTGGTACCGGGTCAACTACAACGGAACGGACTGCTACGTGCGGGACGACTGCTTCCGCCTGCTCACCGAGGAGGAGATGCAGCAGTACCTGAACGTAGAAGTGCCCGTCAAATACGTGGACCAGGCCACCGGCGAGGCATTTTACACCACCACCGCCCAGTGCATGAAGGGTGGCAGCGTGACCGTCGAAGTGGACCTGAACCAGGCGCAGGGCTACACGCTTGTGAGCGAGGCCAGCGTGCAGGTGTCTGCGGATGCCAACGGCACGCTGACCCGGACGGAGGTTGTGTTCACCTTCGCCAAGGAGCAGCAGGCAGTGAAGGGCACCGTCAGCGCCATCTATGTGGACGAGGCGCAAAAGCCCGTGGCGGAGCCGCAGACGTTCGAACGCGATCCCGGCAGCTACTCTGTCAATGAGTTTGCCATCAACACGCCCGAAGGGTATGAGCCTCTGCAGGTCAACGTGCAGGAGGTTATTGTACACGAAGACGGTACTGTGGAGCCGGAAACGGTCGTCTTTACCTACGCGGTGAAGCAGACGGAGCCGGTGAACTCGCTGGTTACCTTCCACCATATGTGCGACGGCGCGTCCATTGCCGCCGACACCCAGCAGGAGCTTGCGCCCAACACCTACAACGCAGCCGACTATCAGACGGCGGTGGAGGGCTATACCTACGCGGGCGCCAGCCCTGAATCCTTCACCGTGGACGGCAGCGGCGCGCCCATTGAGGTGACGCTAACCTATACCAAGAACGCGCCGCAGGTGGTCAACTCCATCGTAACATTCCACCATGTGGACGCAAACGGCGCGCCTATTGCCGCCGATACCCAGCAGGAGCTTGCGCCCAACACCTACAGCGCTTCCGGCTATCAGGTGACCGTGCCGGGCTATACCTACACCAGCGCCAGTCCCGAATCCTTCACCGTGGACGGCAAGGGAACGCCGGTTGAGGTGACGCTGACCTATACCAAGGATCTTGTAGCTTCGAAGGTCACGTTCCACCATGTGGATGCGGATGGCAAGCCTCTGATGGAGGACCGCACCGTGGAGGTCGCGCCTTCGGCGGAGGCCTACCGCTCTGAAAGCTATGCCACGGCTGCGCCGGAGGGCTACCTCTACGCCAGTGCCAACCCGGAGACCTTCACCGTGGACGGCAGCGGTACGCCCATCACCGTGGTATTTACCTATGCGCAAAAGCCCGCCGTGACCGCTGCGGTCACCTTTGAATACGTATCCGAGAGCGGCCGTGCGGTGGCAGATCCCCTTACGGTGCAGCTTCCCGTAGGAACGACCGACGTGATGGAGTACCGCGCGGTGGTGGACGGCTATACCTTCAAGTCCGTCAGTAGCCAGACCGTTGAGGTCAGCCAGGATGGCAAGGCTACACCTGCGAAGGTCACCTTCATCTACACCGAAAACCCCACTACCGCCACGGTTCAGGTCCACTACCGCAACAGTATCGGCGACGACCTGCCCGGCTCGCCGGTGATCAAACAGCTTGGACCGGGAACGCATATCATCCAGCCTGAGAACGTGCCGGCCGGCTATGTCATCAGCAGCAGCGCGCAGCCCCAGCCCGTTACCGTATCTGATGATCTGGTGGCTACGCCCAACAGCATCAGCTTTACCTGCTATGATGCCAACATTACCGGCACTTTGACCATCAACTACTACGACATTGCTGACCTCAGCAAGCCCATCGCCACCGAGCAGCGCCAGCTCAAGCCTGGTCCGCAGACCGTGGCGGCGGATGACTCGGTCGTGGCCAAGGTGGGCAACTACCAGCGCACCGAGGGCTACGCCGATCAGCAAGTACAGGTCAACGAAAACGGCACGGTGGTGCCCGCAACGATCTCCTTCTACTACAAGTCCGTGCAGAACACCAGCTACGTGGGCTACGCAGTGACCACCCGCCAGACGGCCATGCGCTCCAGCGCTGCCGCTAACGGCGCCGTGACGCAGACGCTGACTGTGAACACGCTGCTGTACATCAATGGTCAGCAGCAGGTGAGCGGCGTTACCTGGGACAGCTCCCAGACGGTGTTGGGCGGCACCTCGGCCTCCGGTTGGGTGACTGACGCCGACGTGCGCCATATCAGCGCCGCAGAGGCACAGGCCATTATCGATCAGTATAACCGGCAGCAGCAAAAGCCCACGCAGAGCCCCGGCTACTATATCACCCTCTATGACAGCGTGCCGCTTCGTGCCTATACCAACATCTACGCCGAAGCCCGCTATCTCAAGAAGGACACTGTGGTTTATGTGCACAGCCAGGAGTACGACGGCAGCCGCAACATCTGGCACCTGACCACCTATGACGGTGTGACCGGCTATGTGCTCAACGGCCAGCTGCGTAAGCTGACTGACGAGGAAGTGAAGAACTACCTCGCCAGCGGCAATCCTTCCAAACCGGACAATCCGGGTGGCAACCCCTATGATCCCAATGGCAAGTCCAGCTATGGCTATATCACGGCCAACAGCGTCAACTTCCGTACCTCGCCCAATGGCAGCCGCATCAAGCAGCTTAACAAGTACGCCATGGCCATGATTCTGGGTACCCAGCAGGTCAACGGCGTCACCTGGTATAATGTCAACTACAATGGTCAGATCGGCTGGATTCATGGCGACTACTTCCATCAGATGACACTGACGGAGTTTAACTCCTTCCTCAGCAGTCCGCAGTATCAACAGGGAATTACCAACAACGCGGTGGCTACGGCTACTCCTAAGCCCAGCACCGGCGGCAGCACGTCCGGCAGCTCGGGATCGGCTTCGCAGGGTAATGTATCCTCGGTGGAGGACTGGAATGTCGGTAAGTGGGAGAACACAGGCGCGAATACGCAGAACACGTATGCTCCCTTCAACCCGTATGCTACCCCGGTGGTTACCACCACGCCCAAGGATCAGTACATGACCAAGGACGCAACGGTAAAATTCTACCAGTCGCCGGACGCGGCGTCCAGCAGCCTGACCTTGCCTGCCAACGCCACGTTGAATGTGCTCGAAACGGTGACGAAGGACAACAAGAAATGGTACAAGGTGCAGTACAACGGTCAGACCGGTTATGTGGAGGCCGAGGCAGCACTGACGGAAGTAACCGCCAGCGCCAGCCCCACGCCCACCAGCACCTTCGTGATCGGCACCATGATTCCCATCAACTACGATGATGAGACGGTCGAGACGCAGACCTCCGGCGTGCCGTGGGGCCTGATCGGAGGAGCCGTGGTGGTCATCGGCGGCGCGGGCGGCGCCTACGCCTACGCCCTCAACCAGAATAAGAAGCGCAAGGCTGCCGCCGCGCGTGCGGCTGCCAGCAGGCGTGCCGCTACCGCAGCCGGAACAACCGCTGCCGGAGCAGCCGGAGCTACCAGCCCCTATGCCCGCCGTGCTGCTGCTGCGCCCATCGCTCCCGGAACCAAGCGCGACGAGTCTACCAATCCTCAGAACAAATCGGCCGGAAGCGCCACATATGCAGGTGTGAAGAACCCCTATAGCACTGGCAGCATCACCGGCACGCAGAATCCCTACAGCCGGCCTGCGTCTGCGCCGGGAACCGGTTCCGCTGCGAACGGCAACCATAATAATGCCTATGGCGGCGCATCAGCGGCGGGCACGGCCCAGAATCCCTACGCCAGAAGCACGCAGTCGAGTGCGGGCGCCAATGCCGCCGCAGCGGCTGGCACAACGCAGAACCCTTACGCCAGAAGCACGCAGACGGGTGCCAGCACCAATGCCTCTGCAACGACGTTTACAACCCAGAACCCTTATGCCAGAAGCACGCAGACGGGTACGGGCGCTAATGCTGCCGGAGTGACGGGAACGGCGCAGAACCCCTATGCCACAAGCACGACAACCACTGCAAGCCCCTATGGCACGACCGGTATGCAGAGCGCTTCCACGGCAGGCAAATCGGCTGTTACGCAAGCTGCCAGTGTAGGAGAAACTGCAACCAAGGCCCGTACGGATGCCGCGGCAACGAAGATCCCCTATGCGGACGGAACGCTGCCTGCAAACGGTAGCGCTGCTGGTTCTGCAAGTACTGCTTCTGCAAGTACTGCTTCTGCAAGCAGCACCATCAGTCCGGCAACCGCGGCCACGGCAAGCAATGGCCTGCATAGCGCCGGTAGCCTGGAAAGCCCAAGCACAACCGCTTCTTCTGCCGGTACTGCAGCTTCGTCTGCCAATCCTTATGCGCGCCCGCTGGGCGCGGTGCCTGCTCCCCAGTCTTCCACGCAGGACAGCCAAGGCACGGATGCGTCCGCCCGCAGGCGGTCCACCCGTATGCAGCGCTATCATGCGGCCGGTGGGGATGAAGAAAGCAGCGATACCTGATAACCCCTCAAGGGCCGCGCGGCTTTTGCCGTGCGGCCCTATGCACACCTGGATACAAAAGAAGGAGGAAACAAAATGGCGGTTTACGGAACCTTTGCATCCGTTACGGGTCAGCAGCTGGAAAAGGCCTCCTGGCCTGTGGAAGGAACACCCAGGGGTGTAGTGCAGATTGTGCATGGCATGGCCGAGCACATCAGCCGTTATGATGCGGCGGCGCAGGCACTCAATGCAGCAGGATATGCGGTGGTGGGGCATTCCCACCTGGGCCATGGTGAAAAGGCGCCGCTGCTGGGACACTTTGCCGGGGAAAACGGCTGGGATGCACTGATAGAGGATGTGCATGCCCTGCGCCTTGCAACCCAAAAGGAATACCCTGGCGTTCCCTATTTTCTGCTCGGACATTCCATGGGCAGCTTTGTTACGCGTGGATATTGTCTCAAGCATGAAAAGGGACTGGCGGGTGTGGTGCTCAGCGGAACGGGACACTTCTCCAAACCGGTGGTGATGCTGGCTAAAGCCGTGGCGAGTGTGCAATGTGCGCTGGGCGGAGCAAGGAAACCAAGCCGCCTTGTGGAAAAGCTCAGCTCTGCCGGCTACAATCGGGGATACGAAGACGTGCAGACCAACTTTGACTGGCTCAGCCGGGACAGGGATCAGGTGGCACTGTATATCGCGGACCCGTTCTGCGGATTCACCTTTACGGCCGGAGCATATCGCGACATGTTCGACGGCCTGAGCCGTCTCTATCCGGAGAAACTGGGCACGATGGAAAAGGATGTGCCCGTATACCTGTTTGCAGGAGACATGGACCCTGTGGGCAACCATGGCGAAGGAGTCAAGCAGGTGGCCGAGGAACTGCGCAGTGCAGGGGTGCGTGATGTGACGCTCCGCCTCTATCCCAGCGGACGACATGAGATGTTTAACGAGATCAATCGCGATGAGGTATATACGGACCTGATCGCATGGCTGAACGGAAAGACTGTAGAAGGATAAAGCTGTTAAAATTTCATTTCTTAATTGTTAAAATCTCCGGGATGTGTTACAATGTTTGCATCCTAGGGTTTTTTATGCCCCAAATGCCGGGAGGCTGATTACTCGTGACCGGAAATGCCTTTAGGGAAAGGCTTTCCCAGGTAAAGTGCTTTATGCTGGACATGGATGGTACCTTCTATCTGGGAGATCGTTTGCTGGATGGATCGCTTGATTTTTTGCACGCGCTGGAGCAGACGGGCCGGCGTGCTCTGTTTGTTACTAACAATTCCAGCAAATCAGCGGACAGGTATGTGGAAAAGCTGAGCAAGATGGGCGTTGGAGAACCGTTTTTGAATGTCCTCACCTCGGGACAAGCGGCGGGACGCTACTGCCTGCGTACCTTTCCGGGCCAAAAGGCGTTCCTTCTGGGCAATGAACTTCTGCGCGCCGAATTGGAAAAGATGGGGCTGATCATTGACAATGAACGCCCTGACTACGTGCTCATTGGCTATGATACCACTCTTGATTACAAAAAGATGACAAAAGTGTGCGACTTGGTGCGGGCGGGATTGCCTTATGTGGCTACACACCCGGATTTCAACTGTCCCACTGAGACAGGCTTCGCACCGGATATCGGGGCCATTATCGCTTTTATCGAAGCCAGCGCGGGACGAAGGCCGGACGTGATTCTGGGCAAGCCCTATGCCGGCATCGTGGAGGAGGCGCTGGCCCTGACAGGCCTGCAAAAACATGAGCTGGCTATGGTGGGCGACCGCCTCTATACCGATATTGCCACGGGCCTGAACTTTGGTATTTTGAGCATTCTTGTGCTGACCGGTGAGGCCAGTGAGGCAGATATTGCTGCTACAGGCATTCAGCCTGATTTAATCTTTGAGCGCCTGAGTGCTATGAACCCCTATTTGTGACCCGGAAAGGATACGAAAAGATGAAACGAATTGCTGCTTGTCTGTCGGCCCTGCTGCTAATGTTGCCCCTGGCAACGGAAGTCGCAGCGTCGCTTGCGGAGACGCAGGTGACAATCACGCTCAGCACGGGAGAAAGCATTGCTCCCACGCAGTCCGGTGGCGTTGAAACCAAGGCGCCTGCCGCGTCCCTGACGGCAGCGCCTACCACCGCGCCGACGGATACACCTGTGCCCACCGGTACGCCTGCCCCTACCCCGGCTCCTACCGAATCGCACCCTACGCTTAAATATGGCGATCAGGGCGAGGCAGTGAGCGAGCTTCAGAGCCGGTTGAGCGAACTGGGCTACTATGTGGGCCGTATCAGCGGCAATTTTCTTGAGGGAACGCAAAACGGCGTGAAACGCTTCCAGGAGGACTACGGCCTGGAAGCAACCGGTGAACTGGTCCCTGAAAGCGCCGAACTGCTGGAGAAAGCCGAGTATCGCTCCCTGCGCTACGGCGATGATGGAGACGACGTGAAGCGACTGCAGACGGTGCTGCGCGAACTGGGCTATTTGGACGCCAATTCCACAGGCAAATACCGCGCGGCTACGCAGGAGGCCGTGGCGGCTTTCCAAGAGGCCATGGGCGTGAAAGCAACCGGTGAGGCGGATTTGGAGACGCAGCGCCTGCTCTTTGGCGATACGGCGCTGGCCAAGGGTGCGCAGCCCACGCCTACGCCGGACCCGGATGCGGACCTTGGCGACATCAACGACGTGGTGATGGTGGAGGACGGCGCCAGTACACCCGACAGCCTGGGCACCAACGAATACGGCGGGCAAAAGCTGCAACGCGGCGACCAGGGCGAGGAGGTCAAGCAGGTGCAGACTCGCCTGACGGAGCTGGGTTTCTTCACCGGCCCCATCAGCGGCAACTACATGAACCAGACCATTGCGGCCGTGAAGGCGTTCCAGGAGCACAACGGCATGTTCGTCACTGGCGAAACCGACCAGGAAACCTGGGATATGCTCTTCAACAGCAGCGACGTGCTGGATATCAGCGCCACCGCCCGCCCCACGCCTGTGCCCACACCCGTGCCTTACGCCATCACTGTGGACGTGCGCAATCAGGTGACCATCGTCTATGGCTTGGACGAAAACGGCGAATACACTGTGCCCGTCAAGCAAATGGTGTGCTCTACGGGCATGAAGGCTACTCCCAGTGATGTGGGCGAATGGGTCCTGAATGGCCGCAAGGCGCGCTGGTGCTATTTCCCCACCTGGGGCAGCCACGCCCAGTACTGGACCCGCATCAATGACAGCATTGCCTTCCACAGCGTGATCTATAACAGCGTGGACCTGAATAACATGAGTACCAAGAGCTACAGGTTGCTGGGCTCGCGTGCTTCGCACGGGTGCATTCGCCTTTTGGTAAGCGATGCCAAGTGGATTTATGACAACGTTGGCGAAGGCGTGGTAGTCACCGTTACCGAGGATTTGCCCGATGATGAGGAACTGCGCAAAGCGGTAGCGGCGCCTCCGCTCAATTCCAGCAAAACCGGCCCCGTAACCACGCCCGAACCTACGCCCGCTCCCGAATATGTGTCCGGCGGCATGCCGCCCCAACCTTTTGAAAAGCTCAAGAAAGGAACGGAAAGCGAGGCAGTGTACTGGCTCCAGTGCCGCCTCAAGGAGCTGGGCTACTACACCGGCACCATTACCGGCGGTTACTACAGCGGCACTCAGAAGGCTGTGAAGGCGTTCCAGAAGGCCAATGGTATCTATGCAACCGGCACCGCCGATGAAGAGACCCTTGAAGCCATCTATGCTGACGTGATGGACCCGCAGGCCACCCCACCCGTCACGCCGACGCCGGAGCCCACCCCGGAACCTACGTCTACCCCGGAGCCTACCCCAGCGACCGAACCTGGAAAAAAATCCAATAATAACGCCTGAGGCGTAAACGGGTTTAGGAGGGAAGCATGAAACGTACCAGCCTGAAAAACCGGAAGCTGCCGGATTATACCCGTGGGGAAGAGATCTTCAACATGGTGTCGCACATCGTGGGCGGCGCGTTTGGCATCGCTGCGCTGGTGCTGTGCCTGGTTTCCTCCATCCTCAAAGGTGATCCCTGGTCCATCGTGGGCAGTGTGGTATACGGCGTGGCCATGGTACTTCTTTATACCATGTCCAGCGTATACCACGGCCTGCTGCCGGAAATGGCCAAAAAGGTGATGCAGGTACTGGATCACTGTACCATCTATCTGCTCATCGCGGGTACGTATACACCTATCGCGCTGTGCGCTATCCGGCCTGCCTATCCTATCTGGGGCTGGGCCCTGTTTGGTGGAGTGTGGGCTATCGCCATCGTGGCGATTGTCTTTACCGCCATTGATCTGAAGAAGTACGCTGTGCTTTCCATGATTTGCTACATTGGCATGGGCTGGTGCGTGGTGCTGGCGGCCGATCCTGTGCTTAATACCATTCCTTTGCCCGGGCTGATGTGGTTGCTGGCCGGTGGTATTGCCTATACGCTGGGCGCCGTTCTTTACGGGGTGGGCCGGAAACATCGCTATATACATTCAGTGTTTCACTTGTTTGTACTGGCGGGCAGCATTCTGCACTTTGTGTGTATTTTTGGCTACATCATCTGACGACGTTTGACAGGCAACTTTTTAAAGACAAAAAACAGATAAATTATGGCTTGACAAATCCAGTTAAGGATGATAAACTTCATGGCGGTTAGAGGGTTAATATCCTCTAACCGCCATTTTGACACGTGAGTTAGTCAAAACAAATTAAAAAGGCGGGGGAGATGAAATGATGCCATTGGCGATGGCAAGCGTGGGCGATGTCAACATCATCCGCAAGATCACCGGCAGGGATGATGTGCGTCAGCGTCTGGCGGAGCTTGGATTCGTGGTGGGAGAGCAGGTTACGGTTGTAAGCGAGCTGAGCGGCAACCTGATTCTCAACGTCAAGGAAAGCCGCGTTGCCCTGGACAAGACGATGGCCATGCGCATCATGGTCTGAAACAAGAGGAGGAGAGACCCAATGAAAACCCTGAAGGAAGTCAGAATCGGAGAATCGGCCATCATCAGGAAGCTGCATGGCGAGGGCGCGCTCAAGCGGCGCATCATGGACATGGGCCTGACGAAGGGAACCGAGGTGTATGTGCGCAAGGTCGCACCGCTGGGCGACCCCATGGAGCTGACGGTGCGCGGATACGAGCTGTCCGTGCGCAAGAGCGATGCGGAAAACATCGAGGTGGAGTGATTCTTTTTTCTCCGTGAGTTAGCTATAACAAACATTGAGGAGGCGGCGGTATGTCCACTAAGATCGCCCTGGCGGGCAATCCAAACTGCGGTAAAACCACCATGTTCAACGACCTGACCGGTTCCAACCAGTACGTTGGCAACTGGCCGGGCGTGACGGTGGAAAAGAAGGAAGGCAGGCTCAAAGGCGAGACGGATGTCATCATTCAGGACCTGCCCGGCATTTACAGCCTTTCGCCCTATACGCTGGAAGAGGTGATCGCCCGCGGCTATCTGGTGAATGAGCGGCCGGATGCGATTATCAACATCGTGGACGCCACCAATATCGAGCGCAACCTGTACCTGACCACGCAGCTGGCCGAATTGGGGATTCCCATGGTGATCGCCCTGAACATGATCGACGTGACGCGCAAGAACGGCGACAAAATCGATCTGCGCAAACTTGGCGAGGCGCTGGGCTGCGAGGTGGTGGAAACCAGCGCCCTCAGGGGCGAGGGCAGCCGCGAGGCAGCCCGCAGGGCCGCCGGGCTGGCGGGGAAAAAGGCGTGCGAGCCGCCGCATGTGTTTGCCGGGAGCGTGGAGCATGCCCTTGCGCATATCGAGGATCTGATCACGCACCGCGACGGGCAGGAGGCCGTACACCATCACCATGCCGACGGCAGCCGGCATGAGGGCGGCATCGTGCCCGACCACCTCGCCCGCTGGTACGCCATCAAGCTCTTTGAGCGCGACGAAAAGGTGATGGAGGAGCTCAGCCTTCCGGCCGGCATCAAGTCCGCCATCGAAGATGCCATCAAAGACTGCGAAACCGAGATGGACGACGATTCGGAATCCATTATCACCAATCAGCGCTACGCCTATATCAACCGTCTGGTGTCCGCCTGCGTCAAAAAGGGTCGGCCCAAGGGCGCGCTGACCGCCTCGGACAAGATCGACCGCGTGGTGACCAACCGCTTTCTGGCCCTGCCCATCTTCGTGCTGGTGATGGGGTTGGTGTACTATATCGCGGTCAGCACCATCGGCACCATCGTGACCGACTTCACCAACGATGTGTTCGTGGGCGAGTGGATTCAGGAGCCCGTGCGCGGCTGGCTGGAGGGCATCGGCACCGCCGGATGGCTGGTGGGGCTGGTATGCGATGGCATCATCGCCGGCGTGGGCGCGGTGATCGGCTTCGTTCCGCAGATGCTGGTGCTGTTCTTCATGCTGGCCATCCTGGAGGACGTGGGCTACATGGCCCGTATCGCCTTCATCATGGACCGCATCTTCCGCAAGTTCGGCCTGTCGGGCAAGAGCTTCATCCCCATGCTGATCGGCACCGGCTGCGGTGTGCCGGGCGTGATGGCCTCGCGCACCATTGAAAACGACCGCGACCGCAAGATGACCATCCTCACCACCACCTTCATCCCCTGCAGCGCCAAGATGCCCATCATCGGCCTCATCGCCGGCGCGCTGTTCCACAACGCGGGCTGGGTCGCCACCTCGGCGTACTTCATCGGCGTGGCCGCCATCATCATCAGCGGCATCATCCTCAAAAAGACCCGCATCTTCGCGGGCGATCCCGCTCCCTTCGTCATGGAGCTGCCCGCCTACCATGCGCCGTCCGCCAAAAACGTGCTGCATTCGATGTGGGAGCGCGGCTGGAGCTTTATCAAGCGCGCGGGCACGGTGATTCTGGTTTCCGCCATCGTGATCTGGTTCACGCAGGGCTACGGCTGGGAGGCCCGGATACCGGAGGAAGCGATGGCTGCGGACGCGGAGGTGGTGGAGATCGTCGATGCGCCCGTCACCTTCGGCGCTGTTGAAAATACCGACAACAGCATTCTGGGCCGCATCGGTTCTGCGGTGGCGCCCGCGTTTGAGCCGCTGGGATTCGGCGACTGGAAGCCCACGGTGGCCACGGTGCTGGGTCTGGTGGCAAAGGAGGAGGTTGTCAACGTCTTTGGCATCCTCTACAACACCGATACCGACGAGCGCGATACAGCCACGCTGCTGGAAGAGGGCTCCGACGAGGAAATGGAGCAGGGCCTCAGCCCCATCGCTCAGAGCTTTGATGAGATGTCCGGCGGTTACGGCAGGCTTGCGGCCTTTGCCTTCATGATTTTCAACCTCCTGTGCGCCCCGTGCTTTGCGGCGATCGGCGCCATCAAGCGCGAGATGAACAACGCCCGCTGGACATGGTTTGCTATTGGTTATCAGTGTGTGTTTGCCTATGTGATCGCATTGATTGTGTTTAGACTGGGCCTGTTGCTGGCGGGCGCGGGATTCACGGCATGGACGGCGGTTGCGCTTGTGCTGCTGGCGGGGCTGATCTACCTGCTGGTGCGCCCAAACCGTTATGACGAAAACCACCTGACCCGCAAGGTCAGCGTAGAAGCATAGAAGTCCAAATCATACAGAGAGGAGCAGTGTAAATATGGCAACCTGGATTGTGGGCGGCGTGGTGCTGCTGGCGGCTGCGGCCGCTATATGGAAACTTGTCCGAGATCGGAAAAAGGGCGGGTGCAGCTGCGGTGGCGACTGCTCGCGCTGCTCCGGATGCGGACATTGACGTTTGGAGGGAGGGCGGAAGCCCTCCCCTTCTTTTTTCGGCCCGTGCGTTGCCTTTGTCCTGCACCTGTGCTACACTGTGCATGATGTTATCCAGCAGGGGGGACTTGTTTCTTGGAACGTGATCTGACCCGCGGCAGCATTCGAAAGGGATTGATTCTTTTCAGCCTTCCACTGATCGCGGGCAACTTGCTTCAACAATGCTATAACATAGTGGATACCTGGGTAGTGGGCCGCTTTTTGGGCAGTGTGGCGCTGGCCGCTGTGGGCAGCGCCTTTTCGCTGATGACGTTGCTGACCAGTCTGCTTTTGGGTCTGTGCATGGGCAGCGGGGTGGTTATGAGTCAGCTTTACGGTCAGGGAGACCGTGAGGGGCTGCGCCGTGCGATGGGCAATGCTTTTGTGGGCATTGCGGCGGTAGCGCTGGCATTGACGGCAGCGGCCTTTGCGCTGCTGGACAGCCTGTTGGTATGGATGCGGGTGCCGGCGGAGGCAGTGGCTGACCTGCGGGGTTACCTTGGCGTAATATTCTGGGGTATTGGCTTTACGTTTCTGTATAATTTTTTTGCTACGGCTCTGCGCAGCGTGGGTAATTCTGCTGCGGCGTTGTGGTTTTTGCTGTGTGCTACAATAATCAATATTGTGCTGGACCTGTGGTTCGTAACGGGACTGGGCTGGGGTGTGGAGGGCGCAGCCCTGGCTACAGTGATTGCCCAAGCGGCGAGCGCAGCCGGAATTGCTGTGTATTATTACTTGAAAATGGGGGATCTGCGTCCCGGTATGCGCCACCTGAAGCCGGACGGTAAACTGCTCAGGCGCATTGCGGTGGTTTCCGTACTCACGGGCGCCCAACAGTCCATCATGAATTTTGGCATTCTGATGATTCAAAGCCTGGTCAACAGCTTTGGCGTAAACGTAATGGCTGCTTTTGCGGCCGGCGTGAAAATTGACGCCTTTGCCTACGCTCCGGCGCAGGATTTTGCCAATGGGTTTGCCACCTTTGTGGCGCAAAACGCAGGCGCGGGGCGTGCGGACAGGGTGCGGCGGGGCTTACGGGAAGCGGCTGTGATGTCGCTGGGCTTTTGTGCGCTGGTATCGGCAGTCGTTGGGATTTTTGCCGCGCCGCTGCTGAGCATTTTCATTGACCCGTCGCAGGGAGATGTGCTGGCAGTGGGAGTGCATTATCTGCGTACGGAAGGATTGTGTTATGTGGGCATCGGTCTTTTGTTTTTGCTCTATGCCACCTACCGCGGTCTGGAACGTGCGGGTATGAGCATCGTGCTCACTGTAATTTCGCTGGGCCTGCGTGTGGTGCTGGCCTACTGGCTGGCTCCCTCATGGGGACTGGATGCGGTATGGTGGGCAATCCCCATCGGCTGGGCCGTGGCGGATGCAGTGGGACTGGCTGCGTTGAAACGTTCTATAACAACGCTAAGAAAGCGTTAAAAACTCCGCGGACTGTAGGGCAGGGAGTACAGGGATTCATTTTTGCCCTGTGATATGCTATAATGATACACTGCGATTATAATTCCATTGATTTGTACTGCTTTGTGGATACGGAGGATGGATTATGCGAATCCTGGTGGTTGGAGATGGCAAAGTAGGCCATACGCTGGCGGAACATCTCGCGCGCGAGGAGCACGATGTAGTTATCGTAGACCGTAGCGACGAAGTGCTCCAGCGCAGTGAGGATACGCTGGACGTGCTGTGCGTGCGCGGCAACGGAGCCAACGCGGCCACGCTGGTGGATGCAGGAGCGGACAAGGCGGATATTATCATTGCCGCTACCGCCAGCGACGAAACCAATATGCTGTGCTGCCTGGTGGCTAAAAAACTGGGAACCAAGTATTCCATCGCCCGTATTCGAGATCCAGAATACAATGACAGCCTGACGCTTTTACAACGCGAAATGGGTATTGACATGCCCATCAATCCCGAACGGGCTACCGCGCTGGAGATCAGCCGCCTGTTGCGCTTCCCCTTCGCTAGCAACATCGAATCCTTCGCCAAGGGGCGGGTGGAGATGGTGGAGTTCCGCGCGCAGGAGCACGATGTGGTGGTGGGACATGCCCTCAAGGACCTGCCCCGCAAATTTAATGGCTTGCCTCAGGTGCTTTATGCCGCAGTGGAGCGCGAGGGCAATGTGATCATTCCCAACGGTGATTTCATCATCCGCACGGGCGACCGCGTTCATGTGGCAGCTGATATGGTGACGATCACCTCTTATTTCCGTTATCTGGGCAAGAATTCTTTGCGCGTGAAAAATGTGATGCTTTTGGGCGGCGGGCGTATCAGCTATTATCTTGCCAAGATGATCGTGCCCATGGGCATTCATGTATCAATGATTGAAATCAACGAAAAAAAGGCAAACAGTCTCAGCGAAGCCCTGCCTGATGTCAACGTAATCTATGGAGATGGCACCGATCAGGACCTGCTGGAGCAGGAGGGGCTTCATCAGGTGGATGCCTTCGTAGCCCTGTGCGACCGCGATGAGGAAAATTTGATGACGGGCCTTTTTGCTGTTAAAGAAGGCGTGCCCAAGGTGATCGTAAAGAACAACCGGGTGGCCTATGCCGATATTATCAGCGCCATGGGCCTGGACAGCATTGTCAGCCCCAAGGCCATTACCTGCGCCAACATTCTGCGCTATGTGCGCGGGAGGGGCAACGCCTATGGTACCAAACTCGAGCGCCTTTACCGCCTGGTCAATGGCAAGGCGGAGGCACTGGAGTTCATTCCAAAGGGCACGGATCCCTACATCGGTATCCCGCTTCGCAAGCTCAATATCCGCCCCGGCACGCTGGTGGCGGTTATTGTCAGGCAGGGCAAGGTCATCGTGCCCTTTGGCAACGATCACATTGAAGGCGGCGATCGCGTGGTGGTCATCGCCTGCGAAAGTGGCATCAGCGATTTGAACGAGGTTATCCGCAAATGAACAAGCGACTGGTCCTGCGCCTGTTGGGGGCGATAATGCTGATTGAGGCTATGGCCATGGCACCGTCGTTGGCCATTGCGCTGTTTTATGGCGACGGTGACGCTTTCGCCCTGGCCTGCAGCATGGCCCTCCTTGGCGCGCTGGGCTTTCCTGCCTGGCGGTTTGCACGCCCCAGAGAGCAAAACCTGCGTGCGCGAGAAGGATTTCTGGTGGTGGCCCTCTCCTGGGTGTTGCTCAGCGCCTTTGGCGCTTTGCCTTTTGTGATCTCCGGCCTGATTCCCAATTATATCGATGCCTTTTTCGAAGCGGTATCCGGTTTTACTACCACAGGCGCCACGGTGTTGGGAGACTTTGACGGACTGCCCCGCGGCGTGATGTTCTGGCGCAGCTTCACCCACTGGATTGGCGGTATGGGTGTGCTGGTGCTCACGTTGGCCCTGCTGCCGCAGATGACAGGCCGCTCTTCGCACTTGGTACGTGCAGAAAGTCCCGGTCCCAGCTTGAGCAAAATCGTGCCCAAGATGGGCGATACCGCCAAGATCCTCTATCTGATCTACGGTGTGCTGACTGTGATCGAGCTGGCAGCGCTGATCATCGCGGGCATGTCGCCCTACGATGCGGCCATCCATGCCATGGGTACGGCGGGCACAGGCGGCTTCAGCAACTACGGCAGCAGCATTGGCGCATTTGACAGTGCCGTAATTGACGGAATCATTACCTTTTTTATGGTGCTGTTTGGAATCAACTTCGCGCTGTTCTACCGCGTGCTGGTGGGCGGCTGGCGTGACGCTCTGCGCAGCGAGGAGCTGCGTTGGTATCTATCCTTGTTTGCCGCTTCTACGCTGTTTGTGTCGCTGATGATTCTGCCGCAATATGGCACCTTTCTCAACGCCCTGCGCTACGGCAGCTTTCAGGTGGCCACCATCATGTCAACCACGGGCTATGCTACCGCCGATTTCAACCTGTGGCCCCAGGCGGTCAAGGCGCTCATCGTGGTGCTGATGTTTATCGGTTCGTGCGCTGGTTCCACGGCAGGCGGCATCAAGGTGGTGCGCATAGGCATCCTGTGCAAGCTGGGACGCCGTGAGGTACGTCACACATTTCAGCCGCGCAAGGTGCAGGTTGTGCGCTTTGAGGGAAAGGGTGTGGAGGAAAACCGGCTCACGCAGGTTGCAGTATTCTTCTTTGTATATGTGCTGCTGGTATTGGTGGGCATGTTCCTGATATCTTTGGAAGGTTTATATGATCTGGAAACAAACTTTACCGCCGCACTCACCTGCATAAGCAACGTGGGTCCCGGACTGGGACATGTGGGACCGGTGGAAAACTTTGCGGGTTACGGCCCCTTTGCCAAGGTTGTGCTGAGTCTGCTGATGCTGGCTGGAAGGTTGGAGCTGTTCCCTATACTGGTGATGTTTCATCCTTCCGTATGGCGGAAGGGATAAGCCCGCGTAAGCGAAAGACGGCCCGGTTCTTCCTGATTGGTAGGAACCGGCCGTCTTTTTTTGTCACATCTTTGTAAAAATCATTTGCCATATGCCAACTTTATTTTCCAACAGGCTATACTTTCCTCGGGTTTTCATGTACAATAAGCTAGGGTAAATTCGTAACATTTCCATCTCAAAGAGAAAGGAGTGGATGAAACTGAAACGGATCATCTGCCTTTTAATTGCACTCAGCCTGTTGTGCCCGCTCTATGCTCTTGCGGACGATTCCGGCGTGTTGGCTGAGGGCGAACTGAACGAATGGGTCGTCAAGGTGTTGCGTGACAGCGCCGCCAAGCAGCCGCTCAATGCGCCGGTGGGGGAGGAATCTCACACGGAGGACGGCTACGCCTTTATCTACGACTTTGCTACTTTGTACTATGACAAGCCTGTGCTGGATGAAAACAGCGTGCTGCTGGCTGTATCTGTGACAGACGAGGCCTATCCGGGTCCGCGAGGCGTGCAACTGGGCGATGCGCAGAGCGTGCTGATTGACACTTACGGCTGGCAGAATCCCACGCTGGTGGGTGACGGGATTTTTGCCGCGTTTTATCGCCTCAACAGCCTGCCCCAGTCCGCGTATTGGAGCTGGGCACAGCTGGATGGATCAGGCGCAGTAACGGGTGTGCAGTGCGCTATTCATGTGCAGGTAGCCGATGGACGCTACACCGATGCGGGCGTGGTGTACTCGCTGGAGGATGGTGTGGTCACGGCTATTCGCATCTATGGTCTGAGCAGTTTCGTCGGCGCTGAAGAGGTGCGCGGCAACCTGGAAGCGGTAGAAAGTGTGCAGACAGCAGCCAGTGGAGATGCTGTGGATGTGCCGGATGTAACGTTGAGCGCTGCAACGGTAGCGGCTAATCAGGCGCAGCCTTTTGGTATGCAGGATTTATCCTTTGCAGGGATTGACTATGCCGGATTGACCCTGGAAGGCGTGAAGGCTGCACTGGGCGATCCCGTAAGCCAAAGTACCGCGGAAGATGCAGCCGGTGGCACTTATCTCAATCTGGCCTGGAACGATGTGGAGCTGATTTGGCTGGAGGATGCGACGGGAGGCCGTGCGCAGTCCCTGCGGGTAACAAGCCAGCAAACTGAAGGCCCGCGCGGGCTGAAAGCAGGCATGCCCTTTGAGGAAGCGGCTGCGTTGTTCCGCAGCGAGGGCAAGCCGGGTGTGCTCTACGGCCAGTCAGGAAACACGGAGTATGGCGAAGCGGTCAATGAGGGAAGCCAAACGCTGCTGACGTATTATACGGCGGCTGGACCCGCGGAAGACGACGGAAGCTATGTGCTGCAGCTGATATTTGAAAATGGCGCGCTGAAGGAGTGGGTGCTTTCCACCTCTCAGGTGCGCTGGACCATGTAACCCCTTGGACCCCGATGCTGGGAGGAACAGCCATGAAGATTGATCTCACCTGTCCCGTTGAGCTCTGGCAATATGCCATGCCCACCGAAGATGACGCTGACTGCACCTTTGTCATGAACAACCTTAGTGACAAGGTAGTGGTGTCCGTCCAGGTGAACCTCAAATGCTTTGATAAGGAGGATATGCTCCTGTTTTCGCAGACGGAGCGCATCCAAGGCCTGAAGGCCGGAGTGGGTGAGCGGTTCAGCATTATGCTGCTGCCATCCCAGTGGCGTGATGTGGAGGGCGTCGATCTGGTAATTGAAAAGGTCTGGTTCGACGATTCTACCATCTGGCGCAGGGGCAACGCGCCGCTGACCTATTACGAATCAAATGCTCTGCCGGGCGGGCGGGCGCTGGATCAACTGCGTTTTGTTGCCGGCAAGGATGCGGTTGGCTATCCCTGCGTGCAGGATCAGGTGTGGCTGTGTGTATGCGGCCGTGCCAATGCGCCGGAAAGTGATCGCTGCTGCCGATGCGAGCGGAGGCGCGATGCGGTATTTGCCAGCTATAGTCCGGACAATGTAGCCCATGTGATTGCCGCCCATGAGCAGAAACTGGCCATGGCCGCCCGCAAGGCCCGCGAGGAAAACAACCTGGTCATTGAAAAGCAGGAGGTCCAGCGTGCCTCCAAACGCCGCCGTCGCCGCATGACTGCCTGGATTGCGGGCCTATCAGCCGCTGCGGTGGCACTGGCTGTTGTAGTTGTCCTGTGGGCTGTGCCTGCGGTACGTTATCAGTCGGCTGTGGGGCTGATGAATAGCGGAAAGTTTGAACAGGCGCGCGCGGCTTTCAGCGCTATGGGCGCTTACGGCGATGCGCAGGAACAGCTGGCCGCGTGTGATTATCAGGAGGCGCTTTCTCTGCTGGAGGCCGGCGGCGTTGATGCGCTTGTGAAAGCGGAGGCGGCTTTTGCCGCCTTGGGCGATTATCAGGACAGCGCGGACAGGTGCAAACAGGCTACCTATGCGCTGGGACATGCCTATCTGGAAGCTGGCAGCTATGAGTTGGCGGCTGACCGTTTCCTGTCCTTGGGTGATTATCAGGATAGTGCAGATATGCTCAAGCAGGCGACCTATCAGCAGGCACAGGCGCTTTATGACAGCGGAAACTATGCTGTGGCGCGTGTGCTGTTCCAAAACCTTGCAGATTACAGCGATGCCGCTGACCGTGCACAGGCCTGCACCTATCAGGAGGGCAAAGCCCTCTATGACGCAGGGGACTATGCAGGGGCTGCGATGGTCCTTGCTCCGCTGGGAGAATATGAGGACGCGGCGCAGTTGGTTAACCAGGCCAATTACGCCATGGCCGAGGCTAAGCTGGCCGATGGTATGGGCGAGGAAGCAGGCCGCCTGTTTTTGGCGGCTGGAGACTATTCTGACGCTATGGCGCGTGGAAACGACTGCATCTATCAGGCAGCGCTGGCTGCCAAGGAAGCAGGGGATTACGACAAAGCTACGGAGTTGTTCACGCTGATTATCGGATACCTGGACAGCGAAGGGCAGATTCAGGATTGTCTCTATCAGCAGGCGGTTGTTTTGCGAGACAGCGGCGACTACGCCGGCGCCGCAGCGCTGTTGGAGATGGGAGGGACCCCTCTCAGCGAGGATGCGCAGCAGCTATATTATGAATGCAACTATGAGCTGGCCATGGATGCAATCGAAGCAGAGGACCTGGAGCGTGCTCAGACGCTGCTGGAAAACGTGGATAACTACGAGGACAGTGAAAAGCAGCTCAACACCGTGCGCTACGAGCTAGCAGAGGCTGCTCTCGCGGCGGAGAACTACGCAGATGCGCGCGTTCTCTACAATGCGCTGGGTTCTTATAAGGACAGCGCCACCAAGCTCAAGCAGTGCGATTATGCTATTGCCAGCGCCGCCCTCATCGCGGGCGATTACACTGCGGCTATTTCCGGCTTCGAGTCTCTGGGAAGCTATCAGGACAGCGCTGCCATGTATGAAGAAGCAGTGTATCAGCAGGCCCTTGCCTTGAAGGCAGTGGGTGATACGCAGGGCGCAGTGGAAGCATTGGCTGATCTTCCCGACAGTGACCGCGCTCAGGCCGAGCTGATCTCCATTCAGCTGGAGCAAGGCGCCGAACTGGAGGCTGTAGGAGACTATGCAGCGGCGGCAGAGGTTTATGCAGCCATCAAGAACAGCGAAGAGGCGCAGGAACGCTACAACGCCTGCATGTATACCCAGGCCGAGCAATTGCGTGATGCGGGTGACCTGACCGCCGCGGGAGCAGCCTTCGAGGCACTCGGCGACTATCGCGACGCCGCCGAGCAGAGCGAGACTTGTTATGAAACCTATTTTGGTAACGTTGCCCAGACTGCTCGTGATGCCATGGAACAGCAGGACTATCCCGCGGTGATTGCCGCGCTGGAGGGCTTTTCCATGGGGGACCTTGTCGGCAGCTATGCCGATCTGCTTGAAATTTACAATGAAGCGTGCTACCAGTATGCTGAGCAGCTTTACCGTGAAGGAAAGCCCTATGAGGCTCTCCCGTATTACCAGCGTGTGGGCGACTATCGTGATACGGCTGAAAGCAAGCTGGAACGCCGCGCCTACCTCATTTTGGGAGAATGGAGCTCTACCACTGGCAAGACCGCGATCTTTCGGACGGATGGTACTTGCGACCTGATGGGGGAAACATTGCATTTCTATGTGAGCAATTTCAGCCTGTACACCGGTGCAACTGAGGCTGACATGACCATTACGCATAAGCTCAGCAGTATCGACAAGACCTCCATGAGTCTGCGCGATATCCGCGACGGGCAGGATGTGGTGTATAAATTCTCCCGTGTAGGGGAGTGGACCTTGCCGGAGGTGGTCACATCGCCTGAAACTACGCTTGCTCCGGAAACCACGCTTACGCCGGATGTCACGTCTGCCCCTGAAGCCACACCTGCTCCGGAGGAGGAGAGTGGTGCAGAAGAGGTGAATCCATCCGCTACGGAGGCTGCGAACGATGCGGGTGAATGACCCCATCCCGGCGCGCAGCGGCGAGGTTCCCCGCAAACTTGAAATTGGAGTGCTCTATGGCTTTCGGGCACTGATGGTGCTGGCGGTGATGAATTACCACATCTGGCAGCAGAGCTGGCTTTCTCAGCGTGTGAACGTGCTGGGCATGTCGGTAGATTTCGATTTCTTCACCCGTTCGAGCTATCTGTTTGTGGATGGGATGATTCTGCTTAGCGGATTCCTGCTCTATTTGCCCTATGTACGTCAACAGCTGGAAGGCACGCCCGTGCCGGGAGCGGGAAGATTTTATATCAACCGCCTTTTGCGCATTGTGCCCAGTTATCTGGCAGCGGTGCTATTGGCGTTGATCTGTTTTGCACTGCCGCAGGGTGCTTACTATACCACCGGAGAACTGGTCAAAGATGTTGCTTCGCACCTTACATTCACATTTCTGTTCTGGCCCGAAACGTATTTGTATACGCCCCTGAATGCGGCTTTGTGGACCATTGGGGTGGAAATGCAGTTCTACCTGCTCTTTCCCTTCATTGCGCGGGCAGTACAGAAAAAACCGGCAGTTACACTGCCGGTTATGGCGGCATTGGGGTGGACTTGGCGCCTGTGCGTTGCACATTTTGCCCAGAATACTGGCATGCTTATCAATCAAATGCCCGCCTATTTGGATGTATACGCCTTGGGAATGCTGGGGGCAATGGCTTATTTGCGCATGCGGAGGACCTGGAGGCGCATGCATCCCGCCCGGCGGCGAGTGCTGAGCTGGGTGTGTGCAGTGGGGTTTATAGCATGTCTGAGCGTGGTGCTGGCGATTTTTCAGGCACAGTCAACAGCCAGTGCAGCTGGACAACGGGCGTTGCATTTGTCCCAGATGGAGATGCGGCTCCCCCTGACCCTGGTGTTGATGGGAGCCATGCTATGTGCTGCGCACATGCCCTTTCTTTTGCAAAAGCTGTTGGATAACCGGCTGATGCGTTTTTTATCGGCTATATCCATGAACCTCTATATCTGGCATCAGATTTTGTCTGTGCAGATGCGCGTGGCATGGTTCCCGGATGCGGATATTCTGCACATCACCCCTGTGCAGCAGCGAGCCTATTCGCTGTTGTGCTTCAGTGTAGCTATTCTGGTTGCAATGGCCGCCACCTACGGCTTGGAACAGCCTGCGGCAAAGGCGGTCAACGCCTGGATTAAACAATTGGGAAGGAAGCGAAATTATGAAGGACACAAGACTGGAAACCCTTGCACACCAGCTGATACGCTATTCGTGCGCCCTCAAGCCGGGCGAACGCGTGCTGATCGAGAACTTCGGCGTAGAGCCGGAGGCGGTGACTGCGCTGATTCGTGAGGCGTATGCAGTGGGTGCGGAGCCTATTGTTATTCTGCGTGACATGATGATTCAGCGTGCGCTGATGCTGGGTGCTACTGCTGAAAAATGGGATGAGGAAGCCCGCGTGGATGCCGACCGCATGCGCCATGTAGATGCTTATATTGGTTTGCGGGCAGGCAGAAACGCGTATGAGCAGGCCGATGTGCCGCCGGAAAAACAGCGCCTCTACATGCAGCATTACAGCCAGCCCGTACATAGTATGATCCGGGTGCCGGATACGCGATGGGTGGTGCTGCGCTATCCTACTCCGGCTATGGCCCAACAGGCCGGCATGAGCACCGAGGCATTTGAAGATTTCTACTTTGATGTGTGCACATTGGATTATGCGAAGATGAGTCGGGCGATGGATGCGCTGGCCGTCCGCATGGAGCGAGCCAATGAAGTGCACATCCTGGGCCCTGGTACGGACCTGCGCTTCTCCATTGCTGGAATGTCCGCCGTCAAGTGCGACGGTAAGCTTAATATTCCTGATGGAGAAATCTATACTGCTCCCGTGCGCGATAGCGTGAACGGTGTGCTGCAATACAATACGCCCAGCCTCTATCAGGGAAATGTGTTTGAACGTACATGCCTGACATTTAGGAACGGCAAAATTATCGAGGCTACCAGCAGCGATACTGTACGCAGCAATCAAATTTTTGACACTGATGAGGGAGCACGCTACATTGGCGAGTTTGCCATCGGCGTCAACCCCTATATTACGCGGGCCATCAAGGATACCCTGTTTGATGAAAAAATCGCCGGCAGCTTCCACTTCACTCCCGGCAATTGCTACGACGAATGCCCCAACGGCAATCATAGCGCCATTCACTGGGATTTGGTGTGCATCCAGACACCTGAATACGGTGGTGGAGAAATGTATTTTGACGGCGAATTGATCCGCAAGGATGGTTTGTTTGTACCGGAGGATTTGCTTGCGCTCAATCCTGAAAACCTAAAATAAGTAAAAAATGTCCCCGGCAATCCTAGCCGGGGACGTTTTTTGCATTAGCGGCAGAATTTTTCAATATAGGCGTCCAGACATTTCTGAATTACATCGCGCGCCGCATCTTTTCCGCGGAGTTCATCCACCACAGTTTCCTTTCCTTCCAGATTTTTATAGACGGAGAAAAAGTGACTGATTTCCGTAAACAAGTGCGCGGGAAGCTCGCTTACATCGTGATAGGAGTTGTAGGACGGGTCCTCAAAGGGGATGGCGATGATCTTCTCATCCAGGCGGCCCTGATCCAGCATGGTAATCACGCCGATGGGATAGCAGCGCACCAGACTCAGGGGCTGGATCACTTCGCTGCACAGCACCAGCACGTCCAGCGGATCGCTGTCATCGGCATAGGTACGGGGAATCAGGCCGTAATTGGTGGGATAGTGTGTGGAAGTATACAGAATGCGGTCAAGAATCAGATGGCCCGTTTCCTTATCCAGTTCATACTTCTTTTTACTGCCTTTTTCAATTTCGATTACGGCGATAAAATCGTCCTTTGTGATGCGAGAAGGGGAAATATCATGCCAAATATTGCTCATAGCACTCGCCAGCCTTTCTGGTCTTCATCAATGGTATTGTAACAAGCATGACGTGATTTGTAAAGGCATTTGGCGGCAGAGTGTGGTATACTGGAGATGATCCCAATGTAAGGAGGCGTTTTCAAATGACCAGAAGGACAAAAACGATGATCCTTTCAATATGCCTGGTTGCGGCGCTAATGCTGACAGCCTGCCAGACTCATGTGGACAATGATCCATGGCCTGCCAGTGATGGTGTGACGGCCACAGACGTGCCTGAAACGACCGTAGATCAGAGCACTACGCAGGAAAGCGTACAGGCGCAGCCCACCGAGGTACCTGAACCTGAGGGTGAACCGGGGCTGAATGGCTAAAACCTGTCTAGTTCTCCGCAGCATAACGCTGCGGAGAATTTTTGTGTGCTGAAAAGGTCTGCTGTTCTATCGGCGAACAAAAAAGCGCGTCCGCAGAAGCGGACGCGCTTGAAACGTACCTTACTCGATAACCTTGGACACAACGCCGGAGCCAACCGTGCGGCCACCCTCGCGGATAGCGAAGCGCAGGCCCTGCTCAATGGCGATGGGGGTGATCAGGGTGATTTCCATGTCGATGTTGTCGCCAGGCATCACCATCTCAACGCCGTCGGGCAGTTTGATGTTGCCCGTCACGTCCGTCGTACGGAAGTAGAACTGCGGACGGTAGCCGTTGAAGAACGGGGTGTGACGGCCGCCCTCTTCCTTGGTCAGTACGTACACCTGACCGATGAAGTGGGTGTGAGGATGAATCGTGCCGGGCTTGGCCAGAACCTGACCGCGCTCGATCTCGTTGCGCTGCACACCGCGCAGCAGCAGGCCGATGTTGTCGCCGGCTTCCG
>JAEYCB010000026.1 GCA_023404345.1 Bacillota bacterium
CAGCATATCTGTGCACAGCATTTCTATCGCCTGACGCTGCTCCGCTTCTTTCTTTAGCATCTTCATCACCTGTCCTTAGTATAACAAAAAAGGATGCATGATGCGACCTTTTTTGACAGGCTGAGCAGACCGTTGGCAGTTTCCTGCCAACGGTCTGTGTTGGTTCCGTCTAATACTCAGCTTTACTGAAGCGCATAAGCTGCGGCGCTCTCACCGGCCATATAACCAGAGGAGAAGCCCCATCCCAGCGCTACGCCAAACAGGTTGGGATAGGAAACGCCGTCCAGCACAGTGCCAATAGAATCCACACCGGCGGCATACAGTCCGGGAATCGGCTGATCCTGGGTATCGGCGACCCGCATCAGCTCGTCTACCTTAACGCCACCCAGACTGTTGTAGCTCATTACACAGCCAACCACAGCATAGAAGGGGCCGGTCTGATCATACGGATAGAGATAAGCCGGGTTTTTGTAGAACAGGTTATCCTGGCCGGCTTCACAGGCCGCGTTGTAATCTTCTACATTGCGGCGCAGGATCTCGATATCCATGCCCGTCACTTCGGCCAGTTCTTCCAGAGTATCGGCCTTATAAGCCATACCGATGTCGCAGGCTGCTTCCAACACCTCTTCGATGTTGGTCATGGGCATATTGGAAGGAACCGGGAAGGTGTAAAAGCTGGGATCGGCTTCCTTGTCCATGCCGAGGCCCACGCTGCCCTGATCCCGCAGGATCTCCAGCTGGGACTGAGTAAGAAGCGTGAAGAACTCAGGACCGTTGCTGGACACATAGTTGCTGGAGGCGGTGGGGGAATTGACCTTTTCATCCTCATCCATGAAGCGCTGGCCGGTCTTGCTTACACGCATCAACACCGGCAGGTTGGTGATGGTGTAGGGAATGGTCGTATCCTCCGCGCTGAAGCCGGGTACCTGCACAGGCACCTCGGTCTGGTGCGCGCAGGCACCGCCCACATGGTACTCCTGAGCGCCGACCTCGGTCATCATGAGCAGGCCTTCGCCCACGTTCTGTTCAAGGCCCAGCAACTTGAAGTAGCCGCCGTTGTACTTGGTCATCAGTTCCTCGCTACCGCCAAAGCCGCCGGTGGCCACGATGACGGCCTTGGCATTTACGGTAATTTGGGTTCCATCATACCGTTCCGCTTCCACCCCGACCACCTGTCCGTCCTTTACGATCAGGCTCTTGCCGGTGGTTTCGTAGAGAATGGTGTCCACATCTTTGCAAAGCTCTTCGAAGGATTCCTTCTGGGTCATGGTGCCAATCGAGTGGTCACGATAGGCCAGCGTTGTATCGGTAGTCGTACCGGGAATGAAGTGGAAGCCGTTCTCAATCAGCCAGTCTCCCACCTGGCCGGAGATATTCAGAAACTGAGACACCAGATGACCATTGACGCTCCAATGGTTTTGGCTCATCCAGTCTTCAAAGGTGGCGCCAACATCGAATGTGACGCCCGCATCCAGCTGAATCTGAGCACCGAATGTCATCGGTTCAGAGGACAGCGCGCCTGTGCCGCCCAGGCGGCCGGATTTTTCAATCAGCACCACATTGGCACCCTGCTGTGCAGCGCGGGCCGCGGCAGCAGAACCGGATGTGCCGCCACCAATGACAACCACATCCGCGTCATACACCTCGTGCGCGTCCGACTTGGCCACCGGCCGGTCAAAGGCAGCCAGGTTCGCCCCCGCCTGGGTCAGCGCGTCTTTGACCGCAGCGATGAAACCATTGCTGGACACCGTCGCGCCCGCAACGGCATCCACCATCAGGGACTGGCTGTCGATGATGCGCTGCGGCAGGCGGTCCACCACCGTGCAGAAAATCTGGGGCGTTTCATCCAGCATGTCAATCAGATAATTGGCAAGCCAATGGGTCTCATCAATCAGCGGATTTTCCCTCACGATGGTCTCCACCAGCTCGATGTTCTGGATGGTCTGCTCATCCACCGTCACATCTACCACGATGGTGCCGTTCATGCCCTTGGCAGAACCGCGATAGGTGCCGGGCGTCATATTCGCGGCCACTTCCTCGGTTTCACTGCCCGAAGCAGCCTGAAGAGCCTGCTCTACAGCCTTTTTCACCGCATCGCTGGTGATGGTCGCGCCGGCCACACCATCGACCTGGGTAGAACCCGCCTGTACGATTGCCTCGGGAAGCTCTTCAATAGCGCAGGAACCCACACCAGGGGTTTCGTCATCTCCTACGGCTTCAACCGCCGTAATGCTTCCATCCGTCAGGGTGACGCTAACGCGCACCTCGCCGCCAAAGCCCTTGGCCGTTCCTTCAAAAATGCCGCTTTCTCCCTCTGCTGCGGCAGGCAGGCAGCTGCACAGCATGGCTATACAGCAAAGAATTGTTACCCATCTTTTGAACATGATGCTACCCCCTGTTTTTTTCAGAGCGTTCAAGCCGGCTCGCCCTGTTTTTTGCTCTGCCGGAAAGACAGTCCCCATTATATATTAAACTGACTAGTCGGTCAATATAAGATTGATAAAAAATAAATATGCTAGATTTGCAAACCAAAGACAAAAAATGCGAAGGGAAAAATTTATCTTTCCCTTCGCTTTAACACAGCTGGCAATACGCCGTTTCATGGCTCAAAGATCCGCCAGATACGCTCTGAAGCATATAAAACAAACTGCTCGTCCTTGGCCAAATGGGGATAGGACACAATGTACAATACCAGGTGAAACGCCATGGTCGATGCGGAAATCATCGTGTATTCGCGATAAGGTTCAGGAATGCGGGGTAGCAGTTTTTCAAGCAGAGCGGGCACATCGAACAGGCCGGAGATTTTCTGGTGAAAAGATGAAGTAGCCAGGCTATTATGCATCACATCATTATAGCGTTCTGAAAAAAGCACTTCATTGGGAAAATCTAGCCCCCAGGAAAGCGACCGGCGAATCATGTCGTATACGATTTGCTTTTCCGGCGCGAAAAAGTCCACCCCTTCAGTGGACAGCCGGCCCGCATGCTCATGCGCTGAAGAATAGGCGGTGCGTAGCAGCGTTTCCTTGTTGCAAAAGTAGTGAAACAGAGTACCCTTGCTCACATGGGCGTCGTCACAGACCATCTGCGTAGTCATGCGTTCCCCTTCCTGAACAAATAAGCGGTATGTGCTTTTCAAAATCTTTTCCCGCATATGATCCCGATGGGCATCACTCACCTGTGGCATGGGAACGCCTCCTTTCGCCTGTATGAACATTATACAAAAGCGACGTTGCAAATGCAACAAAACCTGGAGAAGCCCTGTAGGAATACGCTTCTCACAATTTCGGAAGCCGTGGATACAGATCGATCACGATTTTCCCATCGTTTCCCTTTTCGTATTCGATGCGGCGTAAAATAGCCTTAAGCAGCATGTTTCTCTCGCGATTGGTCATCCGGTCATAACTTTCCAAAAGCGCCTCCGTCTGAGGAATCAGACCGGTACCGCTGTCCCTTGCCGCTTCCAGCCGGTTTTGCAGCGCCTTCAAATCTTCCATTTTGCAAGCCAGTTCCTCAAGTGTGGATGTCAGCTTTGCGCTACGCTCCTGAAACACTGCCGGTGTATAAACGCCTTGCTCGACCAGATCGTGCGCATTGTCCAGCTGGATTTTGAGCTTTTCCTCTTCGCGTGTCAAACGGTCCATCTGTGCCTGGCACGCAGCAAGCTCCTCTTCATATCCCGTGGCGTCGATGCGCACGCGATAGCCGGAAAGCCATCCCCGCAGTGCCGTGATGATTTCACGCTCCACTGCCTGGTAATCGGCACTGGCATTGTGACAGTTCCGCCCATTGACACATCGAAGCCGTGCGCGACTTTGCTGGGCAGCTGACAATGTCGTACGTCCCACGCGGCTGCCACAACGGGCACAGAAAATCAGCCCGGCGAAAGCATTTTGCAGATCGAACGCCTTTTTTACCCTGGCCGATGGCTGCCGCTGATGCCGGATGTCCTGTACCCGCATAAAATCCGTTTCGCTGACAAGCGGTGGGTGCATGCCCTCGTACAGTTGATATTCATCCATGCTTTGGCAGCGCTTGACGCGCTTTTTTACTATGCCGTTCTCAATGCTCTTGACCTGCCGGCTCCATCCCCTGCGGATTTTGCCCATATAGACAGGGTTTGCAAGAATTTGAGCAACGGTGGAGTAGCTCCACAACCCGCCATGGCGCGTAGGAACAGCCAGATCATTCAGCGTGTTGGCAATTTGCTTGGTTCCCTCCCTGTGCAAAAACAGATCGAATATCTTCCTCACCACCTCCGCTTCCTGTGGATGCGGCTCCAGCGTGTAGCCCTTCTCGCCCGTCAACTTCAACCGGCGGTAACCATAGGGTGCGATGCTGGAAATATATTTTCCTTCTGAGGCCGAACTGTCACGCCCACGGATAAGGCGGCGGGTAATGGTCTTATACTCCCGGCGGCTCATAAACAGGCCAAATTCAAAGTATTCCTCGTCAAATTCATCACTTGGGTCATAGACTTTGGCAGGGGTAATAATCTTGGTACCGGTAAATTGGAACACCTGGCTGATGTACGCTTGATCGGCGCTGTTGCCGCGTGCCAGGCGCTCCAGATCCACTACCAGCACCCCTGCATACAGTCCGGCGTTGACCTCTTCCAGCAGCTTTTGAATCTCCGGTCTGGCCGCGAGGGACTCGCCTGAAACCACCTCATAATAAGTCTTGGTCACATGGTAGCCGCGCTCTTGCGCCAGGCGATCCAGGATAGCCTCATGCCGCTTGAGCGTTTCTTCGATGCTCATTTCCGCATAATCACGATCGAAGCGGGATTTTCTGAGGTACTTCGCGTACTGCTCCATACGTGTCTCCCTTCGCCGCCGGGCCGCCCGGCGGGTTTCAGCGTCCCTCCGCGGCCTGCCGCCGGTAGGCGTCAGTTACAATTTTATTTAACCTGGGTAACCAAGCCTGCAGTTCGCTCTCGCAATACTCATCGTGAATACGCACGAGAGAACGCTCCCCCTCCATTTGCGATGCGATCATTCATCCTTCACCCCCCTATATCTTTGCAAGGGGTAGTATGATCCGGTATATGGAAAGTATGCCCTTTTACAAAACAAAAGGCCGTTTGCTTTCTTCAAAAAGCAAACGGCCCACGCCGCACCTTCACTGGAAGATGCGTATCACATCCTTGAAGGTGAAAAACACCATAAATCCGAGCAAAAACACATATCCACCCAGATGGATCATCGCCTCCACCTTCTGATGGACAGGCTTACGGCGAATGGCCTCAATCAGCATAAACACCAGCCGCGAGCCGTCCAGACCCGGAATGGGTATCAGGTTTACCAATCCCAGGTTGATGGAAATCATCACTGTCAGGTACAGGAAAATCTCCATGCCACCCTGCTTGGTCTGCTCAGCCACCAACTGCACCACACCTACCGGGCCACTGGTTTCATTTAATCCCTCGCCGGTGGTAAAAAGTTTTCCCAAAGCCGATACAATGGCCGTAGAGGCATCCACGCAGGTGTCCCATGCGGCAGGAATCACCTGACCCGCAGGCAGGGGTTCATATCCCTGTTGAATCATAATGCCAATGAGCCAGCGCTCCTCGGTTTCATCATAGCGGGGAGTGATGGTCAGGGTCTGCTCCTCTCCATCTCTCAAAACGGTGATTTCAATGTCTGAGCCTGCACCCAGGCTGCCGATAGCATCACTCACATCGGTCACGGTGCGCCCGGTCATATCCTGGCCGCCAACGCTAACAAACACATCACCTGCCGCCAAACCGCTTTCAGCGGCAGGCGAACCTTCGGTCACGCTGGCCACAAACGGCGTAGCAATGGTTACACCGTAAGAGGCCATCAGAACAACGGCCACTACGAAAGCCAGCACCATGTTCATCAGCGGACCCGACACCACGGAAATCATGCGCTTCCAAACGGGCGCATTATTGTAGTTGCGAGGATCATCCTTCTTTTCTCCATTGGGATCGTCGTCAGTATCGCCATAGAACATGCAGTAGCCGCCCAGGGGGATGGGCCGAATGGAAAAAACGGTTTCGTGCTTTTTGCTTTTCCACTGAACAAGCTTGGGACCAAATCCGATGGAATACTCCTTGACGGGTATACCACACAGGCGGGCGGCCGCGAAGTGGCCGAACTCATGTACCGTAATCAGGACGCCCAATAGAACGATAGCAAGCAAAATATACAATACGATCAAAATCCTTTCTTGGAGGGGATCAGCCTAGCTTATGCAGAACCTGCCGTGCGGTATCCCGCGCGAGGCGGTCAGCTTCCATCACTTGCTCCAGCGACGCAGCAGGCAGATGGCCTACGCGCGCGAGCGTTTCCTCCACAGTATCGAAGATTCGACCGATTTGCATGGGTTCCTCCCCGCTGGATTGTAACAATTCGCCCACGGCCACCTCGTTGGCCGCATTAAGCACGCAACCTGCTGCACCGCCTGCTCGCAGGCATTCGCGTGCAAGGCGAACGGAGGGGAAGCGCTCCTCATCCGGGCGCTCAAAGGTCAGGCCACCCAACGAAAACAGATCCAGCCGGCTGCCGCCGGTAGGCAGACGGTCGGGATAGGCCATGGCGTAGAGGATAGGCAAGCGCATATCCGGCGTACCCAACTGAGCAATCAGTGCTCCATCAGCAAATTCCACGCCGCTGTGAATGACGCTCTGAGGATGGACCACCACCTCAATCTGCTCCGGGCGCGCATCAAAGAGCCATTTTGCCTCGATCGTTTCCAGCGCCTTGTTAAACAGCGTAGCAGAATCAATGGTGATCTTCTGCCCCATGACCCAATTGGGATGCTTGAGCGCCTGCTCTTTTGTGGCCGCCCGGATGTTGTCCTTGCTCCAGGTGCGGAACGGTCCGCCGGAACAGGTCAGGATAATGCGGGAATAAGGATTTTCTCCCGCCCCCTGAAGGCACTGAAAGATGGCACTATGCTCGCTATCCACGGGAAGAAGCGAATGCTCGCCTACGCACCGGGCTGCCTCCATTACCAGATGACCGCCCGCTACCAGCGCCTCTTTGTTGGCCAGCAGCACACGCCGGCCGCCAGCAAGCGCTGTAAGCACGCTCTTTAAGCCCACCATGCCTACCACACTGACCAGCACGTCATCCACATCTGCTTGAGCAGCCAATGTGAGCGCTTCCGGACCAAAAACCCATTCACAAAAGCGCAGATCCGCGGGAATATCCTCCTTGGGAATAGGCTGGACCAGACCCGCCAGCCGGGGGCGAAATGCGCGCACTTGCTCAAAGAGCTTCTCACGGCTGGAATGTGCAGTAAGCGCAGTCACCTCGAAGCGGTCGGGATGCAGCGCAGCCACCTCAAGCGCCTGCGTACCAATGCTGCCCGTAGAACCCAGTATAGCCAAACGGCGCTTTTTCATGTGCCAAGACCTCTTTTCTCAAAGGGAAGCCAAAAGAATTACGCGATAAGAATAAACAATAATGGATGTAAAAACAATGCTATCCAACCGGTCCATCATACCGCCATGTCCAGGAAAAATATGACCAAAATCCTTAATTTTGCAATGACGTTTGACCATGCTGGCAAACAGATCACCCATCTGCCCGGCAATGCCACCGAACAGGCCGCACAGCATATCGCCCCAGATGGGAGGAAAACCTGCAAAATCAGGAAAACACAACGTAAATATACGGCCTGTGATCACTGCGCACAAAATGCTGCCAAACAACCCTCCCGCAGCTCCGGCCACGGTTTTGTTGGGGCTGATATGCGGACATAGCTTGGGCCCGCCAATAGCGCTGCCTACAAAGTAGGCAAAGGTATCCCCACCTACGGCAATAGCAAATACCAGCACAAGCAAAAGCGCTTGCAGGCTGCGTGGTTCAGTATCCAGAATGCCAAATAGGCACATACCCGGAAGTACCACCGTAAGCATTGGAAGCTCACTCATGCAGATATCCACCAGATCCGGGTCCTCACGCCGCATGACTACCAGCAGCACAACAAAGGAAAGCAGTGCCAGAATAGGAATGATCACCAGAGAGGAATAGCACATCATTAACGGCACGGAGATAGCCAGTCCTGCAAAACTGGTCCACCATACAGGATGATGTCCCCCGCGGCTGAGCGCAGTAAGTTCCTCATGCAGTGCCAAAGAAAGGCACAAAAACGCCACCAAGGCAAACAGCCAGCTTCCCACAAAGAGCACGCAGGCCAACAGCGCCACCAGCACCGCGCCGGTAATGCAGCGTTGTATCAAGGACGATACTTTTTTTTGCGGATTGATTTCGCTCATGGTGCCTCCTTGAGACGGTTCATTCCTCACGTTTGCCAAAACGACGCTTTCTGCTCTGGAACTGCGCAATGCAACGATGATAATCCTGTACGGTAAAATCCGGCCAAAGCATGGTGGGGAAGATAAATTCAGCATAAGCGCATTGATAAAGCAAAAAATTGCTTAAGCGCATCTCCCCGCTGGTACGGATTAACAGGTCAACATCCGGCAAATCATGGGTATAAAGCCTGTCAGAAAGCGCCTTTTCATCCACTTGGGAGGGGTCCATCGTTCCTGCCTGCACTTCCTGAGCAATCTGACGGGCAGCGTGCGCCAACTCAGCCCGCGACCCGTAATTGATGGCAATGTTCAGCTTCAGGCCTGTGTTTTCCAGGGTGCGGCGCTCAGCCTCGCGCAGCACGTCGCGCTGTCGTGGCGGAAGAGCTTCTTTATCGCCCAGGATGGTGATGCGCACGTTTTTTTCGTCCAGTTCATCAATTTCGCTGACAAAAAAATCTAAAATCAGCTGCATCAACGCTTCCACTTCAGTAGCGGGGCGAGCCCAGTTTTCCGTGGAAAAGGCGTATAGTGACAGGGCCTCAATCCCGATATCGCTGGAGGAACGGATGATCTCGCGCAGCGTTTCAGTGCCCGTGCGGTGGCCCAGCGCCACCTTGACCTTGTGCTGCTTGGCCCACCGACCGTTTCCGTCCATGATGATGGCCACATGCCTTGGCAGGCGATTAAGGTCAATTTCCGCATAAAGTGGTACAGTCATGACTGGCTCCTTTCCCGGGGCGCGCCCGTCAAAAAGCGTGAAACGATGAGCGTGCGCCCATCGTCCTCCACGGCCACTACCCGGGTGGATGCATAACCCTGTGCTTCCCCTTCCGGGGTGCGCAGTGCATCCGCAGGCGATGGAGCACGGCGTGGCGGCGCAGCAGTGGCCTTGACCTGAACTTCGGTGATTCCGCTTGCCCTGAGGATGGCCAATGCCGACTCGGCAGGAAGCCCAAGCAAGTGCTCAAAGGTCTGCTGCATCCTCAATCCCCCAAAAACTGCGGTGCCGCACAGGGCGGCGCAGCTTACAATATTTCTTGTATTGTACTATGGAATAAAAAGGGCTGTCAAGGTAAGCGGAATTTTGACCCGGAAGGAAAAAGACGCAAAAAAAGACCGCACAATAGAGTGCAGTCCTTTTTGAATCTTCTCCGGCTGAACCAGTCAGACTTCCATAATTTCCTTTTCCTTTTTGGCGCACAGGTCGTCAATGCCCTTAATAGCAGCATCGGTGGCTTCCTGCATTTTTTTCTCCGCCTTGGTGCGGTCATCTTCGGTAATCAAGCTGTCTTTTTCCAGCTTCTTAAACTGCTCCATGGCATCGCGGCGGATGGAGCGGATGGCCACTTTGGCTTCCTCCGATCCCTTGCGAACCAGTTTGGTCAGTTCCTTGCGGCGCTCCTCGTTGAGCTCAGGCACTACCAAGCGGATAATTTTTCCGTCGTTGGTGGGATTCAGACCCAGATCACTTTTTAAAATGGCCTTTTCCACCAGGGGAATCGCCTTCTGATCCCACACGTTGATTACCAGCATGCGCGGCTCTGGAGAAGTGATGTTTCCCATCTGGGTAAGGGGCGTCTGCACACCATAATAATCCACCGTTACGCGCTCCAAAAACTGCGGATTGGCGCGGCCGGCGCGGATGGACCGAAGGTCCTCCTGATAAACGGAAGTCGTCTTTTTCATCTTTTCGGCGGCTTTTTCGATGACCTGTCGATACATGAGGGGTTCCTCCTTGCAGTTAAGAGTCATAACGCTGATAAAGGTATTGTAACGCGTTTGCAGCCAAAAGGCAATGGGGAATTACGTGTTTTATACACAGGTTTGACCTGGGCCTACGGTTGTGATATGCTAAAAAGCAACACATCATGAGAATCGAAAAAAGGGAGGGCTTGGTACGGCCAGGGCTTTTCATCGGCGCGACGCCGATATGACGCAAGGTTCCATTTGGCGTCAGTTAGTAGGTTTTTCCGTTCCCATGGCGATTGGTCTGCTGTTTCAACAGCTCTATAATACAGTGGACACCATTGTGGTAGGCCAGTTCGTCAGCACTCAGGCTCTTGCCGCAGTGGGCAGTACTGCCAGCATTATCAACATGCTGGTAGGACTTTCTGCAGGCCTATCCACAGGCGCCAGCGTAATCATATCCCAGTGTTATGGAGCCCATGATCACCAGTCCCTGCATGATGCAGTGCATACCACGATTACGGCCACTTTTATCATGTCCCTGGTATGTACTTTGATTGGCATTCTTATCGTAGAGCCCATGTTGGCTATGATGTCTACCCCGCCCGACGTGATGGATGAAGCACGCACTTACCTGACCATTTATTTTGCTGGTATCAGCGGGCTATTTGTATACAACATGGGGTCAGGCATTTTGCGCGCCGTAGGCGACTCCAAGCGGCCGCTGTACTTTCTTCTGTTTTCTGCTGTGATCAATACCGTCTTTGACTTGCTGTTTGTAATTGTGTTTCACATGGGCGTGGATGGGGTAGCCTATGCCACCATTCTGGCGCAGTTTCTTTCAGCGCTACTGGTACTTTTTGTCCTCACACATGACCATACGCCCTACGGCATCCGCTGGGGCGATTTGCGGCTGGACCGCATCATGCTCCGACGCATTTTGTCCATCGGCCTGCCCAGTGGCGTACAGCAGGCCATCACCTCGTTTTCCAATGTATTTGTACAAGGATATATCAATTATTTTGGTTCAGCCTGTATGGCGGGCTGGTCCAGCTACAACAAGCTGGATGTGTTCGTGCTCATTCCGATGCAGTCGGTAGCATTGGCATTGACTACCTTTGTGGGACAGAATTACGGCGCAGGCCGCATGGACCGTGCGCGCAAGGGCGTACGGCAGGCGCTGTGGATGACCCTTTCTGTAACCGCGATCCTATGCGTAGGTATCATTCTGGGCGCTAGGCCGCTCAATCGCCTCTTTACTGCAGATGAAGAAGTGATTTCTCACGGCGTGCGTTTTATCAGCATCATTTCGCCTTTTTATCTTGCCTGCTGCTTTAACCAAATTTATGCCGGCGCGCTGCGTGGAGCAGGAGACGCCAAAACGCCCATGTATGTTATGCTATTTTCCTTTGTGTTGTTCCGACAGCTCTATCTGTTTGCCAACCGGCAACTGGGCAACTCATTTTTAGGCGTCACGCTGGCCTATCCTATGGGATGGGTGGTTTGCAGCGTGCTGATGGTGCTGTTCTATCGCCGTTCTGTGGCTAAGGGGCAGTGCTAAAATTGTCCGTCCAGCTGATAGATGTACCAATCTTTTCCGTCTGTTTCAAATACTACTGTGCCTTCTCCTGAATAATAAGCAGGAATATCGCGTGATTCCAGCTGTACCTTTCCTTTATCCACACGGTTGTAATCGTTTGTAATCAACACAACCTGCGGCGAAACCGCTTCCAAAAATTCAACAACCATGGGCGTAATACCGTGATGCGGTGCCTTGACAATATCCGCTTTCAAAATTTCAGCCGGCAGGTTTTCCAGCATCCAGTGCTGCGTTTCGCCAATGATATCGGCGGTCAAAAGAAGACTCGCGTCTCCAAACTCCACGCGTGTAACCAATGACCGCCCATTGGTATTGTCTACATCATCATAGCGGTACAATGTGAGCGTTGCTTCGCCCAATAACAGCTGATCACCATGAAAAACCTGTATCGTGGGAATACCGCTTTTTTCTGCCTGTTTGACGGTCTCTTTCTGCCTCTGGCTGACGTCCACAGCGGAATCGCTGTAGGGATGCAAGTAGGCATCCGCCGAAAAGCCATAGCGCATCAGCCAATAGAGACCGGAAATATGATCTTCATGAAAATGGGTATTTAGCAGATATTTAAAATGTGTGATGCCTCGCTCTTCCAATGCATTTTTTAAATCGGCCCGAAAGGGTGCGCTGCCGCCGTCCACCATCATGCGCTGCCCGCCGCATTCCAACAGGAGACAATCACTTTGGGCGGTATTAAAAGCTGTCAGCCTCAGCAAAGGACACCGGTACCAGTCCTCGCGGGGAAGCTCATCATAAATCTTGGCTTGGGCCGACGTAGCACACAAAAGGCACAATAGCAGGCACAGCGCGGCAAACCGCGCGCGCCTTACAAAGCCACAGTGCATCATGGCTCTCCCTTTTGATATTCACTCTTGGTTTCCCAATGCGCTTGCTCCAGTGCAATATCGCGATGATTGACAGTGGTATGATATCCCATCTCTTCCAACTTAGCACTGATATACTCCGCAATTGCTACGCTGCGATGTGCTCCACCCGTGCAGCCGATAGCAATAACCAAGCGGTGCTTGCCTTCGGTGATGTAATGAGGGAGCAAAAACTGAAGCATGTCAATGCATTTGACCAGAAATTCTTTTGTGACAGGATGATCAAGCACAAAATCCTTTACATCCTGATCAAGTCCTGTATGGGACCCTAACTCCGGAATATAGAAGGGATTTGGCAAAAAGCGCACGTCAAAGACCAAATCACCCTCGCGCGGGATGCCGCGCTTGAAGCCGAAGCTGAGCACCTCTATGCGCAGTGGAGGCTCAGACCCGGCATTGAGAACGATCTCCTTTAGCATCTTCTGAAGCGCGCGCGGACGCAAATTGGAAGTATCAATCAGGTGATTGGCCGTTTCACGCAGGGGCATGAGACGGTTGCGCTCCTCACGAATAGCTTCATGCAAGGTAAGTCCTTCACCACTGAGAGGATGGTCCCGGCGTGTTTCTTTATAGCGGTTAACCAGTATATCGTCGCTCGCTTCAATAAACAACGTGTCGATATGGAAACCCACCAAACGGGCTTCGTCAATCATCTTGGTAACTGCTTTGGCATCGAAAAACTCGCCGCTGCGCACATCCGCTGCAATGGCAATCATGGGATTATGAAGCCGGGCGTTCTGGCATGCCTCCATAAAAGGTACCAGCATCATCGGGGGCAGGTTGTCCACACACAGGGCTCCCAGGTCCTCCAGATAGCGGATTGCAACCGTTTTGCCTGCGCCGCTCATTCCCGTCAGAATCAGAAAATGCACGCCCGATTCCTCGCTTTCGTATCTAAATTTCCTTTGCGCAAATATCTTCGCCCCAGATGCGTACTTCCGGCTCCAGGAGGACGCCGGTTTTTTCATATACGTTCTTTTGCACCTGAGCTATCAGCGAAAGATAGTCAGCAGCACAGCCTTCCTGATCATTAACCAAAAACCCCGCGTGCATGGTGGACACGCTGCATCCGCCTACACGAAAACCCTTGAGGCCACATTCCTCAATCAGCGTTCCGGCAAATCGGCCTTCCGGCCGTTTAAAGGTACTTCCGCAACTGGGCAGCGTCAGAGGCTGCTTTTCACGTCTCCTGGCCGAAAATTCCCGCATGGTTGCCCGCACGGTTTCTTCATCGGCTGGCGTCAGCACCACCGTAACGGATGTGATGGCAATAGGTTCCGGCTGCTGGTTGATTTTGCTCTTACGATAACCAAAATTCATCTCTTCGTTGGAATAAGCGACAGTGCGTCCATCTGGCAGACACGCTGTTACATGGGTGATGACATCTTTCATTTCGCCGCCATAAGCTCCGGCGTTCATATATGCAGCGCCGCCTACTGTGCCGGGAATGCCGCTGGCAAATTCCATTCCACTCAGCGCATGGTTTGCCGCTGCATTGCATAGCTTTTGCAAAGTAGCGCCACCCTGCGCTGTAAGTGCTACGCGGCCATCCGGCAGGGGAACGGGATCAGAGACCTCTGAAAAAAGATCCCCCAATTGAATAATAAGTCCCCTTACGCCGCCGTCCTTTACAAGCAAATTGCTGCCGTTACCCAGCACGCATACCTTCACGTCGGATTCTCTGGCCGCTGCATATGCGGATGAAAGCTGCTCCACGGAAGCAATCTGTACAAGTACATCCGCAGGGCCTCCCAGCTTAAGGGTGGTATAGCGGCTCATGGGCGCATTTTCTACAATTTGCTTTTTGGGAATAGAGCGCTTCAGCGCTTCCAGCAGCTTTTCACGCGAGGACGCGTCCATCAAACCAACCTCCCCCTTTTCTGTTGATGGAAAAATTGTATCGCACTTCCTTGGCGATGTCAAAGGGTTTCGCGGATTATTGTATGCCGCATATTCGCCGGCTATGCGGAGACCACATTTTCAAATCTGCAAAAAATACCCGGAAACCTATAGGTCTCCGGGTGCAAAAAACATGTCGATTTTTTGAAAATTCTTTTCCGTCAGTTATATACACGTACCGGCAATACCAGATAAAGGTAACTGTCTCCTTCCAGCGGGGATATAACACAGGGACTGACATTGGTATTCATGCACAGAGTGCAGCAGTCCTCATCCACATTCTTGATCACATCGCTGATATAGCGGGCATTGAAGGCGATTTCGATATCCTCGCCTTCCAGATGAGCGTCCAGATCTTCCAGCACATCGCCCAGTTCACTCATGGAAGTAATTTTTAAATTGTCCTGAGTCGCTTTCATACGAATCAGATTGTTTTTGCCTTCTTTGGCCATCAGACTGGCACGTTCTATGGCATCCTGCAACTCACGCCTTTTCACAGTCACACGAGTAAGCCAGGAAGTAGGCAAAATTTGGCGGTAATTAATATATTCCCCAGCCAACAGACTAGTAACCAGCGTGGTGTCGCCTATTACGGCCATCAGATGCGTGCTGTCCAGATGGAAGGTAGCTATGCCATCGTCATCTTCCATAATATGGGCAATTTCATTCATTACCCGTCCAGGAATGATAGCAGTGATCTTTTCTGCTCCTTCAGGCAAAACAAACTGGTCATGCATGCGTTGAAGTGCCAATCTGAAACCATCCAGACCTACCAGACGCAATTCATCGCTCGTTACTTCCATCAGGCAGCCGGTCAGCGCCTGACGGCTCTCCTGCAGAGCAATAGCAAAAGTTACCTTAGAAATCATATCACGCAAACGCTTCTGCGGAAAATGAAGCGCGTGTGTGTTGATCAAATCTTTCATTTGGGGAAATTCCGCCGATGACATACCCGTAATGGTAGAACGGCTCTGGCAGCAGCGAAGGGTTACTACCATGCGGTCGTTCATGGAAAAATGGACCGTTCCTTCCGGCAGCTTGCGCACGATTTCCGTCAGGAGCCTGCCAGGCAATACCACCTGACCAGGGTCCGACACGCTGGCTTTTACCCGGCTTTTAATGCTGAGAGATCCGTCTGAACACATCAGCTCTACTTCATCCTCCTGAGCATTAAGCAGGACACCTTCAAGGATTTGTATGGCAGGCCGGGGACTCAAGGCGCGCGTAGCATTGATCAGGCCGGCGAGCAGTTCTTGTGCTGAACATTCAAACTTCATTTTTGGAAACCTCCGACAACCATTCTTGTTGTAGTTGCATCTTTTATTCAGTAGTAGTAGTAGGGGATGTGGAAACCGTGGAAAAAAGCGTTGGATGCTTGCAGCATACCAAAAATGCCTTTGGAAAACTCATGGAAAGGCGGTCACTTTTCCGCAGATTTTCCATTGCGATTTTCCCCTTTGCCCAAATTGGGGAGAGGATGAAGATACCATTTCGAGCTTGAAAGCCGGGTTTCCTGCCCGAATGGAGCAAAACCTTTCGACAAAAGGCTTGATAAAAAGTGTTTTTCCACACTTTCCACAGGCTGTGGAAAACGGAATATGGGAAAGAGAAATGAGTAAATACAAGAAAAAGAATTGTATCCTCCACATCTTTCCCTTTGATTTTCAACCATACGGTGGAAAATCAGATCTGTTTTGTGAGCACATTCATTACAGCTTCAGTGGCAGCCTCTTCATCCACTCCGTCAGCAACAACCCAGATCAGGCCATCCTTTGGAATGGTTTGAGACAGAAGACCGATCATACTTTTCAAATTGAGCACGATACCATCGCGCTCCAATGTAAGGGTGCATTGAAATCGGGAAGCAGTGCTGGCGATCAGCGCGGCGCGTTCGCGTCCAATGATATTGTGATTGCGCAGATCGGCCTGGGTTTTAATCATGGGGAATCCCTCCTGAAAAATGTGTATCGTCAAAGTATGACATCAACCGCCGGATGCGGTGGTTGACGCCGCTTTTTCCAATGGGTGGGTCCAGAGATTGCCCCAGCTGCTCAAGCGTAGCATCCGGCGCATTCAGGCGTGCCAGTGCAATTTGTTGCAGCGAAGGCGGTAAGGTGGACAGCTTATCTTCTTTGATCAGTTGTTGTATGGCTTCAAGCTGCTGGCGACTTGCATTCATCTGCTTTTGAAGATTGGCGCTGTCACAGTTTAAAGCACGGTTGACGGTACTTAGCACTTGGCGACGCACGCGCAGGTCTTCTATATGCATCACACATGCATGAGCACCAAGTGCGGTAAGCAGCGTAACAATCTGATCGGATTGTTTGAGGTACAAATAAGCATGATCTCGCCGTGTACTGATACGAATGGGAAGATCCAGCCGTTGCATGCATTTAGCCAGCATCACGCGCGATTCTTCATCCCGGAAGGCAATTTCCAGATGATAACTTTGCTCTGGGTTGGTCATGGTCCCTCCTCCCAGCAACATTCCGCGAAGAAAAGCACGCATACAACAACCACGGGTTAAAGGCATCTTGGGTGTCGTAGATTTAAGGGAAAAAGACCCATCTGCGTTTTTTTCCATCATGCCCAAAGCGCACAGCAACACAGGGGATTGAATGGGACCCAGTGTTAGCACACATTTGCGCTTGCCTCCAAAACGAGCACTGGAAACATAATGAATTTGCGCGGCAATGTGAAGTGCCTGAGAAAGCAGCGTATAGGCCCTACGGCACACAGCCAGGCTCTCGGAAGAGAATTGCACGTTTACCTGTCCGCGTCCCAGCAGATTCAGGCTGGCCATGGATGCATATAGGCCGCAAAGCTCACTCAACGCACAGCAGCTTTTTTCCGGCTTGACATTTGAAAGCTCCTTTTTCACGTCGGACGAAAACGACATGTCGCCCTCCTTGCCACGGCAGCGCTTTGCTTATGGAAACGCACCAGCATTTGCCTATGCCTATTGTACCTGCCATGCGGCTTTACGTCAATGATTTGAAGGTATGCAAAGCAAAAAAAGCTTGCCGTAATACAGATTTTTAAATCGAATAGCAGAAAAATGATGTTGTGTGGTTATTTCATCGGGATGGATGCAGATGATGCATCGCCGGTAATGGGGCGCCGCGAATAAATGCCGGTTTTCAGCTCATGAATATAAGCATTGATAAGCGGAATCTGTGGTGCGGCTATAGCGTCGCGAACGGCTTGTTCCCAATCATATTCCAGCTGGCGGAAACGGATTTCAAAAGGAACTGTTTCTTTTCCATCTTCTCCTTCCAGCAGAGCATAACAGCATTTTGGTATTCCCATGGCATTGCCCACGCTGCCGACATTGAAAAAGACGCCAGGCGTAATGGTTCTCATCCCTTGACGATGCGCATCGGCATAGGCAACGACATCGTAGCGTCCACCCTGGCCATCCTGGAAAAACGGCTCAATCAGGCTGACATCACTTTGTATGGGAATCAGCTTTTCCATCAAAGGCCGACCGTGAAACAGGCGGATACGTCGTCCGCTTAAAACAAACTCATATTCCAGAGGGAGACGGCAAAGGCGTTCCATCCGCGAGGAGCCAAGCTGATCCCAGTAATATTGGTCAGGCGAAAATTGCTTTTTGCCCACGCCAAAATCCCAATTGCCGCCCAGTACGATCTCGCAGTGGTTCATGGCCCAGTCAAAGGTAAAATCGTTACTTGGACCCTTGCCAACGATATCGCCCAAGCAAAGAACACGATCGGGCTGCATCAAGGCAAGATCCCGCTCAAGGGCCAGTGTAGCGGGACGATTTCCATGCAGATCCGCGATCAGAGCAATTCGCACGGGACATGCCTCCTTGCAGGTTCTCTGCGAAGTATACCAAAAGCTGACCTGGCTGACAAGGCAGATTGCGAAAAGGCGCCCGGCATGTTACAATGACTTCATAGGGAAAGAGAGAGGAGGCGGGTGCATGCGCTTGTCAAAAATGATGTTGTTTGCATTATGTATCCTGCTGGCAGTGGCTCCCGCATATGCGCAGGAGGATACTTTTGCTACCTGCCAGATGCCGGAGGGGTCTGAATCCCTGTATATAACCGAGGCAGCGGGAATTGAGATTCCTCATGGGTTGGAGGATATGTATGCGCTGATGCTGGACACCAATGATCAAAGCGACGTGTACATTACACGCATGCGTTACGGCCGTGCGCTTGCCAGCATCAGCTGTACCTCGGCTGTGGGACCGGGTGCCGCGGAAGAATTGTTGGCGTTATGGCCTGAAGCGGCCAGGTGCATTTCGCAGGATGTGAGCTATATCAATGATAGCGCATCCTGTGCAGGCATGGAGACGGCTTTTGGTTATGATGCTTTGGTCATCCGCACGGAGATCGCCGTAGGGGAGGAGAACATGGTGCTCCTGGAGGCGAAATGCGCTGCGTTTTATAACGGCCCGGATCTGATCGAGGTCTGGACACTTCTCCCGGCAGATTCTGTTTATCTCTACGATGAGCAGGCCGCAGCAGAGCTGATGAGTGACCGAGCGGACCTTGAAGCGTTTATTGACAGTTTATCATTCCCGCCTAATGAGAATACGCAGGAAAAATAAAGGGGGTCCATATGATGGAAACCTTGAGCATCGTTGTGCCGTGCCTGAATGAGCAGGAGTCCATACCCCTGTTTTACAGTGCGTTTTTAAAAGAAACCGCTGGTATGGATGTGGCTTTTGAATTTTGGTTTGTGGATGATGGCAGCACCGATGGTACGCTGGATGCGCTTAAGAGGCTGCGTGCGCAGGACCCTCGGGTAAAATATATTTCCTTTTCCCGTAATTTCGGCAAGGAAAGTGCCATGTATGCCGGCATGGAGGCCGCTGAGGGCGATTATGTGGCCATCATGGATGTGGACTTACAAGATCCTCCTTCACTGCTTCCGCAGATGTTGCAGGGTATTCGCCAGGAAGGGTATGACTGTGTGGCTACCCGTCGCGTGACCCGTGCGGGTGAACCAAAGGTGCGCAGTTTTTTTGCTAGAGCGTTTTATCGGCTGATTAACCGTATTTCCAAAACAGAAATTGTGGATGGTGCGCGCGATTACCGGTTAATGACCCATCAGATGGTGGAAAGCATCCTGAGTTTACGGGAGGTCAGTCGCTTTTCCAAGGGTATTTTCAGCTGGGTGGGTTATCGAACCAAATGGCTGGAATATGAAAACATCGCCCGTGTGGCAGGAGAGACAAAATGGTCTTTCTGGAAGCTTCTGCTGTATTCCATTGACGGCATCATCGGCTTTTCTACCGTGCCGCTGGCTATTGCCTCGGTGGTAGGGGTATTGTTCTGTCTGGTTGCGTTTATTCTCATATTTTTCTTTTTCTTTAAAACGATCATCTGGGGCGATCCAGTCGCGGGCTTTCCTGCTACCATTTGCATCATTTTGCTGTTGGGCGGGATTCAGTTGTTTTGCGTAGGCATTCTGGGCCAGTATCTGAGCAAGACTTATCTGGAAACCAAGAGGCGGCCTATTTATATTGCGCGGGAGATTAAGGGCAAGGAATAGATGGGTATTTCAGACGCGCGGCGCTTTCTGTGCCGCGCTTTTTGCATGTTTCCATCTTTTTTTGTCTACCCTATTGACAAGCCTCAAAAGAGTGCTATACTACAAAAGAAGGTCAAAGATAGTCAATTTCTTCTGACCTTCGCAAATCCATTTTTTATCCCCCTGAAAGAAGGAGGCGTTTGATATGACCAATCAGCAATTTACAGAAAAAAGCCGCGAGGCGCTGGCCGCCGCGCAGCAACTGACCATTGAATATCAGAACCAGGAGGTTACCCAGGAACACCTGGCCTATGCGCTGCTTTCAGACGCGCAGGGTCTGATCCCGCAGCTTTTGACCAAGATGGGCAAGCGGCCGCAGGAGATTGCGTCCCGTCTGGAAACGATGATCGCCCGACAGCCAAAGGTGACGGGCGGCGGACGGGAACCTGACAAAATCTATATTTCCAACGATGTGGAAAAGGCGCTGGTGGCAGCACGCGACCGCGCACAGCGCATGAAGGATGAATACCTGAGCGTAGAGCATCTCTTTTTGGGCCTTCTGGAGAAGCCTACGCGCGCCATGGCCGACCTGTGGCGCAGCTATGCCATCGATGAAAAGAGCTTTCTGCCGGCTTTGCAGAGCGTGCGCGGCAACGCACGCGTGAGCAGCGAAAACCCGGAGGAAACCTATGACGCGCTGGCCAAGTACGGCCAAGACCTGACGGCCGAGGCCCGCAATCAGAAGCTGGACCCCGTGATCGGTCGTGATAACGAGATCCGCAGTGTCATTCGCATTCTGACCCGCAAGACTAAGAACAACCCCGTTCTGATTGGTGAGCCGGGCGTGGGCAAAACGGCTATTGCCGAGGGGCTGGCGCAGCGTATCGTACGCGGCGACGTGCCTGATTCCCTCAAGGACCGTACGGTGTTCTGCCTGGATATGGGCAGCCTGATTGCGGGCGCGAAGTACCGCGGCGAATTTGAGGAGCGCCTCAAGGCAGTACTGGCTGAAATTAAAAAGAGCGAAGGCAAGATTCTGCTCTTCATCGATGAGCTGCACACCATTGTTGGTGCAGGCAAGACGGAAGGCTCCATGGATGCGGGCAACCTGCTCAAGCCCATGCTGGCGCGCGGCGAGCTTCACCTGATTGGTGCGACCACGCTGGACGAGTATCGCAAGTATATCGAGAAGGACGCTGCGCTGGAACGCCGTTTCCAGCCTGTGCTGGTGACTGAGCCGACCGTGGCTGATACCATCTCCATCCTGCGCGGCCTCAAGGAGCGCTATGAAGTGTTCCATGGCGTGAAGATCACAGATGGTGCGCTCATCGCTGCAGCCACGCTATCGAACCGCTATATCACCGACCGTTTTCTGCCCGACAAGGCCATTGACCTTGTGGATGAGGCCTGCGCCATGATCCGTACCGAGATCGACTCCATGCCCGCCGAGCTGGACGAGGTCAGCCGCCGTATCATGCAGCTGGAAATCGAGCAGGCAGCGCTCAAGAAGGAAGAGGATGAAGCCAGCCGCCGCCGTCTGGAAATGTTGGAGAAGGAATTGGCCCAGCAGCGCGAGGCCTTTAATGCCATGAAGGCGCGCTGGGAGAACGAAAAGACCGCCATCCAAAAGGTGCAGAAGCTGCGCGAGCAGATCGAGCAGGTCAACGCAGAGATCCAGAAGGCTGAACGTGCCTATGATCTGGGCAAGGCCGCAGAGCTGAAATACGGTAAGCTCCCCAGCCTGAAAAGCGAGCTGGCCAAGGAGGAAGAAATCGCCGAACACGAGCGCGGGGAGGAAAGTCTGCTGCGCGACAAGGTGACCGACGACGAGATCGCACGTATCGTAAGCCGTTGGACCGGTATTCCCGTAACTAAGCTCAAGGAGGGTGAGCGCGAGAAGCTGCTCCAGCTCCCCGAAGAACTGCATCGCCGTGTGATCGGCCAGGACGAGGCTGTGCAAAAGGTTTCCGAGGCTATTTTGAGAAGCCGTGCCGGCATTGCGGACGAAAACCGCCCCATCGGCTCCTTCCTGTTCCTGGGCCCCACGGGCGTGGGCAAGACGGAGCTGGCCAAGGCGCTGGCGCAAAGCCTGTTTGACGATGAGAAGAACATGGTGCGTATTGACATGAGCGAGTACATGGAGAAGTTCTCCGTCAGCCGCCTGGTCGGCGCACCTCCGGGATACGTAGGCTATGAGGAAGGCGGCCAGCTTACCGAGGCCGTGCGACGCAAGCCGTATTGCGTCGTGCTTCTCGACGAGGTGGAAAAGGCGCATCCCGACGTGTTCAACATCCTCTTGCAGGTGCTGGACGATGGCCGTATCACCGACAGCCAGGGCCGCACGGTGGACTTCAAGAATACCATCATCATTATGACTTCCAACCTCGGCAGCCAGTACCTGCTGGATGGCATCGAGAACGGACAGATCACCCAGAGTGCCCGCAACAGCGTGATGCAGCTTCTTAGGACTCAGTTCCGTCCGGAGTTCCTCAACCGTATCGACGACATCGTCTTCTACAAGCCGCTTGAAAAGGACGAGATCGGGCAGATCGTGCGCCTGCTGGCGGGCCATCTTGCCAGCCGTCTCAGGGAGAAGAATATCGACCTTGTGCTGACCGATGCGGCGGTGGACGCCATCGCCGATGCGGGCTTTGATCCGGTGTATGGAGCGCGTCCCCTCAAGCGCTATATGCAGAGTCACTTGGAAACCATGCTGGCCCGCAAAATCGTGGCGGGTGACGTGTTGCCCGGTCAGACCGTGCGGGTGGATGTGGACGCAAACGGCGAGCTTACAGCCACTGCGGAAACCATGGCCATGCAGGCATAAGGCAAATCAACGGCCCCTGTGCAGGAAAACCCTGCGCAGGGGCCGTTTTATGTTCCCTTATCGGCGGAACGTCCAGTATTTGTTGATGAAAAAATTCAGCGGAATGGTGATGCACAGGTTGAGAACCGGAGCCAACGACTCCGGGATGCCAACTGCCTCCACCCAAAAAACCAGCAGCAGTGAGTCCAGTACAAAAGTGCCGCCGTAGGCCGTCAGCGATTTGAAATATAGTGCCACATGCTGAGAAAATGGCCGCTTTTCACCGCCGCCGAATACGCAACGGTTGTTCCAGTAGTAGGCGTTGATTACACTGATGACAAGCCCCAGCAGGTTGGCGGCCAGGTAGTGCATGCCAAGCACATTCAGCGCGATCTGGTAGACCGCCAGTGAAATCAACGTGTTGGAAACACCCACGATGCCAAATTTGATGAATTGACATAATTTGGCGATCCATTGCTTTTGCATCGCATGGTTCCAAAAGGCGCGAAAACGTTCCATGGAGGCCTCCCTCTCCCGCCAGGCGGGCATGCTTGTGCCATTGTACCGCAATGTGCCCTTGTTGACAATCCCCGTGGAACCATTATAATGAAATGGAATTTGATGTCGATGAGGAGCGTGCTTTATGGCGCAGGCAGTCACCATTCCCGCAAACGACCTTAAGCGGCCCTTTGAGCTGCACGCTGATGCCTATGAGCAGAAGGCGCTAGAGGTGCTTCGTAGCGGTTGGTACATCCTTGGTAAGGAGGTATCTGCCTTTGAACAGGCGTTTGCCGCCTATCTGGGAGCGCGCTGCTGTGTGGGCCTGGCCAGCGGGCTGGACGCGCTGTGGATGGCTTTTCGTCTGCTGGGTATCGGCCAGGGAGATGAAGTCATCGTCTGTGCAAACGCCTATATCGCCTGCGTAATGGGCATTACCATCAACGGTGCTTCGCCAGTGTTTGTCGAGCCTGATGAATACGACAATATCGATGCCGGCCGCATCGAGGCCGCTATCACCTCGCGCACCAAGGCCATACTGGCCGTGCATCTCTTCGGCCAGACCTGCGATATGGACAAAATTGGCCAAATCGTGCGCAAATATGGCCTTAAGCTGGTGGAGGACTGTGCACAAAGTCACGGCACATTGTTTCACGGGAAACAATCCGGCACCTTCGGAGATATCGGCTGTTTCAGCTTTTATCCCACCAAGGGGCTGGGGGCCTTTGGCGACGGCGGGTGCATTGTGACCGATGACGAGGAGATCGCCGAACGCTGCCGCACGCTTCGCAACTACGGAAGCCGCGTCAAGTATCACAACGAGATCGTGGGCGCCAACAGCCGCCTGGATGAGCTTCAGGCCGGGCTGCTGAATGTAAAGCTGGGATTTCTGGACGAATTGAACGCTGAGCGGCGCGAAATCGCCCGCCGCTACATGGAAGGGATCAATACGGCTTTCCTTGCGCTGCCCAAGGTTCGGCCGGGCGTGGAAAGCACGTGGCATCAGTTCGTCATCCACAGCCCGTATCGCGATGCGCTCAAGGCATGGCTTCTGGAAAATGGTATCGGCAGTGAGATCCACTATCCCATCCCACCGCATTTGAGCGAAGCCTACCGGTACTTGGGTTATCATGAGGGCGATTTTCCCATCGCGGAAAAAAATGCCCGCGAGGTGCTCAGCCTGCCCATGTTCAATGGCTTGCGCGAGGACGAGCAGTCCTTCGTGATCGACACTATCAATCGTTTCCACCCGTAAAGGAGAGCCATGGATACATTTCATCTCTTGCCCTACGATCCTTCGTGGGAAGAACGCTGGGACCGCTTCGTGATGGAGGGGTCCATGAACGGCACATTTTTGCAGACGCGCAGGTTTTTAAGCTATCATCCGCAGGGCCGCTTTGAGGACGTTTCGCTCATGGTTCTGGACGGACAGGAGCTGGTGGCGGTGTGTCCCGCCGCTGCGCAGACGGTGAATGGAATACGCATGCTGCGTTCCCATCCCGGCAGCACTTTTGGTGGGCTTGTGATTTCTTCCGCGCTGCTGCGCGCACCTCGGCTGGTGACGCTGATGGAGCAGCTGGACATGTACTGGCGCGGTCAGGGTTTCGGCGCGTCCGAGCTTAAGCTCACAAGCGACCTGTTCAGCACGCAGCCGACCGACGTGCTGCAATATGTCCTCTATCATGCGGGCTATACCGACGAGCTGGAAATCGCCGCATATGTGCCCATCGCAGGCCGCACGCATGAGGAGCTGGTGGCTGCTTACAGCTTCAACAAGCGCTATGACCTCAAAAAGTGCGTCAAGACAGGGCTTTCCGACCGCCCCTTGCATACGCAGGAAGAACTGGCGGCCTTTTATGACCTGCTGTGCGAGAACCTTAAAAAGTTCGATGCCACACCTGTGCATACGCTGGCGGAGCTGGTGGATTTTCATGATGTACGGCTTAGCGACGAAGTGCGCTTTCTGGGCGTGTTTACGCCGGAGGGAAAAATGGTGGCAGGCGCGTGTCTGTTCTGGTTCTGTCAGGCGCGCGTTCTGCATACGCAGTATCTGGCAACCGCGCCTCTCAAGGGCTGTGTGCCCTCAACTTACCTGTATGATAGCGTGATACGCGCGGGAATGAGCTTGGGTGCCAGATGCGTGTCCTTTGGCACTAGCACACATGACCGGGGGCGTGTGCTCAATACAGGTTTGATTCAAAATAAGGAGGGCTATGGTTCCCTCCATTCACTTAACCGCATCTATACCAAAGTATATCGGGAGGAATGAATCATGCGTACTGATTCGGTCCGAATGCTGGAATTTGCCCAGCATGGCGACGAGCGCGGCCATCTGGTAGTGGTCGAGGGCATGAAGGACATTCCCTTTGAGATCAAACGTGTGTTCTATATTTACGGCAGCGATGCCGACGTAGTGCGTGGCCGGCATGCTAATCGAAGAAGTGAATTTGTGCTTATCAACGTGGCGGGCCAAAGTAAGGTGCGTGTGAGAGACGGAGCGGGCAATGAGGCTATCTTTTCCATCAACCGGCCGCATACCGGACTCTATTTGCCCAAAATGGTCTGGAAGGACATGTACGATTTTTCACCCGATTCAGTATTGCTGGTGCTGTCCAGCGAGCCGTATGACGCTGAGGAATACATCCGTGATTACGATGCATTCGTGCGGGAGGTAAGCGGCCGTGCCTAAGATGAGCATTGTGGTTCCCGTGTATTATAACGCTGAAAATCTTCCTCCGCTCTATGACGACCTTAAGGAAAAGGTACTTGATAGGGCGGATTTCGACATCGAGTTGATTTTCGTAGATGACGGCAGCGGCGATAACAGCTATCAGGTGATGCAGGAGCTCGCCCGGAAGGACAGCCGAATCCGTATCTTCCACCTCTCGCGCAACTTTGGCAGCGACGCGGCGACCCTCTGCGGCCTGGTCAACGCTACAGGCGACTGCGCCGTGGTCAAGGCCGCGGATTTGCAGGAGCCCAGCGAGATGCTGCTGGAAATGTACCGCAGCTGGCAAAGCGGCAACAACGTGGTGCTTGCAGTGCGCGAAGGGCGGGAGGAAAGCCGCTCGCAGGAGTTTTTTGCTGACCTGTACTATGCCATGACCCGCAAATTCGCCCTGCCGGGCATGCCCAAAAAAGGATTTGACGTATTCCTGCTGGACCGGCGCGTCATTGAGGTACTCAAGCGCATGGATGAGCCCAACAGCGCCCTCACCGGCCAGATTCTTTGGAGCGGCTTTAAAACCGGCATGGTTACCTATATCCGCCGTGAGCGAAAAATCGGCAAAAGCCGTTGGACGCTGAAGAAGAAAATTCGCTTGGTGGCGGATACGCTGTTCAGCTTTTCCACTTTGCCCATTACGATCGTGACTGGTCTTGGATTTCTTTCCGTAGTTGGCTCGGTCATCTGGGCTATTGATGCGCTGGTGTCAAAGCTTACTGGCCGCATCGAAGTAACCGGCTGGACCATGATGTTCATTTTCCAACTGCTCAGCTTCGGTGTGGTTATGATGACGCTGGGGCTTCTGGGCGCGTATCTGTGGCGCACGTTCGATGCTTCCCGCCGACGCCCGCCCTATCTGGTGGAAATCGCCGATGGACAGAAGGCTGACGGTGAGAAGGAGGAACGGGCATGACGGTACGGCGCAGAGCAGCCTTGTGCTGGCTGACCGGCCTGGGAATGACGGCGGCGATGTTCGCCTTCATTTTCCTTGTGCTAGACCCCAAATATGCCGTGAACGATGATTCCGGCATCCTTCGCTCTTTTATGGGATATGAAACAGGGGTTCCGGCCCATTTTCACATCTATCTGCACGGCCTGCTGGCCTGGCCACTCCACTGGCTGGGTCTTGCCGCACCAGGGGTGGCGTGGTTTAGCTGGATGCAGCTGGCATTTCTGTTTTTGTCCTCCGTAGTCTGCCAAAAAAGTATTATGCAGCGCTTTGCCTGGGTGAGAAAGCCGCTCTGGCTGGGCGCTTTGTTTGCATTGGCCTTTACCTGCGCCTTTGTGCTGCCCTACGCTACCCGTATCACCTTCACGCAGACGGCGGCGCTTTTGGGTGCAGCGGCGGTTTTGCAGATTCTCTCGGTGGACCATGCAAGTGCGTCCTTTGCCACGATCCTGCGCGGCATGGGGCTGGCACTTATACTGCTGGTGTTTGCCTACTCGCTGAGGCAGGTGACAGCTCTACCTGTTTTAGGCTTTTGCGGAGTGGCGATTTTGTATGTTGCGGCACGCGATTACGGCTTTGGTCAATTTAAAAGTATGAAGCCATTGGTGGCTTCCGTTGTGCTGGCGGTGGTGGTGATGGCCGGATTGGTGGGGCTTCGGGAATGGGAAATCGACGCCAACGACGCACGCGACTACCTGGCATGGCAGTCCTCGACCGAGGATTTAATGGACCGCTATGGTTTTGAAGAAATTCCACAGGAGGAGCTGGACCGCGTAGGCTGGAGCGCCAATACAGCTGCCATGGTGGGTTCGCAGTGGTTTTTTTTAGATCAGAGCATTTCAACAGAAGCGTTTGACCAGCTTACCTCATACGTGCACGCTACACGTGATTCGTCGCTTTCTGCACGCATAGGTGAGGCATCTCAGGTACTGTCAACTTTTCCTACTGACAATCCATCCGCGATGCCAAGTCTGTGGCTATTGGCGATGGTACTTGTTATATCCGCTGTGGGGGCTGTGCTGCTACCTGCCGGTGACCGTTTCAAAACGCTGTGGGCGTTGATTTTAACCGCATTGTTGGCGGCAGTCATGCTATGCTACCTGGCCTTGGACAAGGGACGTCTGCCTCTGCGCGCAGCGCTGATGGCGGTTTTGCCAGCGGCGGCCATGGGATTCGGCCTGCTTCCCTATACGCTGTGCGGGCGAGGTGCCCGTGTCTTGACAGCGCTTTGCCTGACGGCATGCCTAGGGCTTTGTGGGTGGCATTTGGTGCTTCAACTCCCAAGGCTCCTTCCCGACGAAGCCTATGAAGCCGAGCTTGGTAGCCCGGTAAATGATCTGTTGGAATATGCCCTGATGAACGAGGATATGCTCATCATTCATGATATTACGTTGGTGGGAGATACGCGCCTATTTCCGGATACATCGGAGGGTATTGCGCATAACGTGAGCTATTGGGGAGGGTGGGGATTGAAAAGCCAAGAGAGTATTCAGCAGTTTGCCAATTTCGGAATTGACCTTTTGCATTTTCCGCCTGAAACCTTCTTGCGCGATGATGTGCTCTTTGCCACTGCGGTGGTCGACCCGCCTCCCAACCACCTGCTGAACTATCTGCGCGAGAAGGTAGATCCCAATGTAGATTGCATGATCTACGGAGAGAACGGCTTCGCTTACTTTTTTCAATTTTACATTCCTTGAATCCGGGAGGGAAATTGCATGCGTAATCGCAACCGCCGCCTTTGCTGGCTGATTGGGCTGGGCATTACTGCCGTGATGTTTGTTTTGATCGCTCTGCGCCTGGACTGGCGATACTGTCAGAACGATGACATCTCCATTCTCCGGTCCTTTATGGGCTATGAAACGGGCGAGCCTGCTAATTTCCATATCTTTATTCACGGTCTACTGGCGTGGCCCATGTATTGGCTAGCCAAGGTGTTTCCTACGGTGGCATGGTTTTCGGTATTTCAGATCGTCTTTCTGTGCTTATCAGTGTGGATGTGTACAAAGGGTCTGATGCAGTGCTTTGTCAATGCAGGCCAGCCGCTGTGGCTGGGAGCCGCGGTCGCGGTGGTGTTTTCTTGCCTGTGCCTGGAAATATGCGCCCGCATCACTTTTACACAGACGGCAGCCATGCTGGGTGCGGCTTCGGTTGTGCAGATTCTTTCCGTGGACAGGGAGCAGGCTACGCCCCGGCAAGCAGCGCTGGGCATTCTAGCGGCGCTTCCTCCGATTGCTTTTGCCTATGCGCTCCGCAAGGAGGCACTGTGGCCTATTCTGGCCTTTGCTGGACTGGCTCTGCTGGTTTCGTGGCTTTTGAGAAGTGGAGAAAATCGCCGTGAGCGTGGCAGGGCGATGTTGTTGGCTGGGGCAGGTTGTCTGGCGGTGATCGCCTGCCTGATGGGCTGGCGCGTCGCGGAGGTGTCCGCTAGTGGACAGCAGGACTACTTGGCCTGGCAGGATGCCCGGTCCGCACTACTGGATTATTATGCTGTTTCCGAGATTCCTGCTGATGCTTTTGAGGCGGTTGGCTGGACGGAAGGCACTATCCAGCGCGCCGATGAATATTTCTTTTTGGATACCGATATTTCCACCGAGTCACTCCAATCGCTGCTGGCGGCCTGCGAAGAGGCAGGTGGACGGTCTGTAGGTATCCAGGACGCCTTGCGGTCTCTTGAGACCGCTGTGAATGGGAGCATGTCTTTTTCCTGGGTGGTTTGTATCACTGCAGGGCTATGGGTAGTAAGCTTGATACTTGCCTGTGCGCGGGCAGGATTCAGGCTGCGCCTGTTGACAGCCCTGTTGGGCAATGCAGCGCTTCTAGCCGCTGGCTTGGGGTATCTGGCGCTGGAGGGCCGCCTGCCCACGCGTGTTATGTGGCTGATGTTTTTGCCCTTTGCGGCCGCTGTGTTCGCAATCTTGCCGGCGTGCATTCCTGTCTGCTGGAAGCAGCGGACGCGTACGAGTTTTTGCGCTGTGCTGGCGGCCGTTCAATTGTGTGCCTGTGGAGGGATGCTGGCCATCCTCGTGCCTGCGCTGCTGCCTGATGAGGCGGCGGCAGCTGAGGTGGGCGACCCGGCCGCTGCGCTGGACGAGTACGCTTTGTGGAATCCGGATATGCTGTTCGTCCATGACTTGACGTTGGCGGTGGATACCCGCCTCTTTCCGGATGTCAGCGAAGGCATTCCGCATAATGTGGTGTGCTGGGGCGGATGGAACCTGCGTTCTCCCGCCACGGTGGAGCAATTTGCGGCCTTTGGCATCGACCTGCTGCACTTTGATCCCTCCGACCTTTTGCGTTACGACGTGTGTATCGCCTCCGGTGTGGTGGATCCGCCACCTACGCTGGTGATTGACTATCTGCGTGAAAAGGTTGATCCCGCCTGCGATTATATGATTTACAGCGAAATGGGCGGCGTCTATTTTTTCCAGTTCTATTGATCCGCATTAGGAGGCGTTCCTATTGACTATCCGAGAGCTGTTTGACCGGCCCGGTGTGAATTTGAGCTGTGAGGTGTTTCCACCCAAGGTATTTGAAAAGGTGGAGGAAGCCAAGGCCGCGGTAAGCGATATTTGCGCTCTGTCTCCTGCCTATATTAGCGTGACGTACGGCGCATCCGGCAGCACACCCCAGTTTACGCGCGAGATCAGCGCTTATGTGCAGGAGCATGGCGTCACTGCTCTATCACACCTGACCTGCGTGGGTGATACGCGGGATAAGGTGGATGCGGCTCTGGATGGCCTTGAGCGGGCAGGCATTCGAAACGTTCTTGCACTTCGGGGGGATCTGCCTGAAGGTATGAACTTTCCCGGCGAGGAGCATTTCCGTTACGCAGCTGAGTTGATCGCTGCTATTCGCAGGCGCGGCTCATTTTGTGTGGGTGCAGCATGCTATCCTGAGGGACATCCCGAATCTCCTGACCGGGACAGTGATCTTGACTATCTGCGTCAAAAGCAGGACGCCGGGGCTGATTTTCTTACCACTCAGATGGTATTTGACAACGATATTCTTTATCGTTTTCTGTATCGAGCATTGTCCAAGGGCATCGATATCCCCGTTACAGCAGGGATTATGCCTGTGGTTAACGCGCGGCAAATTCGCCGAATTGTCAGGTTGAGCAATGCTACGCTGCCACAGCGCTTTTTGGCTATTCTGGATCGGTTTGCAGATGACCCTGCCAGCATGGAAAAGGCCGGAATCGCTTATGCAACCGACCAGATCATTGATATGGTAGCCAATGGTGTCAACCGCATTCACCTGTATACCATGAACCGGCCCAAGGTAGCGGCGGCGATTTTTTCCAACCTTGGCCCCATTCTGCGTCATGGATGTTAAGGTGCGCGTCCTGCGCGATGCCGCGCGCTATCTCGGTATTCGGGGCGAGCCTGCCGGAGAGGCGCTGGTAGTGCTAGAGGCAGCTTATCCGATAGCGCAGGAGGCTGCACATCCCCGAAGCCTGATTCGCCGCGCTCCCATGAGCGCCTGTGAAGGACAGCTTGTAATTGCGGATGCGCTTGCTATCCCTTCGGTGGACCTGTGCCGCCTGTTTGCTGGTGCACGGGAGGGACTGGCGCTTGCTGTTACTTTGGGGGTGCCGCTGGATAGCCTGGTGCACCGGCTGATGCTGACGGATCCCGCATTGGGCGCTGCAGTGGGTGCATGTGCATCTGCGATGGTGGATGAGGTTATCGAGGAGCTTCTGGCCGGACAGAAAGCGGCTTTGGCGAGGGAAGGACTATGCTTGTCGCCGCGCTTCAGCCTTGGTTACGGAGACGCGCCGCTTCGTTGCCAGGGGGCGTTGCTTTCCTGGCTGGAGGCTCGCCGCATCGGCATTAGCCTGACTTCGGGCGAGCTGATGCTGCCTGAAAAAAGCGTGACGGCGCTCATGGCGCTGCGCCCTGTGGAGGAAAAAGCATGATTGGAATTTGCGGTGAGCTTGGCAAACGCCTGCTGTATTTTGATGGCGGTATGGGCACATTGCTGCAGGCCATGGGCCTGTCTGGCGGTGAGAGGCCTGAAACATGGAATTTGAGGTATCCTGACCGTATTTTAGATGTACATAGGAAATACTTGGATGCCGGCTGCGATATTGTGACCACCAATACCTTTGGTGCTACCACCGCTCATCTGGGCGAGGACGCACCATCCTGTATGCGCGCTGGCGTGCGCATTGCAAAGGAGGCAGTCTCGCGCGCGGGGCACGGCTATGTGGCTGCGGACATGGGCCCTTCGGGCCGTCTGCTGGCCCCATATGGTGATTTGTCCTTTGAAGATGCTGTGCGCCTGTTTCAGGATGCTTTTACAGCTGCCATTGATGAGAAACCAGATCTGCTTCTGATCGAAACCATGACCGATCTGGCAGAGGTCAAGGCCTGTGTGCTGGGTGCAAAGCAGGCCCTCAAAGCAGCTGGAGTGAAGCTGCCCCTGTTTGTCAGCCTCACTTTTGACGAACGCGGACGACTGCTCACCGGCGCGGACATTCCTGGTACGGTGGCTATGCTGGAAGGACTTGGCGTGACGGCGGTGGGGCTTAACTGCGGGCATGAACCGTCTGCTTTAATGGAAAACGTGCGTACCCTTGCTGATTGTTCATCTCTTCCCTTCTTTGTGCAGCCCAACGCAAGTCTGCCGGTGGTGATCGACGGAAAAACAGTGTTTCCTACCTCACCAGAGGATTTTGCTCATGATATGGTGCCAATGGCACAACTGGGAGCATGGGCACTGGGCGGTTGCTGCGGCACTACCCCGGAACATGTTGCCCAGTTGGTGCATGCCACACGCGGATGTCCGATTGTTTCACGTGAAACATCACCGCGTTGCGTGATTTCCGGGCGCACACAATCATTGTCGCTGGATGAAGGACCCTTCATCATCGGTGAACGCCTTAATCCTACCGGCAAAAAGCGGCTGAAGCAGGCGCTGCGTGAGGGCGATATGGATGCCGTGATGCGCGAGGCCATCGCCCAGACGCAAGCGGGCGCGCATGCGCTCGATGTAAATGTGGGCCTGCCGGAAATCGACGAGGCAACATGCCTGACTCGCGTGGTGCAAGCCGTACAGAGCGTGTGCGATGTGCCGCTGCAGCTGGATACTGCGGACTCGCGGGCGCTGGAAGCTGCTATGCGCGTTTATATAGGTCGTCCTCTGATTAATAGCGTATGTGGCAAGCAGGCTGTGATGGATGCAGTGTTTCCGCTGGTGCGGGAGTATGGCGGTGCACTGGTCGCCCTTACGCTGGATGAAAGCGGCATTCCCGATTCAGTCCAGGGACGGTTGGAAATAGCAGAGAGAATCGCGCGGGAAGCCGCATACTACGGCATTCGTTCTGATGATCTCCTTTTCGATGCACTTACGCTTACTGTTGCAACGGATGCGTCCGCCGCTTCGGTGACGTTGGAAACGGTGCGGGAATTACACCGTCGAGGATTTAAGACCGTGCTGGGGGTTAGTAATGTGTCTTTTGGACTGCCTAACCGCCCGGTGCTCACGGCGGCGTTCTTGTCCATGGCCCTTCAGGCTGGGTTGGATGGAGCCATTCTAAATCCGCTTGACCCTGTAGTAAGTGCGGCGTTCTGGGCGGGACGCGCCCTATCGGGCCGTGATAGAGGCCTCGAGGGATATTTGCAAGCCATGCAGACCATGCCGTCTCTGACATCTGCCGCGGCGTCCTCCGCTGTTTCGAGCCATGCATCCGCCATCTCCGCACAAGACGGTCCAGAAACAGGCGATATACTTTTCCAGGCTATCCGCGGCGGATTGGCTGGAGACGCGAGGCAGGCAGCGCAGACCCTGTTGGACGGTGGGAGTGAACCACTTTTCCTAATTGAAAAAAGCGTGATGCCCGCCTTGACGGAGGTTGGTGCGCGCTACGAGCGCGGGGAGCTGTTTTTACCCCAGCTCTTGCAGAGCGCGAATGCTGCTCAGGCTGCCTTTGAGCCCATTCGTGAGCGCCTGCCCGCCCAAGCGAGTCAGGAAGCGGGACGTGTGGTGCTTGCCACCGTCCAAGGCGACGTACACGATATTGGAAAGAACATCGTCAAGGTGCTCTTACTCAATTACGGCTTTGCCGTCACTGATTTGGGCAAGGATGTACCACCCGTGCGAGTGCTTGAGGCTGTAAGGGAGTCAGGTGCGCGGCTGGTGGGTTTGAGTGCGCTGATGACCACAACCGTTCCCGCTATGCGCGAAACCATCGCGCTGCTGAAAAAAGAGGCCCCGGGCGTGCCAGTTGTGGTGGGAGGCGCTGTGCTAACCCAGGCATATGCGGATCAGATCGGCGCGGATTACTATGCATCCGACGCCATGGCGACCGTGCGTGTGGCGCAGCGGGTACTTGGCTGAAGAAGTCGTAGCAACAAAAAGGAGAGATACAATATGCAGCGGGAACACAAGGATGTAACCAGCGTATGGCAAGTAGTCAAATTTACGCTGTTTTCCATCAGCGCCGGACTGATTCAGATTGCCGCTTTCACCCTAATGGAAACGGTATTCCATCTGCCTTACTGGCCCAGCTATCTTACGGCCCTGGTGCTAAGCGTACTGTGGAACTTCACCTTCAACCGGCGCTACACTTTCCGAAGCGATGCGAGCATAGCGCGCAGTATGTTGTTGGTAGCACTATTCTATGCTGTATTTACACCGGCTTCCACCTGGTGGGGACATGTATTGACCACTGCTGGCTGGAATGACTTTCTGGTGTTGGCGGGTACGATGGCCATCAACTTCGTGACGGAATTTCTCTATCAGCGTTACGTCGTCTATCGCAACCGCATCGATACCAACGATGTTGCGCGCCGGGCCAATAAAAAGGCGGAGGGCTGAGCTGTGGCGCGTACAAAGCGGAAGTTTGATTGGAAGCACATGCTCTCGACGGTGCTCTTTGTAGTGCTGGTAGCACTGCTTGCATGGTACGTGTATGAAAACCGCGCAGATATGGCCCGACTGCTTGCACTAAGCACGCGGGATGTGGCCTTGATGCTGGCGCTTGCATTGGCCGGTTGCGTGATGAACTGCGTCTATCACCGGCTGATTCTTTCCACTTATCGCATTCCTCTTGACCCGATAGACTGGATGGGCGTCACTTTTGTAGCCAATGCAATGGCCTATGTGCTGCCCATGCGAGCGGATCTGCTGTTCAGCGCCGCCTACTACAAGCGCACTAAAGGGTTGGCCTATGTCAAAAGCGTGAGCATGGCAGCTGGTAACATCGTCTTTGGAGTGGTGTTTGCACTGGCGCAAATGTTTGCCGCCCTGCTTTTGACGGGCCTGCTGGATGGCAGATGGTCTGGTGTGCTATGGCTCCTGTGGGCGGCGGGCACGCTGGCAGTGGCCGCATTCATTGCTTTTTCGTTGCTGGTACAGGGGCGCGGTGCGCGCATACTTGACCGGGTGAAGTTATTGGGCGATGTGGTACGAGGCTTTAATGCTCTGTTGAAAAACCGGTGGCTGTTGTGGCGGCTGCTGGCCTGCCTGATTGTGAACAATGCAGTGCAGCTGTGCTTGTATATGGTTTGCTTTAGAGCCATCGGGCTGCCTGTTACGGTGTACCAGGCATTGTTTTATAACAGCGTCAGCTGGATTGCCACGGTGGTGTCTATTGTGCCGGGCAATATAGGCATCAAGGAAGCGGTCATGGGGGTGGCTACGAGCCTAACGGGTGCGCTGTTTCAAAATGGAGTAGCCGTGTCGCTATTACAGCGGGTAGCAGTAATGATCGTATACATTGTTATGGGCGCGGTGTTTGCCTGGCCGGTGTGCCGTCGTTGGAATGCCGCACGTCGTGAAAATTGAAGCACAGGCATCGAAAAGAAAAGCGGGAGCCGTCCAATCATATGGACGGCTCCCGCTTTGTTGCAAGTGTGTTTATTTGTGGGCCGGAACAATTTCCAGCCAGTATCCATCAGGGTCTTTGATAAAGTAGATCCCCATGGCAGGATTCTCATAGCAGATGCATCCCATTTTTTCATGCAGAGCGTGCGCAGCTTCCATATCGTCAGTGCGGAAGGCCAGGTGGAATTCCTCATCGCCCAGGTTGTAGGGCGTGGTGCGGTCTTTCAGCCAGGTCAGCTCCAGTTGAAAGGTTTCGGTGTCGTCTGCCAGATAAACGATAGTAAAATCCGGCTTTTCGTTGCGGCGTACTTCGTGAAGGCCCAGCGCCTCACGGTAGAAAGCCAGAGAACGGTCCAGGTCGAGGACGTTGTAGTTTTCATGAATCATAGTGAACATGTGGTCTTTCTCCTTTACTATTCAATGTCAACAGGAAGGTCGGTGTCGGCGAAGGGATCATCGCCAGAAGGAATTTGAGGCTCAACGCGCCGCGCGGGAGCGATGGGCAACTCACCGAAATCCTTAGGGGGTTCGATGATGTGGATATCCAGCAGCTGATCATTAAAGGTCAGGTTAGCTACCACACCCGGCTTGGTAAGCGCCAGCACTTCGGTATTGGGAGTGCGGGCGCGGCGGGCAAAGTCGATGGCGACTTCAGGACGATCCTGCCAGTGCATGGGGATAAATACGCGCGGCTTCATCGTCAGGATAAAATGATTGGCTCCCGCGTCGTACATCAGCCCTTGGCGAGGGTCCACAGGGAACATGCATACGTCAATCCGCTCGCTTTTAATGGGCTCAATCGCCTCATAATAAGCGGTTTCTGCTGCTTCGATCTCCCGAAGCGTGCTTTCCTGCCGCCAGTGCCATAGGTTCAGATCCCCTGCATGGAAAATGTTCATGCCGTAGGCCCGAACAAGGTAAGCTACGCCGAGATCGGTACTTTGAAAAGCTTTGACGCTTACGTCGGGCGACAGTTCTTTTTCCTGCAGCGGGGCCAGACGCTTGCCGCGGGTGCCCACAGGCACATCGCTGGATACAATATAGGTGATCGGCAGGCCTTCCGACTCCCAGGTATACACAATAGGATCAAGGTGGTCAGGGTGAGCATGGCTGATAAAGACATAAATCTTTTCAAACGCTTTGAGGAATGAGGGCGTAATCCTGCCAACCTGTGAAAGGGAACGTCCTTCTCCCTCCCAGTAATCAAAGACCAGCAGCGTTCCGCCCACCTGAACAGAAAAGCCGCTGTGGTAGTGGTAGATGATTTTCAGTTGCCTGTCCATAGAAAAAGACGCCTCCTACTAAATGATCGTACTGCAACATACACGCTTCCCCGGCTGTATCGGGAACGATATATTACAAAATGATGACTCATTCAAAGGCGGCGTCATACAGGCAAAAGCCCAAATAATCGGGCTTTTTGAAATAAGCAGCGCAAAAAGACTTTGTAAGTATAGCATAGTATGTAATATAAGTCAACGGTTCTTTATAGTAGCGCCACGCCCGTCTCATAAAAATATGATATAGTAAAGGCGGGGGGTGAAAAGAATGGATGAGATCAGAGCAAGGATAGCTACCATAAGCGATCCCAGGCATGCCAGCTATATAAAACATCAGTTGAGTGA
>JAEYCB010000032.1 GCA_023404345.1 Bacillota bacterium
CAGCATATCTGTGCACAGCATTTCTATCGCCTGACGCTGCTCCGCTTCTTTCTTTAGCATCTTCATCACCTGTCCTTAGTATAACAAAAAAGGATGCATGATGCGACCTTTTTTGACAGGCTGAAAGCGGAAGGATATGATGAAATCATACCCTTCCGCTTTTTTACTATGTTTTTTATATTCCCAGAAGCCGGCTAAGGGAGGCTGCCAGTGCACAAAGCGTCACGCCGACCAGCGTAGGCAAAAGTACCGCGACAGCCGTCCATTTCAGGCTGTGCGTCTCCTTGTAAACCGTCAGAGTCGTTGTTGAACAGGGCCAGTGAAACAGGGAAAACAGCGCCACGCACGCAGCGGTTTTCAGCGTCCATCCGTTGGCCACCAGCAGCGCGCGCAGGCTGTCCAGCCCCTGCGCCTCCACCAGTGTCCCCTGGCACAGATACGTCATCAGCATGATGGGCAGCACAATTTCGTTAGCCGGAAAGCCCAGAATGAAAGCCAGCAGAATCACACCATCCATCCCCAGAAACCGGCCGGCGGGCTCCAGTGCGTCTGCAAGCAGGCGCAGCACCTGCGTATCGCCCACGCGCAGATTTGCCAGCAGCCAAATCACCAGTCCGGCAGGCGCGGCCACCGTCACAGCCCGGCCCAATACAAACAGCGTGCGGTCCAGCACGGACCGTATTAGCACCTGACCCACCTTGGGGCGGCGGAAGGGTGGCAGCTCCAAGGCAAAAGCGGACGGCATTCCCTTGAGCACCGTGGCAGAGAGAAGCCGGGAGCATCCCAATGTAACCCCCACGCACAGCACGATCAACCCAAGCAGCATCGCCGCGCCCATCAGCGACCCCAATGGGCCCTCAACAAAAACAAAGAACATCGTAATCAAGGCGATCAATGTGGGAAAGCGGCCGTTGCAGGGTACCAGTGCGTTGGTCAGAATGGCGATCAGCCGCTCGCGCGGACTTTGGATGATGCGGCAGCCCATAACGCCCACAGCGTTGCAGCCCAGCCCCATGCACATGCATAGAGCCTGCTTGCCACAGGCGCGGCAGCGCTGGAAGCAGCGGTCCAGATGAAACGCTACGCGCGGCAGAAAGCCCAGGTCCTCCAGCAGTGTAAAGAGCGGAAAGAAGATTGCCATGGGCGGCAGCATGACTGAAACCACCCAGCTGGTTACGCGGTATACGCCCGATACCAGCGCCTCCGTCAGCCACAGGGGAGCGCCAGCACCCAACAGCCATGCGGATAGGCGGGGCTCAAACCCGGACAGCGTTTCGCTCAGCCATGTGGAAGGCACGTTGGCGCCCGAAATGGTCAGGTACAGAACCAGGCCCAGCAGCGCCAGCATGAGCGGGATACCGATATGCCGGCGCGCGAGTAGCCGGTCAATGCGGAGCTGGCGGGTTTCCGTGCCGGATTGCACTGGGCGGCGCACCACGTGGCGGCATAGCTCACCCGCGGCGCGGTAGCCTTCAGAAACAACAATTTCAGAAAGCTTTTCCTTGAAAAAACCGGCGCGCTCCAGGACGATTTTCTGCTCCTGTATCGTATGCCTGAGCTGGTCCCGGTCGGAAGTTCGCGCCTCTGAGAGCAGGCGCGCGAGAAATCCGTCGTCACCGGTCAGAGCGCGAAGGGCGGCAAAACGGGCGGTCCCTGCCGATTCAATGGCGGGAACGGACGCGCGTATCTGCTGGGCAATCACATTCCGTGCATCCTCCACCGCCCTGGGATAACAAAGAAGGAGAGCGGCAGCCGCTTCATCGGACGCCCGCGCCGCTGCGGCTTCTTCCACGCGCTGCTTAAGCCGGTTCAATCCCTGCCGGCTTCTGGCGGTAACCCCTACCACCGGCAGATCCAGCAGCCGTTCCAGCAGCGCGGTATCCACCTCCATGCCCCTCGAACGTGCTTCGTCCATCATATTGACGCACAGTACCATGCGTGGGCATACCTCTGCCGCCTGCAAGGCCAGATTGAGATTGCGCTCCAGACAAGTAGCGTCGCATACGACAATCACCGCGTCCTGAGCTTCAAAGGTCAGGCAGTCGCTTGCAACCATCTCCTCCGGTGATCCGCTGAGCAGCGAATACGCACCGGGCAGGTCCGTGAGCGTCCAGTTCACCTTTTCTCCCAGCACCTGGCCCCGCGCGGTATCCACCGTTTTTCCAGCCCAGTTGCCCGTGTGCTGCCGAAGCCCGGTGAGGGCGTTGAACACCGTGCTCTTGCCTACGTTTGGGTTGCCGCACAGGGCGACGCGCAGCGCGTTCATGTTGCGCCTCCGTCCATACGGCACAGCACGGTCCGCGCGTCCGCGCTTCTTAGCGCCACCACCGTGTCCCGAATCCGGTAGGCTTTGGGATCGCCAAAGGCGGAAGGAAATAGGCAGGTAACACGGCTGTTTTCAGTAAATCCCAGATCGCATAGGCGGGACCGCATTGCCCCAGTGCCGGTCAGTCTCGCAACACAGGCACTTTCGCCACTTGCCAGCCTATCCAATGTAAAGGCTTGTTCCATCAGAATCGCACCACCTTGTTATCTACGTTCAGGGACGGAGGGGGCAGGCCTTCACGCCCTGTTTTCAGGGTATGATGGTTCTGCCCAAGCGTGCGGCGCTTGCCATTTCATAAAAGGCGTGATACCATACGGTTGAACAGGGCATCCATGTTGAGCATGGATTTACCTGCAAGCAATGTGTAGCGCACCACGTTTTATGCGCGAAACCGTTCGCTCTGTTTTTGAAGGAGGCCGCTTTATCATGCTTTGCAAACGACGGTCCATTCTCCGCTTGTTGGCGCTGGTGCTTGTGCTGACGCTGCCACTGTGCATAGCATGCGCGCAAGAACAGACGCTTCCCTCCGCGGGCACCCGCGATCAGACGGTGCGCGTCTATTTGAGCCGCCTGAATCTGACCGACCGCATGGACCTGACGCTGATTTCCCCCTACAGCGTGACCACACAGCAGGGTGCACAGCTGCATTTTCAGGCGGGCAGCGAGGTGGCCGTGCTGATGAAAGACGGCGCACTGTACCTGTATTATGAGGGAATGAGCCAGTTGGCGGGGCAGAGCGTTACGTTGCTTCGCGACGTGGCAGAAGGGGAAAGCGGCTTCCGCCTGACCAACTACCCAGCGCTCTACGCAGGCGATTTGCAGCTTGATGTGATAGACGGCAAGGTACGCCCCATATTAAGCGTGCATGTGGAGGACTACCTGCTGGGTGTTGTGCCCTATGAAATGAGCGATTCTTTCCCGCTGGAGGCACTCAAGGCCCAGGCCGTCGCGGCCCGTACCTATGCGCTTCGCAGCCAGAACCCCACCCAGCCCTACGACCTGGTGGATACAACCAACGATCAGGTGTACCGTGGCTACCTGCCCGGTAATGATCAAACCGAGCGTGCCATCAGGGAAACGCGCGGTGTGTGCGGCTTTTACCGCGACCAGTTGGCTCAGTGTTATTATTCGGCCAGCAACGGTGGCCAGACCGAACTGGTGGAAACCGTATGGCCGACGGACGAGGACTTCGGCTATTACGCCTTTGGCGATGATCCCTACGACGTTGCCAACCCCGATAGCGTGGTTCGCACCTTTGAGCTGAAAAAAGTTTATGGCGATGAGGAAACCGCGCCCTATGCCCTGCGTAGCCTGCTGGCCACGCAACTTGCCGGCCAGCTGACGTCGCTCGGATACGACCCTGCGCCGGAAAGCGTGCGTGTGGATGCGGTGAGTGCGGTGAGTGTATCCGGCGCTGCCAGTGAGGACAATAAATACATGACCCGTCTCACACTGACTGTGTCCATCAGTGGCCGCACGCGTAAAAACGCGCCTGCCCCGGTTGTAGACCTTAACGCCGAGGAGGTCAGTCTCTTTGAAGTAGTGGAGGAAACACCCAGTCCCACGCCCACCGTGCAGACGACGGGCTTTATGCCCGTGGTCACAGTCACGCCCAGTCCTACACCCACCCCGGTCTATGGGCCCTTTACTCCGATTGATGAGTCCTTCACGCTGGAGCTGGATATTTTCCCCACGGTGGAAAGAGCGTTGGGGCTGGATATCACCGCCCATTACGACAATGAGCTGTGGAGCGTGCGAGAAACCGAAGCTGCCTATGTCATTGAGGCGCGGCGTTTTGGCCATGGCGTGGGCATGAGTCAGCGCGGTGCGCAGTGGATGGCTGCCGAGCATGGCAAAACCTATCAGGAGATCATCGCGTTCTATTATCCGGGTCTCACGCTCATGCGCTATAAGGACCAGCCCGCACAAATGACGCAGCCTGAGGCGGCACTGGCAGCCACTCCCGGTCCTGCGCCCACGCCCACCCCGCGGCCCACGCTTATGCCCATGACCATGACGCCGCAAGAGGGGCAATGGCTGGCTACCGTTACCGAAATCGATGACGACAGCTCGCTCAACCTGCGAAAAACGCCGGATCTGGGCGGTGAGATCCTCATGCGCCTTTATAAGGGACAAAAGCTGCTGGTACTGGAGCGCTGCCCGCAGGAGGGATGGGTCAAGGTGCGCACTGACGTTACCGAAGGCTATGTGGTAGAAGAATATCTGACTGCCGAGGCTCCTTAAACGCGGGTTTTACAAGTGTGCGGGGGAAATGGGGCGCCTTTCTATAGCCTTTTTGCGAAATTTGTCGTATACTGATAGCGGCCATTCATCGCAAAACAGAATGCGCCAGAGGAGGATAGCGCATGTGGAGCCCCATTGCCCCCAATGCCAACGATGGGTCCGCAGCCGTACCGGGCGCAAGACGGCGCCGGCACAGGCGTATCGCGCGCTTCTTCCGCGGCTATCTGATGATGGTGGGCGCACTGACGACGTTGTATGTGCTTTTGCAGCTGGTGGTGCGCCTACTGGTGGAAATTGGCAAATGGATGCCCTGACGGAGGAGATGCGTTGATCAGATTTGCAAAACGGCTGACAGGCTTCGCCGTGTGCATCGTGCTGGCGCTGGTGCTGGTACGTTTTGGCCCCACGTTGTGGGAGCGGGTTTTTGGCGCGGATACACAATGGCTCAGTGAGCGCTTTTCCGAAACGCTGCACGAGAAAAACGAGTTGGTCGTCTTTGAGGTTGAGGTAACCGGGCAGGAAACCGTATCCCAGGATGCATGGCTGCTGGGCACCGTGCAAAAGGTAGAAATGCCCTATACCTTCCAAATGAGCTTTACGGTAGATTTGAGCCGGGCGGTGGTTTCAGCACTGGATGACGCTCTGGAGGTACGCCTGCCTTCACCGGCGCCAGCTTATCCCAAACTTACGGTAAACGAGGACGAGGTGAAAAAGTCCGACTGGCTTTATCCCCTTACCCCTGAGCGCTATTCGGAAATCAAGCGGCAGACGGAAGAACGGCTGTTTACAGAATACAGCCAAAACGGGGAATACCTGGCCGATGCATGGGATGTGACGGTGCGCAATCTGGAATCGCTGTTCCAATCTGTGCTGGAGCAAAGCGGACGGGGGAACGGGTGTAAAATCACCGTTGTCCGGGACGATGGTCTCAAGCCGGTGACGGAGGGGCAAGCCGCCGTGTAGTGTTCCGGCTTGTAAATGCAGGCAGCGGCAGAAATGATACGCCGCTGCCTGTGCTTTTATAAACATTTCTCAAATATTCCATGCATATTTACAAAGTATGAAAAAAGCGTTACAATAAATCGAATCCCTGAACAAAATGGACCGGAGGTGCCGTAAGTGCCCACTTTAACCCAGCTCTCGTCCAATCTTACGGAAATTGTGATCTATGCAGCCATTGCGCTGGTTACTCTCACAGGTGTGTGCAAGTGTATTTATCCTCTTTTGCGCAACGCATCGCTCTTAAACCGCGCAGTGATCAAGCTGGAAAAAAGCACAGCAGCAGGAGAAAGGCCCATCTGGCGTGAGGCGCGCTTTTTAGGTAGGGCGCTGCGCAATGAGTGGCAGCAATTCCTGCTCAACGCTGGCCAGCTGGATATGCGCGGCATTCCCTGCGATACGCGAGAATACATCAATGAAGAAACTGTGATAGACAAGCCCGGCCATGCCCAACTGGCAGAGCTGATTCCCGGCCTGCTTACATCTTTAGGTATTCTGGGCACGTTTATCGGCCTGATGCAGGGCCTGACCAGCGTGGATTTCAGCAATGCGGAGGGCACTATTCAGAGCATCCCCCAGCTGCTCAGCGGCATGCGATTCGCATTTGCCACTTCGGTGGCGGGTATTTCGTGCTCGCTTTTGTTCAATATGTTCAACCGCATGTCTGCAGGCCGTGCGTTGCGTGCGCTTGATAATTTTGAGGATGCTTTCTACGAACTGGCCATGCCCCGTCCGCTTCAGCCCGATGTGCAGATGCTGTGTCAAAAGCAGGATGAAGAGGTCCGTATGGCACGCCTGGCCGAAAATGTAGGCAATCATGTGGCGGCCTCGCTGGAAATGGCCATTGGCCGCGCCATGGCGCCGCTTACGCAGTCGCTGGATACCTTCATCAAGTGCGCCACGCGTGAGCAGGTGGACGGCGTGCGGCGCATCGTGGGCCAGTTTGTGCAGCAGATGAACACGTCGCTCAGCGGCCAGATGACCGCGCTGGGCGACACAATGAACGCAGTCAATCAGGGTCAATTGCAAACCCAGAAAAATTTGCAGATTACGCTGGATGCCGCACGCGCTATGGCCAGCGACGCACAGGCCATCCGCGAAGCCAGTGCGGAAATCGCCCGGCAGATGCAGGCTTTTGCTCAGGAGATGCAAAAGGAGCGTGACAGCCGCGCCGAGGCGCTTGATACGGCGGAAAGCGCGGGGCAGTCTCTCGCCGATCGGCTGGATGCGCTGGCTGAATCCCTGCGCCGCATGCAGGTAGCAGCGGATTTGCTCACGGATGAAATGAACACGCTTCCCTCCGACGACGCACAATCCCCGGCGGCGGAACTATAAGGAGAGTGGCAGATGGCACGCAGACGGTATACCCGGCGTAGCACGGGTAAGGCGGACGGCGGCGCATCCTGGATCAGCTATTCAGACATGATGGCGGCGCTGCTTTTGGTATTCGTGCTGGTTTTGTGTTATAGCGTATATCAGTATTTTCTGATGCTTGAAACCAAGACCGCCGAACTGGACGAGCAAAGCGCCCTGCTTGCGCAGCAGCAGGCCACGCTGGATAATCAGCGTGATGAACTGAGCGCCCAGCAGGCAGCCCTGACCGATAAACAGAATGAATTGACCGCCGCCCTCACGCAGCTGGATGAAAAGGAAAGCCTGCTCAACGACCAGAGCCTGACTTTGGAGGAACAGGAAAAAATCATTCTGGCGGCGCAGACTGCCTTGAGCCAAAAGGAAGAGGAGTTAGAAGCCGCCAATCTGGAATTGACCAGCAAGCAGCAGGAACTGGCCGACGCTACCATTTTGCTGGGGCAGCAGCAGGAGGCCCTCAACGCCCAGCAACAGAAACTGGACGATCTGGTGGGTGTGCGCACGCAGATTGTGCGGGATCTCACCACCGCGCTCAGCCAGGCTGACCTTAAGGCTACCGTGGATGGCAACACCGGCGATATTATGTTGGAAAGCGCTGTGTTCTTTGATGTGGCCAAAAGCAATATCAAAGACAGCGGCCGCGCTTTGCTGGATGAATTCATCCCGGTGTATCTGGGGGTGCTTTTGCGCCCTGAATATGTTGACTATCTCGGGGAAATCATCATTGAGGGGCATACCGATACACAGGGCACCTATTTGGTCAACCTGGAGCTTTCGCAAGAACGCGCGCTCAGTGTGGCGACCTATTGCCTGCAGATGCCTGGTTTAAGCGAAGAACAGCTGGAAAAGCTGCGCGAAATCCTTACCGCCAAGGGGCGAAGCTATTCAGATCCCATTTATAATGCGGATGGTACCATCAATATGGATGCCTCGCGTCGTGTGGAATTCAAATTCCGCATGAAGGATTCGGAAATGATTGACGAAATCCGCAATATTCTCGGTTCCGGCGGCACGAATCAATAGGGAAGGACGGTGCGGCTATGCGCGGCCTGAAAATTGCGGCCATCGCTTCAGTATCGCTTCTGCTGGTGATGGTGCTGATGGTAGGATATCTGTTCTTGACGGCAGAGGTGCGAGTGACTGATGTTGCAGTTCACGGCGTTTCCGCCGCCGAAGATCCAGCGGCCTTTGAGGCGTTGAAAAATGCTGTGCTGGAGGAAACCTTTCAGGGTACGCTGTACCAAAAGCCCCTTGCCTGGGAGGATGCCTCCGAATACGTGTATCTGACCTATACGCTTCGCCTGCGCAACGATTGTCTGGTGCCCATTGATATGATCGAGGTGCAGGTGGTGCCCCAGGCGACAGATATCCTGCAAACGGCTGATCTAAGCGTAAAGTCGCTGGATGCCAAAAGCGAAGGAGAACTGACTGTGCAAATTCTAGCCCCCAAGGACACCCATCCCGTACGGGAACTGATTGTGACCTATTATGTGTGGGGCGTGAGCTTCAATTTGAAAACCACCTACGGCATGTGACCTGTCAAAGCACATAAAAAAACCGCCCCGCGCTCCCAGAAGGAAACCGCGGGGTGGTTTTTTCAGGCTTTATCAGCCGATGGTGCCCACAAACTGATAGTCCTTGTCAAACCGAGCAAAAATTGCAGGCGCTCCAAGCTCGATTTCGCCCATCTCTTCATTCTGGATAGACTGGGCAGGCGTACGCGTGGTCATGAGAGCCGCGTCCTCAGGAGTGGCGCCAAAGCGAATCAGATTTTGGAAGGCACGGATCATGGTAAGGGTGCTGCCAGCAAGCGTTCCGTCTGCCAGGCGAGCCGCCCCATCCTTGACAAACACGTCCTGTCCGCCGAGCTGGTATTTTCCGTCCGGCATTCCGGCAGCCTCCATCGCATCGGTGATGGCTACGGTATGCTCCTTGCCCTTGCAGCGCATCAGCAGGCGCACCACATCGGGATGCAAGTGGATGCCGTCACTGATAACCTCGCAGTTGAGACGATCATCCACCATGGCTGCACCGGGTACGCCGGGCGCGCGATGGTTGAGAGGCGTTTGTGCGTTGAAGGTATGGGTCACGTGCGTTGCGCCATGGTCGGCGGCAGCGTGCACGGTTTCCGCATCCGCGCTGGTATGGCCGATGCTAACGGTGATACCGCTATCCGTCAGACGGCGGATAAAGTCCAGTGCACCCTCCTTTTCAGGCGCCATGGTGATCATGCGCACGATGCCGGCGTATGGTCCGGCATAGGCCTCCCAATTTTCTTCATTAGGCAGCACAAAGTATTGCTTCAGCTGGGCGCCGGCCTTGCTTTCCTGCAGGAAGGGCGCTTCCATATGCGCACCCAGCACGATAGCTCCATCCGGCTCCGGGCGGTCCATCACGGCCTTGATGCCCTTGAGCGCGGCCTGCGTATCTTCGGGACTGGCGCTCATGGTGGTGGGCAGGAAAGCGGCCACACCAAACTTTTTGAGCTCACGGCTCATATGCCGCACAGCTTCCTCACCGTTCATGGTGTCCTGGCCCATGAAGGCATGGATATGCACATCCACAAAGCCGGGCAGCAGCAAGTCGCCCTTGAGATCAATGATTTCCGCACCCTCCATGGCAAGCCCCTGTCCGATGGCGGCAATTCGCCCGTCGCTGACCACGATGTCCGTAGCTTCACGGAATTCACCATCGATAAAGGCTTTTGCGTTTTTGATGAGCATTGGTATCTTCCTTTCTATCGGGCCCCAAGCCCTTTTTACTGATTTTTGAAAGCGGTGTAGATTTCCTGATAGAGGGTTTCCGTGGCGCCCACGTCTTCGATGAACTCCGCATCCTTGAGCATCTCGGCGGGCACATTCATCACGCTGGCATCACGATAGGTATCGCTCAGGTATTCACGCGCTGCCTGGTTGACACACATATAATACTGATATTCAGCATTGTGCGCCGCCACCTCCGGACGCATCAGATAATCCAGGAACTGATGGGCGGCGTCCACGTGCTTTGCGCCCGTGGGGATGACCAGGCCGTCGATGCCGTAACCCAGCCCCTCCTTGGGATAGACCACCTTAAATTCGGGATGGTCCAGCTGCACCATGTACACAAAGGGCGTAAACAGGAAACCAACACTGGCCTCGCCGGTGGTGACGGCACTGTAGGACTCCATATCGCCGAAAGTGCGAATGTTGGGATAGAGCGGCATCAGCTTTTCCTTCATCTGCGCCAGCACGTCAGGGTCCGTTTCGTTCATGCTCTTGCCCATGGTCTTGAGCGTGATGCCGCACAGCACACGGTAGTTTTCCAGCACCGCCACGCTGTCGGCCAGCGCTTCGTTCCACAGGTCCTCATAGCCGGTAATCTCAAAAGGTACACGCTCGGGGTCATAAATGATCAGCGGGCAGCCGGCCATGTAGGGAATCACGTATTCGTTGTCCGGGTCATAGGTCTGCGAAAGGAAAGCGGGGTCCAGGTTGCCGTAGTTGGACAGCTTGCTTTTGTCCAGCTTTTGAATCAGCCCCTGCTTGCGCAGGATATCCAGCGAGTAGTCACTGGAGATAATCAGGTCGTAATCCGCACCGCCGCCTTCGGATACCTTGAGCAGCATGCTGTCAATGGAATCCATGGGGGACCATACCACCCGGATGCCGGTTTCCTCTTCAAAGGCTGACAGAGTATCGCTGTCTACGTAGCCTTCCCAGCTGAGAATGTTGAGCACCTTTTCTTCCTCTGCAATGGCCAGGGCGGGCAACGCCATCAGCAAGCAGAGCATGAGAGCAACCAGTTTTTTCATTATACCACTTTCTCCTTTCCGGAATTAGATACTTGTTTCATCACTTGTTGATCTATGTCAGTCGCAGCGTGCAGCATGCGAAGGACACCGGTTTTTATGCGGCGCGTGCCTGGCGTTCCAGCCTGCGCTGACGCGCGGCGCGCACGGAGGAAAGATAGCGGCTGAAGGCTACTGCGATAAACACCACGCCCATGATAAGCGTGCATAGCGCATTGACCTGCGGCGATACTCCCACCTTCACACTGGAATAGATTTTGATGGGCAAAGTGCCTTCTCCTGCGCCATAGACGAAAAAGCTGATCACGAAATCATCCAGCGACATGGCCAGCGCCAGGAAAGCGCCGCTGAGAATGGCGGGACGGCACAGGGGAAGCGTGATGTCGCGCACCACGCGCGCGGGACTTGCACCCAGGTCGCGCGCTGCATCAAACAGCGCCGGGTCCATGCCCACCAACCGGCTTTTGACATTCAGAAAGACATAGGGGATGCAGAAGGTAACGTGCGCCAGCACAAGGCGAAGGTCGTTGCCGCGGATGCCCATAGCGTTGAATACTACCATGAAGGCCAGGCCGAGTATGATTTCCGGGATCATGATCGGCAAGGACATTAATGATTCCATGGCGGTGTCCAGCCGCGAAGGCCGTCCTCCCGCGCGGTTTACCATGCCGACAGCCCCCAGCGTGCCGATGATGGAGGAGATCACCACCGACCACAGCGCCACGCGCACGCTCAGCAGCAGCGCGTCGCCAAAGCCGCTTCGGCCGGCAAAGAGCTTGACATACCAGTCGGTGGTCCATCCGGTAAAGTCAATGGGAATGCGGGCGGTGTTGGCATTGAATGAGTAGACCACTACCACCGCGATGGGCAGGTACATAATGACCAGCACCAACCCGATAAACAGCAGGGAACCAACAGAATGCTTTTTCATAGTTCCCTCCTAAAACAGGCTCATGTCGCCCGTGCCGCCCACTTTGCGGTACACGGCGATCACTGCACCGGTCACGGCCAACAGCAGCACACTTAGCGCCGCCGCCATGGGCAGATCGCGGCTATTGATGAGCTGCTGAATCAGACCGCCCGCCAGCACGCTCTTGGAACCACCCAGCAGGTCGTTCAAAAAGAACAGCCCCATCGAAGGGATGAATACAAGCACGCAGCCCGCCATAAGGCCCGAAAGCGTGAGGGGAACCGTAACGGTGAAAAAGGCATGCAGGGGACTGGCACCCAGGTCGCGCGCAGCCTCCACAACGGAAAAATCCAGTTTATCCACCGTTGTGAAGGTGGGCAGAATCATAAACGGAATCAGTGCATAAACCATGCCCAGCAGCACAGCACTATCCGTATAGAGCAGTTTGAGCGGCTCCTGAATCAGCCCCAGATTCATCAGCAGGGTATTGATGGGGCCGTTGCCCATGAGAAGGATGCGCCAACCGTAGATGCGGATCAACGCATTGGTCCAGAAGGGCACAATGATCAGCAGCATCACTACGGAGCGCGCCACTGGCGACAGGCGCGCCATCAGGTAGCCGAAGGGATAGCCTATTGCAATGCATATAGCCGTGGTCAAAGCAGCCAGCCTGAGGCTTTGCAAAAGAACCTTTACGTAGTCCGGGGAAGCAAGGCGCGCATAGTTGGCCAGCGTAATGTCGCCCGTAACGCCCATAATTTCACCCCGGCTGAGAAAGCTCAAACCTATCACGTAGAGCAATGCCACAAACACAAATGCGATGCTCCACAGGTACATGGGAAGCTTGAGCAACTGCGAAAAGCGCAGATCCTGCTTTTGGGAGGCGTCCATCATACCGCCTCCTTGGCATCATCGTCCGGCACAAGAGGCGCATGACGGCGGTTCCAGCCCACATAGACCTCACTGCCGACGGGGTAGCTGTCCAGCTCAGCGGACTGGGTAACGGCGTTGAGCACCAGCGCGTCGCTCAGCGCAATCTGCGTATGCTGCATGCCGCCTACATACTCCTTGCTGCGGATAATGCCCTTGAGCGCCATTCCATGCTGCGGTTCGCGTCCATAGCGTATACGCTGCGGGCGCAGGCACAGGGCTGCCCGCTGACCCACAGAGGGGGAGAATGCATCATTTGGCAAGGCAGGAAGCGTTACGCCATTTACATCCAGCGAAAGTCCATCCGGCGAGACGGCTGCCACAGTGCCGCGCAGCAGATTGTTCTGGCCAATAAAATCAGCCGCAAACAGCGTACGCGGACGCTCGTACACATCCTCCGGCGTTCCGATTTGCTCGATGCGCCCGGCGTTGAGAATCACAATGCGGGAGGACATGTTGAGCGCTTCCTCCTGATCGTGCGTGATATAAACAAAGGTAATACCCAGCTTTTGCTGCAGGCTCTTGAGCTCCTGCTGCATCTCCTGGCGCAGCTTCAAGTCCAGCGCCCCCAAAGGTTCATCCAGCAAAAGCACCTTGGGCTGCAGCACCACCGCCCGTGCAATGGCTACGCGTTGACGCTGGCCGCCGGACAGCTGGGATGGCATGCGCCGCTCAAATCCTGCCAGCCGTACCAGCGAAAGCGCCGACGAAACCCGCTCCTTCTGTTCACTTTTGCTCACACCCAGCACCTTTAGCCCATAGGCGATGTTCTGGAACACATTCATATGTGGAAAGAGGGCATAATTTTGAAAAACCGTGTTTACCGGCCGCTTTTCAGGCGGCAGGCCGGTCACTTCCGTTCCTTCAATCAGAACGCGGCCCGAGGTGGGGCGCTCCAGGCCCGCGATGATGCGCAGCGTGGTTGTCTTTCCGCACCCGCTGGGGCCCAGCAGCGTCAAAAATTCGCCGGCATATACGTCCAGGCTCAGGCCGCTCAGCACAAGGCCCTCGCCATAGTCCTTGCACAGCCCCTCCAGGCGCAAAATGGGTTCACTCAACGCTTTCCTCTCCCTTCTTCCTTGCGGCGGCGCACAGCACATCCAACAGGGCGCGCACATGGGGCCATATTTCTCGGTTGACGCTGTAGATCACCGTGCAGCCTTCTTTTCGGGCCGTCACCAGCTGCGCGTCCACCAGCTGCTTCATGTGGTAGCTGATGGTGGGCTGTGAAAAGCAAAAGGCGCGTATGATTTCGCAGCCGTTCATATCGGCATGGGAAAGCATGCTTAAAATGCTGAGCCGCGTTTCGTCGCAGAGCACCTTCAAAATCGGAATGGACGCCTTGAAACAGTCCATAGGGTCTGTTGGCACCTCCTTTCCAAGACATGTGATATAGATTTTCTTCTATATCGAAAGTATTTTATATCATATGCAATCATCTGTCAATACAGGCCTGTATGGCACAGATCATGCCGAATGCAGCAAACCGGCAAGACTGATGCATTGCCCACGTGACAGCCCAGAAGAAACATGCTATAATGGAAAAACCGCACTGAAGGGGGGGCGTGTCAGCCGTGGCTGAAAGCATTGCGCGCGATAGGCGAGACGGTGAACTGGCCGGCAATCTGGATACTTCATTTTTAAAGGTGCTGGCGCTGTGCTTCATGTTTATTGATCACCTGGGAGCGGCAGTGTTTCCCCGGGTGGGAGAATTGCGCATAATCGGCAGAATGGCCCTGCCGCTGTATGCCTGGTGCCTGGTGGTGGGCAGCGTCAAAACGCACAACGCGCCCAGATATGCGCTTCGCCTGCTTGGGCTGGCCGTGCTCTCACAACCGCTTTATATGATGGCGCTCAACCATTCCTGGACGGATTTGAACATTCTTTTCCTGCTGTTCATCGCGCAGGTGGCGCTGCAGGGCATCCGCGCCAGGTTCATGGGCAGCCAGTTCTGGGTACCGGCGCTGTGCTATGTGCTGCTGGGCTTTGTACAGGTGGACTATGGCTGGCGAGGGCTCACCTTTATTCTGCTTCTTTTTATGGCGCACGGCTCCGCAGGCGGGCTGGCTGCGACCTACCTGGCCTACGCACTCTTCTGGGGCAGCACCTCATCCCAGATAAACAGCCTGTTTGGCTATCCGCTCACCTTCCTGACCTGGGAAGGCATTGGGCCTGTGCTGGCGGCCTTTTTCCGGCTGCAGGGCATGATATGGTTATCGCTTCCGCTGATTCTGTGCCGCACAAAGACAGGCCTGCGGCTTCCGGGACGGCTGGGCTATTGGCTGTATCCCATTCATTTGATCGTACTGATTCTCATCAGATTAATGATGGGTACCCCCTTCATGACTCTGCTGAGGGGTTTCTAATCATATCCATTTATATTTTTGAAAGGACGGGTTTTCATGATCTCAAAGTATAAAATCTATGCTGATGCAGCAGCGGACATTCCTGTCGAGCTGCGCGAACGTTACGGCATCAAGGTGCTTCCCATCCCGGTAACCATGGGCGAGCGCACCATTCAAAGCGGCGTAGAAATCACAAACGAAGAATTCTACGCCCTGATGGATGGTTATAACGGCATTCCGGTCACCTCGCAGATTACACCTTATACCTTTGAAGAGCTTTTTAAGGCTGAGCTGGCAGAGGGTACCCGCGATCTGATTCTGTTATTGATCAATTCCAAAGGGTCTGCCACGTATTTTAACGCAGTCAGCACTCGCGACCGTTTCTATGAGGAAAATGAGGGAGCGGCGGAAAAGCTGCGCATTCATCTCTTTGATGGCGGCAGCTATTCCGGCGGATATGGCTATTCAGCAATTCTCGCCGCGCAGAAGCTGGAAATGGGTGTTCCTATTGACGTTGTGGTCAAACTTATCGACAGCCAGCTAAAAAAGCAGCGCATCTATTTTGGCCTCTACAGCCTGAAATACGCGGGAAAATCAGGCCGTATTCCCAGCGCGGCTGTATTTGTGGGCGAGGCTTTGGGCATCAAGCCCATCATGCAGGTATGGGATCACGTCATCGCCACCGTGGGCAAGGCACGCGGCGAAAAGAAGCTTATCAAAGAGCTTGTAAAAATGGTGGATGACGATATGGAACCCAACACGCCCTACAGCCTGGTTTACGGCAGTGATACCACTGTGCGTGACGAGCTGGCCGAAGAGCTGACCAAAAAGGTGGGCTATCCCCCGGTGTATCAGTTCCAGATCGGCGCCGCCATTGCGATCAATGCCGGTCCGCGCGTAGTGGGCGCGATTTTTGAAACAGCCCGCAAAAAACTGGTCAAGGAAGAAAAGAATAAGGAAAAGAACGCCTGACCCGCTATTAACGATATCTCAGGGATGCGAGGTCCAGCGGTTTTTCAAGACGGCCCGCAAGGAGGGCTGCCAGCACAGCTTTTACGATATCCAGCGGAAGGAAAGCAAAGCAGTATGCGCTGAGCAGTACGCCAAACGGAACCGGCGCGTTCAGATATACGCCTTTTAGCACCGCAACATAGGGGAGCGCTATGGCATAGCTCACAACCACGCCAATGAGCACGGCCGCATAGCGCCCCCATTTTTTATCCGCCAACCGGCCCGCTGCCACGGACGCGGCAGCCGCTTCGAAGGGAAAGGCGACCAGATAGCCGAAGGATGGCGTGGCGATGACTGCCGGGCCCACTGTGGCAGTGAATACCGGCAGGCCGATCAGCCCCAGAAGGAGGTAGGCCCCAAGCGTATAAAAACAGTAACGAGGCGGCAGCAGCAGCCCGCACAGCAGCACAAAAAACACCTGGGAGCTGAACATTACATCGGTCCCTGGAATGGTAAACTTGATCCACAGCGTGGAAACAATGATCAGCGCGCACATCAGCGCAGAGAGGGTCAACAGCCGTACTTGCCTGGTCATTTTTCATTCCCCCAAAATGCGTATACCAATCTAAATGATTTGGTATACGCATAATACGCCAAAGGGCATGATCTGTCAAGCCTTCTCTTTGGGCATATCTGTGCATACCCTTCCATGGAAGGGGGCATGGGGATGACCAACATAAACGCCGCAGACGGCGCAGCGCGCAGCGTCCATACACTTGCCATCGACAAACGCAGGCGCGCCTCAATCACTGGCGTGACAGATGTATGCAGCTTTCACGAAACGGAAATCGTGCTGAAAATCGATTCGGGCGTGATGATCCTCACAGGGCAGGGATTGCATATTGGCAAGCTGCTGCTGGAGGATGGACGGCTGGAGGTGGACGGCCATATCGACGGCGTAATCTATGAATCGCCCAGAGCTGCTGCAAAGCGCCCATTTTCCTGGAAGTGGCTTAAAAAATGAGATTATTCTTTGAAACCACAGGACAGGCACAGGCTTTTTTGGCGGCGGTGCCATTGGGACTTGTGTTGGCGGCATGCCTGGATGCTTCGGTGCTGACAGGCCCCCTGCGTCCGCTTGCAGATGTTGTAATGATGCTGGCCGGAGGCATTGCGCTGATGGTCATGATGCTTCTTGCACGTGATGAAGCTTTGCGCCTGTACCATCTGCTGGCGGTCCTCACGGGGGCGGTTCTCTACACACAGGGAATCGGCAGGCTGGTGCGCATGATGCGGACCTCGCTGAAAAAAAGAAAAAAGTCTGACACAACGTCATCATAAAAGCAGGAGTTTTTACACCCTGCGCAGAATGTTACAAGTCAGATTGCTTTTGAAGGGAACGACCTGTTATGCGCAAGACGATGAACATCTGGGTGCTGATTGCCATGTCCGCATGTGTGCTGGTGGCTTTTTTCTGGTACAGCGGCACGCTTTCCCAGAGCATCGACGAGCTAAATGATACCTATGATCAAACACAGATGCGCCTAACGGAGCTGCAAGGCGATCAGGCAGACCTGAAAACGCAGCTGGAAACCGTGGGAACCGATGCCTTTATTGAAAACCAGGCGCGCACCATGTATGGTTATATGATGCCTGATGAAATCCGCTTCGTCATCACCAATCCCGAAGCGCTATATGGCGAGGAAGAAATACCTTCCCGGTAACGGCGAGGGTATTCCGTTTTTTTATCCACAAAGCAAAAAACAGATACAAATGAGGTGTTTGGAATGCGGGTTGCAGCTATCGGCATCGGTTCCAATTCTCTGCGCATGCTGGTTGCAGACGTGGATCAGGGGCGGCTTTTAAGGCTGAAGCGATACAGAGAAGGGCTGCGTGTTTTCGCCGCGTTGGATCCCGATGGAAACATCACGCCCGAAATGATCCGCAAGGCATGCCAAAGTGTGGAAGCTTTCCGCCTGCAGGCTTTGCAGCAAGGCGCGGAGAGGATTCATCTTTTTGCTACCAGCGCAGTACGTGATGCTGCAAATCAGCAAGCCTTTTCTGATGCCCTGCTTCAAGCCGCCGGCCTTTCGCTGGAAATATGCAGCGGCGACCTGGAGGCAAAGTTGTCCTTTATCGGCGCGACGGACGGGGAGCCTTCGGGACTGATCGATATTGGCGGAGGTTCTACGGAAATTGCCGTGGGGCATGGCAGGGAAATTCAAAAAGCGGTCAGCTTGCAGATGGGAGCAGTCAGGTTATGCCGGCGTTATCCTATCCAAAGCGTAGAAGAAGCTCACGGGGTGGTCGGGATTGCCAGAGAACTGATAAAACTGGAAGGCGCTGCCTTTGCAGCCGTTTGTCCGCCGGCCTGGGTGGGCGTAGGCGGTACATTCACCACCAGTGCTGCCCTTGTCCAGCAAATTCCCTGGAACGAGCGTATGCACATTCACGGCTTTTCATTGACACAGGAAAAAGTGCTCACCGCCATGGAAACCCTTGCGCCCATGCCCATGGAAAAGAGGCTGATGCTTCCCAGCCTGCAGCCCCAGCGCGCGGATATTGTGGTTCATGGCATCGCTATATTGCTGGCATGCATGCAAGAGCTGAATTTGCCTGCTATTACCGTGAGTGAATATGGCAATCTGGAAGGCTATCTGAAGGTAAAATACCTATATTCAAATCAGGCATGAAGGAACGAATTGCCATTTTGAAGGTTTATGCTTTTCTTTTTCTCTGGTTTCTGCTATAATCAATATCGTTTGAAATACGGTTCATATGCATCCTGCGCGTTACTTGGATAGATCGCGCGGTACACGTTCTTATCAAAAAGTCCGCAGTTCGGCGCACAGGGATGCGAAAATCAAATAGAACAAGGGGGATCCATAATGGCAAGCTATCAAACCAAGGACATCCGGAACATCGCCCTCATGGGGCATGGCAGCGAAGGAAAAACCACGCTGATGGAGGCTCTGCTTTTCGCTGCCGGAGCGATCGACCGCCAGGGTCGTGTTGAGGACGGCAACACCGTCACCGACTACGACGCGGAGGAGATCAAAAGAAAAATCTCCATCAGCGCAGCTATTGCCCCGATCGACTGGAACCAGAAGATGCTCAACGTCATCGATGTGCCCGGCTATTTTGATTTCGTGGGCGAGATGATGGGCCCCCTGCGCGTGGTGGAAACCGCCGCAATTCTGGTCAGCGCCGTCAGCGGCATTGCAGTCGGCACCGAAAAGGCGTGGGACTATGCCACCAAGAACAACGTGGGCAAAATGTTCATCGTCAACCAGATGGACCGTGATCATGCCAACTTTATGAAGGTCCAGACCCAGCTGCGCGAGCGCTTCGGCAACAGCGTGGTGCCTATCCTTTTGCCCATCGGCGAAGGCCCCAGCTATCGCGGCGTGGTAAACGTCCTGGAAAACAAGGCGTACGAGCGCGTCAACAAGGGCAAGCCCAAGGAAATCCCCGTGCCTGCGGAAATGGCGGATAATATTGCTTTGGCTATGGAAGAAATCACCGAAGCCGCTGCAATGTCCGACGATGAACTCACCATGAAGTACCTGGAAGAAGGAACCCTCACCCATGAGGAACTGATCGAAGGCTTCAAGATGGGCATGTTCTCCGGCCAGATCTGCCCTGTAGTGCCCTGCTCGGCGCTGACCGGCGTTGGCGTAGCCAAGCTGCTGGACGTGATGGCAGACTTCCTGCCCTCTCCCAAGCGGGCGGTATACAAGGGCGTCAACCCCAAGACCGGCGAGGAAACCGAGCGCGCCTGCAACAGCGAGCAGCCCTTCAGCGCCTTGGTTTACAAGACCATCGCAGACCCCTTCGTGGGCAAGCTCAGCCTGTTCAAGGTCATGAGCGGCACGGTCAACGGCAGCGGCAATATTTATAACGCCAGCTGTGACAAGACCGAAAAGGTCACCGGCATCTACGTGCTGCGCGGCAAGAAGCAGATCAGCACTCAGCTGCTCAATGCCGGCGATATGGGCGCGTTCTCCAAGCTGCAGTTCACCAACACCGGCGATACGCTCTGCGACCCCGCCAACCCCATCAAGTATCCCCCGATTGAGTATCCCGCTCCCTGCATCAGCAAGGCCGTGTTCGCCGCCAAGCAGGGCGAGGAGGACAAGGTCTTCAGCGGCCTGGCCCGCCTCATGGAAGAAGATCCCTCCATCAAGCTGGAAAAGAACGTGGAAACCACCGAAACGCTGCTCTCCGGCCAGGGCGAATTGCATCTGGACGTGATCCGCAACAAGCTGGCCAGCAAATTTGGCGCCAACGCCGTTTTGCAGGACCCGCGCATTCCCTATCGTGAAACCATCAAAAAGACGGTCAAAGTTCAGGGCCGTCACAAGAAGCAGTCCGGCGGCCATGGCCAGTTCGGCGACGTGTGGATTGAGTTTTCGCCCATCGGCGACACCGGCATCGACTTCGAGTTCGAGGACGCGGTGGTCGGCGGCGTGGTACCGCGCAACTTTATTCCTTCTGTAGAAAAAGGCCTGCGCGAGAACATCCGCAAGGGCGTATTGGCCGGCTATCCCATGGTTGGCCTGCATGCCAAGCTCTACGATGGCAGCTACCATCCGGTGGACTCCTCTGAAATGGCGTTCAAGACCGCTGCCCGCATCGCCTACAAGAAGGGCTGCATGGATGCAAGCCCCGTGCTGCTCGAGCCCATCATGCACGTGGAGGTCTATGTGCCCGACGAGTACATGGGCGATGTGATGGGTGATATGAACAAGCGCCGCGGCCGCATCATGGGCATGAATCAGGTGGACGGCATGCAGCAGCTGGTGGCCGAAGCCCCGCAGGCAGAAATGTTCAAATACGCCACCGATCTTCGCTCCATGACCCAGGCGCGCGGTTGGTTTACGATATCCTTTGAGCGCTATGAGGAGGTTCCCTCCAACGTGGCTCAGAAGATTATCGAGAACGCGAAGCTGGACGAGGACGAGGAGGAATAATTCCCGTCGTTTCACATCCATTTGGGACCGATGCGTGCTTTGCATCGGTCCCGTTGTGCTATAACCAAAATGTATTATAAAGGAGGCTGCGCGATGATCACCACCGTATGTATGAATCCTTCTTTTGATAAAACGGCATCAGTCAAGGCGCTGGAGCCGGGAGAACTGAACCGGCTGCGCAATGTGCGCGTGGATGTGGGCGGAAAGGGCGTCAACGTGGCGGTGGTTCTGAAACGGCTGGGCGTGCCGGTGGGGTGCGTGGGGTGCCTAGGCGAGCGCGGCAGGGAATCGTTTCTTAAAATGATCCATCAGGAAGATGTGCCCTTTGACTATCTGCCCATGCCCGGCGAAGTGCGCACCAACCTGAAGCTGGTGGATGAAAGCACTCGAACCGTTACGGAGTTTAACGAGCCGGGCATTTCGATGAATCAGGAGCAGCTGGAAGAATTTTTAAAGCTTTTGAAAGAAAAGGCGGATGGAAGCGACTACGTGGTGCTTAGCGGAAGCCTGCCCGAAGGCTGCGAAGAAGACACCTATCAGCGCTGCTTAAAAGCGCTGGAGGGTAAAAAAACCGTGCTTGACTGCGCCGGAGAAACGCTGCTGCATGGAATTAAGGAAAAACCGTTTTTGATCAAGCCAAACCTGCCGGAGATTGAAGCCATCATGAAAAAGGAACTGCGCACCCTGCGTGGCCTGAGGGATGCGGCACTGTTTTTGATCGAGTATGGTGCCCAGAACGTGATTGTTTCCATGGGCAAGTACGGCGCGATGCTTGTCAATCGGAAGGACACGTTCTTTGCTCCTGCATTAATGGTGGAGGCAAGGTCTACGGTTGGCGCGGGCGACGCGATGATCGGCGGCGTGCTTGCGGGGCTGTCGCGCGGGGAATCGCTTGCAGAAGCTTTCCGCTGCGGCGTAGCGGCCGGAGCGGCCAGTGTGATGACGGATGGCACCCAGCTTATGCGCAGGCCGGACTTTGAGGCGCTGCTGCCCAAAGTGACCGTACAGGAAGTATGAAAACCGATTTTGAACGCACATTCATCCGTGCAGGACGGCGAGGACAGGCGTTGTTGCAGGATGAACTGATCTCCCTTGTGCCGCGGGAATATGGCGGGCACGTCGCACAGCTGGGCGGCGCAAAGTCTCTGGTGTTTGATATCATCATGCCCGGCATGTCCCCGCGCCCTGCCGGTGAAATTGCCCTGAGGGTGGGGGAAGACAAAAGCCTGTTTTATCTGGGTCACATCGGTTACCATGTCGATCCGCCTTTTCGGAGACATAGCGCCGCGCTGCATGCCTGCCGGCTGTGTATACCGGTGCTCGCCGAACTCGGGATGAGGACCTTCGTAATCACCACAGATGAGGACAATCTCCCCAGCATTCTTACCTGCGAAAGGCTGGGCTGTGTTTTGGAATCTACCGTGGACGTGCCGCTGTGGTGCCGGCAGGAATTCTCCATCAGCGCGTGCAAGCGGCGCTATGTGTATGACCCCACGCTTGCCAAAAGACGATAAAATGCGGTAACGGCTTTTCTTTTTGCATAAGATAGGGTAAAATACGGGGGTAAGTTCTGGAAGGGTGGTGCTTCTTTGGAGGCGACGATTCAGGGCTGCCGCATTTTTTACCGCTATGCAAAGGCGGAAAATGCAAACGGCCCTACCATTTTGCTTCTGCACGGCTGGGGGTGCGACGGGTCTATTTTTTCCTTTATCGAAAAAGGACTCAGCGAGCAGGCCGACGTGCTCACGGTGGATTTCCCCGGCCATGGGCAAAGCGGCGAGCCGCCGGAGCCATGGGGCGTTCCTGAATACGCCGGGCAGATTGCGGGGTTGCTTGAATCGCTTTCCATTCCAAAGGTGCGCGTGGTGGCGCATTCATTCGGCGGGCGCGTTGCCATTTATCTTGCCTCGCATCACCCCGAAATGGTAGAACAGATGGTTCTTACAGGAGCCGCTGGCATACGCAAGCCGCTCACCGAAACGCAGAAGAAGCGCCAGGCCCGTTTTAAGCGGATGAATGCCATGCTTAACGCCCTCAAGCGGTTCAGCCTTCTGCGCGCGGCGGTGGAACATTGGCAGGCCGCGCTGCGCAGGCGCTATGGTTCTGCTGATTATGTGCGTCTAAACGAAAACATGCGCAGGACCTTCTCCAAAGTTGTTTCTCAGGATCTGTATCCGTTCCTTAAGGATGTTCAGGCACCCACCTTGCTGGTATGGGGCAGTGAGGACACCGAAACGCCCCTGTGGATGGGCGAGCAGATGGAGAAGGCCATTCCCGATGCAGGCCTGGTGGTATTTGAAGGCCGGACACATTTCGCTTTTATCGAGGAATGGCAGCGCTTCTTAACGATTGTCCGGCAATTCTTTTGGGGAGGTCAGACGGCATGAATTTGGCAACGCCGCTCCTTCGTTGGCTTACGCTGCTTTCGCCGGTGTGCTGCTGCCTGTTTGCCGCGCGCGGCATCCTGCATTATTTCCAACTGGAAAGCTATCAGTTTCCAGGGTATTTTCGTGCGCTTAAACGCAACCGCGTCCATAGCCTTCTACCGGGGCTGTGTGCGACGGCAGCGGTGCTGGTTTTGCTCTACGGATTTGACATTCTGGCCCTGCGCGGCGCAGCCCGGTGGGCTGGAATCCTTGCGGCCGTGCTGCTGCTTCCCCTGTCGGCAGGGGCGGGAATCGCCATTGGCCGGGCGTTTTCGCCTCGCCGTGCCAAAAAGAAGTTTGTTATCACCGGGCGTGTCAAGCGGCTATATGTGGTCTTTTTTTTGGTGATGACAGCCATTAGCGCACTGTGTGCGGCCACACCGTGGGCGGTTTTGCCCGCGCTGTGGCCTCTGGCTCTTCCGCTGGTGGTGGCTCTGAGCGGACTTTTGGCGTGGCCTGTGGAAAAGGCAATCAGCGAATGCTATTTCCGCGATGCGCGCCGAAAGCTGCTTTCCAATCCCAGCCTGATCCGTATCGGCATCACGGGCAGCTATGGCAAAACATCGGTTAAGCATATCCTGGGAGCTATTTTGAGCGAAAAATATCCCACGCTCATCACGCCCGCCAGCTATAACACGCCCATGGGCGTCACCCGCGCCATCCGCGAAAAGCTTTCTCCTTCCCATCAGGTGTTTGTGGGAGAAATGGGCGCGCGGCACGTAGGGGATATCAAAGAGATGTGCCGGCTGGTACATCCCACCATCGGCATCATCACCTCGGTGGGCCCGCAGCACCTGGAAACATTCAAAACCATCGACCGGGTGGCCTCCACCAAGTATGAACTGATCGAGGCCCTGCCCGCCGAAGGGTCCCATGCCTACTTCTACGACGACGGCGCCTATGTGCGGCAAATGTATGACCGAACGCAGAAGCCCAAGACCCTTTGTGGCCGCGACGCGGCAACCTGCGATTGCTGGTGTGACGAGGTAAGCGTTTCGGCGGACGGCAGCCGGTTCATGCTGCATATCCGAAATGTGGGCAACGTGGAATGCCATACCCGGCTGTTGGGCGAACATAACATACAGAATATTTTGCTGGCTGCGGCTGTCGCCTCCGACCTTGGGCTTACGCTGCGTCAGATTGCCCACGGCGTGGAGAAGCTGGCCCCCGTCAAGCACCGGCTGGAACTGCTAAACCACCCCGGCAGCTTCACCATCATCAACGATGCTTTCAATTCCAACCCTGTAGGCGCCAAAGCCGCTTTAAAAGTGCTTAAGGGTTTTCCTGCGCGGCGCATCATCATCACCCCCGGTATGGTGGAGCTGGGCGAGCGCGAGGCGGAATACAACCGTGAATTTGGCCGGGAAATGGCCGGCTGCGTGGATATCGCCATCATCGTGGGCAAAAACCGTGCTCAGCCAATCATTGAGGGGCTGAAGGAGGTCGGTTTCCCGGAAGCGGACATCCATCGTGTGGACAGTCTGGATGATTCCACTCGCCTGCTCCACAGCCTGGTCCGTCCCACGGATACCGTTCTTTACGAAAACGACCTTCCCGACCACTATCAGGAAGCCTGACTGGAGGAACTGGATATGAGCAAGATTCAACTGGGTGTAATGTTCGGCAGCAGAAGCTGCGAGCACGAGGTGTCCATCATCAGCGCCGTGCAGCTCATGCGCGCCGCTGATCGCCAGATTTATGATGTCATCCCCATCTATATCAGCAAAAAAGGCGAGTGGTTCACCGGCGACGCGCTGTTTGAAATCTCCTCCTATACGCCCTTTGACGAAAGCCGCAAGGGCGTGGTGCGCGTCAATCTGGACATTACCTCCGGCTCCGGCGCGCTGACGCGTCTGGAACACGGCAAGGGCCTGCTGGGCAAGGACCGCGAGGTGATCGTGGCCCGTCTGGACTGCGTGATTCCCGTATTTCACGGCATGCACGGCGAGGACGGCACCATCCAGGGCCTTTTGGAGTTGTGCAACATTCCCTATGCATCATCCGGCGTGGGCGCAAGCGCCATGGGCATGGATAAGGTCTATATGAAGCAATATTTCCGCGGCGCAGGTTTCCCCGTGCTGCCCAGCTGCTGGTTCTTGCGCCGTGCCTGGGATGAAAACCCGCAGGCAGTCATGGACCAAATCGAAAATGAGCTTCCCTATCCCGTGTTCGTAAAACCGGCTTCCTTGGGCTCCTCTATCGGCGTGACCAAAGCCAAGGACCGCGCTGATCTGGAGGAGGCGCTGCAACTGGCCTTTGAATTCGATCGCAAGGTGCTGGTGGAAAAAGGGCTGGAGGAGCCTCTGGAGCTGAACTGCTCCGTTCTGGGATACGATGGAAAGGCGCAGGCCAGCGAAATTGAAATGCCCATTTCCGGCGGCGAACTCCTTACCTTCATGGATAAATACATGGCCGGCGGCTCCACCAAGGGTATGGCTTCGCTCAAGCGCATTCTGCCCGCGCCCATCGAACCCGAGCTGCGTGACAAAATCCGCGCCCTTTCCGTGGACATCTTCAACGATATGGATTGCAAAGGCGTGGTGCGCATCGACTACATGTACGACGCTGCCTCTGACGGCCTGTACATTACTGAAATCAACACCATTCCCGGTTCGCTGGCCTTCTATCTGTGGGAGGCATGCGGCATGCCTTACAGCAGGCTGATTGACGAAATGGTCCGTTGCGCCATGGAGGCACAGAAAGACAAGGACGACAGCAACTACGCCTATTCGTCTGACATTTTGAGCAATATTTCGCTTGGCGGCAAGGCGGGGAGCAAAGCGGGGTTGAAAAACGCCTGAGGCGTACAAAGGAGCACTATGGCAGAATTATCGCAGATCAAAGACCCGGCGGATATCCGCGGCCTGTCGCGCGAGGAGTGCGAGGAGCTGGCGGACGATATTCGCACGAAAATCATACAAACGGTATCGCAAAACGGCGGCCATCTGTCTTCCAATCTGGGGGTGGTGGAAATCACGCTGGCATTGCACCGTGTGTTTGACACGCCGAAGGACAAAATTCTCTTCGACGTGGGACATCAGGCTTATGCCCATAAGCTGATCACCGGGCGCTATGAATCCTTCGATACGCTGCGTACCTATGGCGGCCTGTCGGGGTTTCCCCGCCGGTGTGAAAGCGTATACGATTGTTTTGAAGCCGGGCATGCCTCCACGGCGATTTCCGCGGCGCTGGGACTTGCGCGCGCACGCGACGCACGCGGCGAAAACCACCATGTGGTAGCCGTAGTGGGCGATGGTGCCCTGACGGGCGGCATGTGCTATGAGGCGCTGAACGACTGCGGCAATTCCAAAACCCGCCTGATTCTGGTGCTTAACGACAACGAAATGTCCATTGCACAAAACGTGGGCGCATTGAGCAAGCATCTTTCCAGCCTGCGTGCCAGCGTGGGATGGAACAGCACCAAAAAGCGTGTTAAAAGCCGCCTGAGCCGCATTCCTGTCCTGGGCCGGCCACTTTACCGCATTATTCATACCACCAAGCGCATGGTCAAGAGCATCTTTGTGGATGAGGGGTTCTTTTCCGCGCTGGGCTTTCGCTATCTTGGCCCCATTGACGGAAACAACCTGGCCGCGGTGGAAAACATGCTCAGACAGGCCAAGCAGCTTGATGAACCTGTCGTGATTCACTGTGCAACCAAAAAGGGATATGGCTATAACCGTGCCGAACGCCGTCCGGAGGATTTTCATGGCACGCCGCCCTTCCTGGTGGAAACCGGGCAGTTTAGCGCAGGCAGCCGCCGGGCAAACGGCGAGGTGGCCATGCGCACGCTCATTGATCTGGCACGGCGTGATTCCCGCATTGTAGCGGTTACGGCGGCCATGCCGCTGGGCACTTGTACGCATCTGTTTGAAGAGGCGTTTCCCACCCGGCATTTCGATGTAGGCATTGCGGAGGAGCATGCCGTCACGTTGTGTGCGGGCATGGCTTCAGGGGGATTGAGGCCGTTTTTCTTCGTATACTCCACCTTTTTGCAGCGCGGATATGACCAGGTGCTGCACGATGTATGCATTCAAAACCTGCCCGTGGTGCTTATGCTGGACCGTTCCGGCATTTCCAATGAGGACGGCCAGTCCCATCAGGGGCTTTATGACTTTGCCTATCTGCGGCACATTCCTAACATGACAGTGCTGGCCCCTGCCGATGCGGCCGAACTGGAAGCCATGATCCCGGCGGCACTTCAGCTGGGCGCGCCCTGCGCAATTCGTTACCCCAAAAATGCAGAATGCCTGCCGGATGGCTATGCAATCGAAAACTTTGAAATTGGCCGCTGGCAGACCCTGTTGCATGGCGACGATGCAGCGCTGGTAGCAACAGGCACAATGACGGCTGCCGCGCTTCGCGTGGCGGACCGGCTGGCGGCCGAGGGCATTCGCCTGACGGTGATCAATGCATCTACCGTTAAGCCCTTGGATGGCAAGTGCCTGGATGCTCTGTTTGCAAGGAACATTCCCATTCTCACGCTGGAAGAGCATGTGGCAATGGGCGGCTTTGGCAGTGCAGTGCTGGAATACGCTTCCGCCGTTGGGGCGACGGCACGCATCCGCACGCTGGCCGTGGGAGATTTCTTTGTGCAGCATGGCGATCATGCGCATTTGCTCAGGGATGTAGGGCTGGACGATGACAGCATCGCACAGGCAGTGCGCAATACAGTCAGAGAGGCGGGCGTGTGCTGTGTCTGACAAACTGCGGGTGGATCAGGCGCTTGTGCGTCAGGGGCTGGCCTCCAGCCGTGAAAAGGCTCAGGCCCTCATCATGGCGGGGCAGGTTTATCGGCGGGAGGTCAAGGTGCTCAAGCCCTCTGAAAAGGTGGATGAGGGTGAGGAACTGACCGTGCGGGGCCACGCGCATCCATTTGTGGGACGCGGAGCGCTGAAGCTGGACAAAGCGCTGCGAGTGTTCGGCGCGGATGTGCGGGATGCGGTAGCCATGGATATTGGCGCAGCCACAGGCGGGTTTACGGACGTGCTTTTGCAAAATGGCGCCCGGCATGTGTACGCCATCGACGTAGGTTATGGCCAGCTGGACTGGAAAATCCGCAATGATGCCCGCGTAACCGTGCTGGAACGCACCAATGCGCGCTACCTGACGCATGCCGAAGTGCCCTGCGTGCCGGATATCACCGTGATGGACGTGTCCTTCATCTCCGTGCGGCTTATTCTGCCGGTGGCAGCGGAGCTGATGGAGCATCGGGGACGGTTTTATATCCTTATTAAGCCACAGTTTGAAGCAGGAAAAGAAAACGTGGGCAAGAAAGGCGTTGTGCGCGACCCGCGCGTTCACCGCCAGGTGGTGGAGGAGATCGCTGCCTTTGTTCCCAGCTTTGGTTACCGCATGGCACAGGTAGATTTTTCACCCATAACAGGGCCGGAAGGCAATATCGAATACATCGCCGAGCTGCTTCCTGATGCTTCCGGTACGCCTGCGGTTACGCAGGAGCGCATTGCTCAGGTGGTGGAACAGGCCCATACGACGCTGAACTGAACAAATTACCATTCTGCATAAACATGCATTCTTGCATATTTATGCAGAATGTGCTATACTGTCCGAGGAAAGGCGGGAAAGCCTCATATGAAATCAGTTTATATGCTCATGCACCAGCGAAAGCCGGATGCAAACAGGCTTGCGGGCAGGGTGTTGCAAGCCTTGCAGCATGCGCACATCGCAGTTGCGGCTGAACCATGGATTCAGGAGCGGCTGGATGGAAGTGTCCGGTCAAGTCTGGCAGCGCTGCCGCCGGAGCGGTGCGAAGCGGTGCTCTCCGTCGGGGGAGATGGCACGCTCCTGCGCGCCAACGCATTAGCCGTCCGCTATAATCTGCCGTTATTGGGCATCAATGTCGGCAGGGTGGGCTTTTTGACCGAGGTGGAGCTGGACCGGCTTGAAGAAGCCTGCATCCGTCTGGCCAACGATGAATACAGCCTGGAGACGCGCATGATGCTCAAGGCCTCCATGGGAGACCATACGGATTACGCCCTCAACGATGTGGTGCTCAGCCGCGGCGGATATTCCCGGCTGATTGGTGTCAATGCCTGGGTGGACGGCGACCGGGTGGGTCCCTTTATCGCGGATGGACTGATTGTGTCTACGCCTACAGGCTCGACGGGCTATTCCCTGTCGGCAGGGGGACCGCTGGTTTGTCCGGAGGTGGAGTGCATGGTGCTTACGCCAATATGCGCCCACTCGCTTCAGCACAGGCCGGTGGTCACCTCTGCGGCCCAGACCATTACGGTACGGCTGGATGGGGGATACAACGCCATGATATCCGTAGATGGCCGCAAGCCGTGGAGCTTTTCCGGCGGCCAGACGCTCACCATCACACGGGCAGAGCATGCGGCGCGCTTCATCCGTCTGGAACCAAAGAGTTTTTTCAGTACAATTCGAATCAAGCTGTCCGAATGGACCCGCTAGCAAGGAGCATTGAAGTACATGAAATCTGCGCGACAAATTGCCATCTTGGAGATCATCGCGGAAAAAAGCATCGAAACGCAGGAGGATCTGGCCGACGCGCTTCGCCTTCGGGGATTTCAGGTGACGCAGGCTACCGTTTCACGCGACATCAAGGAGTTAAGGCTGGTAAAAGTGCTCTCGGCTGACGGCAGTTATCGCTACGCCACCGCCGAGAAGGGCGAAAACGGACTGAATGAGCGGCTTATCCGCATGTTCAGCGAGACGGTTGTCAGCATGGTCAGCGCTTACAATCAGATCATCATCCGCACGCTGCCGGCCAGCGCTAATATTGCTGCGGAAACCATCGACAGTCTGCAATGGCCGGAGGTTCTGGGCACTATTGCCGGTGACAACACCATTCTGATGATCGTGCGCTCCGTTGAGGAGGTCCGTCCGGTCATGGAGCGGCTCAACGCCATGATTCGCCGGTAAGTGGAAACGTGGGGGAAAGGAGAAACGGCCTGTGCTTGTGTCCATGACGGTGCGCAATATCGCGCTGATCGAGCAGCTTCAAATTGAATTTCAAAAAGGTATGCAAGTGCTCAGCGGCGAAACCGGCGCAGGCAAGTCCATCATTGTAGACAGCATCAACCTGGTGCTGGGCGAGCGTGCCGACCGGGGGCTGATCCGCTCAGGATGCGACCGTGCCTCTGTGGAAGCATTGGTGGATATTTCTGATTGCCCTCAGGCAGCGGCCGTGCTGGCCGAGCAGCAGCTGGAAGCCGAGGGCGGGCTGATCAGCATTCAGCGCGAAATTTCCACGGGAGAGCGCAACCTGTGCCGTGTGTGCGGAGTCATCGTCCCGCTGGCCTTTCTCCGCCGGCTGACGGGATTGTTGGTGGATGTGCATGGCCAGCATGCACACCAGAGCCTGCTGGATGCGAAAAACCATATGGCGTTTTTGGATTCCTTCGGAGATGCAGCCTTTGAGGATCAGAAACGCAGGGTGGAGGAGCGCTACCGGCTGTGGCGCGAAAGCAGCAGCCGGTTCTCTGCGCTGCGCAAAGAAAACGAACAGCGCGCGCAGCGTCAGGAGTATCTGGAAACCCGTGTGCATGAATTGGACGCAGCTCAGCTCACCCCGGGGGAGACAGAGCGCCTGACAGCCGAAAGGGACCGCTTTGCCAGTGCCGAGCGCATCGATAGCGCAGTACGGACCGCTTACGCAGCGGTGATGGGCGGCGGCAGGGAGGCCAGCGCCATGGAGCAGCTGCGGGATGCTATGGAGGCCCTGCGCAGAATCGAGGAGCTGGACCCCCGTTATAACGCGCTGGCGAACCGCCTTTCATCGGCCTTCTACGAAGCGGAGGAGCTGGGCATCGAGCTGCGCGGCGTGCTGGAAAGCGAAAATTTTGACCCGGAGCGCAATGAAGCCGTGCAGGAGCGTTTGGACCTGATTCGCCGCCTTGAGCGCCGCTACGGCATGCCGGCGGATGAGTTGGCCGCGCGTCACGAGGAGATGAAAAGCGAGCTCAACCGCCTGGAGGGCATGGAGGACCGCCTGCGGCGCGCAGAGGCGGATTATAAGGAAAAGCTCAAAGCCTACCGCGCCGAAGCGGCATTGCTGACCCAGGCGCGCCAGACCCTGGCAGCCCGGTTTGAAAGCCTGATGGAAACCCAGCTGCGTGACCTGGGCATGCAAAACACGCGTTTTGCATGCGTCTTTGAGCCCCCTGAGCCGGGCCGGAAAAAGGTGCCTACTTCTAGGGGGGACGATCATGTATGCTTCTATATCGCTCCCAATCCGGGCGAACCTCTCAGTCCGCTGGATAAAACGGCCTCCGGCGGCGAGCTTTCGCGCCTGATGCTGGCGATGAAAGCTGCCGGTGCAGAGCATGGCGGCATCCCCTGCATGATCTTTGACGAGATCGACACCGGCATCAGCGGCCACGTGGCGCAGGCCGTAGCTGAAAAAATGGCTTCCATCGGGCGTTATCATCAGGTGCTGTGCGTTACGCATCTGGCGCAGATTGCCGCCATGGCGGATGCGCAATACCTGGTACAGAAGCAGGTCGTGCAGGGACGTACCCACACCACGGTTCGTCTGCTTGACGATGAGGGGCGCGTGGAAGAGGTGGCCCGGCTCATCGGCGTGACCGAAAGCCAGCAGGAAAGCGGAATGGCGCATGCGCGCGCGCTGCTGCTTGCGGCTCAAAAATGGAAAAAGGACGTATAAAGCGCGTCCGAAATTCAAAAAAACCTTTCCCCATCAGGCAGAATGTGCTATACTAATGTATGGCGTAATCGCACAGGTAAAACAGTTCAGGAAGGACGAGAGAGCATGAGCACCGTACACAGTTTTCCCGGCGGAATCCATCCGCATGAGGGAAGAGGCGGCAAGGCGGCTACCGCCGGGCTGTCCATCGTGGAAGCGCCGCAGCCGTCGCGCGTGGCCATCCCCTTGCAGCAGCATATCGGAGCGCCCTGCAAGCCGTTGGTAACCAAGGGGGATATCGTCAAAACGGGCCAGATGATCGGTGAGCCGGTAGGCGTGATGAGCGCCGCAGTGCATGCCTCCATCTCTGGTCAGGTCGTCGATTGCCAGCCTTGTATCCTGGCAAACGGCACCCAGCAGATGTGCGTCATCATCGATAATGATTTCAAGGACGAATGGGTGCCGCTGACCCCAGTGGCCAACCCCGAATCCATGACCGTGCAGGAACTTTCCGATCTGGCACGCCGCATGGGTATCGTTGGTCTGGGCGGAGCCACGTTCCCCACGGCCGTAAAGCTCAATGTACCTGCCGGCAAAAAGGTGGATACACTGGTTCTTAACGGCGCGGAATGCGAACCGTATCTGTCGGCTGACCACCGGCTGATGCTGGAGCATGCTGAGCAGATCATTTCCGGCGCGCGCATCATCCAGAAGGTGCTTGGCATCGAACGGGTGATGATCGGCATTGAAAACAACAAGCCCGACGCCGTGGAAGCCATGCGCAAGGCCTGCGAAAAGTACAGTGAGTTCAGCGTTACGGGGCTGAAAACCAAGTACCCGCAGGGCGGTGAAAAACAGCTTGTATATGCCCTGACGGGCCGCACGGTCAAAATGGGCGGCCTGCCGCTGGATATCGGCGTTGTGGTGTGCAACGTAGGCACCTGCCATGCGCTGTGCCGTGCTGCTTACGAGGGCCGGCCCATCGTGGACCGCGTGGTTACGGTTGGAGGTTGCGTAGAAAAGCCCGCCAATTATCTGGTGCGTATCGGCACGCCGGTGGAATGGCTGCTGGATACCTCCAAGGGCCTGCTGCCTGAAACCAAGATGCTGATTTATGGCGGCCCCATGATGGGTATGGCCATCAGCCGCGAGGATATCCCCATTACGAAGGGATGCAGCGGCATCCTGGCGCTGGACAAACTGGGCGCTCTGGCCGACGAAAGCCCCTGCATCCGCTGCGCGCGCTGCATGAACGCCTGCCCGATGCACTTGGCTCCCGCAGCTATTGACCGCGCGGTGCGCAAGGATCTGTTTGAGGCCGCTGAAAAGCTCAACGCTCTCAACTGCATTGAGTGCGGTGCCTGTACTTTTTCCTGCCCTGCCAAGCGCAATCTGACCCAGAGCTGCCGCGTGGCCAAGCGCATCATCACACAGCGGCGCAAGGAAGCCGCCGCGAAGAAAGGAGCCCATTGATATGCAAACGAAGCTGGTCGTATCTTCGTCTCCTTTCCTGCGCGACGGCGTATCCACGCGCAGGCTGATGGGGGATGTCGTGATCGCCCTGATTCCCACCGCGCTGGCGGCCATATGGTTCTTCGGTGCGCCTGCGCTGGCCCTGATGATCGTGGCCGTCGCCTTTGCGGTGCTTTCCGAACTGGTGTATGAGAAGATCGCTCACCAGAAGAGCACCATCGGCGACCTGAGCGCCGTGGTTACCGGCCTTCTGCTGGCCTTTAACCTTCCCGCCAATGCCCCGTGGTGGATGGCAGCCATCGGCTCCATCATTGCTATCGTGCTGGTCAAGCAAATGTTTGGCGGCATCGGGCAGAACTTCATCAACCCTGCTCTGGCGGCCCGTACTATCCTGATGCTGTCCTGGGCCGGCCTGATCGCCGCTACCGCCCTGCCGGCAGGCGGACAGCTCTTTGGGCTGACCACCGTTCCCGTGGACGCGGTGGCTTCGGCCACGCCGCTGGTTTCCAGCAGCTATTCCCTGTGGCAGCTCTTCATCGGCGACGTTCCCGGCATGCTGGGTGAAACCTGCAAGCTGACCCTGATTCTGGGCGGCGTGTACCTGATCGTGCGCAAGGTCATTGACTGGCGCATTCCTGTGTTCTTTATCGGGACTGCTTTCATCCTGTTCTGGATTCAGACCGGTGTGATCTATTCCGTGGAAAGCGGAACAGAAAACGCCCTGTACCAGATTCTCAGCGGCGGCCTGTTGCTGGGTGCCTTCTTCATGGCGACGGACTATGTCACCAGCCCGGTGAGCAAGTGGGGCAGAGCCATCATGGGCATCGGCTGCGCAGTGATCCTGTTCGTTATCCGAGCATTCAACAACAGCTACCCCGAAGGCTGCTCCTTTGCCATTCTGTTTATGAACGTGCTTACGCCGCTCATTGACAAATGGACCATGCCCCGCACCTTTGGCGCGGTGAAGCCCGCAAAGGCGAAGAAGAGCGAGGCCAAACAGGGAGGTGCGAAGGCATGAAAAACAAATCTCTCTTTCATGTGTTTACCAATGGCCTTTTGAATGAGAACCCCACGTTCCGCCTGCTGCTGGGTATGTGCCCGACGCTGGCTATTTCTACGGCCGCTTCTTCGGGTGTGGGCATGGGACTTGCAACGACCTTTGTGCTGGTGTTTTCCAACATGGTAATTTCCATGCTGCGTCACATCATTCCCGAGCGCGTGCGTATTCCTGGTTTCATCGTTGTTATCGCCACCTTCGTTACGATCATTGACCTGGTCATTAAGGCATTCTTGCCCTCCATGTCGGATACGCTGGGCATCTATATCCCGTTGATCGTTGTCAACTGTATCATCTTCGCCCGTGCGGAGTCCTTCGCCTTCAAAAATCCGGTCCTTCCTTCGGCGGTGGACGGCCTGGGCATGGGACTTGGTTTTACCTGCTCGCTGACGCTGCTTTCTTCCGTGCGTGAGATCATCGGCAGCGGCAAGTGGTTCGGCATGCAGATCATGCCCGATGCCTACAAACCCATGTCGGTTATCATTACCCCGTCGGGCGGCTTCCTGACGCTGGGCATCCTGCTTCTGATTGTCAACGGCATCGTTAAGTACATCGGCAAGCGCAAGCAAATGAAGGCAAGGGGTGAGATCGCATGAATGAGCTGCTTTTGATTGTGATCGGCAGCGTGCTGGTCAACAACTTTGTCATGTCGCAGTTTTTGGGCATCTGCCCGTTCCTGGGCGTGTCCAAAAAGACGGAAACCGCCCTTGGCATGGGTATGGCTGTTACCTTCGTCATGGCGCTGGCCTCTCTGATCACCTACCTCATCCAGGCTTATCTGCTGGTTCCGCTCGACCTGGAGTATATGCAGACCATCGCGTTCATCCTGGTCATCGCTGTGCTGGTACAGATCGTGGAAATCGCGCTCAAAAAGATCAGTCTGTCTCTGTATCAGGCTTTGGGCGTATATCTTCCGCTGATTACCACCAACTGCGCTGTGCTGGGCGTCGCTCTGCTCAACACCCGCGAGGGCTATAACCTGATCGAGTCCGTTGTTAACGGCACCAGCGCCGCTATCGGCTTCACCATTGCTATCGTGATGTTTGCCAGCATCCGTGAACGCCTGGCGACCGGCAACATGCCCAAGTGGATGGACGGCTTCCCCGGCGCGCTGATTACGGCCGGCCTGATGTCCCTTGCATTCCAGGGCTTCTCGGGCCTGATTCAGTAAGAAAGAGAGGGGCTCACGAATGACTGCTGTTTTGATCGGCGTAGGGGTATTGGGCGGTCTGGGCCTGGTTCTGGGCCTGCTGCTGACCGTTGCCAACAAAGTGTTCGAAATTCCTTCTGATCCCAAGCGCGATGCGGTACGCAATGCGCTGCCCGGCGCAAACTGCGGCGGCTGCGGCTTTGCCGGTTGTGATGCGCTGGCGGATGCCATCGCCGCAGGAAAGGCGCCCGTCAATGCCTGCCCGGTAGGCGGCGCTGCCACAGCGGCAGAAATCGCCAAAATTATGGGTGTGGAAGAAGCGCCGCAACAGGTGCGCAATGTGGCTACCGTGGTATGCCAGGGAACGCTGGACCGGTGCAAAACCAAATTCCAGTATCACGGCATCAAGGACTGCGTTGCGGCTACTTTGGTTAACGATGGAAACCGTGCGTGCCAGTATGCCTGTCTGGGACTTGGCACCTGTGTGCGTGCCTGTAAGTTCGACGCCATCCATATTGATGAGCATTCCGGAATTGCCAAGGTCGATCCAGAAAAGTGCCAGAGCTGTGGCGCTTGCGTAAAGGCGTGCCCCAAGCATGTGCTGAGCCTTCAGCCTGAAACGGTGCCTGTACGGCTCCTGTGCCGTGCAGCCGAAGAGGGGAATCTGGTCAGCGATAACTGCAAGATCGGTTGCGTAGGCTGCGAGCTGTGCAAAAATGCCTGTAAGTTTGATGCGATCACCATGGTTAACCATCTGCCTGTGATTGACCGCGAGAAGTGCACGGGCTGCATGATGTGTGCCGAAACCTGTCCTAACGGTTCTTTGTGGGGAGATTTCGACAACCGCAAGATTGCTGAAATCGATCGCGATCTGTGCATCGGCTGCACCATCTGCAAACGCACCTGCCAGTTTGAAGCGATTTCCGGCGCACTCAAGCAGGTACATGAAGTCAATGAAGCCTGTACCGGCTGCGGCGAATGCGTAAAGAAGTGCCCCAAGAAGGCCATTACCCTGAAGGTGCGCAAGCATCCCCGCGATGCAAACGCAAAGGTTGGAACGACGCCTGTAGAAGCGGCGGTTCCAAAGGCATAAGCGTTATACGCGGCGGACAAAACGTCCGCCGCTTTTTCGAATGAAGGGAGCGATGGTGCGATGAAAGTTGGATTTATCGGTGCAGGAAACATGGGCTGCGCCATCATGCGTGGTGCGTTTCAAGGCGGCTTTCTCAAGCCATATGAAACCATGGTATATGATGTCAGTGAGCAGCAGCTTGCGGCGCTGACTGCTTCATTCCCGGTTAATGTGGCCGAAAGCAATATCCAGATTGCCAAAGAATGCGAATTTATCATCCTGGCCATCAAGCCTGTGTATATGCGCGGCGTGCTGGAGGAAATCCAGAAATATTCTTACAACAAAAAGATTATTTCCATTGCTGCCGGGTGGTCCATGGCCATGCTGACCAATATTCTCGGCCGTGAAAACGGTGTTCAGGTGCTGCGCGTAATGCCCAATACGCCTGCCTTGGTTGGCGCCGGATTTACTGCTATCTGCGAAGAAAACAGCTTCAGCAAGGCGGCTCTCGGCTGGGCCAAGGAGCTTTTTGCCACGCTGGGCGTGGTGCAGGTTTTGCCCGAACGCCTCTTTGATGCCGTGGTGGCGGTGAGCGGAAGCAGCCCCGCATACGTGTACATGTTCATCGAGGCGATGGCGGATGGTGCGGTACGTCTGGGCATGCCCAGAAAGATGGCCATTCAGGCAGCCGCGCAGGCGGTGTTGGGCTCGGCTAAGATGGTGCTGACGACAGGGGAGCATCCCGCCGCACTCAAGGATAACGTTTGCTCGCCCGGGGGTACGACCATCGAGGCTGTCCAATCACTTGAGAAGAATGGTTTCCGCGCTGCTGTCTTAGAGGCGATGGACGCCTGCGCACGCAAAAACCGCAAAATGTCCGCCCCGGCAGATCGGAGAGGGAAGCTATGACCCAAGACAGGCCCAAGCGTACTGTGAAGCTTTATACCGACGGCGCCTGTTCCGGAAACCCGGGACCGGGGGGATGGGGATGCGTGCTTTGCTATAAGGACAAGGTTAAGGAAATGTCTGGCCACATGTCCAACACTACCAACAACCGCATGGAAATTTTTGCAGTGATCGCGGGGCTTGGCGCGCTGAAAGAGCCGTGCGTGGTTGAGGTCTATTCGGATTCCGCCTATACGGTGAACGCCTTCAACGATCATTGGATTGATAACTGGCAGAAGAACGGATGGATCAACAGCAAAAAGCAGCCGGTGGAAAACAGCGATTTGTGGAAGCTTTTGCTGCAGGTGATCCGTACCAAAAAGCACGAGATTACATTCCATAAAGTCAAAGGCCATGCGGACAACCCCTGGAACAATCGCTGTGACGAACTGGCGACCTCGGCTATCCGGGAATACCGCAGGCTGAATGGAGAAAAGCCGGAAGAAGAGCAGTCCGCAAAAACAGGGGAGGGCAGCACCGAAAAACCCTGACTTGCGTTTTTGGAAAGGTTGCTTTTTGCAGCCTTTCTTTTTTTATTTTTTTGTCTGAACAACAGTTGGGTCCTGCAGGAAACGGTATAAAGCGCTCAACTTATTTTGATTCAAGGGACTTGACAGGTCCGGGAGGTGGGTGTATGCTGTTCTTGAACATTTCGCTAAAGAACACTTTTACGAATAGTTTAGTGTGAATTTTGCGCAATTCTTCCGGGAGGGCTGCCACATGCCAGAAATCACCTATCAAGAACGCATCAACGCAGAGCGCACTGAAAAGGTGCGCCGCATGCTCCGGGAATTACCGCCTTCCTGCACGGACTTTATCAATAGCATCACCATGACCACCAGCCCACTGACGCGCATGGCGTACACGATCGATTTACAGACGTTTTGCGACTATGCAGCAAAGGAATTGCCCTATTTTTCGACAAAAACGCCCGCTGCCTGGACTGACGACGATATGGCACATTTCACTGCTCGCGACCTGAACGGCTATGCGGACTATTTAACCCTATATTACAAAGATGCCAGCATCGGCGAAACTATAGAGCAGCAAAAGGTGCTCCGAAATCATGAATGCGGTATTATGCGCAAGCTGTCCTCTTTGCGCTCTTACTTTGATTACCTGTTCAAAATGGAGCGCGTTCCCGGAAATGTCGCAGCATTGGTTTCTCTGCCCAAATTGCACGAAAAGCCGATCCTTCACCTGATTGGTCCGGAAATTGAGCGGCTGCTGGCTATCGCGGATGACGGTGCGGAACTAACCCCCACCCAGCAGCGCTTCCATGCGCATACGCGGAAACGGGACTATGCTATCCTGATGCTTTTTCTGGGCACCGGTGTGCGCGTTAGCGAATGTGTGGGCATCGATATTGGTGATTTGGACCTCGCTGCAAATGCCGTGCTGGTCACGCGCAAGGGCGGAAATCAGGTGATCCTGTATTATCCAAAAGAAGTGGCTGAAGCTCTTCAAAGCTATATGGAGGAACGAAAACACATCCAGCCCGCAACCAAGGCGGATGAAAATGCGCTGTTTTTGTCCTTGCAGCGCAGACGCATATCCCAGCGCGCTGTTCAGATCATGGTGAAAAAATATTGTTCCGTGGCCGTCCCGTTGAAAAAGCGCATGAGCCCTCACAAGCTGCGCAGTACCTATGCTACGCGCCTTTATCACGAAACTGAAGATATTTATCTGGTGGCAGACGCGCTGGGCCATTCTGACGTAAACACCACACGAAGGCATTACGCCGCCATGAGCGATCAACGGCGCCGGGATGCAGCCCGCAATGTGCATCTCCCCTCTATTTCCGACGATGCAGAGAAATAGAAACATTCGTTCGCAAAACACTTGCCAATCGTCGTTGTTTTATGGTATGCTATATTCGATTGAAGCGTAAGGAAGTGAAGGCATGAGCAATCCACGGGGCGATACCCAGGCCAGAATCCTTGCGTACATTGAAAAGGCAACGCTGCAAAAGGGATATCCCCCATCGGTGCGTGAAATCTGCGATGCTACCGGTCTTAAGAGCACGTCCACCGTTCATGGCCATTTGATCCGTCTGGAAAAAAAAGGCTTGCTATACCGGGATTCCATGAAGCCGCGGGCAATTTCCGTGCCGGCGGACCATCAGATGTACCGCACGGAGATGGTCAACGTGCCCATCTTGGGCCGTGTAACAGCAGGCGTGCCCATTCTGGCAACCGAAAATATTGAAGATTACGTTTCTCTCCCCCAGACCATGCTTGGTCAGGGCGAGCATTATATTCTTTCCGTCCGTGGCGAAAGCATGATTGGTGCCGGAATTATGGATGGGGATTATGTGGTTGTCCGGCGCCAGAACACCGCTTATAACGGCGATATCGTAATCGCCATGATTGAAGATGAAGCGACGGTCAAGCGCTTTTATAAAGAAAAGGGAGTTTTCAGGCTTCAGCCTGAAAATCCTACTATGGAACCTATTATCGTGCCTGAGATAACCATACTTGGCAAAGTGGTTTCTCTCTACCGTATTTTTTAATTTGATATAGAATCTATGATCATTGGGGGTGACCGAGCGTGTCCTGGTGGGAGCAGGGATTACGTTTGCTGTTGGCCGTTGTTATCGGCTGTGTCATTGGTATAGAACGTGAGCGCAAAAATCGTCCGGCCGGCATGCGCACGCATGTGCTGGTATGCGTGGGTGCTTCTATCATCGCCATTATGGAAAGCCTGATGATTGCAGACACCATCACCCTGAATATGAACAATGAAAGCACTGGTATTGCTATCAGCTACGGACGCATCAGCGCCCAGGTCATCAGCGGCATCGGCTTTTTGGGTGCTGGCACTATTTTTATCAGCCAGAAGAAAATCGCCGGCCTGACGACGGCTGCTTCTCTGTGGAATGTGGCATGCCTCGGTCTGGCCGTTGGGATGGGATACTATACCATTTCAATCGCCGGCTGCGCCATCGTGATCATCACCCTTTCATTGTTGCAGCGTCTGGTGCGCGTCAATTCCGTCAAGCATGTAGAAATCAAGTTTATTCACCGTGTGGAGACCATCGCCTTTATCAATGACTATTTCCAAACCATCGGTGTGCGCGTGCTGGATATCGACTTTCATGTAGAGAACAAGGGCAAATATAATCTGTACACCAATATTTATACCCTGGATATGCAAGGAAAAACCACGTATAAGGACATAGTGAACAAGCTATCCGAATATGCCAACATTCAGGGAATCCGCACTCGGAACACCTGACAACGCAAATTAACGCAGCGGCCGCAGGATACATCCTACGGCCGTTTTTGTGATGGGTTTCTATTTGGGATAAAGGGCCTCTCTCCCCCATTTTTTAATGCTTACAGATATCACGCCTTCGCAGGATTACCAACGGAAAAGCCGCAGGGCGTATTAGCCTGTTCATTAAAAGCATTTTCCACAACTGCACGATACAGGCGGTAACCGCCGGAGAAGTTATAGCAATCATATCCGTGTTGGCAAAGGATGCGGCAAGCCAGGTAACTGCGCAGGCCGCTTTGGCACATGACATAGACGGGTTGATGCGGATCCAGCTCACCGAGGCGGTTCCTCAGGCTGTCCAGCGGGATATTGATAAAGCCCTCGGCATGCCCTGCGGCATACTCCCCTACGGTTCTCGTATCCAGCAGCGTAACACCGGAACGGCCACGAAGATCAGCCAAGTCCTCATAATGAAACTGCTTCACCTTGCCCGTCTCAATATTCTCTGCAATAAAGCCGGCCATATTTACCGGGTCCTTTGCTGAGGAATACGGCGGCGCATATGCAAGGTCCAACTCAGCCAGTTCAGGCGCCTTCATCCCCGCCTGCATGGCGGTTGCAATAACGTCTATACGCTTATCTACCCCATCAAAACCTACTATCTGTGCGCCCAAAATGCGCAGAGACTCCTTTTCATAGAGCAGCTTAATGGTCATGGCTCGCCCGCCGGGATAGTAGGAAGCATGATTTTCCGGAGAAAGAATGATCTTTTCGTAACTGAGGCCAGCTTCCCTGGCCATATGTTCATTGATGCCGGTTGCGGCTGCTGTCATATCAAACACTTTGATGACGGACGAGGCATAACTTCCATGATAGGCGCTGTTCAGTCCACAAAGATGATCGGCAGCGATACGCCCCTGCTTATTCGCCGGTCCGGCCAGCGATACCAGCCCCAGAGAGCCAGTCACGGCATTCCGCACTTGTACGGCATCTCCGACGGCATAGATTTCGGGGTCCGAGGTGCGCATATGTTCATCCACAGCGATGGCCCCCCGTGCGCCCAGCTCCAGCCCGGCCTCGCGCGCCAGCGCGGAATCCGGCGATACGCCAATGGCCAGAATGGCCATCTCGGAGGCTAGCGGTTCTCCCCCAGCCACATGCGTCAAAATGCAGTCTTCACGTTCCTCAAAGCCGCTCACGGCCGTTTTCAGCATCAGGTGCACACCCTTGGCGCGAAACCTGGCATGCACAAAGGACGCCATATCTTTGTCAAGTGGCGTCAGCAGCTGGTCCAGTAGCTGAACAATCGTTACCTCAACGCCCATTTCACAAAGATTTTCTGCCAGTTCAAGGCCAATGAAACCACCGCCTGCCAGAACAGTCCGACGAGGCTTGGCCTTTTCTACAAAGCTGCGAATTTGCAGCGTATCTTCCACTGTACGCAGCGTAAACAAGCGTTTTGCATCTAAGCCGGGCATCGGTGGACGAATAGGCCTTGCTCCCGGAGAAAGTACCAGTTTATCATAAGTCTCCTCAAACTCTGCGCCCGTTTCCAAGTTCCGAACGCTTACAGCCTTACGTTCCCGATGAATGGCAACGACTTCATGATGCACGTGGACATCGATGTCAAAACGCCTTTTAAAACTCTCTGGGGTTTGCAGTGTAAGCAAATCGCGTTCTTTGATTACCCCGCCGATATAATACGGCAAACCGCAGTTGGCATAAGACACATAGCCAGACCGTTCAAAAACGATAATTTGCGCTGATTCATCCAGCCGACGGATACGGGCCGCAGCGCTTGCGCCACCGGCAACACCGCCTACGATAACAACTTTCATCTTTTATTCCCCCACAGTTTATTTTTTCTACTGGGTCTATGCTTTTTATATTCCAGCTGAGCTATACTGTTTCCTGCATAAATAGACGAACATAAAATCAGCGCGCACTAACTGGGCAAAAAAACTGCAAAAAGGTATTGATTTTTAATATCTGTTTTGGTATAATATCTTTCGTTGACCGAACGTACCGGGTTTGGTTAATAACAAATGGGGCTATAGCACAGTTGGTAGCGCGCTACATTCGCATTGTAGAGGCCAGGGGTTCGAATCCCCTTAGCTCCACCAAATCAAGCGGGAGTTGTCATTCATGACGCTCCCGCTTCTTTTTTGTTTACAACGGATTTTTTCAAGTACCTTTTGGTTGGCCCCAAGTCATTTCCATAAGTCTTTGTCGGATATCTTACTGCTCGTACCACTCTTCATTATCCGGCACCTTCACTTCATTCCTCACAAACAATAATGCAAGCATACTGGCTTTTCCCCTGCTTGTATGGTACAGTATGCAGATGATTTTTCCTGTGATGAGCACCTATCTACAACATGATTCAGTTTTCACTTCTAACTTTAATACTGAAAACCGACCAGAATTAAAGCAGTCATAGAATTGTCTTACCAAAACTTTTTCTTTTTCATAATCCAAATGGTAAGCAGCACAATGACCAAGCTGCCTACAATTACCACCGGATAGCCATAGGTCCAACTGAGCTCAGGCATGCTGGTAAAGTTCATACCGTACCACCCAGTTACCAAGGACAGCGGCAGAAAAACAGTGGTAACGATGGTCAGGATCTTCATAATGCGGTTCTGCCGGATGTCCAGCTCTGCCTGAAAAAGTTCCCGGACCTGCAGGCAACACTCCCGAAGCAGCTGCGCCTCGTCCCTTAGGCGGGCCAGACGTTTCTCCAGCATGTGGAACATTTGCTGCTCTTGAGCAGAAAATATGCCAATCTCATTTCTCTCCAGCTCACAGGCTACCCCATCCAACTGATTGTAGTGCCGAAGCCAGCACAGAACCTGTTTGCGCAGTGAAGAAAGGGCCGCATTAAACCCCTCCATCATCCCTCCCAGAATCCCGTCCTCCAGTTGAGACAGCTGGTCTTCCAACTTCTCTAGGTGGTGCAGGTCCCGGTCTATCAACTGCTCGATGAACTCACAGAAGAACCAGCCCGGCCCGTTTTCTCGCCACAGCTTCTCCTTCTTGAGACGCTTGAGGACGGCATGGGTCGTTCCGCTGTCGTCGCACAGCACCACTCGTTCCTGGGTGAGCAGATAACCGAAGGCCACCCTTTCCCCTTCTCTGCCACGACAGGGGAGCACCACTGTGCCGCTAAGATAGCCCCCGCGCACCTCGGCTTTACACACCCGAGCGCCCCGAGCACTGGGAGTGTGACGGAGCACCTCCTCCTGCTCAAGCAGTTGAGGACTTCGCTCCAACTCCTCGGAGGTAAGCAGGTAGACCGCCACTGTCCCTGGCGCCGGTGCCTTATCCAGCAACGTCAAGCTTTGGTCCAGACCATAAATATACATAAAGTCTGCCTCCGTTTTCCCACATTTCCTTTATTGTATCACAACGCACGACATGAGACAATCAGAGGTATCTTCTCGTTCTGCGAGGTGAAGATGATCTGCCCCAACTCCAATGTACACACGCTCAATTGTGAGGGCAAATATACCGGAAATCCCGATAAGTACTTTTATGGCAAAAAAGCACTTGGTTTTTCGAAATCAAAAATTCAATGGGTTTTATACAGAACCCCCTCAAATTTTTGTTGGGTGGCCGGAAATTGCTCAATCCAAACTTCAAGGCCTTTTGAAAATTGATAATAAAAACAGCTACTCTCACTAAAACCCAATAAATTGACAAAGACGAGTGGCAGATATACATTCTGCGACTCGTCTTGTCAGTACAAACTAAACTTCTGCTTTGCTACATAAGCATAGGCGTCAGGGAAGCTTGTGAGCTATGTCTCGGTGCGTAAGTTCGACTTCACCGCTGTCCACCTGGGACAAGGTCTGGCCATTGCCATACAGGCGATATTTGTAGGTGCACAATCCCTCCATCCCCATGGGGCCGCGCGCGTGCAGCTTGCCCGTAGCGATGCCCACTTCTGCGCCGAGGCCATATCGAAAACCATCTGCGAAACGCGTAGAACAATTAAGGAACACGTCCGCGCTGTCTACACGGCTCATGAAGAATTCCGCATGAGCGCGGTCTGTGGTAATAATACAGTCTGTATGGTGTGAACCATAGCGGTTAATATGTGCCACCGCATCCTCCAGGCTGTCCACTACACGAATGGAAAGCACCGCATCCAGATATTCGGTTTCCCAATCTTCTTCAGTTGCTGGAACGCAGGGAATCAGCGCGCATGTTCGATCATCACCGCGCAAAGCAATGCCTTTCTCACCCAGCAGGCGCGACAATTCCGGCAAAAAGGCAGGTGCGATGTCGGCATGCACCAGCAGCGTTTCCGCTGCGTTGCATACGGACAGATTCTGCGCTTTACTGTCCACCGTCACCCACAGAGCCACATCCAAATTGCAGGGAGAATCCACGTAAACGTGGCATAATCCCTCAGCATGACCCAGTACAGGGATCTCGCTGTTTTGCATGATGTAGCGCACAAAAGCGTTGCTACCGCGCGGAATGATCAAATCAATCCATTCGTGCTGCCGAAGCATTTCCTGCACATCCTCACGGGAGTGCAGCAGCGCGCACCAACCGTCCGGCAGTCCGCATTCACGAGCAGCTTTAACAATGAGCGAAGCCAGAGCCTCGTTGGTCCGCGCGGCTTCACGCCCGCCTTTGAGCAACACGGCATTACCACTTTTCAGACACAGCGAAGCAATTTGTACCAGCGCGTCTGGCCGGCTTTCAAAAATAACGCCCACTACCCCAATGGGACAACTCACGCGATATAAATCAAGTCCCGGCGCCAGTTCTTTGGCATATTGCACCTGACCCAGCGGGTCGGAAAGAGCCGCCAGAGAGCGCAGGCCCTCAGCCATCCCCGCACATTTGGCACGCGTCAATTTCAGCCGATTCAGCAACGGGGCGCTCAAACCGTCCGATGTGGCGGCCTCTACATCGGCTACATTGACGGCCAGTAGTTCGTCCACATGGTTTTCGATTTCCTGGGCAATAACCTCAAGCGTCCGGTTGCGCGCTTCCAAGCTGGCTGCCGCGAGCGAAAAAGATGCTTCGCGTGCACGCCGCGCTACGCTTTGAATGGTGTCCGGCACAGAATACTCCTCCTTCATATATGCATAGAATCATTATATGCCACCGCTATGTCCTTGGCAAGTGCTTGCGCTTTTGCATGTAGCCGTGTTATAATACCATGCTGTGAGAAAGACTGTGAAAGGAGGTTTCCGCCATGCCGCACCAGCGGGGTATCAAGCCCGTCGCGCAGAACAAAAAAGCGTATCACGACTACTTCGTGGAGGAAACCTACGAATGTGGTCTTTGTCTCAAGGGCACCGAGGTCAAAAGCATGCGCCAGGGCCGGGTGAATCTGAAGGAAAGCTTTGCGATGGTACGTGGGACAGAAGTGTTTGCCGAGGGTATGCACATCAGTCCCTATGAGCAAGGAAGCTTTTCTAACAGCGACCCGCTTCGCCCTAAAAAGCTGCTTTTGCATAAAAGCGAAATCCGCAAGCTCAGCGGCCTGGTGAGCCGCCAGGGATACACGCTGATTCCCTTAAAGGTTTACCTCAAGGACGGGCGGATGAAGCTGGAACTCGGCCTGTGCCGGGGCAAGCACCTGCACGACAAGCGCGACGCCGCCGCCGCGCGCGACGCCAAGCGGGAAATGGAACGTGCCCTTCGTCAACACGAATAGGCGGCATACATGGGGGTGTTCTGGTTTCGACGGGAGTGAATGAATGCACGGCAAGCGAGCCGCGGCCCCTGCACCGCGCAACAACGGGGAAAAACAATAACTGACAATAGCGAATACGCTTTCGCGGCTTAATGCCGCGCGCCGTCCCTGACCGCCCGCTGGTCAGGTAAACGGTGTCATTGAAGCGGGGAACGAGCGCGCCAAAGCTTTGAGGCACCGCCCGTAAACATGAAGCTACCGTAGTCGCAAGCCCGCCATGGGGCGTACGGCGAGGGGAATCCTAAAACCATGGATGCGCTCGGAGAAAACTGTGTAGGCATGCTTTCGGACGGGGGTTCGATTCCCCTCACCTCCACCAGACAACAGCCGAACTCTTTTGGAAGTTCGGCTGTTTTTTTGCAACTTCTTATTGCATTTGCAGTTCTATTGATCAAATGCTGCTCTCAAAGAATTTTATATAGTAAAAAACTTTATACCGCAGTAGAAAGGCGGTTTATTATCATGGTAAACAACCAATCCTTTTTTAGATCATAACTGCACAGTTTTCCAGTCATATTCGTTTTATAGAGGAAGATGCATGTATCAGCAGCATTGATTGGGTTGGAATTGATTGACGCTCCTGCAAGACCTGCCCACTCCCCTACCCGATCATTGCGAAAGCCTTTTGGACGATTTCATAACAAAAGAATCGTTATATAATTAATGCAAAGGAATTACTTTCTATTTTTGTATTTATAATGATATAATAGATTTGGTTTCTTTTCATTAAGAGCGAGAGTAAGGAGATACTCATGCCTCATTATAAAACCTTTGCGCAGTGTGTAGAACAACTGATGAAGGATCATCAGCTAACCGCCACCATCCTGGGCGCCCAGACGGGCAGCCGTACAGAACTGCGCCGGGCGTTAAGCAATGATCTTAGCAGTGCACGGCGTGCCAGCCTCTGCGACAAGATATGCCGTCTTGGTATCTTTTCGTCTGCAGAATGTGTGCAACTGCGCGAGTCGCTTGAGGTAAGCCGCATCGGAATGGAGCGTTATGCCAGCCGGCAGTCCATTGACCGCCTTGTATCCATGCATCCGGAGGAGCCCTCCGAAGCGTGCTATATCTCCGGAGGACCGCTCATCCAGCACCGGCTGGCCCCGTTGCTAAATGCGGATGAAATCGAAATCCTTTGTATTAACACCATATATTCTTCGGTGATTTCTGCCCTACGTCCTTTTTTTGCAGATAAAACCCGCAGGGTTCGTATGCATCATTATATTCAGCCGGATATCGGCGGACTGAATGCGGCGGAGTTTGTTGCATGTATATCGTCCATTCTTTTTGATGGCCGCTATTCGCCATATCTGCTTGCTTCCTGGTCCGAAACCGGTCATTATCCATCGGTAAGCGGCAATTTGCTTATACTGAATGCTCGTTTTGGCAATCGCAGGGAGGAACAGTGCTATATCATCAGCAATGCCCGCCTTGCATACGAACTGCCCAACGCCGACGCGGTCGGTATCTATGCATTTTTCAATCGCATTATCTCTGAACTTCCTTTCCGGCCCACACCGCTGAAAATGTTCGAACAGAACCCGACAGATTATGGCTCCCTGATAATGTCCTACCTGAGCAGAGAGCTTAACCGCACGCTGTTTGTCCATGGAACGGATATCAGCTTTGCGCAGGTGCCTACCGATATCGCTGTGGCATCTTTTCGGGACAGATCCATGTTTTCTCCGGATATTACTGCCGACATGCTCAAACGGATCGCACCGCTGCATGAACGGCGCTTTCAGAATCTTTATACCAAGAAAAAGCCTACTGTTATCACGCTGAGCCTGGACGGCTGCCGCCGGTTTTTGGAAACCGGTGTAAGTCGGGATCAATTCGCTGGTATCCGGCCATTTTTCCCTATAGAACGCTTAAGGACTTTTTCAACTCTTCTTGCCTTTGCAGAAGAAAACCCCGGTTTTTGCCCGATCGTTCTTAAGGAACACTCATTTTGTGGTAAATATTTGACGGTTGCCTATGACCGTCTGGGTGTGGCCATTACCGAATACGATACGAACTACGACCTTGAAGCGGGATATGATTATGTTTTCCTTTCATATCCCGAATTTACAAGACAGTATATAGATTATTTCAAAACGACCATTTTAAAGGAACGCTGTTATTCGCGCGAAGAAAGCTTAAGACTTCTGCATGAATTATATCATGTTTATGCCAAAAAATTCGCTTCAGAAGCATGATGCTGTTCCCCACCGCATGATGGGATGGTTTACGTGCGCCTACGAAGATACAAAAAAGCAGGATACAAAAAAGCAGAATACATTCCTGGGAATGGCAAAAAAGATTTTCAAAAAGATCATTATGTTATTACTAATATAAGTCTAAAAAATCAAAATCCGAGCCGCAAATTCATTGTTTTATAATATTTTTACGGCTTTTTCCGCTTTGAAAAAAGTCGTTATGTTTCTGTTGACATACAAACATAATTATGTTATTATGATTTCGCCAAACAGGAGAAAACAAATACGCCGAGGAGGTTCACCATGGACGAGCGGCTTAAAAGTATAGCCCGGGTTGTAGATATCAGCGGTGTGCGCACAGATGTGAGCAGGCAGGAGATTGAGCACATTGTAGCTGCGTGCCGGGAATATCACTTTATCTGTGCCTTTGCCATGCCCTGCTTTACGCCTTATTTAAAGGCGGCTCTGGCCGATGTGCCGGACGTTAAGGTGGGCGGCGTGATAGGCTTTCCTTCTGGAGCAGATTCCACTGCCATAAAGGTACAAACCGCTCGCGAGCATCTGAAAACCGGATGCGACGAACTGGATATGGTGATCAATGTCGGCGCCCTGAAAAGCGGCATGTATCAAACGGTAGAGGATGATATCCGGGCTGTGGTGGATGCCGCAGAGGGAAAACCGGTGAAGAGCATTCTTGAGGTTGCCTATCTTACAGACGATGAAATCTGCCGTGGAGCAGGGCTGGCCGTCAAGGCAGGCGTAACGTACGTAAAAACCGGCACCGGCTGGGCCAACAAGCCCACCACCGTGGATACGATCCGCCTTTTAAAAAGCGTAGTGGGCGACAGTGCACTCATCAAAGCCGCAGGCGGCGTTCGTACCCTGGATACCATGCTGGCCATGATGGACGCGGGGTGCTCGCGTTTTGGCATCGGCCTGCGAAGCATCCTTGCCATTATGGATGAGGTAGATGCGCGGTTGAACATTCACCGCAATTTCAACGTACAGACCGCTGCACACGATCAGTATTAAACGGAGGAAAAGCAGCAAGTCCCTTCTGCTCTCAGAAAAGGCGCAAGACAACGGTATGTCCCTGGACAGTGAGCTGTCCAAACAGCACCAGCGGCATTCATGAGAGGCCCCTCCGTACCGGCAGGGCGGCATAACAAAGATGCCCTGCCACGAAACCTGAACCCAGGCACGGGAAGCGTGCTGGCATATATTCATACAAGGAGGAACCAGTCTAATGAAAAAGGTATTGTCTCTGATCCTGGCTACCGTCGTTGCACTGTCGTTGTTCTCTTTCGCCTCTGCTGAAACGGTGGATGGCACCGGCAAGGTGGTTGGCATCGCAACCCAGCACATGGGCAACGCCTGGAACAAGAACTGCGTGCAGGCCGTTAAGGACGTGCTGGAGCCCCTGGGCTTCACCGTTGAGCATCAGGATGGCGGCGGATCCACCGCGCAGCAGGTGGCCGCTGTGGAAAACTTCGTTACCAAGAAGGTTGACTATATCATCGTTGCCGGTGGCGAAGGCGGCGCTTTCAACAGCGTTTCCCTGCAGGCCAAGGAAGCCGGCATCCCCGTGATCGGCGTGGACATGTTCCTGGATGGCGCCATCACCGGCATTATGTGCGACAACTGGAGCGGCGGCGTGCAGCTGGGCATTTACGCTGTGAACCAGATGCAGGGCGAAGGCAAGTACATCCTGCTGGATACCTCCGGATGGGCTACGCTGCTGGACCGCGGCGAGGGCGCCGAATCCGTGCTTTCCTCCTTTGCCAACATCCAGAAGGTTGGCGAAACCCGCGAGGTTTCCGCTGCTGACCCTGTTACCCAGGGCTATGAGGTTACCAAGGCTGCGCTGACCGCCGACCCGGATATCAAGGCCGTGCTGGTTACCTGGAACATGCCCGCGGTGGGCGTTTACAACGCGCTGCTGGAAATGGGCAAAGTGGACGATGTGACCATTATCTCCGCCGATACCGGCGATGACGTCATCAGCGCTATGCTGGAAGATACCGCCGGCGACTGGGGCTTCATGGGCCAGAACTCCTACGAGCTGGGCACGCTGGCCGCGCAGTCCGTCTTGACTCATATGCAGGGCGGCGAGGTTCCCTTCGCTCAGATCGGCACCACCTACTTTGTCACCAATGATGAGTATGTGGAAGGCGATATCAAGACCGTCAAGATCCAGACTCCCCAGGAGCACTGGACCGAGGTGCTCGAGCCTGTGCTGGGCACGCTGGAAGACTACATGAAGTAAATCTCATTGGCGCATGGAGCCGCCTGCCTAAAAGCGGCGGCTCCATGCGTTCCAAACAGGGGTGAGCGCGTGAACGAGATTCTGCAAATGCGAAACATCCACAAATCCTTCGGGGCCACCAAGGCTCTCAAGGGTGTGGATCTTGATATTATTCGGGGCCAAGTAAACGCAATCGTCGGCTCCAACGGCGCGGGCAAGTCCACGCTGATGAAAACGCTGGCCGGAATTTACCGGCCCGATGAGGGAACCATTCTTCTGGACGGTCAGGACATCACCGGCCTTACGCCCCTGAAGCTGCAGGAACTGGGCATCCAGGTTGTGCACCAGGTGCTCAACATCGTAGGCAGCATGACGGTGTTGGAAAACATTCTTCTGGCCAATCCCCCGGTACGCCGCAGCCTGCTCAGCTGGAAAGCCGGCGAGGAACGGGTCCGCACCATCCTTAAGCAGATTGATTTTCCGCTGGATCTTAATGCTCCGGCGGGTTCGCTGTCCGTTTCACAGCAGCAGTTTGTCATTCTTGCTCGTGCGCTGGTACACCAGCCCAAGGTACTCGTGCTTGACGAGCCCACCGCGCGACTTGGCATGGAGGAAACGCAGAAGTTGTTTTCTCTCATCCGCACGCTCAAGCAGCAGGGCGCGACCATCATTTATATTTCCCACCGCATGGAGGAAATTTACACCATTTGCGACCGGATCAGCGTGTTCCGTGACGGCACGCATGTGCTCAGTCAGTCTGTCGATCAGCTCAGCGAGGCACAACTGGTGCAGGCCATGCTGGGCAAGCAGATGGACACATTCTTCCCCAAAGCGCAAGCGCAGGTTGGGCAGGAGGTTTTGCAAATTCAGGACCTTCGTTACCGCAACCGGCTCAATGGCGTGAGCCTGAACGTGCGCGCCGGTGAAATCGTTTCGCTGGTGGGTGCGGTAGGCGCTGGCAAAACTGAAATTCTGGAATGCCTGTTTGGCCTTCGCCACGCGGACGGCGGCAAAATGGTGCTTCGCGGCGCTGAGCTGCCACGCAGTTACAGCGCACGTCATGCCATTCATCTTGGTATGGCACTCATCCCTGAGGATCGCGCTTCGCAGGGCATGATCGGCGATGATACGGTGCGGGCCAACATCTCATCCGTAGATATGCCCAAGGTCTGCAAAGGCGGTGTTTTCATCCGCGCGAAGGAAGACCGTCTGGCAAAGTCGCTTGTGGACCGTCTGGACGTGCGTCCCAACGACATCCATTACATCATGACCGGGCTTTCGGGCGGCAATCAGCAGAAGGTCGTTGTAGGAAAATGGCTCACCAGCGACTATCCCCTCTACCTGATGGACGAGGTAACCGCGGGTGTGGACATCGAGGCCAAGGCCGAAATCTACAAAATCATCGGACAAATCGCTGAAAAGGGCGGCGCTGTGCTGCTGGCCACCGGCGATATCGAGGAAGCCATGGGCATCAGCGACCGGATCATCGTGCTTTACAAGGGGCGCATCGTGTACGAAAGCAGTCCGGCGCAAACCACCAAGGACGATCTTCTAGCCCGTATCATGGGAGGTGGCAGCCGTGCGCAATAAGAATCTTTCCGCCGCTTTTGCAAAATTTGCGATGCCTGTTGTGCTGCTGGTGCTGATTCTGGGCATGCAGCTGCTGCGGCCGGACGCAAATCTGCTGTCGGCCGAAAACATCAAGACCATCTTTTTGCAGACAAGCGTGCTGGGCTTTCTGGCGCTGGGCCTTTCCTTTGTGATGATTGCCGGTGAGAGCGATATCTCCTTTGCCGGCACGCTGGGCATGATGAGCGCCGTGTTCACGATGCTGATCAATGCCGGTGTCGGCTACCTGCCTGCGCTGCTCATCGTTGCCGCTATCGGCATGCTCATCGGCTGCCTGATTGCACTCGCCGTTACAAAGTTCGGGTTTTCCGCCTTCATTGTTTCCATTGCCACGATGTTCATGGGCCTTGGCATTGAGCGTTCCTTCAACGAAGGCATTACCATCTGGATGCAAAACGAAGCCGTGCTGGGCATCGGCCGCATGCAGTTTGCGGGTTTCTTCGTGCTGGGGTGGGAAGTAATCGCCCTGTTTGCCATCGCTCTGTTCGTGGTGCAGAAAACCCGGTTCGGTTTTGAACTGCGCATTGTGGGCGAAAACCGCTTTGCCGCCATGGAAGCGGGCGTTGCCGACAAGCGCATGAAGATTCTGGCGTTTGTTATCGCCGGTGCGCTCTACGGTTTGGCTTCCACGACCGAACCCATCCGCTTCGGCGGCTCCATCGTAGGCGCAGGGCAGAATTACATGCTGCCCGCATTGTCCGCCTGCTACCTGGGCTCCACCATGTTCAAGCCCGGCCGTGTCAATATCGCCGGCACGTTTGTGGGCGCGCTGTTTATGATCTGCGTTTCCAACTTTATGACGCTGCTTTCGGCACAGTACTATTTCACGCCGCTGGTGCAGGGCCTGATCCTCATTCTGGCGGTAGGACTGTCCTGCTTCAAGAATCGGGCGACGATTCAGCAGGTTAAAATCTGAGGGGGTGGCAGCAATGAAGTGTAAATTCACCTGGAAAAAACTTTTGCCCAGCCCTCAGACCCTGTCCTTTGTGGCGCTGATGCTGGTGTGTCTGGTGGTGTTCGGTCTGCTCAAGCCCGCTTATGCCACTGCCGACAACCTCTACGCCATTGTGCTCAGCGCCTGCCTTTCGGCCGTGCTTGCGCTGGGTATGGGTGTGGTGATCTCCGCAGGCGGCTTTGACCTGTGCATCGGTCACACGGCGGGCTTTGCTGCTCTGATGTGCGGCTACTTTCTGCGCTCTGTGGGAATGGACCCCTACCCTGCCATACTTGCGGCGCTGGGTACGGCGCTGGTCATCGGCGCGGTCAATGGCTTCCTGGTGGCATGGATGGGTATTTCCTCCTTCATCGCCACGCTGGGCATGCAGTTCGTGCTGGTGGGTGTACGGCAGTGGATTACCGCTGGCAACAGCTACCGCTCCGGCAACACCATCAAGGAGCTTGCACAGGGTACTGCGCTTGGCATTTCCAACCTGATTGTGTTTTCCGCACTGATGCTGGTGATAGTAGGTTTCGTTATGCAAAAAACCGCCTTCGGGCGCAAAATGCAGTTTACCGGTTCCAACATCATCGCTGCGGATTACAGCGGCATCCGCACAAAGCTCTACACCTTTCTGGCATTCCTGCTGTCAGGCGCCATTGCGGGCGTAGTTGGCATTTTGCAATTTGGCAAGCTCACAAGTGCTACCATCAACATGGGAGATGGCTGGCTCTTTAATGCCATGACCATCGCCGTGTTCTCCGGCGTGATTTTCGGCCGCTTCAAAGCGCACGGCATTGCGCTGGTCGCCATTTTGCTCACCATGATCACAACAGGCATCAACATGCTTGGCGTCTCCTCGGCGTGGACCAATTTCGTGCTGGGGATGATCCTGATGTTGTCCCTGTTTGCGGGAAAATACCTTCAGTTCAACCAAATAAAAATCAAGAAAGGACGTGTATCACATGGATGTTAAGAAGCTGTTCAGTCTGGAAGGAAAAAAGGGTTTTGTAACCGGTGGCGCTCAGGGTATTGGTGCTTGCCTCGCGCGCGCCTTTGCCGATCTGGGTGCTGAAGTTGGCATCGTGGACATCAACCTGGACAAAGCCTCTGCCACTGCCGAGGCGATTGCCCAGGCGACCGGCCGCAAGGTGAAGGCCTATGTGTGCGACGTAACCAAGGCGGATCAGGCGGAGAAGATGGTGCAGGACTTCGTGGCCGATTTTGGCGAGCTCAACTTTGCCGTCAACAATGCTGGCATCTTCACCGGCGACGGCGTGCTGGACATTGACTCCAAGACCTTTGAATCCGTGATCAACGTTAACCTCAACGGCGTTTTCTACACTGCTCAGGCGGCTGCGCGCCAGATGGTCAAGCAGGGCAAGGGCGGCTCCATCGTGTCTACCGCCTCCATGAGCGCGCACATCGTCAACCGTCCGCAGACCATTGCCAACTACTGCGCCAGCAAAGCCGGCGTTATTCAGCTGGCCAAGAGCATGGCGGTGGAACTGGCCAAGTACCACATTCGCTGCAACACCGTCAGCCCCGGTTATATCCAGACCGATCTGATCGCTACCATGAAGGACATGCTCCCCGTATGGGGCGGCATGATGCCGGAAGGCAGCCGTCTGGGCTTCCCCGAAGACCTGATCGGCGCCTATGTGTACTTTGTCAGCGATGCCTCTGAATTTGCAACCGGTTCTGACTTGGTGGTCGACGGCGGCTACACCATTGTGTAATTCCATCCAAGCTTGATACAATTTGCCGGGGTTTTCCCTGCCAGTCTTTTGGCAGAGAGACCCCGGCAATTGTTTTGCAGCAAACGTCAAAGCGGCAACGAACAATAACAAATCAATCAATGATGCAGGCAAAGCACCACGCAAGAGGTGCTCAAACTTGCTCCATTCCCCCATCCATCGGCAACAGGCTCAAAAAGGCGCGCATGGGCGCAGTGAGCACACGTGTGCGTTTATAAAACAGGCTGATGCTGCGTTCCACATCCGGGCTGTCGATACGGTAAAAATATAGCCGCTCATCCGGTGGCGCACTCAGCGCCAGCGTATCGCTGATGAAAGCCGCGCCCAGCCCATACCCGGCAAGCGTATAAGCAGCCAACTGCTGGTCCAGCTGCAATCGGATCTTTGGGGAAAATCCCGCCTGTGCACAGAGATGCTCGGCCCGCTCACGGGTGTCGTTGCCCTCCTTAAGCAAGAGAAAAGGCGTATCGCAAAACAGCGCAAGCGGCGCGCCCGGCGTCTTATCGTCATCCCGCAGAGCTGCGGCGGTCAGGCGGTAGCGCACGGCTGCTTCGTTAACTGCAAAGCTGCGCGGCACGGCGAGAATCACCTGTTCACGCTTAAAAAGGCGTGCCTCATACACTGCCGGATCAAAGGCACTGTTGTCCACGGCAAAGTCCAGCAACCCCTCTTGCAGCTGTTCTTTTAGGCGGGCAGTGTGTGCCTCATGCAGACGAAGCTCTACTCCGGGATAACGCTCGGAAAAGGCGCTCAGCAGCGGCGGCAGCACATACGAGGTAAATAGCATCGCTCCACCCAGTGTAAGCACGCCCGTGATGCACTGCTCCGCGTCCTCCAGGTACTGGTGCAGATCTGATTCGATCTGAATAACCTGTTCCGCCGCACGGATGTAGGCCTTTCCCGCTTCCGTCAGTCCAATGGGCGATGTACTGCGATCGAAGATTGGCGTGCCGATTCGCCCTTCAGCCTTCCGAATCATCTGGCTGAGCGAGGGCTGAGAAATATACAGCATCTGCGCCGCCCGTGTAAAGCTGCGCTGACGGTAAACCTCGTAGACATACACCATTTCATGAAGCAGCATGCATACTCCCCTTTTCACATAGGCAAATGCCTATAAGAAGATTCATCAGATTGGTATTTGAAAATAGTATATCAGGAATCTATACTAAAGGCAAGCCAAGTGAACAGAAAGGGGGCGGAAGGCTGCCATGTACAGAGCAGAGCAGGATTTGGTAGGCGTGAAGCAAATCGATCAGGAGGCATACTATGGTATTCATTCTCTGCGGGCTGCGGAGAATTTTCCGATTACGAATCAACGCCTGCCAGGTGCGATGATTGTAAGCATGGCATGGATCAAAAAAGCCTGTGCTCGAGCCAACCGCGCAGCCGGTGTATTGCCGAAATATATCGCAGATGCCATTGAGCATGCTTGCGACGATTTGATTGCCGGGAAGCTGCACGACCAGTTTATCGTCGATCCTATTCAGGGCGGTGCGGGCACCTCAACCAACATGAACGCCAATGAGGTAATCGCCAACCGTGCCATTGAGCTTCTGGGAGGGAAAAAAGGCGACTATTCGCTTGTGCATCCCAATGATCACGTGAACTGTGGCCAGTCCACCAACGACATCTACCCCACCTGCGTAAAGATGACGCTTTACCGGGCCAGCCAGGGACTTTTGGATGGGCTGGACGTGCTGATTGCAGCGCTGAGCGAGCGGGCCAAAGCGTTTGACCGCGTGGTCAAAATGGGACGCACCCAGCTGCAGGATGCGGTTCCCATTCGGCTGGGGCAGGAGTTTGCTGCATATGCCTCGGTCATGCGCCGGGAGCGTGAGCGGCTCGCCCGTGGCCGGCAGGAAATGCTGGAGCTGAATCTGGGCGGAACAGCTGTGGGAACGGGCATCAATGCAAATGCATCCTACATTGGACAGGTGGTTCCGCTGCTTGCAGAATTGACGGGCATTCCATTCACGCAAAGCAGCGATCTGATTGATGCCACGCAGAACGCGGACTGTTACCTGGCCCTGTCCGCTTCGCTTAAAGGCTGCGCGACCAGCTTATCCAAGATATGCAACGACCTCAGGCTCATGTCTTCCGGGCCCCGGGATGGCCTGGGCGAGATCAGCCTGCCCGCGCGTCAGAACGGGTCTTCCATCATGCCGGGAAAGGTCAATCCCGTGATTCCAGAGGTCGTCAATCAGATTGCGTTCCGTTTGGTGGGTTATGATATGACGGTAACCCTGGCGGTGGAGGGTGGGCAGTTGGAGCTGAACGCCTTTGAGCCCGTTATCTTCGACAGCCTTTATCAGGGAATCACCATGCTCAGCGGAGGCCTTCACACGCTTACTGCCCACTGCATCCGTGGTATTCGCGCAAATGAGGATGTATGCGAGCGCGAGGTAGCGCGTTCAGCGGGACTGGCCACTGCGCTGTGCCCCAAAATTGGCTACAACGCTGCTTGCTCGCTGGCCCGTGAGGCAATCAACACTCGCAAATCCATACGCGAGCTGGCATACAGCCAGGGCCTTCTGACGGAAAGCGAGCTGGATGCCCTGCTTAATCCCGCTGCCATGACGGAAATTCGGGTCTGAACCATTTAGCGCATCGAATTTGCCTGCATTCAGCCAAATGGCCTGCAGAAATAAGATGTGCAGCTGGATTTCAGGACATCCTGAACACAAAAGCGAGGACCCAGTCATATGTGGCGGCGGAGGGTTACGTGGCGATTTCCGGCGCATCTTTCGCCAGCTATGCCACCGATGCCGGTCATTCTTGATTGTAAAGTCACGAGCATTTATGGAGCCAACCGTGGCCCCGTGTCTACTGAAGTCATTGCGGTACGCCGCTCTGTCGATAGCAGCCACAGGCGAATAGGCCAAAGTAAGCTCAAAATGTCATTCAGACCAGCAACAAAAAATCGCCCATGCCGGATTCCTTGTGCCAGGCATGGGCGATTTTCTTTCGGTCATAGCGCTTTTTGTTTTCAACTCTTCTGGTGCTGGGTGAGAAGTTCCACAGGACACGGCCCTGCGCATCCAGTGCCTTGCGCGCTTTCTTGTTCAGTTTTTCTTTGGGAACGAATTTTGCCATGAAACCACGTCCTTTGAGATAAAATGGATTACAAATCAGGGCCGATGGGCCCCCTCGTAAGCCTCCCGGATCTCCTGCGGCATTTCCGAAAGGGTTTTCACGCGCTCCTCATTGCCGTCTGCTATGGCATTTTCATAGTACCAGCATTTGTAGCGGATCATATCCAACGTGCGCTGCAGGTGGCTGATTTCCTCTTCCACGGCGGCGCGCTGCCTGACAAAAAGCTCGTAACGCAGTTTATAGGTCGCCGCCCCCTGTGTACACCATTGCATAAACTGCTTGATATCCTTGATCTCAAGCCCGGCTTTTTTCAGACATTCAATCACGCGCAGCGCCTCAAGCTCCTGTTCGGAAAATCTCCGGATTCCCGCCTTGCGCTCCAGATTCGGAAACAATCCCTCTTTATCGTAATACCGCAGCGTCGATATGGGCAAATGGAACATCTCCGCGACCTGGCCGATCGTATACACGCACCAGTTCCTCCTTAACAAAAAACCTTTGAAAAGATATTGACCTAAAGTCAGGTTCAGGTACTATCATAAAGGATAGCATTGAACAGCGCATCTGTCAATGCACAGAAAGAACGGGCAGCGGTTCCCTTCTTCACAAACCGGCGACTGAGGAGGTCATGAACATGAATAAGCAGACTGTTCCGGGAACTGATGGGGACAAATATATCCCCTATGAGAACCGTAAAGGGCAGGAATCCATCGTCTATTTCACAAGCAGCCTGTCTGCGGATGGACTGCTTCGCATCTTTGACAGGATCGGCGCACATCTGACGGGCAGAGTGGGCATTAAGCTCCACACGGGTGAAAAGGATGGTCCCAACATCATTCCTCGTCCGTGGGTCAAAAAGCTCGTCGAAGAACGGCTCAGCGGCGCCGCCATCGTGGAAACCAACACCTATTATGAAGGGGACCGGCATACCACCCTGTTGCACCGTGAAACCCTTAACGTAAATGGCTGGACATTCTGCCCCGTGGACATTCTGGACGAGGACGGCATCGTGATGCTGCCCGTAAACGGCGGCAAATGGTTTTCCGAGATGGCCATGGGTGGACATCTGCCCGGCTATGATTCCCTGCTGGTGCTCACACACTTCAAGGGCCACACCAAGGGTGGCTTCGGCGGTTCAAACAAAAACATCGGCATCGGCTGCGCGGATGGCCGCATCGGAAAGGCCATGATCCATACCACACCCGGCTCAGACGATATGTGGGATATCAGCAACGAGGAATTCATGGAGCGCATGACCGAATCGGCCAAGGCCGTGGCAGACCATTTCGGCGAGCGGATCGTCTACATCAACGTGCTGCGCAATATGTCCGTGTCCTGCGACTGCGAGGGCTGTGCTGCCGAGCCGGTCGTCACGCCCAACGTGGGCATCGTGGCCTCTACAGACCTGCTGGCCGTGGATCAGGCGTCGGTGGATCTGGTATATGCCATGCAGGCGCATCAGCATGCCGACCTGGTGGAACGCATGGAGAGCCGCCATGGCCTGCGCCAGTTGAGCTATATGAAGGAGCTGGGCATGGGTAACGACCGCTATCGGCTGCTGGACATCGATCATGAAGACAGCCGGATCTGGCCGGCAGAGGCGGTCAAGGACGTCGTGCCGTTTCAGCCTTGAAGCAGGACGAGGTGGAGACAGATGAACAAAACCGGAATGTTGACCGCTTTACTCACCGCGTTTGCATTGTGCTTTTTTGCCGTCACTGCCGTTATAACCCCGGATGCAAAAGGCGAAACATTTTTGGAGTGTGCGGATATGGAGAAAACGGGAACTTCCATTGAACTAAGCATTGACGGCGTTGTTCTCCCCGTCCAGTGGGAACAAAACGAAGCGGTCGATGCGCTGGTCGCGCTGCTTAAGCAGGGTGATGTGACAGTGCAGACCCAACGATATGGCGGTTTTGAGCAGGTTGGAGCACTGCCGGCAAGCCTGCCAAGCGACGATACACAGCTCACGGCCATGCCCGGAGATATTATGCTGTATGCAGATGACCAGATCGTGTTCTTCTTCGGGAGCAACAGCTGGACATATACCAGACTGGGGTATATTGATTCAATGACAGATGAGGAGCTTGCATCTTTGCTCGGGTCGGAGAATGCCGTCGTTATGCTATCCTGGGCAGATGAAAAATCCGAGCCGGGCGATTAATGGCGCGATACCGCCCGGGATTGTCCAATGAGCGATTGTCATTGGTGGGAATAATACTCCTCGTCTTTTCCGATGCCAACTCCCCTATGGACACCCTCGAGGCATTCTAATGAATTGTAGCCCGTCTTCCGTGTAGCACAATCGCGGCCCACCTCTTGCACCGTCCTGACCGGCAAGGGTGCAAAGTATTCGCGCTAAAGATGCAAAGAAAGGACTCACTCAACATTTCATTGAGTGCGTCCTTTACTGGCGGAGAAGGAGGGATTTGAACCCTCGCTGCACTTTCGCACACTACTCCCTTAGCAGGGGAGCCCCTTCGGCCACTTGGGTACTTCTCCACAAAGCCTGCCAAACGATGAAATTGTGTTTCCCGGCAAGGGAAACTGGCGGAGAGAGAGGGATTCGAACCCCCGGTACCTTTCGGTATCACTGGTTTTCAAGACCAGCGCCATCAACCGCTCGGCCATCTCTCCTCATTGGAACCAGCAATAGTTATTATAGCACTTCCCTATTATCTTGTCAATGATTTTTTGCAAGTAAATATCGTTGCCTTTGTAAATCGTCATAAACCAATGATCGGAAAAAGATATAAGGCATCTGAAACTGCCCCCACCGGCTTCGCACCCTCCCCCATTCGATGCATATCCTGCAAACGTGAACCTTTTTTCTTGTCTGTAAGGAGGGAATCGTCCATGACCCATCGCGTATCGCCATTTGCAGCGCTGACAGGGGCTGAAAAGCAAATCAAATGGCTGGAGTATCAAAGTGTACGCCTGCCCTACATTCAAAGCGGCGTGGAAGACGTTCCAACGGCGACTACATCTGCAACGCAGTCCGATCCCGCCCCCTCTGCCAAGCGCGAGCAGGCGGCCGCATCCGCTCCATCCAAACCGGAACCCCCGGCCCGTCCGTCTCTCCCCGTGCCGCCTCCTGAAGTCCCGCGTGGCCCAATGCCTCAGCGCAGCGACTTTCAGCGCACCCGCCACAGCCAGTATGACGCGGTGATTGCCAGATTGAAACAGGCAGAGCTTCAGGCCGGCAACTACCGCACCATGTCATAAGCTGCGCAGAAAGGCGGTCAGGCGCTGGCACTGAACTTCAGGCGTTTTATTGGCAAGAACAAACGTACGCGCCCGCTCCCCCAGCAAAAGTCGTTCTTCCCTGGAAAGGTGCAGCGTTTGCCTCACAGCGGATACGATCGCGTCCGCGCCCTCTCCCTCGATGTATCGCAGGTAGGGATCGTATTCCCTGGGAATGCCCTCCAGCCTGTAACATAGCACAGGTTTGCCGGATCGCATGTATTCCAGCGTTTTGCTGGGAAACGAATAGCGTGTGAACAGCCCTCTGGGGGACCGTGGGTTGATCAGCAGCGCGGCCCCGGCCTGCAATTCCAGCGCCTTGTCATGGGAAACAAAGCCAAAATAACGGATGTTGGCATGGCTTTCCGCCGCCCGCGTCACCTCAGCACTCATGCTTCCCTGACCACAAATCCATAAATCATATTCCGGCATGGCCGCAAAGGCTTCCAGCAGCTCCGGCACACCCAGGTCCGGCTCCAGCGTTCCGCTGTAGAGCACGGCGGGGCGGTCCGTCTCCCCCGTGGCATCCACCTTGATTGGCGGTTCTTCCCCGCGCTGAATCAGCCCTTCAATCACCATGTACGGCTTATCACTTACGCCCAGGGCTTCCGCCATGGGACTTGTGAGCAAGACAAAGGCATCCATGCTGCTGCAAAGCGTCATGCTCCTGCGCCCACGCGCGTACTCAATGCGCTTAAGCAGACCTTTCCGGCCTGATGCCAATCCCAATTCGTTGGGCAGATCGGTCACAATTACGCATGCTTTCAGATCGGGGTACTTCTGCCTGACCCGTGCTACCGCCTGCAAATAAGGCAGATACATCGTATACATCAGTACAATGCGGTTGGAAGGGTCCTGCGCACACCAGCCGGCCAGGCGGCGGGCAGCCCGGCGGGCGCGCATACGCTGCTTTGCGCCGGCGAGATTGAGGCATCCCAGCTCATAGACCGTGTGCCCGTCATGCCAGCCAGAGGGAATTACCGCCTGCCGGTACTGCAAGGGAAACACCCCGACCGGCAGCGAATTGACGATATCCAGCTTTTCTCCCGCCTGAAGATTGGCCTTTATGCCCTCTACAAAGGCGCGCTGGTAGCTGTTGATCTGGTTTTGCAGCTTGTCTCTGGCATCGCGGGCCACCTGGCTTTTTGTGTCCTCCGGGTACATCAGCGACAGCATCAGCACATTCATGAACAAAGCTCCTTATACAGGGAGAGGTAGTCCTGGAAAGTGTTCTGCGCATCAAAGCGTTCGGCACGCCGCAGACAGGCCGGGACCATCGCCGCCTTTTCCCGGCAAAGGCTTGCAATCGCGCCGCACAGCGCCTCGACATCTCCCTTGTCAACTACGCGGCCGCAGCTTTCATCCACGGCTTCCGGGCACCCGCCTGTGCGGAATACCGCCACCGGCGTGCCGCAGGCCAACGCTTCCAGATTCACCATGGGCATGTTGTCCTCCAGGGTAGGGTTGGCCAGGCAGTCGGCGGCGGTATACCAGGCGGCCAGTTCGGTGGCGTCCTGCGTGCGTGTAATGCCCAGCATGCCCTCTGGCAGCATATCGATTTGCGCCTGCTCCAGGCCAATGACCACAAACCGATAGTCCTTCCCCATTTTTTGGGCGGCCTGTGTCAAATACCGCAGGCCCTTCCGCTCGTCCCATTCAGAGGCCACAGCCAGCACCACATGCGCATTCCCCAGGCCGTAACGGGCGCGCACGTCGCCTGGAGTGGGCCGGAAAGACTCGCGGCTGACCCCATTGGGAATCACCCGCACGGGATATTTGCCCAGGAATGAGTCGTGAAGAGGACCCTTCATCCATTCACAGGGCGCAACAAAGGTGAGGCGTTCCAGTTGGGTAAACGTCTGTTTCTTCATGCGGTAATTGCGACGGGACCCGTCAATCCCAACGCAGACGGGGTAGGCACGCTGCTGAGGGCAATCATGGCATTCGCCGCGCCAGCGGTCGCACCCGCAATAATCAAAATACGCACAATGCCCGGTAAACGGCCAGCAATCGTGCAGTGTCCACAGCACGGGCCTGTTCATCTGCCGCAGGGCTTTAAAGAGCATCGGCAGGTTCAGATAGCATCCATGCAGGTTATGCAGATGAATAATACCCGGGTCAAATTGCTTTAGCTCCCGCACAAGCCCCGCCGTGCCCAACGCACTCCCATAGCCCTCTGCGTCCAGGAGTTTTCGCATCGCACCGTGCAGCTTGCGCTCCCAGGGGGAACCCACGCGACAGGCGTAGGGCTGGGCTTCGGGCGGGATGCCCGGAACGCCATAGCCGATTTTGCATTTGCCGCCGCCGGCTTCCACCAGCCGGGCGATTTCCAGAGCGATGCGGCCCGTGCTTTTGACCCCGCAGTAGGTGTTGAGCTGAAATACCCGCACCTCATTTTCCCCCTGTAAGCGAATTGAGCAGCTTCTCCAGCTTGTCCATATGGTCGCGCTTGGTAAAGTGCGCATCATAATACGCACGCCCGCGCTCCCCCATGGCGTCACGCTCCGTGCAGGCCAAAAAACGCCGCACCACCTGTGCAAAGGCATCCGGATCATCCGGGGGAGCACAGAAACCGCAACCGGCCTGCTCAATCACATAGGCTGTTTCCCCGGCAATGCTTCCAAGAACGGGTTTGCCCGCGGCCATGTAGCTTTGCACCTTGCCCGGCAGGGTATCGTTTACGCTGATATCATCCCGCATGCTTACCAGCATCGCGTCCGCCATGGCATAAAAGGCGGGCATATCGTCAAGGGGTCTGCGCCCATAAAAGGTGACCACATCTTCCAATTCCAGCGAAGCAGCCAGTTCTCGGCAGGCTTGCTCATTGGAGCCGTCGCCCACGATGTGCCAGCGGACAGGCAGGTCCCTGAGCAGGGCGGCCGTGCGAATCAGCACTTCGACGGCCTGGACCTTGCCGATGTTGCCCGCAAAAACCAGGTTTACGTTGTCCGATGCAGGCTTGGGCGGAAGTGGCGCGCGAAACACATCGTCGGCAAACTGAGGCATATACTGCGCATCATCCACTTCGATACCATGCACATCGCGCAGATAGCCCTGAAAGCGCTTGGACGAATAAATCAGCATATCGGCCCTGCGGTACACCCAGCGGCTGACGCGTTTCATGAAGCGGTAGAGAAGCGCATCCTCACCCACGTTCATGGCAGCCAGGCAGGCGGGCCAGATATCCAGCACATAGATCATCAGTTTTTTGGAGGTGAAGCAGCGAAGTACCGCGGCGGGCAGGCTCATGAGCACCGGCGAGGTGGAATAGGCATAAATCACGTCGTAATCCCGCTTGAGCAAAAGCGCCTTGACCGTGGCGGAAGTCATGTAGCTTACGTAATTCACCGCCAGCCCCAGTTTGCCCGGCCTGCGGCCAATTTCAAAGCAGCGGCGGATTTCCACGCCGTTGCGCATCTGGCGGCGGTTGCGAAAATGGCGGTATTCGGCAGGAATCACGCCGCTGGGGTAGTTGGGCAAGCCTACAAGTGCGGTTACACGGTGTCCGCGCGCGGCCAGTGCCTCGCAGATCTCCGTGACACGAAAATTCTCCGGCCAGTAATGCTGGCAAACGACCAGAATCTTCATTTGGCCGCAGCAGCCCGCGCCGCCCGGTCAAGCAGCGCTTCCGCCTGCTTTTGGGCGCGTTCCAGCACCAGTCTGGGCACAAGGGTGGTATATACGCCATTGCGGTACAGCACTTTGCCATTGACCATGGTCAGCGCCACGTCGCTGCCCTGCGCGGAATAGACCAGGTTGCTTTCCAGATCGTTGCAGGGGCACATATGCGCACCGGACAGATCCAGCAGAATCAGGTCGGCAAGATAGCCGGGCTTGAGCAGGCCAAGGTCCTCATATCCCATGGCCTTTGCGCCCGCGCTGGTGGCGGCTGCAATGGTCTGAGCAGGCGAAACCACCGTGGGGTCCAGCGTATTGCCCTTTTGCAGCATGGGCATCAGCTTGATTTCTTCCCACAGGTTCAGGTTATTGTTGCTGGCTACGCCGTCAGTGCCCAGCGTAACACGGCAGCCCGCCTTGAGCATTTTTGCGATGGGCGCAATGCCGCTGGCCAGCTTGAGATTGCTGATGGGATTATGGAGCACCGTAACTCCCCGGCGGGCAAACAGCTCGATATCTTCATCTGTCATCCACACGCAGTGCGCAGCCAGCACGGGATAGGCGGTCAGCCCCAACTTTTCCAGGTACTGCGGGGGTGTAAGGCCGCGGCGCTCGAGGCTTCCATCGTAATCCAGCTTGGTTTCGCTCACGTGGATATGGATGGGGACATGGTAGGTTTCGGCCGCTTCACGAATTTTGAGAAGCACCTTTTCCGTAGTGGCGCCTTCACTGTGCGGCGCCAGGCTTACGCGAATGCGGTCATCCGCCGCATGATTCCATTTCTCGATTAACGCGATATTGGGCTCAAGATCAGCGCAGCTTTCATCAAAATCCACCACGCCATGGCCCAGCAAGGCGCGCATGCCGCTGTCCCTTACGGCCTCTGCCTCCATGTCCATATGCATGTACATATCGTTGAAGGACGTGGTACCAAAGCGCAGCATCTCCATGATGCCAAGATCGCTTCCCGCGCGCACGGCCTCGTCGGTGAGGTGCTTTTCCACGGGGAAAATAGCCTCATTCAGCCAGCGGTCCAGCGTAAGGTCGCTGCCAATGCTGCGCAGAAGCGTCATGGGGGTATGGGTATGCATGTTGCAAAGGCCAGGCATGGCCAGCATGCCCGCGCCATCAATCACTTCATCCGCCTCAAAGGCCGGGGCTTCGCTGCGCGGGCCCGCATAAGCGATGCGGCTGCCGTCCACCAACACCTCGGCATCAGGGATAAAGGGAATATGCGTCTCATTTGTTACGCCGGGCGTCAGCAGAACATTGGTAATCCGAATGCGCATGGAATCATCTTCCTCCTTTGTCAGTAGCCTCATTATAGCATAGCGCACCTCGTTTGAAAAGGGAACGGCGGCTTGCTGCACGCCCGTCTCATAAAAATATGATATAGTAAAGGCGGGGGTGAAAAGAATGGATGAGATCAGAGCAAGGATAGCTACCATAAGCGATCCCAGGCATGCCAGCTATATAAAACATCAGTTGAGTGAC
>JAEYCB010000040.1 GCA_023404345.1 Bacillota bacterium
ATGGGGCAACAAGAAGTACATGAACATGAAGCACTTGGAGGCGGCTCTGGAAGACGTCTCTATTGCTGGCTGACCTCATTCAGCCGGAGTCTGCAAACCGATTTTGCGCATAACTCTTGACAGTACCGAAGCGCTGGGTTGCGCACTGATGATGGTGGGCATAGTATTGGCACAGCTTAAAGGTTGATAGAAAAAGCACATGGCCGGGATAATGGCCATGTGCTTTTTTGTACAGTTTTTAGCCCAGCAAGCGCACAAGTACGGCCTTCTGCGCGTGCAGGCGGTTTTCGGCTTCCTCGAAAATTTCGTCGGCGTGCGCCTCCAGCACCTCGGCGGTGATTTCTTCACCGCGGTGCGCCGGCAGGCAATGCAGCACCATCGCGCCTGTGTTCGCCGCGTCCATCACGGCCTGGTTCACCTGGTAGCCTGCAAAGGCGGCACGGCGCTGCTCAGCCTCGCCCTCCTGACCCATGGATGCCCACACATCGGTGTAGATCACGTCTGCACCGGCTGCCATGCCCAGTACATCGGGCTGACAGTCAAAATCGCCAGTCTGGCGCGCCCAGTCCATCAGGGCCGCATCGGGCTGATAGTCTGCGGGACAGGCGATACGTACGGCCATGCCCGCCTTGATGCCGCCCACGATGAGGGAATTGGCCATGTTGTTGCCGTCGCCGATAAAGCACAGTTTCAGCCCTTTAAAGCTGCCCTTGCGCTCACGTATGGTCATGAGGTCAGCCAGCACCTGACAGGGGTGCGCATAGTCGGTCAGTCCGTTGATGATCGGGATAGAGCCGTAGCGGGCCAGATCCTCCACTTCCTGCTGGGCGAAGGTGCGGATCATGATGCCGTCCAGATAGCGCGACAGCACGCGGGCGGTGTCTTCCACCGGCTCGCCGAGGCCGATCTGCAGATCGCGGCTGGAGAGGAACAGGGCGCTTCCACCCAGCTGGCTCATGCCCACCTCGAAGCTCACGCGCGTGCGGGTGGAGGATTTCTGAAAGATCATGCCCAGCGTTTTGCCCGCGAGCAGGGGATGTGGGATACCGTGTTTGCGCTCATATTTAAGCTGATCGGCCAGATTGAGAATATCTAGAATTTGCTCAGGGGTCAGATCGGATAGCTTGAGCAGGTGCCTGATGGGTTCGCTCATGCGCTCAGCGCCTCCTTGATGATGGATACGGCCTGTTTGAGATCAGACCGCGGGATGGTAAGCGGCGGCAGAAGCCGCAGCTTGGCTTTGGCCGTGAGTGCCACCACGCCATGGGAGAGCAGAGCGCTCACCAACGCGCCGGCGGGCTTGCCACTTTCCACGCCTAGCATCAGCCCTCGGCCGGAAACGGTTACGCCGGGAAGCTGCGTAAGTTCTGCCCGCACCCACTCGCCCTTTTGGGCAACCTCAGACATGAGTTCATCGGTCAGCCGGTCCTGCACATACAGGGCTGCCGCGGCGCAGACGGGGTTTCCGCCGAAGGTGGAACCGTGCGTACCGGGGGTGAGGACATCGGCGGTCTTTTCTCCCAGCAGGCATGCGCCCATGGGAAGGCCGCCCGCCAGCCCCTTGGCGGTAGAGACCACGTCCGGCAGAATGCCGAAATGCTGATAGCTGTACAACTTACCGGTGCGGCCGTTGCCGGTCTGCACCTCGTCGATCATCAGTAGGATGTCGCGCTGCTGCGTCAGTTCCCGTGCAGCCTGGATATATTCCTCCGTCAGGCAGCACACGCCACCCTCGCCCTGGATGGTTTCGATTAGCAGGGCACATACGTCGCCCACGTCCAGTGCGGTTTTCAGCGCCGGCACATCATTGGCAGGGATATGGCGGAAGCCTTCCGGGAAGGGGCCGAAATCATGGTGAAACACATCCTGTCCCGTGGCCGCCAGCGTGGCTAATGTGCGGCCGTGAAAGCTGTTTTCCAGGGTAAGGATGACGGGACGCACGTTTTCGCCGTGCTTAAGGGCGCTGTAGCGGCGCGCGGCTTTGATGGCGCATTCGTTTGCCTCCGCGCCGGAGTTGCCGAAAAAAACACGCTTCATGCCCGTGCGCTCGCACAGGCGCTGGGCCAGCAGCGCTTGCGGCTCGGTGTGGTACAGGTTGCTGGCGTGGGCGAGCTGGCCGGCCTGCGCGCTCACTGCCGCGACCCAGCTTTCATCCCCATAGCCCAGGGAATTCACGGCAATGCCGCTGCCCATATCGATATAGGACTTTCCCGCCTCGTCATACAGGCGGCATCCTTCGCCCCGCACAAAGGTGACTGGCGCACGGGCATAGGTATGGGCCACATATTGGCTGTCCAGAGCCTGAATATCGATCATGGGGAAAAGCCTCCTTTGGCAGACGCCGCTTCAATAGAACATGGTACCCACGCCCTCGTCGGTCAGGCACTCAATCAAAATGGCATGCGGTACACGGCCATCGATGATGAACACCTTTTTCACGCCCCGGCGAATAGCTTCGATGCAGCATTCGATCTTGGGTATCATGCCGCCGGAGATGATGCCCTCGCGGATGAGCTGGGGAGCCTCACTGACCTGAATGGCAGGAATGAGGGTGTTTTCGTCGGAAGGGTCGCGCAGGATGCCGCGGATGTCAGTCATGGAGATGAGACTCTCCGCACCCAGGCTAGCAGCAATTCGCGCAGCGGCAGTGTCGGCGTTGATGTTGTAGGGGTTGCCTTCCCGGTCGCATCCCACGGTGGAGATGACGGGAATGTATCCCTTTTCCAGCACATCGAGTATGGGCTGCGTGTTGACATTTACGATTTCGCCTACATAGCCGTGCACGTCGTCGAGTTTGCGCGCTTCGATCATGTGGCCATCCATGCCGCACAGGCCAATGGCCTTGCCGCCCATGGACTGGATGTAACCCACCAATCCTTTGCCTACCTTGCCGGCCAGCACCATCTGCACGATGTCGGCAGCCTCGCGGTCGGTCACACGCAGACCGTCGATAAATTCAGACTTTTTCCCCAGGCGTCTTAGCAGGTCGGTAATTTCGGGACCACCGCCGTGCACAAGCACGACCTTCACACCTACGAGCGTGAGAAGCAGCAGGTCGCCCATGACAGCACGTTTCAGGTCCTCGTTGATCATAGCGTTTCCGCCATATTTGATGACAACGATTTTCTGGTTATAGGCTTTGATGTAGGGGAGGGCTTGAATCAGGACCTCCGCCCGCTGGTCGATGGTCATGGTTTTCTCCTTCTAAATATCAGGTGCGGTAATCGCCGTTGATCTTGACGTAGTCGTAGGTGAGGTCGCAGCCCCAGGCTTTGGCGGAGGCGCTGCCACTGTTGAGCGCCACCTGCACGGTGATTTCATCATCCATAAGAATTTCCTTGGCGGTTTCCTCACTGAAGGGCACGCCTGCACCGCCGCGACATACGGGAATCAGACCGCGGTTGGAACGGAAGTTCACGTCCACCTTGGTTACGTCTACGTCTGCCCCAGCATAGCCAATTGCGCATAACACGCGGCCCCAGTTGGCATCAGCACCAAAGATGGCAGCCTTGAGCAGCGTGCTTTTGATGACGGACTTGGCCACCAACTTGGCGGCGGCTGTGCTTTTGGCGCCGGTCACTTCGCATACGAGCAGCTTGGTTGCACCCTCGCCGTCCTTGGCCATGATGGCGCATAGTTTTTCGCATACCTTGTACAGTGCGGCAACAAAGGCCTCATAATCCGCGCCCATGCAGGATTCAATGGGGGTGTTGCCAGCCATGCCATTGGCCAGGATGGAGACCATATCATTGGTGGAGGTGTCGCCGTCCACGCTGAGCATGTTGAAGGTGTCAGCCGTCACGGTGGTCAGCGCACGCTTGAGGGCCACGGGGGAGATGGCTACATCGGTGGTGAGGAAGCACAGCATGGTAGCCATATTGGGCGCGATCATGCCGCTGCCCTTGGAGATGCCGCCCAGTTTGCACATTTTGCCTCCCAAGGGGAAGCGCACGGCGACCTCTTTGGAGACGGTGTCGGTGGTCATGATAGCCTCGGCCGCGCGGGTTCCGCCAGCGGGAGTATCCTCGAGAGAATCGGCCAGCTTGCCAAAGTTTTTCTGGAACGGTTCCAGCGTCATGGGCTGGCCGATGACACCGGTGGACGCCACGATCACATCCTCGGCTTTCACGCCGATATACTGCTCCACCAGAGAGCACATACCTTCAGCAATTTCGATGCCGTTGGCATTGCAGGTGTTGGCGTTGCCGCTGTTGCAGATGACGGCCTGCGCAATGCCGTTTTCCACATGCTTTTGCGTAACCAGAATGGGCGCGCCCTTGACCAGGTTCTGCGTATAGACGCAGGCGGCGTTGGCGGGAACTTCGCTGACGATCAGAGCTACGTCACGCCGGGTGCGGTTGCGGCGGATGCCCATATGTTCGCCCGTGGCGGAAAAGCCCTGTGCGGCCGTCGCGCCGCCAGCGATGAAGGTGATTTCTGACATTGTGATCCCCCTTCCAGATTGCTCAAAAGGCGGACGGGTCGGGCCCGCCCATCAAAGCGCCAGCCCAGTAAGGGGTGGCGCGCCCAGGACCAGGTTAAGGCATTCGAAAGCCGCGCCGCATGCACCTTTGCCCAGATTGTCAAAGCGGGCATAGGCGATCATGCGGTCGTCGTTTCCGGTGACAAACAGTTCCATGCGGTCGCTGCCGCTCAGGGCTACGCTGTCGATGACTGATTCGGGGTTGTCCTCCAGTACCCGCACAAGTGCCGCGCCCTCGAAGAACGCACGGTAGATGTCGCTGACCTCAGCAAGGGAGGCCTTGCGGGACAAGATGCCCTCAGTGAGCGGCAGGCTGACCAACATGCCGCTGAATACGTCCATCACCACGGGCTGGAACACCGGCGGGCGGCTCAGCCCGCACACATGAGTGATTTCGGGCAGGTGTTTGTGGCTCTGGCCCACGGCGTAGGGCCGGGGCGCATGCAGGTTGGCGGGCCGGTCAGGCGCTTCGTAGTCGGCGATCATGCGTTTGCCGCCCCCGGAATAGCCCGTGAGAGACAGGAGTGACAGCGGCGCGTCCGGCGAAAGCAGGCCCGCCTCCACCAACGGTTTGATCAGTGCGATGCATCCGCTGGCGTGGCAACCCGGCACCGCGATACGCCGGGCGCTTCGCACAGCCTGCGCCTGCGCCGCGCCCAGCTCCGGGAAGCCGTAGGTAAAACGCGGATCCGTGCGGTGGGCGGTGGAGGCGTCAAGAATTACGCCTTCTCCATCGCCTAGCGCGGCTACTAGTTCGCGGCTGGCGGCATCAGGCAGACACAGGATGGTGGCATTGGCCTCGCGGGCCATGGCGGCACGGGAGGCAAGATCCTTGCGCTGCGCCTCTGGGAGCGAGAGGAGCGTGATGTCCTCCCGTCCGGCGAGGCGCTCCCGTATCCGCAGCCCCGTGGTCCCCTGGTCGCCGTCAATGAATACGGTGAACATGGCTCACAGCTTTCCCTTCAGAAGCGTTGCCCGCGCGGCGATGGGCAGTCCGAAGAGGTTGATGAAGCCGGCGGAGTCCTTCTGGTCGTAGACGTGGTCTTCACCGAAGGTGGCGATCTCCTCGCTGTAGAGCGAATAGGGAGAGGTGACGCCGGCATTGATGATGTTGCCCTTGTAGAGCTTGAGCTTCACTTCACCGGTGACGGTTTTCTGCGTCTCGGTAACGAAGGCGGCGAGCGCCTCACGCAGCGGGGTGAACCACTGGCCGAAGTAGACCAGCTCGGCATAGCGGTTGGCGACCAGCTCCTTGTAGTGCTGGGTGTCGCGGTCCAGGCAGATGGTTTCCAGCACCTGATGTGCACGGTAGAGAATGGTGCCGCCGGGGGTTTCGTACACGCCGCGGCTCTTCATGCCCACGAGACGGTTCTCTACCAGATCGCACAGGCCCACGCCGTTTTCGCCGCCCAGCTTGTTGAGATATTCCATCATGGCTACGGGGCTGAGCTTTTTGCCATCTACGGCTACGGGCACGCCCTTTTCAAAGGAAAGCGTCACATAGGTGGGCTTGTCGGGGGCCATTTCGGGGCTGACGCCCATTTCCAGGAAGCCGGGCTTGTTGTACTGAGGCTCATTGGCCGGGTCTTCCAGGTCCAGCCCCTCATGGCTCAGGTGCCAGAGGTTCTTGTCCTTGGAGTAGTTGGTTTCGCGGTTGATCTTGAGGGGGACGTTATGCTTTTCAGCATACTCGATTTCCTCTTCGCGGCTCTTGATATCCCACTCGCGCCACGGGGCGATGATGGCCAGCTCGGGCGCGAAGGCCTTGATGGTCAGTTCGAAGCGCACCTGGTCATTACCTTTGCCGGTGCAGCCGTGGCAGATGGCATCAGCGCCTTCCTTTTTGGCGATTTCCACGATGCGCTTGGCGATGATGGGCCGGGCAAAGCTGGTGCCAAGCAGGTATTCACCCTCGTACACCGCACCCGCCTGCATGGTGGGATAGATGTAGTCGGTAATAAACTCCTCTTTCAGATCCTCCACATAGAGCTTGCTGGCGCCGGTCTTGAGAGCCTTTTCCTCAAGCCCTTCCAGCTCTGTGCCCTGGCCTACGTCGCCGGAAACAGCGATAACCTCGCAGTTATTATAGTTTTCCTTGAGCCAGGGAATGATGATGGAGGTGTCCAATCCACCGGAATATGCGAGTACAACTTTTTTAATATCCTTCTTGGCCTTGGGTGCCATAGCAAATGCCTCCTTGAATGTTTATGCATGTATTATGCATATTATGCAGGCACTTGTCAAGAGGTCGAGGGAATTTTTTTGGAGAAGGTATGTTCTGTCTTTTGTGGGAAGATAACAAATAAGGAAGGAAACATGTGGTTTCCTTCCAAATAAATTAGTAGACGGATGACGTTTCGCGTTCAAAACGTTGTAAATAGATTTGGTTGATGGTGTCAAATAAAGAAATATTTTTACCGCCAACAGGTCTGTTATCAATTTCATAGACCCGGGAAAAAAGTGTTAACGAACTTGTGACAATTATCTCATCAGCTTCATATAATTCATCAAGTGTATAATTCCGTTCTCTTATAGGTATACCAAGTTGCTGACAGATTTCAAGGAGGTGTTTTCGTGTTATGCTTGGTAGAATCCATTCGCTTAAAGGAGTTGTAACAAGCTCCCCTTTTTGAATGATCGAAATACCACTATGTGCACATTCCGTGACAAAACCGTTGCGATGCAGAACGCATTCCTGACAGTTTTGTTCCGTGGCACGTTGAGTTGCAATTACATTGGGAATAAGGTTAAGAGACTTGATATTACAATGTCTAAAACGTGTATCTTCCATTGAGATCAAACGAAATTCCTTGGGAGAATCAGAAGGAGAAAAAGCTTTTAGATACGCGAGAAAGTTTGACTTTATGTCTTTTGGCGGAAAAGCATGGCTGCGAACGGCTGTTCCTCTGGAAAGCTGGAAATAGATACAGGCATCAACAATATCCTTATCGAGTTTGGAAATCAAAGAAGTAAGTAAGGTTTGTAATTGAGATTTTGTCATGCATGGACATATTTCCAGAAGGCGACAACTATTAAAAAAACGGTCAATATGTTCCTGCAAAGCAAAACAGAAGCCACGGTGCACATAAGCCATATCGTACACACCGTCTCCAAAATATACGGCACGATCGTTCATAGGAATCATCATATCATTTAATGGTGCAATACGTCCGTCATAATAAGCGATATCTTTCACTGTACAGAATCCTCCAGCACGTTCACAATTGCCTGCGCAACAATGATGTCCTCGCCTTCTTGTAGACATTGAGGATTGAGAACCAGCTCATCCCTACTGATGTCGGTATAAATTTGTGGCTCTAAAGTAAGTAAGGTATCAAAAACCTGACGTGCTGGTATATATGTTGGGCGAATATATACGCGCAGAATATCCACGGGTTGTATACCTGGTTCTTGTGGATAACCTAAACGCACACATGCTTTACCGGATGCGTTAATTATGGCAGCCATACGTTTTGACGAATCAGTCCATTTGTCTTTCTGATGGATTTCATCAATATCCATAAACAGTTCTACAGCCTTTACTATTCCAGCGATGGTTTCTTTGTCGATTTTCATGCAACGACCAACACCATAATTGGGGCAGCAGCATGCGTCGCAAGCTTCTATCAAATCGCTTCTGCCAAGAATTAATCCGGAAGATTGAGGCCCGCGAAGCTGTTTTCCACCACTAAAAACTACAAGATCGGCACCTTCATTATGGAACCGTGTCAAATTGGATTTTGGAGGAAGCTCGGCGGCTGCGTCCACAATAATAGGAATATTATACTTTTTAAGTAAAGGCGACAAAGTGCTCAATGCGATGGAACCGCGCAAACCTTCGGCTTCAGAAACGTAAAAAAATGCAGCTGTTCGTTCTGTAATAGCATTCTCCACTTCTTCTAAAAGTGCTGAAGAAGTTCGCCCGACTTCTATAAATTTGGCTCCAGAAAGAAGCAATGCCTGATCATACAAAATACGGTGGCATTTCAAAACGATGATTTCGTTTTTCATGCCAGCTGTATCAGGCAAGCGTAGACGATGAGCAGCATTGTCCCTAGCTATACATGCTGCTGCCGAGATGGCTAATCCGGCATCTGCTCCACAAGTGATACAGCATGCTTCAGCTCCTACGAGCTGGGCGATGCGTTTACCGGCAGCACGGTGCAGTTCATTCATGTCGACAAAACAGTTTCCTGCTTCTGCCATTGCCTGCCGTACCGAGGGATGCATAATAGACCCACCAATGCGCGTGACAGTTCCGCATGCGTTTATTAAGGTTTTTAGATGCAGATCTTCATATATGCTCATACAATCATCTCATTTCAAAATTCATAGGAAGATACATGGCGGAAGCGTTCGTTAGGTGTTGCCTGCAATGGCTGTAAAAAGAAATGGTTAAGGAAGTATTCAAAAGGACAAGCTTCAATCGAGTATTCCGGATGCTTTTCCAAATAACCTTTCCACATATTATCGAGGGGAGTTCTATGTATTTGGATTGCCTGCTGTTTACGTTCCAGACAAGGGGTTATATCCACTTCAAAATTTGCTTCTTGAGGACCTCTAGCAAAGTAGTATTTGTCACGTACAAACTGTGTTTTGAACCCCATATCAAAAGTTTCTGGCAAATCAGACTTTCTTCCAGCCATCCATGCGGCATGTTCGACAGCTTTTCCAGTAATATCATGATCGGGGTTTTCCTCGTAATGACCATAAGGATCAAATGTAATAACGGTATCAATTTTTAAATAGCGCAGAAGCAGCAAAAGCCTGTGCCGAAGTTCGATCAGGTGAAAGAAGTGAAGATCATGATTTTTATAATTGAGGTGGTAAACTTTTCGAATTCCTAAAAAGCGGGCCGCTTCTTCCGTTTCCTGCTCGAGGAGAGCGGTCGTTTGGCCATAGGATAGGCCATAGCTATCCATACAGTCATCTGTGGTGCGAATCCAGAAACCCTCATAACCTGCTGCTAATAGGCTGTGCATTAAACCAAAGGCATTAAGGGTAAAATCATCTGAATGCGGAAAGATGGCTGCAAATCTTCGCTTATTACACATTGCTTTTCCTCCCAGAAATATCCACATTAAATGTAGATAAAAACTCTTTTAAGCGCGGATGCGCACGATCTTCAAAAATTTCTTTGGGAGTACCTGTTTGGGCGATTTTGCCATGGTCCATGAATACTACCTTATCAGAGATTTCGTAGGCAAAACGCATTTCATGCGTTACCAGGATCATGGTGTTTCCTTCCTGTGCTAGTTCTTTAATGACTTGAAGAACCTCACCTACAAGTTCGGGATCTAGTGCGCTGGTAGCTTCGTCAAATAGCATAACCAAAGGATTCATGGCAATAGCACGCGCAATTGCCACACGCTGCTGTTGACCGCCGGATAGCTGAGAGGGATAAACATCCATCTTATCTGCCAGTCCTACGCGGGAAAGCCATTTTTCTGCTTGGGCTTTGGCTGTGTCGGCTGCCATTCCTTCAACTTTTGTAAGACCCAACATAACATTTTTAAGTACTGTCATATGTGGAAAGAGGTTAAATTGCTGAAAAACCATGCCCGTGTGAATTCGTTGCTTGGCAATTTGCCCCTCTGAAAGACGGACCCGCTTCCCGCCGACCTCTTTATAGCCTAGCAATTCCCCCTGAAGACGTATCGTGCCCTTTTGGTATTCTTCAAGAAGATTAATGCAGCGAAGCAACGTGGTTTTTCCAGAACCGGAGGCCCCAATGATTGAAACGACTTCCCCTTTCTTAATGTCTAAATCCACATCAGAAAATACTTTTAATTTTCCATACCACTTTTCCAAACCGCGAATTTCGAGCAATGTATTGCTCATACGCTCAACCCCTTCGAAGTTTTCTTTTCTAGATGTTTGCCAAGACGTTCTATGACAATATTAATAATAAGGTATACAAGGCCAATGAAGCAGTAGAAAAATAAAGCATTATTATTTATCGCAATAAGCTGTTGTGTTGCTAAAATTAATTCTGCGACACCAATGAGGGAGAGAAGAGTCGAACCTTTCACAATCTCGGTAATGGTATTGAGCCAAGGAGGGAGCATGCGCACAACGGCTTGAGGAACCAGTATATATCGTAGGATCTGGCTGAAACGCATACCTATAGCTTTTCCAGCATCTATTTGCCCTTTTGGAATTGCTTGCAGGGCGCCACGTACATTTTCTGTAACGTGTGCACCTGCGTTTACGGATAACGCTATAAAGCCTGCAGTAAAGGGTGAAAGTTGCAAACCATAATTGCGCAGCCAGAAATCTATAAGATAGTAAATGGAAAAGACAATAACCAGACCAGGAATTCCACGAATGATGTCCACATAAATGCGAAATGGAATACGCGCGAGCTTATTGCCGTATGTCAAAACAATGCCAAAAGCAATTCCTACGACCGTACTAATGAGAATAGCAAGAAACGAAGCAGTTAATGTATTGATCAAACCAGTTAAGATCATTTTCGAATTTAAAACGGCTTCTAACAGCTTTAACATAAGTCCACCTCCCTAACGTATTTTAAGTCTGCGCTCCAAAATTCTAAGCAGAAACGCAATTAGGTAACAGGTGAGCATATACATTAAACCTACAATAACCCACACTTCGATAACGCGAAAAGTAAGAGTATTTACTTTTCTGGCAAGATAGGTTAGCTCAATGACAGCAATGGAGGAAGCCAGCGAAGTGTCCTTAAATAGGGAGATAAAGTTATTGCTAAGCGAAGGCATTACATTTCGGAACATGATAGGTAATTGGATAAAGCACACAATTTGCCGTTTCCTCAACCCAATGGCGAGCCCGGCTTCCACAATGCCACGAGATATACCTTGAAGCCCGGCTCGAAATACTTCAGTGAGATATGCACCAGCATAGAGCGATAGGGCTGTGATAAACGATGCATGTTTGCTCAATATTAGACCCGTGTCGGGGAGGCCAAAATAGCAGATAAAAATCAACACCAGCAACGGTACATTGCGAAGTATGGTAACGTATATACTTGAGAGGTTTCTTAGCCAACGCTGCTTGGAGATGGCACAGAAAGCCAGCAATATGCCCAATATCATACCAATAAATAATGAGATTGCAGCTAAATACAACCCCAGACCCAATCCTCGCAGAAAATCTGGAATGTATTTGTAAACCAAAGGGAAATTCAGATAATAGGCCATAAGTGCCTCCTTATCTCCATACTGGATGGCGTGTTTTTGATAAGGGCAACCCCCGCTGTTTCCCTATCGCTGGAGGTTGCCCTTACTTAAATAAAGGTTAATCCTGAGAGTACATGGAAGGCATACCTACCTTAGGTTCCGCAGGACGTTCGCCAAACCACTTCTCAAAAGCATCGGCATAAAGCTGGTACGTCGTGCCAGTCATGGCATCCAGCAATACCTGATTGACATAATTAATCCATACCTGATCGTAGGGATTCATTACAGCGCCATAGTTTTGAGGAATGGAAGCAAACCCGGAATCGGTATACTTTTCTGGTTGCTGACTGGCCAACCATTTAATGGAAGAGAGGTCTACTGCTCCAGCATCGGCACGTCCAGAATCTACCGCTTGATAAACTAGACCTTGGCTTTCATACTGGTCGTCTATACTGCCAGGAAGCATCTTTTGTACGTTGGCACTTGCGTCAGCATTTTGCAAAATAGCGACGGTGACTTGCTCGCCTGCGGCAATTGCGTTAACAAGTTCTTCGTAGCTGGCATATTTGCCGCCTGTTTTAAGAATGAGACCGATACCTTCCGTATAGTATGGCACGGAAAAAGCAACCTGTTGGGCACGAGCACCGTTGATAGTCATAAACTGAAAAGTAATGTCTACTTTATCGGCAAGGATATTGGGTATACGTTGGTCTCCGGCTTGCTCTACAAACTGCACCTTTTGAGGATCTCCAAACAGCGCAGTGGCAAGGATACGGGCCATGTCGATATCGAAACCTTCATACTCACCATCAGCATTTACGGAATGCCAGGGCACGTTGGTAGAACCAGTACCAACAATCAGATAACCTCGTTCGAGCACTTCCTGAAGCTTGCTCTTATATGGCTCAACAGCAGCAAAAGCATTTGTGCACAAAGCCAAGAGCAACAGGATAGTTAACAGAGTTGCCAATGCCTTTTTCATAGTTTTCCCTCCAGTGTTTCATTATGTTAACACCCTTTGCCTGGGGTGTTACATGCTGTTTTGTTTAGGAAATCTCCACGGTGAGGTCAATTTCTACCGGGATATTGTTTGGAAGAGATGAAAGTCCGATTGCACATCGCGTATGCCGTCCTTTTTCCCCAAAAATACGAACCATCATATCCGAAAAACCATTGGCTACCTGAGGCTGATCGAAAAAGTCAGGGGTAGAAGCTACATATACTGTTGCTTTAAGAATTTTGTTGATGCGGTCCAAGTCTCCCAAAAAAAGTTTGAGATGAGCAAGAAGGTTAATGCCGCAGATTTCAGCAGCGTGATAACCGTCAATAACGGTACATGCTTCGCCTAATCGACCGGTGTATTGCGGTTCTCCATTTACAATCGGCCCCTGCCCTGAAACGTAGATAATGTTACCGCTTTGTGTGACCGGAATGAAATTAGCGACAGGAGAAGGAGGAACGGGCAGATTAATGTCGAGAGTTTGAATGCGATTTTCGATTTCCATGACTTTTCCTCCGATTTGCAACTAATTGTTTCGGATCGTGTCTAAATAGGAATAGAGCGTTACTTTGGAAATTCCTAAAAAGTTACTCACGTGCTCTCCAGATTTAGAAATGAGAAATGCTCCTTTTGAATCCAGATAGGACAAAAACTTAAGTTTTTCTTCTTTGGTCATATGGGGGGCAGGAGAGCCCACATAATCTTGAGCATCAAGTAACAACATTTCCAATAGTTCGCTAACATTTTTTGCAAAATGCTCGTGCGTTTCTTCTTTAACAGACGGGTCGTTGACTGGTGTGTAACCATTGTATTTTCGTAGCATTGTTTCAAGCTGTAGGGTATTAGTGATATTGGTATTTAGACAAATGGCGGCGACGGGCTTGCTCTCATCCTCTTCATCGTAGATATAGACAGTTGATGAGCGAAGAATTAGCCCATTTTTCGTGTGCGTAATATAGTTGAAGCGATCTCCATTTTTTTCTTTGGCTGCGATGATTTCTAACCCCAGATTGCTGCCGCAACCGCCAATTTCACGCCCAGTGAGATGTCCGCGAATATCCACAATTGTATGCTCGTATGGAAGAGTAAGGTCGTGAAAAACAATTTCACTGTCTGGCCCAAGATGGTTTTCAAGCAGTGACAATACTTTATCAATTGATACCTTCGTATTCTTATCCATAAACACGATCTCCTGTATGCTAATTTATTATTTGTTCGTTAACTTATTTTTTATTATAATCATATCTGGAGCGTTGTCAACCTTTTTTGCATTTTTCATAATAAAATATGATGTCGTGCTGGAGATATTAATTAGGACATAAAAAATTGGCAGGAAATTTCCGGCATTCGCGATGAAATGAGGGAATTTCCTGCCTGATATGGCACGAATGAAAGTGCAAAAAAGAGCTTAACCTCTTGGCAAACGCAGTCGGATAACACCGGGCAGAGCCTTGAGCTGAGTCAAAAGCATGTCGTCGGGTTCACGGTCCAGCTCCAGCACGGTCACAGCCATATCGCGCCGGCTCTTGTTGAGCATATTGTTGATGTTGATCTTGCGCGCGCCGATGGCAGCGGAGATGGCCGATACCATGCCGGGTTCGTTTTCGTGGATAATAATCACGCGCACGCCCTCGCTGTGGCCCAGGATGATTTCCGGGAAGTTGACGGAATTACGGATTTGTCCATTCTCCAGGTAGTCGCGCAGCTCGCGGGCAGCCATGTCGGCGCAGTTGACTTCGCTTTCTGGCGTGGAGGCGCCCAGGTGCGGGATTGCTACGGCATTTTTCATCTTGAGCACAGCCTGAGTGGGGAAGTCGGTGACGTAGCTTGCGACCTTGCCGCTTTCCAGCGCGGCAGCCAGAGCCTCAGCGTCGGCCAGCTCGGCACGGCTGAAGTTGAGCAGATGCACGCCGTCCTTCATCTGATTAAGGGCACTCTGGCCGATCATGCCGCGGGTAGCATCGGTCAGGGGTACATGGACAGTGATGTAATCGGCCATGTGGAAGATTTCATCTACGGAGGAGGAGCGCTTAATGGCGCGGCTGAGCGACCAGGCGCTTTCCACGCTGATAAAGGGATCATAGCCGATGACGTTCATGCCCAGTCCCTGTGCGGCGGCATTGGCCACGATTGCGCCGATAGCACCCAGACCAATCACGCCCAGCGTCTTGCCGCGGACCTCGGGACCGGCGAACTGGGCTTTGCCCTTTTCTACCAACTTGGCAACCTCCGCACCCTGTCCGTCCAATGTGCGCGCCCAGTCGATGCCGCCGACCACGTTGCGGCTGCCCAGCATCAGGCCGCAGATGACCAGCTCGGCCACCGCATTGGCATTGGCACCGGGAGTGTTGAAGACCACGATGCCGCGCTTGGTGCACTCGTCGATAGGAATGTTGTTGGTGCCTGCACCTGCGCGCGCGATGGCCAGCAGGCTTTCGGGCAGGTCCATGTCATGCATGGAGGCAGAGCGAACCAGAATGCCGTCCGGTACCGGCTCTTCTTTGGCGATGAGATAGCGCTCGGCGGTCAAACTTTGATGAATGACATCGGAAATGTTATTGAGCGTCTGAATTTTATACATTATACATTCTCCTTCTCAAAGGCCTTCATCACTTCGACCAGCTTTTTCACGCCCTCCACCGGCATGGCGTTATAGATGCTTGCACGCATTCCGCCCACGCTACGGTGGCCCTTGAGATTGACCAGGCCATTCTTGGCGGCGTACTTGACGAAAGCAGCATCCTTGTCGGCATCGCCGGTGACAAAGGTCACGTTCATCAGCGAACGGCAGTCCTTGCGGGCGGGGGCTTTGAACAGCGTGCTCTGGTCCAGATAGTCGTAAAGAAGCCCTGCCTTGTATTTGTTCTGCTCGTAGATGGCGTCTACACCACCCAGGTCCTTGAGCCACTCAAAACCAAGGCCCGCCATATAGATGCCGTAGGTGTTCGGGGTGTTGAGCATGCTGTCGTTCTTGCTCTGCAGAGCCCAGTTCATCAGCTTGGGGCACTTGGGGTCCTCGTGGCCCATCAGGTCGCGGCGCACGATGACGATGCACAGGCCCGCAGGGCCGATGTTCTTCTGCGCGCCGGCGAAGATCACACCGAATTTCGTCACATCGAAGGGCTCGGAGAGGATGTTGGAGCTCATGTCAGCCACCAGAGGCACGTTTCCGGTATTGGGAATGGCGGTGTAGCGGGTACCATAGATGGTGTTGTTGGTGGTGATGTAGGCATAATCCGCGTCCGGCCGCCAGTCGAAGGTATCGGGAACATAGGTATAGGTATCCTCGCGGGAGGAGGCGGCGATATGCACATCCGCATATTTCTTGGCTTCCTCAGCTGCTACATGGGCGAAGTTGCCGCTGTCCACATAATCGGCTTTGCCGGTAGAAAGCAGGTTCAGCGGTACTGCGCTGAACTGAAGCGTCGCGCCGCCCTGCAAAAACAGGATATCATAATCGTCCGGCACGTTCATCAGCTCCTTGAGGAGCGCCTTGGTGCGGTCGAAGATTTCGATGTACATGCTGCTGCGATGGCTCATCTCCATCACGCTCATGCCGCGGCCAGGGTAACACAGCAGCTCGTCGGCCGCCTTTTTGAGCACGCTTTCGGCGATCATTGCGGGACCTGCGGAAAAATTATATACGCGTTCCTCCATGTGATAGCATCCTCCCTGCCTGATTTGATGGACTAACGGTCGAGTGGGACGTTTTCTGCCCTGTTGGCGATGTTTTGACCGGATGGGTCTGTTATACACCAAATCGATGCGAAATGCAAGAGGGAAAATGGATTTTCTTTTGTGCAAAAAATGGACGTATCTCAAGGATACGCCCTATAAAGGTGGAGTTATGCGTCGTGACGACGCTGATTGCGCAGGTTCTCAAGCTCTTTGCGCAAGCGGGCTTCCCGCCGGTCAAAATCATCGCGGAACGCCTGACGGCGGGCTTTAAGCTCAAGGGAAAGCTGGTTGCGCCTGGCTCTGAAATCTTCCAGCAGGCGGCGGTTATATAGCCGCGCATAGGGGAAAGCGCGGAGTGCGCGGCGCACCAGCATACCTTGCCGGATGAGTACTTCGCGTACACTCTGGGTGATCGCTTCGGTGCTGTCGCCTTCGCAATGCTCCGCTGTCTTACGGATTTTGCTAAGGATGGTGGCTGAAATTATCGTGTCCCCCAAAAGCAGTGTACACAGGCCTATGCACAGACCATCCATCCACGCCTGCGGAAGACGCAGATACAGACCAAACAGCACGGGCCGGGCCACATACACCATGCCCAGGCCCAGCAACCCAAAGGGAATCAGCGTACCTGCGCAGACGCGGCCGTTGAGGTTGAAGCGACGGTGACTGTAATCCCACCAGCGGGCATGAAACAGTTTTTCCATGGCGTAGCTGGTCAGGTATTCCAGCGTGCCACATACGGCCATGGCCAGCACAAACACCGCTGGAGCACTGGAAGAAAACGGCGTAAGCAGCGCCGTGACCAGCACAGCGCCAAAGCCATAGATGGGGCAGTAGGGGCCAATCAGAAATCCGCGGTTGATGAAGCGTCCAAACTGGATAAGTTTGCAGACCACTTCCATTACCCAACCCAGAAAGGCACCTGTGAAAAACAGCAGGATGTAGCACTCCAACGTAAGGCGCATGACGTAAAGCCTCCTTATGCATTCTATGGATCTTGTGCGGATAACCTTATTATAACGTACAAAAATGGTTTTGACAAAAAATGATATGGTACTGACAGAAAAATGTTTAGGCTTTTGACTTCTTTTCCTCACACGGCTATAATGGCGGCAACAGGGGAGGGGAGAAAAATATGGGCGACATAGTCTGGCTGGATAAATACCTGCGTGCTAAACTTGGAACCGTATGGGATTATAAGGCCGAATGGGGGTGGGACCGCTATCGCATTGCGGGAAAGCTTTACGCTGCCACCTGCCTTCCTGGCCCCTCCCATGCAAAGGAATATGCGGGACATCCTCTGCTTACGCTCAAATGTGATCCACTGGAATCCGAATTGTTGCGTGCCGCTTATTCCGATATTTTGCCGGGTTTTTACACGGACAAACGCACGTGGATTTCGATCCGGCTGGACGGCGGGGTGGAGCAGGAACGCATCCTGCGCCTGTGCGACCTGTCCTATGACCTGGTATTTGCGGGGTTGACGCGCAGGGCGCGTATGGAAATTGTGCGTGGAGGAACGTAAATTGCTGCGCTTTTTCTTGACCCTCTGCGGCAGATGGGCTACAATGAGGCTGTCCTTAGCGGGAACCAACGCAGATGAATCAACAAAAGGAGGCTCATTTTATGAGCATTGCACAGCGCCCGTTCGGTGTGGCACCCAATGGTGAAAAGGTAACGGAATATACCATGACCAACCGGGATGGAGCCAGCGTATCCATTCTGGATTTTGGCGGCATCGTCACCCGTATTCTGGTTCCTGATCGGGACGGCAAGCTGGACGACGTAAGCTTGAGCTTTGACGATATTGACGTATATGCGCAGGGCCGCAGCGGCAGCATGGGCATGCTCATTGGCCGGGTAGGCAATCGCATCCGCGGCGCATCCTTCGAGCTGGAGGGCCGTACCTATACGCTGCCCAAAAACAACAACGGCAACTGCCTGCACGGCGGTGTGGGTTTTGGCCTGCGCATGTGGCAGGCACGGCCGGTCCTGATCGATGGCGGTGACGCGCTGGAGCTGACACTGACCAGTCAGGACGGCGACCAGGGCTTCCCCGGCACGCTGAAGGTAAAGGTAACTTATACCTTTACAGACCAGAACGAACTGGGCATCCATTATCAGGCAAGCACTGATCAGACCACCCTGTGCAGCCTGACCAACCATGCCTATTTCAACCTGGACGGCCATGCCAGCGGGACTGTGCGTGATCTGGAACTCCAGATCAATGCCGACCTGGTGACCGAGGTGGGCGAGGGACTGATTCCTACCGGGCGCCTGCTGCCGGTCAGCGATGTGCCCTACAACTTTACAGCCCTCACCCGCATTGGGGATGTGTTGGACAAAATGCCCGAAAGCCCTGACATGACCATGGCAAGCGGCGTGGATTTCAACTATTGTGCTGGCCGCGATCGCGAAACCAAGGTCATTGCCACGCTCTATTCTCCCAAAACCGGCCGCGTGATGGACGTGATCACCGATCAGCCGGGCGTGCAGTGCTATACGGCCAACCATCTGGACGATGATGGTAAGGATGGCGTGCATTATGGTCCGTATTCCGGCGTGTGCCTGGAAACCCAGCACTATCAGGATGCTATTCATCAGCCACACTTCCCCAGTATCGTGCTCCGGCCGCAAGATACCTATGATACCCTGACGATCTACCGCTTTGGCCTGAGGTAACAGGAGGAAACTATGGCCCCGAACGGTCAAAAGCCGCTTTCTTCCGGCCCGCTGCTGGATGCGCGGGGTATGCTCGTGGAGGCAGGTTATGCCACCGCGCTGGTCCGACGCTACGATCGCGCCGCTATCCGGGCGTGGGGGCTGCGCATCAAGGAATGGGACTACTATTGCATCATCGGTGGCGATATGGTGCTGGCGCTTACCATCGCTGATAACAGCTATATGGGGCTGGAAAGCGTCAGCCTGATCAATCTGGGCACACGCTGGCAGCATACGCGCAGCTTTATGCGCCTGATGCCCATGGGCCACACGAACCTGCCGTCTACCAGCGAGCAGGGCAGTGTGGCTGTGGAGCGTCCTGGATATGCGCTGCGCTTTGAAAACGACGGCGTATGCCGGGAGTTGACCGTGCGGGTGGACGACTTCCAGAACCATAAGCCCCTGACTGCGCGTGTGGCGCTTACTGATGCGCCGAGGGACAGCATGGTGATCGCTACGCCCTTTGCGGGACATCCACGTGCCTTCTACTACAATCAGAAGATCAACTGCCTGCGCGCGGCGGGAGAAGTGACCTTTGACGGGCAAACGCACTGTTTTGATCCTCAGACTGCCACTGCCGTGCTGGACTGGGGCAGGGGCGTATGGACCTACCAGAATACCTGGTATTGGGGCAGTGCCAGCGGCTATGTGGATGGCGTACCTTTCGGCATGAACCTGGGTTACGGTTTTGGCGACAACCGTGCTGCCACAGAAAACATGCTCTTTTATAATGGAATCGCGCACAAGCTGGATCAGGTGGATTTTGGCATTCCTAAGGACGCTGCAGGAAGAGACGACCTGCAAGCCCCTTGGCATGTGACAGACAATCTGGGCCGTCTCGACCTGATCTTTACGCCCATCCTGGACCGTGCCGCTTATACGGGGGCGCTGGTGCTGGAAAGCGACCAGCATCAGGTATTCGGCCGCTTTGATGGCACCGCCGTGCTGGATGATGGGACAGCACTGGTCGTTCGAAACCTGTGCGGCTTTGCGGAAAAAGTCAAAAACCGCTGGTAAGAGGCTGCTGCACGCTTGCCTGCAAAAACACGGAGGAACGGAATTGCGTAAACTACTGATTTTCTGCTGCTGCCTGCTTCTGAGCCTCGCATGCCTGCCGTCTGCGTTGGCGGCGACCATCTCCGGTCGGGGATATGAGGACTTTGAAGCGTGCTATGCTGACAATCTGGACTTTATCAACCAGAATACCGGCCGGCATCTGCTGCCGCTGGTGCTGGCCAAGGGAGATGCAAATGCTGACGGCGGTCACCGCATGTACGAGCTTCTTGGCGATGTACTGCGTGTAACCATCCGGCTTGACCAGAGCAATCAGATAATTGAAACGTGCGAAATCGTGCTTACTGCTCCGGCGGGCATGTCCTATGGTACGTCTGAATACAACGATTTCGTTACGTCGGGTTATCACAGCTATGCGCTGCTTATGGCCATGCACACTGCGGCAGACCCTGCTGTACGCTACGGACTGGTTACCGCAGTCAATGATGGACTGCTTGCGGGTGAGGGGGCCTATGCCACACAGGTGGGGGGTTATATGCTCAACTGTACGCGCGCGGATAACGCAGCTACGCTTACCTTTGAAAACACCTTGGCTGTGACGCCGGAGCCGGAGGTCACGCCCGATGGAGGGGATGGCATGCCGGAGGAGGAAGGCGGCAACGAAGAGGATGAAAGCATGGCAGGCTGATGCCGGATGGATGAGACAAAGCCGGGAGCGGGCTCCATCGCGGAGAACGCTCCCGGCTTTTTGGCGCCTGCCGGCGTTTAGCCGTCGGCGCGCATTTTGGCAAAGGCGATAATGGCGTCTGCCACGTCCTCCGGCCTGCGGCCGTCGGTACGAATCATCAGATCATAGTTGCTGCGCATGCCCCAGTTGCCATCGGCAAAGAAATTGTAATAGCTGCGGCGCTGGCGGTCCGTCTTGCGGATGAGCTCGCGGGCGCGTTCGCGGTCTACCTGTTCCACACGCATGATGCGCGCGATACGCCGTTCCTCTGATGCATAGATGAAAATATGTATGACGCCCGGCCGATCCTTGAGCACATAGTCGGCACACCGCCCTACGATTACGCTCGGGCCCTCAGCGGCAATTTTGTTGATGGCATCAAACTGAGCCAGAAACACCCGCTGGTTGAGCGGCATTTGCAAACCCATACCGCCGCCCATGTGCAAACCAGCCCCTGCGCTGCCAGCAAGCATGCCGCTGACGGTATTTTTTTCATCGTGCCGCTCCAAAAGCTCATGACAAAGGCCGCTCTCCTCTGCCGCGCGGGTCAGGATTTCTTTATCGTAGAAGGGAATGCCCATTTTGTCGGCTACAAGCTTGCCAATTTCGCGTCCGCCGCTGCCATATTCGCGGCCAATGGTGATAATAGGGTCCATATTAAAACACCTCCGAAGGTTTGCTATTGCTAAGTTCTATATATATATTATACATCACATGCCGGAAAAGTTCAACGAAAACCGCAGAATCAACAGGCAGGCTGGGCTAAGGCAGGACGAAGCGTTGACATTCCCGGCATGCGCTGGTAAAATAGCCACAATCCTTAAGATAAAGAAAGGGTGGGTAAGTTCGATGCTGGAGGAGAACATTCGCACAGGCCTTACATTTGACGACGTGCTCCTGGTGCCCCGTGCAAGCAGCGTGCTTCCGCGGGATGTGGACACCTCGACCATGCTGACCCCAACCATCAAGCTCAACGTCCCCCTGCTGAGCGCGGCCATGGATACCGTGACCGACGCGCGGCTGGCCATCGCCATTGCGCGCGAGGGCGGGCTGGGCATCATTCACAAAAACATGACCATTGATGAGCAGGCCACGCAGGTGGACAAGGTCAAGCGCAGCGAGCATGGTGTAATCACCGATCCGTTCTTCCTCTCGCCCGACCACCTGATCCGTGATGCGGAAGCCTTGATGGCCAAATACCGTATCTCCGGTGTACCCATTACCCGTGGGAAAAAGCTGGTGGGTATTCTGACCAACCGCGACCTGCGCTTTGAAACCGATGACAGCCGCCGTATCGAGGAGGTTATGACCTCTGAAAACCTGATTACCGCGCCTGTGGGCACTACGCTGGAAGAGGCCAAGAAGATTTTGGCTGCTCACCGCATCGAAAAGCTGCCCATCGTCAATGATCGGTTTGAGCTGTGCGGACTGATCACCATCAAAGATATCGAAAAGAGCAGCAAGTATCCCAATTCCGCCAAGGACCAGAAGGGCCGCCTGCTGTGCGGCGCCGCTGTGGGCATCACCAAGGACAGCATGCTGCGCGTGGAAGCATTGGTCAACGCCAAGGTGGATGTGATCTCCATCGACTCGGCGCATGGCCACAACATTGACGTGATCAACAAGGTGCGTGAGCTGCGCGCCGCCTTCCCGGATCTTTGCATCATCGCTGGCAACGTCGCCACAGCCGAGGCCACTCGTGCACTCATCGAGGCTGGCGCGAGCTGCGTTAAGGTTGGCATTGGCCCCGGTTCCATCTGCACCACGCGCGTGATCGCTGGTATTGGCGTACCTCAGCTCACTGCGGTTAGCGATTGCGCCAAGGAGGCCGACAAGTACGGCGTGACCGTGATTGCCGACGGCGGTATCAAGTATTCGGGCGATATTCCCAAGGCTATCGCGGGCGGCGCGAGCGCCGTCATGATCGGCAGCCTCTTTGCCGGTGTGGATGAGAGCCCCGGAGATATGGAGATCTACCAGGGCCGCAGCTTCAAGGTGTACCGCGGCATGGGCAGCCTCGGCGCCATGGCGCAGGCCCATGGCTCCAGCGACCGCTATTTCCAGGAGGCCGACAAGAAGCTCGTGCCTGAAGGCGTGGAGGGCCGCGTGCCCTACAAGGGACCGCTGGCCGATACGGTGTATCAGCTCGTGGGCGGCCTGCGTTCCAGCATGGGCTACTGTGGTACGCCCACCATTGAGCATCTGCGCAAAGAGGGTCAGTTCATCCGCATCACGGGCGCAGGTCTGCTGGAAAGCCATCCGCACGACATCGCCATCACCAAGGAAAGCCCCAACTATTCCACCAGGGGATAATCAATGAAGCGGGCAGTGCAGCATATGGCGCTGGCTGCCTCTGGGTGAAAATCAACCAAACACACAGAAACGCAGACCCTTTGGGGCCTGCGTTTCTGTTGCAATGAAGCGGTGTCAGCTGCTTTTTTCCAGCGCTATGCACAGGGCGCGCGTGAAGTCCAGCTGATAGGCGCCAACCACGCCTTCCGGTTTTTCCACATTTGGATCATAGGATGGAGAGGCTTCGTCCCAATGGGGATCATGCGCCAAAAACGGAGCCAGGTAGACGCGCTGGGGCAGCTCGCCCGCGACAGGAACGAAGGAAAGCCAGAAGGAGAAGTCCTGCGCGCCTTCTTTCTGCCAGGTCAGGACATTGCTGAGCACGCGCTGCCCGTCAGGGTCGACGAGGAAGAATCCCTGCCTGAGGAGCGTTTCGGCGCCTTCGCCGGAAAGCTGGCCCTCCATCTGGCCGCCTGTGTGTGTCAGATCGAAGCGGCTGATCGTCAGCGTCAGGTTGTCAAACGCAAATTCGCTCTGCACGGGACGGACGTGGGCGAGCTGGTCCGGGCCCAGCGTCACATCCAGCTCAAGGCTGATTTGTCCGGCAAGCTCGGCCCAGCCCAACTCTCGGTAGGCCTGGGCGTAGATCTCCGAGCTGGGCCTGTCTGCCGTGGCGTTCAGGCTGTACGTTTCGGGACGGAACAGCTCCAGAGAAACGTAGCCGGTTTGATCGGTCACAAGGCGGTCGGAGGCTTCCGACACGTTCATGCCCTCGTAATCGCCGTAATCCACCAGCTGGGGCGAATGAATGGGGCGCCATACGGCGATGTCGATTCTCAGGGATGCTTCTCCTTCGGGAACCCGCGCCGTGCCAAGATACTTGCCCTGCCCGTCAAACGCATAGAGCGCCTCCGCCTCGTTGTAAGCTGAAACGCTCGTGGGAAGTGCGAGACCATCCAACGTACCGCCCAGCAGATATCCGGCGGTGCCGGCGCCTTCGGTGAACAGCGTACTTCGCGCAAGCGGACAGCCGTCGAGATACAGGCCGTCCACTGTGTACAGGAGCGTTTCTCCGGTGGGATTGGAAAGGGTGAAAGCGGTGTGCAGGGCGCTTCCGTCGTAGAGAAGCTCATCCACAGCAAGCACGCCCAGATCAGAGGCTGCAGTCTCATCCGGCGTCTGAATCCGGTCTGCCACATCTTTGGGAGCCGCCGCATCGCCGTAGAGCTCGCCCGCGATTCTCGACTGCACCAGCGCGTAGGCAAGACCCAGCATCGTGAGTGAGAGCGCCAGCACGAGAATCAGGGAAACGGACAGTTTCTTTTTCATGGGTCGTTCTCCTTTCGCTGCAGTGATGATTCGCCGGGCCAGAAAGGGATTTTCCTGCAGGCCGGAAAGCCGGTGGTCGATTGCGGATTGGAGAAGGCGCTTCATTTCATGGTCATTCACAGATATCTCCCCCTTCCAGCAGCGTGCGAAGCTTCCCTCTGGCACGCTTCAGCCTCCCGGATACCGACGATTGGGAGATGCCCAGCGAAACTGCAATTTCCGTTACGGTCATGTCCTGATAGTAATACAGGAGGATAACCTCCCGCAGTTTGCGCGGAAGCTGCATCACCTGCGTGACGAGCGCTTCCTCCGCCTGTGTGAAGGGTTCCGCCGCCTGCGGCAGCAGGTCGGGGATATGGCGCGGGTCGATACGGCGCAGCCGGTGCGCGCGGCGAAGGTCGCAGCAGGTATTCATGGCGATTTTCATCAGCCACGTCTTTTCGCTGCATTCTCCGCGGAACGATGGCAAACTTCTGTAGGCCTTGAGGAAGGTCTCCTGCACCGCATCCTCTGCCAGCGCTCTGTCGCGCAGATAGAGAAAGCAGGTGCGAAGAAGCGGCTGCTGGTACTGGAGGACCAGACGTTCCAGTTCGTGGTTCGGGTCCCGAGCCTGATCAGGGCCCTTGATGCGGCTCATGCGATTCCCTCACCTCCTTGCATCTGTATTGACGAAAACAAACTCAAAAAAATCGTATAATCACATAACGGAAAATTACTTTTTTTATATGCGTCCGTCTGTTGCCTTACGGGGACGCGGGCCCCTTGGAACCATGCGTGTAAATTTCCGTATTTCCCCTGCCCAAGCGGGCGTGGGTATGCTATAATAAAAATGATTCCCAGAATATTAGCCGAAAGGAATTTTGCCGATGAGCATGTATCGACGCCTGACCGCTTTTTGTTTATGCCTGCTTCTGCTTGCGGGCGCTTTTTCCGTACAGGCAGAGGAGACTTCTGCGGGAGAGGACTCCGTGATGACTGCCGAGGAGGCTGAAGCCGCCGGGATTGAGGTAGAGGGCATGGCCACGGAGGACGAGGCAGAAACCGTAGCCGCCGACGCAGAGGATCAGCCGGCGAGCATAGAAGGCCTTACGCCGCTGTATACCACCAAGATCAAGCCCTTTGTGGCCACAGGCACAACGATCCGTATGCGGGCCTTGCAGGATGGGGAAAGCGACGTGGTATGTACCATCGATGCGGGCGAAACGATCACGGTTTACGAGGTGTATCCCTCCTATGTGCTGGCGGAGTACAATGGCTATGTAGGCTACGTTATCCGTACATGGGTAGATGAAAATATGACAACCTTGGACCCTGAGAACACCCCGCCCTACGGAGTGGTAATGTCCAAGTATGTGGCTACGCTGACCGAAACGGCCAACATCTACGCTGAGCCGTCGCTCAGCGCCGAGATTAATGATATTCGCCCCGGTGCAGGAAGCAAGATCGCTATTCTGGACTTTGTGGATGGCTTCGCCAAGGTGCTGGTATGGCGAAGCTACGGGTACATCGATGCAAGGGTGCTGACCGACCTGGTGGTAGTGGCTCAGGGTGATGAGCCTCTTAGCAAGGAGACCCCCATTGCAGCATTTTGCAGCTTCTTCGAGTATAACACCGGCAGCGAAGGCAATGAGGGGCGCTGCAAGAACATCGTGCGCAGCTGCGAATCCATGACCCGCCTGATGCAGCCCGGCGAGAGCCTGGATTTCAATGCCCAGGTCGGCCCTTATAAGAAGAATAACGGCTACTTCCCCGCTCCGGTACTCATCGACGGTGGCAGTCAGCTGGGCTATGGCGGCGGTACCTGCCAGAGCAGCAGTACGCTGTACAATGCGATTCGCCAAGTGCCGGGCATCACGGTGCTGATGCGCCGGCCGCATGGACCGGGTTGCGCGCGCTATCTGCCGATGCATCAGGATGCGGCAGTGGGAAATGACTCACTGAATTTGGTGTTCCGCAACGATTGCGAGTATCCCATCTACGTGTTGGCGGAGAGCACCGGTGAGGGGGCCCTGTGCATCCAGATCTTCCGGGCGGACTAAGGAGGAGAAGCGAAAATGAACATCAGACCACTGGGCGCGACCGGTATCCGCGTGAGCGAAATCGGTATGGGATGCGAGGGGTTTATCGGAAAAACCCGGCAGGAGGTGCGGACGTTTCTGGACGAGATGGAGCGCGCGGGCGCTAACCTGATCGACCTGTATTCCCCGGAGCCGGAAATGCGATCGGCTCTGGGCGAAGCGATGGAAGGACGCCGGGAAAGCTTCGTGCTCCAGGCACATCTGTGCACAATATGGAAAAATGGGCAGTATGAGCGTACCCGCGACATCGGCGAGGTGCGTGAAAGCTTTGAGGATCAGCTTAAGCGTTTGGGAACCACATGGGTGGATATTGCCATGATCCACTATGTAGATTCGGAAAGTGACTGGAACGCCGTGGAGAACGGCGAGGTGATGCGCTATGCGCAGGAACTCAAGCGGGAGGGACGTGCGCGGGCGATCGGCCTGTCCAGCCACAACCCTGCGGCGGCGCGGCTTGCGGTGGAAAGTGGAAAAATTGATGTGCTGATGTTCAGCGTCAATCCCTGCTATGATTTGCTGCCCGCCAATGAGGATGTGGAGCGCCTTTGGGCGGCCGAGAGCTACGCTGGGCCACTTGTCAACATGGACCCGGAACGTGAAGCGCTCTACGAGGCGTGCCAACGGCGGAGCGTGGGCATCACGGTGATGAAGGCATTTGGTGGAGGAGACCTGCTAAATGCAGCACTTTCACCTGCGGGCAAGGCGCTGACGCCTCTTGAATGTCTGCATTATGCGCTCACGCGTCCGGCGGTGGCTGCGGTGTTGTGCGGTGCGCGCACGCTGGACCAGCTGAAAGACGGCCTGGCCTATGAGATCGCTGAGCCGGAGGAAAAAGACTATGCGGCGGCACTGGCTGCCTTGCCTAAAATCAGCTGGCAGGGACACTGCATGTACTGTGGCCACTGTGCACCCTGCCCCAGCGGTATTTCCGTGGCGGATGTGACCAAGTTTTTGAACCTGGCCCGCGCGCAGGGAGAGATTCCGGAAACCGTGCGGGAACATTATCGTGCTCTTGCGCACCATGCCGGCGAGTGTGTGCAGTGCGCCGCATGCGAAAAGCGCTGCCCCTTTGGGGTATCTGTGAGGGAGAACATGGTACGGGCAAAGGAGATATTTGGATACTAAAGAATCGGGGCGCGGACGATTGCCGTGCCCCTTTGGCATGCCGGAAATGTTTGAGCGGAAGGTAGAAAGCCGGCTCGGAAGGCTGAATTCGAGAAACCTTTCCAAAGATGACATCGGGAATATCAAAGACCGCCCCGTAGCCCATCGGCCACCCGGCGGTCTTTGTGTTTCGGAGAACTTCACGCTCCGGTATTGGTCTGCGGCTGAGACACCATTGCATTGCCACTGCCTGTGATGGAACTTCCGATATCCAGCACCTGCGTCTGCAATTCTTCAAAGGTGATCTGTCCATTATCCAGACTTTCGCGCAGCTGGTCAATCTTATTCATGATGGCTTCGTCGTCGGTTACGTGCACGGCAGTGATGGTCTTGTCCATTGCCTCAACACGGGATTTGACCATTTCCACCAAGCGGTCGGTTAAACCGCCCTGATACTGGGCATCATACGATACGCCCACCAGTGCGATGTTGCCGGCCACTACCGCTTCGGCATCGTCCAGCTCGCTGAGTTTTTCCACTTCTTCGCTTACATCATCGCTAAGACGCCGCGCGTCCTCCACCGTGTTGACACCAGCCGGTTGGGCGGTGACAGAGGGCATGGCACTTGCTGTGGGCACCTGCGTGGCTTGCGGCGTGGCAGAGGGTGTTACGCTGGCGCTGGGAGCTGGGCTGGGCAGGGTATCGGCATTGCTGGCGCAAGCGGAGAACAGCGCCAGGCCGAGCAGGGAGATTACCACAAGGGTCCAAGTTTTTTTCAATGCTGTTCGCCTCCTCGCGGCTATTGTGTGCAGGAGCGGGGAGGCGAATGTACGACAACTCTTCCCAGCGGGCGAGGCTCAGCCCTGACGGTCCAATGAACGAATACGCCCGCAGATGAGGTTTGTTACGTCCCCTGCAAGCTGAATCAGACGAGGGTCGGTGAGCATATCCAGACGCTGGTCCATCCTGCTGGAGATAGCACTGATCAGATAGGGCGACCCGGTCAGAGACTGCTCAATGAGGCCAAACAGAGGGGCTTCCATCGCATCGGTAAACACGCAGGCTGCCCGGATGACGCCGCCATCTACTTTGAGCTTGACCGTAACCTGTCCCCAGGGGAAGCGTTCCGACACGCTGAAAGTGGAAGCCATTGCCTCCGGGTAAATCCATTTTGGATCGGAAAAACGCACCGTGAGCGCAGCGATAGACTGGGCATCCAAAATTCGTTCATCCAGCCAGGCAGGCTGTGCGCCATAGGTGCGGGCAAAGGCCCAGTAGAGGGACTGTTCGAGCTCATCAATAGAAATGGCAGGATTCAGAGCCCGCAGGTTGACAGTGTGCGCTGCCGTATCCGATGGATTAGGGGCGGCAAGATCGCCGCCTCCGGTTGATAAAAATTGCGCCATCTGATCCAAGTCTGTATCCACATACAGCGTGCCATGGTGCAGCGCCGCCGAACCAGCCTTAAAATAGGCATTGGCGCTGAAACGGCGCCCCGCTGCAAACAGATCCCCCCGGCCCATGGCCTGCGCCTGGATGCCGAACGCACCTGCTGCCATCCCAAGGATGCTGAGCTGGCGGGTAATGTCAAACGCTGCTTTTGGAAGGATAAAGCTGAAATTCAAAGCGCCCTTGTCCTGATAGACCGATCCTCCGCCGCTAAGCCGCCTGGCAATATGACCACCGGCGCTTAAAAAAGGGTCCACCCGGCATTCATACAACGGGTTCTGGCATCGTCCGATGGAAATGCAACGATCATTTTGCCATAGGTAGAGGATGGCCGTCTCCTCCGGAAGCGTATCCATAAGGTGCTTCTCAATGGCCAGGTTGCGATAAGGATCGCCTCCCAGGGCGATCAGGCAGGCGGTACGTCGAATCATCTGCTTCCACGGCCTTTCTGAGAGTGGTCATCCAAATGCTTTCAAAATGTTTTATTTCGGCATAGGCAAAGGATTTTCCTGCGTGAAGGGACGTATTCCTTGCTTTTGACAAAAAAAGCGGCACGCGCACGAGGGGGTTGCGCGTGCCGCAGAGAACAGGCGCCCGCTGCGCCGTTTTGCAGGAGAATCAGGTAAGAATTTTGCGGAAGTCATTGCCGGGGCCTTGTTCGTCGTAGACCAGGAATTCACGCACGGTGAGGGATACCTGGTTGCCGGCCCGTACATCCATGCTGTCATAAGGGTCGGCGATGACGCGCAGCTCCTTGCCGCCGCCCAGATCCACCCGGCAGTCATTGACATCACCAAGATAGAAATGGCTCTTGATGGTGCCGCTGAGCGTACCTTCGCCTGCAGAGGCATATTTCACATGCTCGGGACGTATGCCCACGATTACGCGGCCTTTCTTATCGCCCTCATAGGGAATGCGCTGGCCGCAGCCATCCAGCTGGATGCAGCCGGCCTTGACTTCGCCCTCCAAAAACTCGATTTTGCCCACGAAGTCAGCCACAAAGGGGTTGGCGGGCTGAGTGTAGATATCGCGCGGCGCACCGACTTGCTGAATGATACCGCGGTTGATGACCACGATGCGGTCGCTCATGGCCATGGCTTCGGTTTGATCATGAGTGACGTAAAGCACGGTGATGCCGGATTCGCGCTGAATCTCTTTGATTTCAAAGCGCATGCTCTCGCGTAGCTTGGCATCCAGGTTGGAAAGCGGCTCATCCAAAAGCAGCAGGGCGGGCTCAGCCACCAGAGCGCGCGCCAGGGCTACGCGCTGCTGCTGGCCGCCGGAAAGCTGGCTGGGAATACGCTGCGCATATTGCATCAAGTGCACCATGCCAAGCACGCGGTCTACCTTATTTTGGATGGTGTCCTTATCTAGCTTTTTAATGCGCAGAGGATAGGCCACGTTGTCAAACACGGTCATATGCGGCCATACGGCATAGCTTTGGAACACCATGCCGATATCGCGCTTTTCGGGCGGGATAAACACCTTGTCGCTGGAAACGATGCGCTCATCAAACTTTACGCAGCCGCTGGTGGGCTTCTCAAAGCCGGCGATGATACGAAGCATGGTGGTTTTACCACAGCCCGACGGCCCCAACAAGGTGATAAATTCTCCATTTTGAAAAACTGCGTCGAAATTTTCCAAAACCACGGTATTGCCGAAGCTTTTGGTCACATTTTGAATGGTTACGCTGGACATGGTTCCAACTCCTTTATCGAAAATGCGGGCACATCAGATGGAGAACTCGCCCTTGGTGAGTTTGTTGAGAATAAAGTTGAGCGCTACGACCACCAGCAGAATGCCGAACGCCATAGCAGAAGCCTGCTGCTGACTGGTGTAGGTCCAGTAGTAGTGCAGCATATAGCCGATCACCTGAGTATCACGGCTATAGAGCAGCGTGGACATGGACAGCTCGTAGAAGCAGGGGATGAAGATTAAGAACCAACCTGCTGCGATGGAGGGGAAAATCAGCGGAACCGTGACCTTGAACATCGTGCGCAGCCATCCCGCACCCGATGCCTGGGAGCTTTCCTCCAGCGACACATGAATCTGGCTCATGGCCGACACTACCGTTCGCATGCCCATCATCAGATATTTGATCAGGTAGGCGATGATCATGATGGCAGCGGTATTGTACAGGTTGATGCCGAATTTTCCATTCATGGTCATGATCAGGCCCAGGGCGATAACCACACTGGGCGTGCCGGACCCCAAGGTGATCAGAAAATCTGGAATCTTACGGCCCCTAACGCGGGTGCGTTGCAGCAGGTAGGCCATAGTAAAGGAAATGACAATACCGATGGTGGCTGCCGCCGCTGCGAAAGTGATGGAGTTAATCAGGCTTTCGATAATATCGCTTCGGCTGAATATCTTGGTCCAGTGCATGGTGGTAAAGTTGTTGGCTTCAAACAATCCCTTGCCAAGATTCTTTTTGACCGAAGTGGTGGCGATGGTGATGAAGGGGATCACGATAACGATGATGGAGAACAGGCTAACCAGCACTGTGGTAAGTCCACGCCATTTGCCCAGATCCACAATATTAGGACGCGTGGATTTTCCGGAAACGGTGATGTACTGCTTGCGGGCAACGACAACATCAGAGATATAGAGGATGATGATGGCCATAATCATCAGGAACACAGCCAATCCCGTAGCGTCGTTGATACCGGCTTGCCCCAGACCCATGTACTCCACAATGCGGGTGGTGACGGTGTGTACCTTGCCCGGCGCACCTACGATAGAGGGAATGCCATAACAGCTGGCTGCGCACACAAACACTAGCAGAGCGCCCGCAATGAGGCTGGGCGTCATCATGGGCAAGGTGATGGTGGCCACGGTCTTGAACGGTGAAGCGCCGCTGATGCGAGCCGCCTCCTCAAGAGAGGGGTCCATTTTTTCCATGGCGCGTGAAATGGTAATGAAGGCATAGGGATAATAGAACGTGGTCAACACCCAGATCATGCCGGCAATCGTGTAGATATTCAGCGGGCCGGTACGGGCGTCAATATTGAGAAGTCCGCGCAGGAACACATTGATGGTGCCTGCGTTCTGGTTGAGCAGCCGGGTCCAGGCCATGGCACCCAGATAGGGCGGCACCATGTAGGTGAGGACAAACAGGCTGCGGAAAAACTTTTTGCCGTACATGTTGGTGCGTCCTACCAGCCATGCCAGCGGGAAAGCCAGCACCGTGCCCAGCACCATGGTGGCCGCGGCGGCGATGAGCGTATTGCAAAGCGCACCCCAGTTCATTTCGTAGGTATAGAGGCGCGTAAATGTCGACAGTGAGAACGTGGATTCCGGGAAGAATGCCTTATAAAGCATGTAGACCAGCGGGAATACCTGGAATACCAGCAAAAATGCCACAATGGCAAGGATAATCAGCCATTTGACGTCGAAATAAAAGCGCCTCTGTGGCAAGGCGGATTTGATGGGCGCGGTTTGTTGTGCCATACTGGACCTCCCCAAGGCGTAGATGGAAGGAGGACGGGGGCGGGATGAGCCCGCCCCCGTCCAAGTTTTTTGTTACTCGACGGTCACGTTCTCCTGGAACAGGGCGCGGATAGAATCGCGCTCGGTGTAGCACTTCTCCCAGTCGACTTCGATGTTGGTATCCATCAGTTCCTGGGTGGGCTTTCCATCATAGGGCTCGGTGGGATAGTCGGTGAGCACGCTGTGCATCCAGCCCTTGACGATGTAGCTCTGGCCTTCTTCGGACAGGAGCCAGTCGGTGATGGCTTCGCAGGCAGCGACGTTATTGTTGGCGCTCTTTTCGGGCGCAACGGTCATAACGGTGGAAGGAATGAGGACGTTGCCGTCATCGGGGATGAACCATTCCAGAGTGGAACCTTCCTCTTCGCGCTTCTTAAGCACGCTTTCCTCCAGAATCATAACCACGGAGCACTCGCCGGTTTCCAGCTTGGCAAGCGCCGAAGAGCCGCTTTCGATCATAACATTCTGCTTGCCCAGGGCTACAAAATAGTCCTCGCCAAACTTATCCAACAGGCCGACGATGGTAGCCATAGCCGTGCCGCTGGTGAGCGGGTTGGACATGGACAGAGTGTTTTTGAACTGCTCGTCATAGGCAAAAGCCTCATAGGAAGTGGGGATTTCTTCCTTGGAGTACATTTCAGGATTGTAGGCAAAGCCCATCGTGCATACGCGCACGCAGTACCAGCAGCCTTCCTCATCATAGGGGAAGCGCATGTTGTTGCGGGCTTCGGTCAGGTAGGGATGCAGCCAGCCACCTTCCTTGAGCTCCAGCGAATAAGCGGGTTCGGCGACCATCAGCATATCGCAGCCCAGCTTGCCGCTTTCCATTTCGCCAGCCACCTTGGTTTGCAGGGTGCCTGTGCCGCCCTGGAAAAACTCAATCTCGGCATTGGGGAATTCGGCCTTGAGTGCTTCGCTCATCAGATCGCAGATGTCCTGGTACATGGAGGTGTAAATGATGACTTTGCCGGTGACATCGGTGTTTTCCGCTACTGCGCCGGACATGCCGCACAGCATCACGAGGGCCAAAAGAGTCGCCAAGAGCTTTTTCATGGACTGGGTTCCTCCTTGTTTGGTTTTTACTCATCGCCGGCTGCACCGCCGACGGATGGTTCCGAGATTGGGTTGTTCAAAAACGCACTACTTTTTGCATCATTATTGTAGCACAAATCATATCTCGTGTAAATAGGATTGCGAAATGGCACAGGCCTTTAACCGCTAAGATTTCGATAAGAGAGCGCGTTCCCTGGCGGAATTGACACTCCCCCGCCAGGAATGATATGATACACAGGATGAAGATTTGCGGGGAGGGTGCGGATATGCCCCAGGATGACAAGGTTTGCACGCGCTGTGTAATGGATTCGACAGACCCGGCGATCACCTTTGACGAGGCGGGTATATGCTCCTTTTGCAAACGATATGAGGAGGTCCGCGCTAAAAGCGGCTATCGCCCCGGCGAGAGTGAGAAGGAACTGGAACGCACCGTGCGGGTAATGAAGGAACGCAGCAAAGATCGCGATTACGATTGCATCCTGGGCCTTTCCGGCGGTGTGGACAGCGCATATATGCTCTATCTGGCAAACAAGTTGGGCCTGCGTGTGCTGGCTGTGCATGTGGATAGCGGCTGGAACAGTGAGTTGGCTGTAGGCAACATCGAAAAGATGTGCCAGAAGCTGGACGTGCGCCTGCATACCTACGTGATGGACTGGCCCACTATGAAAGAGCTGCAACGTGCCTATCTGCTTAGCGGCGTAGCCAATCTGGACGTGCCGCAGGACCATCTGTTTTGCGCGGCTATCTATGAGATGGCCCGCAAGTACCGGGTGAAATACATCTTGAATGGAAGCAACATCGCCACCGAGGGCGCGGATACTCCATTCAGCCTGCAGCACACTTACCGTGATGCCTGGCATCTTAAGAGCATCTACCGCAAGCATGGTCGGGGCAAGAGCCTGAAAAAATATCCTGCCCTGTCGCTGTGGGAGGCGTGGATGGGTTTGCCGGGTGTGACAAAGATCAATCTGCTTAATTATGTGCCTTATAGTAAGAAGGAAGCCATCGAGACCCTGTCGCGCGAGTTTGGATGGGAATACTATGGCGGGAAGCACTTTGAGAGCCGCTTTACCAAGTATTTTCAGAGCGTATACCTACCCCGCAAGTTCGGATATGACAAGCGTCGGGCACACCTTAGCTGCCTGATCCTCAACGGCGAGATGACCCGCGAGGAAGCCCTTGCGGAACTGGCGCAGCCGCCCTATCCGCTTGAACAGCAGAGGGAGGACGAAAGCTATATCCTTAAGAAACTGGATATCGACCCGGCACAATGGCAGCGCATTCTGACCGCACCGCCCACGCCGGACGACGCGTATTTTTCACAGCAGAAACTGTTCAACATTGCGAGGCGATTACTGGGTCAGAAAGGACTGGACCGTATCAAACAGCACCGCTATACCGCCAAGGGATGACCTGCCATTGACGGGCCATTCTACTTTCAAGACCGGGCATACGGCCCTCAGATAAGGAGATTCTGCCAATGACGCATGACCCCGTGGTATCCGGGAAAACGGTTTGGAAGGGGCGCGCCTTCAACGCGCCGGCAATGATCGTGCTGGCACTGGTGTTTGCGGGCGCCTATTTTATGTTCCTTAGGGAATTTGCTTACCAGAACGCCGATCTCTACATCCATGCGATGATTGCGCATGATTTTGACTTTACTGATCTGCACTCCATCACCAGCCGCCTGTCCTATCCCATGTGGCATCTTGCGGTCAGTACGCTTTACCAGCTGGGCGTTCCGCTGGGCCATGCGGCTGCAGGCGTGTGCGCATTGTGCAAAAGCATCACCTTCCTTTTAACTTATTGGCTGGTGGGAGCTATGGCGGGCGAACAGGCCAACCGCTGGGCGGTATTGGGGCTGAGCGCGTTTTTGATGATTGTGACAGGCGTGCTGGTCATGTCTGTATCTGATGCGGTGTATCGGGGCGTAGGTTCGCCCAACGTATGGCACAATCCTACCCAGCAGATTGTAACGACTGCCATGATGCTGGTTATGCCGTGGCTTGCACACAGCTGGTATGAATTTGCGTGCCAGGTGGAGGCAGGAAAGCAGCATGTACTGCTTCCTTGGTGGAAGATTGCGGTACTGGCGGTTTTGTGCATGGGAAGCGTGGCCTGCAAGCCTACGTTTATGCAGGCACTTTTGCCCGCTGCGTTTGTGATGTATCTGGTAGAGGTGTTCCGCCATCGAGGCGAATGGCGCTATTTTGGACAGATTGTACTGGCGTTTCTGCCTTCGGTGGGATATTTCCTGCTGAGCTACCTGTATTATACGGGCGTGGTAGTAGAGTTTACCAGTGGCGTGGAAATTGGCATTACGGCGGAAACTGCCTGGGTGGCTGTGAGAAACACGCTTATGATGTCTGCTTGTCCGCTTATGGCCGTGATCGCCTGCTACCGTAAGGGAATGTTCAAGGACCGGCTGGTGGTGCTGGCACTGCTCATGACTGTTTTCAGCGTGCTGGAGGCTATGGCCTTCCGTGAAACGGGCATGCGGGAGGGACATGGCAATTTCACTTGGGCGGCCAACAGCAGCTCATTTTTCCTGTGGGTGGTGATGACGGGTGTGTTTTTGCGCTCGTTTGCACAGGATATGCGGTCGGGTGCGTTGTGCTCCGTGCGCGGACTGGGCTATGCAGCGGTAGGCGGACTATTCCTGTGGCATGCCTATTCGTCGGTATACTATTTGCACTACCTGTTAACCAGCACCAACGCATTTTGACAGGGCGGCTGCTACGTGGTATAATGCCTTCATCATATTAGAAAAGGGAGTTGAAAGGATGCGCAAATAAGTCTGCCAAGACCTCGCTCATATTGACTGGACGGGGAAGGAGCAAACGCTTTCCGCGCATGCGCGGGGGCGGCTTTGCCATGGCAGACAAGCGCAGCCGGAAGGCTCCTTTTTTGCTGCGCTTTTTTGCCCTTTCCCTATGGAAAGGAGATGCCAGATATGCAACTGTCCATCCGAGATCTCACCTTTGCCTATCCGGGCGGCGAGCCCGTTTTTGAACATCTGAACCTAAACCTGGACACCGGCTGGCGACTGGGGCTGATCGGCCGAAACGGGCGCGGAAAAACTACGCTGCTGCACCTGATGATGGGGCACATGCCCTTTGAGGGCGCAATCGACCTGCCGCTGGAGGCGGTATACTTTCCCTATGAGGTTTCGGATGCCTCATTGCCGGCTCTGGAGGTGCTGCGGCGGGCGGCTCCGGGAGCAGAGGAATGGCGCATCCTACGGGAATGGAAATTGCTGGGCGTAACGGAAGAGGCACTGGACCGTCCCTTTGGGACACTCAGCAAGGGTGAGCAAACCAAGGCGCTGCTCAGCGCACTGTTTGCGCGGGAGGACGCCTATCCTTTGATCGATGAGCCGACCAATCACTTGGATGTACATGGACGTGAGCTGGTGGCACGCTATTTCAGGCGCAAGGATGGCTTTTTACTGGTGAGCCACGACCGCACCTTCCTTAACAGCTGTGTCGATCATGTGCTGGCGCTGAATCGAAGTGATGCCTGGGTAATGCAGGGTGATTATGATGCTTGGCAGGAACGCTTCGATCAACAGAATGCCTGGGAGGAAGCGCGCAACGAGGACCTTAAGCGCGCTATCGTACGGCTGGAGGAAAGCGCGCGCCGTGCTGCACGATGGAGTGACCGCTGCGAAAAGGGAAAGTTCCATGTTGCACCCAGCGAAACGGCGGCGGTGGACCGAGGCTATGTGGGCGCGCGGAGCGCCGCCCTGATGAAACGATCTACCAACACGCAGCGCCGCCGCGAGCGTGCCGTGGAGGAAAAGCGCGGCCTGCTTCATAACGTGGAGCGCGTGGGAGAACTGCGGCTGACAGTGCTGCGCCATTCCAAAGAAACGCTGGTGCGCGTGGAGGAGGGCGCGGTACGCTATGATGGACGCGGCGTGTGCGAGGGGATACGTTTTGACATCCGCCGAGGGGACCGCGTGGCGCTGACCGGGCCCAACGGCGCGGGCAAGAGCAGCGTACTCAAGGCACTGTGCGGTGTGGGCGGGGCGCTGGAAGGAAAGATAAGTATCGCTTCCGGATTGACCATGTCTTATGTACCGCAGGAGGCGGAGGGACTTTGCGGCGGCATGCGGGATTTTATCCAGCGAAATGGGCTGGATGAAACGCTGTTCAAAGCGATTCTGCGCAATATGGATATGAGCCGGGAACACTTTGATCAGGACCTGAGCGAATTGAGCCAGGGACAGAAAAAGAAACTATTGCTGGCTAGAAGCCTGTGTACGCCTGCACATCTCTATCTATGGGATGAGCCACTTAATTATATTGACGTTTTGAGCCGACGGCAGGTTGAAAAGCTCATCCTGCGCTATGCGCCCACGTTGCTGGTGGTGGAACACGACGCGTGTTTTTTGGAAACGGTGTGTACGCGACAAGCCATTCGTCTGGAGCCGTCCTCTTGAAACGGGACTTCCTGTCTGTTACAATGGTGGCAGACAGGAGGCGGTTTTTCATGACGGAGGAGGAGCGCATCTTTCAGGGCCTGTTGTTTCGGCCAGGCGCACAGGAACTGCGGGATATAAAATTGCGTGCGCATAACCTGTGCCAGCGCTACAACCAGACTTTTGAAGATGATGTGGAAACCCGTGCTGCATTGCTTGCGCAGATTGTGGGCGCCATGGGTGAGGACGGTTTTATCCAGGGGCCGGTGCAGTTTCACTACGGTACGCATACGACCATTGGTAAACGTTTCTTTGGAAATTTCAATTTGACCATTCAGGATGATGCACGTGTGACCATCGGCGATGATGTGAGCTGCGGCCCAAACGTGACCATCGTTACACCTGTACACCCGTTGCTGCCCGACGAACGCCGCCGTATGCTCGGGCCGGGTGGGCAACCCGCGCATGTGTGCTACGCAAGGCCCGTGACCATCGGCAATGACGTGTGGTTGGGCGCCAACGTGGTGGTGACCGGCGGAGTGACGATTGGAGACGGATGCGTGATTGGCGCAGGCAGTGTAGTTACTCGGGATATACCACCGGGTTCGCTGGCGGCCGGCGTTCCCTGCCGCGTAATTCGGCAGATCACGGACAAGGACAGCATGCGTTTCTTTCCTGAGCTTTTGGGCGGTTGCGCGCCCATTGATAAATAAACAGATGCCCGGAGGTACAGATTCCTCCGGGCATTTGTTTGTTTTTGGGCGATTCAGCCGGCTTTTTCGTCTGCGGGTTTGAGCCGGGTAAAGATCATACGGCCGGCGCTGGTTTGAAGCACAGTGGTAACCACGGCAGATACGGTTTCCCCCACGTACCGCCGGCCGTTTTCCACGACGATCATAGTGCCGTCATCCAGGTAGGCTATGCCTTGGCCCGGTTCCTTGCCTTCGCGCACAATCTGCACGGTGAGTTCCTCGCCAGCCATGAGCATGGGTTTGAGAGCATTGGCCAAATCGTTGATATTGAGTACACGCAGTCCCGTTACGCCAGCCACTTTATTGAGGTTGTAGTCGTTGGTGACCACGGTGCCGCCTTTTTCGCGGCAGAGGCGCAAAAGCTTAACGTCTACCTCTTCCAGATCTGGATAATCCGTTTCATCTACGACGATGGGCGTTTTCAGTTCTTTTTGCAGCTTGGCCAGCACGTCCAGCCCCCGTCGGCCCCGCGCACGGCGCAGACTGTCGCCGCTGTCGGCAATGTGACGCAGCTCAGCCAGCACGAACTGCGGAACCACGATATCGCCCTCCAGAAAACCGGTTTTTACGATGTCCAGAACCCGACCGTCGATAATGACCGAGGTGTCCAGATATTTGCGAGGAGGTTGAAAGGCGGAGCTGTCGGCCGTTTCCTCATCCTCGTCATCTTCGGACATGAGGAGATCGGGATCGCCCAGAATTCCGGCCTCGGCGGCACGACGCAGATGCCGGCGCAAATGCAGGAATTTGCCGCCGTGGTAGCGGTGGGAACCGATTCGAAGACCCACATAGCCAAGCACCACATAGGTCAAGGCGCTGAAACTGATGGTGATCAGACTGGCCCCTGCGGAAAGGATAAGCTGCGTAATCAGAGCGGCTACCACAAGCCCCATGATCATCCCTATGGAAGTGAGGACGATCTGCTGGGTAGGCATCGCGTCCCACCGGCGCTCGATGGCCGCAATCAGCTTCATTGTGCGACGAATAATGGCACTGGAAAAGGCGAAGCATACGGCGGAGGCAATCAAACACAAGGCGGCGTACAGCGCAATGGGCGCATAGGGAGACTGCAGCGGGTACCACCGGGAAAACAACGGCAGAATCAGCGCCGCCAGCGCCGCGCCGATGCCTGCCCCAAGGAGCGTAATGAGAAAACGCATCAGCTTTTCCACTGTTTTGTTTTTCATGATTTACTACAACCTGCTTTCTGGATCACAATTGTTTTTAAAGTAGGGAAATGATCAGCCTACCACAGCGAGGGCCTGCATCAGCGTGTCCACACCCGTCATTCGTACCCCGTCGATGGGACGAAGACGCTTGAGATTCTGCCGGGGCAACAGAATATCCGTAAAGCCCAGCCGGACACATTCGGCCACACGCCGTTCGGCCTGCGCCACAGGACGGACCTCGCCGCAGAGGCCCACCTCACCCATGACGCTGAGGGTGGGGGAAAGTGTAAAGCCCATTAGGCTGGAGGCCACAGCCACGCACACGGCCAGATCGGCCGCGGGATCGCTCAGAGCCAGGCCCCCTGCTACGTTGATATACACATCCTGATCGAACAGCTTTTTACCGGCGCGCTTTTCCATCACCGCCAGAAGCAAGGCCACGCGGCTGGAATCCATGCCGTCCACCGTGCGCTTGGGCACAGAATAGAACGACCGGGCTGCCAGGGCCTGCAGATCACACAAGATGGGACGGCTGCCCTGAAGCGTACACAGAACCACACTGCCGCTGATGCCGCGGGCGCGCTGGCTGAGGAGACTTTCGCTGGGGTTAGCCACAGGCACCATACCTTCGGCGCGCATTTCAAAGACGCCCAACTCGTTGACCGAGCCAAAGCGATTCTTTACCGCGCGGAGCAGTCGGTATTCATGTTGGCGGTCGCCCTCGAAGTAGAGCACCGCATCCACCATGTGCTCCAGCACACGGGGACCGGCGAGACTGCCTTCCTTTGTAACGTGTCCCACGATAAATACAGAGGTGCCTGTTTCCTTTGCGAAGCGCACGATTGCACCCGCGCTCTGCCTTACCTGCGACACGCTGCCCGGCGCACTTGCACTATCCTGTGATACCATGGTCTGGATAGAGTCGATGACCAGAACATCGGGCTGCAATCGGCCGCATTTTTCCAGCACGCTTTCCACGTCGTTTTCGGTAAGCACGTAAAGCGTTTCCTGAGGAACGCCAATGCGTGAGGCGCGCATCTTGATCTGATGGGCGCTTTCCTCGCCGCTAACGTAGAGCACACGGCACTGTTGGCTTAAGCTGCCCGCTACCTGCAAAAGCAGCGTGCTTTTGCCAATGCCCGGATCACCGCCGATGAGAATGGCGCTGCCCGGTACCAGACCGCCCCCCAGCACTCGGTCCAACTCCTCATTGCCTGTGGAGGACCGGGGCATGGAGCGCTCCTGCACCTGACTTAACGGAATGGCTTCGCTTTTTTGGGCGGTCTGATACCGAGCCGCCTTCTCGGCGGTTTTGTTGGCAACGGAGGTGGGGGGGACCGTTTTGCGTTCCTCGAAGGTATTCCACTCGCCGCAGTCTGGACAGCAGCCCAGCCAACGGGCGGTTTCATACCCACAGGAAGCACAGACATAGCAGGTTTTTTCCTTGGCCAAGGGGTTACTCCTGTTCTGCCGCCCGGGGCGGCATGCGGCTGTCGCGGCGGGCTTGTCCCTATCATACCTTATGGATGGGACGCTACGCCATGACAGGTTTGTGGGAATGATGTCGACCGGGCGAAAAATCGTTCGCCGCCGTTCGACAAATGAGTGCAAAAGAATATACAAATTCAGTATACCATAAAACCTAAAGGGAAGCAGCACGGAAAAAGGGAATTTACAGCGTGTTCATTTGGCTCAAAATAAGGAGAAAACGCTAGCATCAAAAAAATCAAAAAAATTTGAAAAAAGGTGTTGACATAGAATCCGAACAGTGGTATTATAGACAAGCTCGCTCGAGAGCAACGAACCTTGAAAACGATACAGAGTAAGAAAATAAGGAAGAAACGCAAGCAGTCAATGAATTGAGTGAAAATGCGAGCCAGAGAAATCTGGAGCGTAACAGGAATTAAACATAAGAGTTTGATCCTGGCTCAGGACGAACGCTGGCGGCGTGCCTAACACATGCAAGTCGAGCGGGGATTGCCGGATGAAGTTTTCGGATGGATTCTGGTAATTCTAGCGGCGGACGGGTGAGTAACGCGTGAGCAACCTGCCTTTCACAGGGGGATAACGCAGCGAAAGTTGCACTAATACCGCATGAGACCACGCTCTTGACATGAGAGAGGGGTCAAAGGAGCAATCCGGTGAAAGATGGGCTCGCGTCTGATTAGCTAGTTGGTGAGGTAACGGCCCACCAAGGCGACGATCAGTAGCCGACCTGAGAGGGTGATCGGCCACATTGGAACTGAGAGACGGTCCAAACTCCTACGGGAGG